>NZ_WFKJ01000055.1 GCF_009208075.1 Poseidonibacter ostreae | reverse complement strand
TGCAAGTTCAATACCTGTTGTAGGTCCTTTTAAATAAATATCCATTAATATTAAATCCGGAACTATCCCTTTTTCTAATATCTTCATAGTTTTACATTTATTGGGTGCAATACCACAAGGTTCATAACCTAAGTCTTGAAGTGACTCTTTTAAATTTAAAGCTATTATTGATTCAT
Organism: Poseidonibacter ostreae; assembly: GCF_009208075.1. Lineage (GTDB taxonomy): Bacteria > Campylobacterota > Campylobacteria > Campylobacterales > Arcobacteraceae > Poseidonibacter > Poseidonibacter ostreae. The sequence continues at coordinate 17,418 of NZ_WFKJ01000055.1, read as the reverse complement.
CTTCTACTATTAATATTTTAACTTTACTCATAAATCTTCCTCTTCTTTTGGAAATACGATATTACATTCTAATCCATTATTATTTATAAACTCTATTGTTGCATCAAGTTGATCTTCTACAATTGAATGAATTAATTGCATACCAATTGATTCACTTTTATATAACTCTTTAATATTTTCTAAGCCTTCACCATTATCTCTAATCTTTATATGTATATTCTCACCATTTTCTCTCATATGAATACATAAAAGGTTATCTCTATCTTCTTTAAATGCATATTTTAAAGAATTAACACACAATTCATGTAATACCATTCCAATTTGTATGCATCTGTTTGTTGAAAAAACTAATTTATCAATATGTAATTCAACGTTAAGTTTTGTATTTTGTGAGATATATAACTCTTTTATATCATCAATTAATTTTTTTATGTATTCTTGTACATTTATATAAGCTAAGTTCTCTCCTAGATATAAAAACTCATGAACCAACGCCATTGTATTGATTCTACTTTTACTTTGTTTTAAAATATATTTTACTTCTTCATCTTGTGCACGTCTAAGTTGCATTGATAATAGTGATGAGATTATTTCCATATTATTTTTAACTCTATGATGTATCTCTTTTAGTAAAATATTTTTCTCTTCTAAAGATTTTTGTAACTCTTGATTTATTGATGTTATTCTATTTCTATCATTAATTCTTTGTGTCATGTCTCTTCCAAAAGCACAGATATAATCTACTCCATTATGTTTAAAAGCATGACCTGAAACCTCTACAGGAAATATAGAATTATCTTTTTTCTTTTGTGTAGTTTCTAATCTCCAATCTTTTGTATTTTTTATATCAATCATTCGTTTTATTGCAGTTTCTCTAGTAAACTGTGGATCCATATCTTCAAGATTCATCTCTAAGAATTCTTCTTGTGTATAACCTAACATTTCACAAGCTGCTTCATTTACATAGATAAATTTTGCATCAAGTGTAAACCAATAAATTGCATCAACAGAGTTGTTTAAAGCAAACTCATAAGGAATTAATCTTTGTTTATCTCTCTCTTTTAAATCATTATAGGACTTATCAATTCTTTTAATAACTTTTTGCATATGATTTAATATTATAAAAACTATTAGACCCATTAATATAAAAAATAATAAACCAATAGTTAGCGGTCCTTGTTCGCTTACATTATTGTATTGAAAGAAAACTTTTATAAATTTATCTAATGAAAGTATTCCAAAGATACCCGTAAAAAGATAAAAAATAGAAAATTTTACTGGTATATTCTTATTATTAAACAAATGCTTTTTAAACGGAATCATATCTTTTCCTTCTTTTCTTTGTATTCTATCAAATTTTTTTTTATTTAATTTTTTTTGCGAATAATTTGCGATTTTATTTACATACTATTTCTTTGTTTTAGAAACTAAGAGGAATCTTATTAGGAGTTTTTATGTATGAACTAATGCCAGAAGAAAAAAAATTTATACAAATCATGGAAATTAGAGATGATGGATTTGTAGAATTTAATTTTGCAATTGCTGAAGCTGCTATGAACGTAGAACTTATTCTACCGTATAAAGCTTTTATCGAGTTCTGTCAAAACAATAGAGTCTCTTTTTTTACAGAAGAGCAAGATGCTGAAGTGTTAATTGATAATGAAAATTGGCAATTTGGATTAAATTAAAATTAAGGAAGAAATATGGAATTAAATATTGCAAGTGTTGAAATAGAACCCAAAAGACATACTTTTGGAAATGTTGCTAGAAGATTAGGTGAAGATAGACCAGCATCAAGATATGAAGAATCTATGTATGATGCACAACCAACTGAAAACTTTCATTACCGACCACAGTGGGAACCTGAATTTGAGATTTATGATAAGGCTAGAACTAAAATTAAAATGAATGATTGGTATGATTTATTAGATCCAAGAAAATTTCATTATATGACTTATGTATCAACTAGAGCATCTCAAAATGCTGCAAATTTACAAAGTTTTGATTTCATCGAAAAAAGGTCTTTAGTTAATTTTATAAAACAAGAAAATTTACAAAAAGCTTTTGATTTTCTTACACCATTAAGACATTATGAATATGGTGCAAATATGAATAATCTTGCAATTGTAGATAGAGTTTATGGAACAGCAATGATGTCAGCTACTATGTTTCATGCAGAAGATAGGCTAGGAATGGCACAGCATATAACAAAAATGATTTTATTACTTGGTAATAATGATGTTACAAAACTTGATTCAGGTAAAGAAGCTTGGATGAATGATTCTAAATGGCAAGGATTAAGAAAAGCTGTTGAAGACTCTTTAGTTGTTAAAGACCCAATTAGATTATTTGTTAAACAAAATGTAGTTTTTGATGCTTTTGTTATTCCTTTAATGATTAATGAATTTTCAAAAGAGATGGCTGCGAATGAAGAAATGGTAGTGCCAATGCTTAGTGAATTTATTACTTCATGGTATGAAGAAACAGTTAAATGGTTAGATAGTGTTATTAAAGTTATGGCAAATGAATCTAGTGAAAATAAAGAATTATTAATTCAATGGATTAAAGAAGATATTGAGATTATGGAAGATGCAATGGAACCATTATCAGAGTTTTCAGTAAATGCAAGTGAATTATTGTCTTCTACTAAGTTGGAGTTAATTAACAGATTAAATAAATCTGGAATAACTTTATAAAAATTTAAAATAAATTTAAAAGGAAATTAAATGTCAGCTAGTATCGCGTTATTATGCCTTCAATCTACAGAAGATGGAAGAGCAATTGCAGAAGCAATAAGAGAAGATAATGAAGGTGTTGTAATTACAAATAAACCAGCAATGATTCAAATAGAACGAGCTGAAAGAATTGTAGTAAAAGCTTCTACTGTATCGGAGCATTTAGGAAGAGCTTGGGATCCTGAAGAGTTACAATTAGCACTTATTTCTATTGCAGGTCAAGTTGATGAAACAGATGACGAATTTATCGTTTATTGGAATAATTAATAAATATTTATAAAATAAAGGGAGATATTATGAGTGTAAATCAAAGAAAAAAAAGATTAAATAAAAAAGATGCATATAAATATATGACAAGACTTGGTTGGGATCCAACTTATCAAAAAGAAGAAGATGTTTTTCCATATTTAGAAATGGAAGGATTAAAAATTCACGATTGGGAAGCATGGGAAGATCCATTTAAAATGACTATGGATTCTTACTGGAAATTACAGGCTGAAAAAGATAAAAAACTTTATTCAATTATTGATGCATTTGCTCAAAATAATGCACAAAAAAATATTTCAGATGCTAGATATGTAAATGCACTAAAACTATTTTTAACAGCTGTAACACCACTTGAGTATAAAGTTGTTCAAGGTTTTTCACACGCAGCTCGTGCTTTCAAAGGTGAGGGTGCTTCAATTGCTTGTCAAATGCAAGCTATTGATGAGTTAAGACATTACCAAACTCAAGTTCATACTATGAGTCATTATAATAAATATTTTGATGGCTTTAGTGAACATACTACTTTGCGTGATAGAGTTTGGTATTTATCTGTTCCAAAATCTTTTGCTGATGATGCAAGTACAGCTGGACCTTTTGAGTATTTAACAGCTATTTCATTCTCTTTTGAGTTTGTATTAACAAGTTTACTTTTTGTGCCTTTTATGAGTGGAGCTGCATACAATGGTGATATGGCAACTGTTACATTTGGATTTTCAGCACAAAGTGATGAGTCAAGACATATGACACTTGGACTTTCAGCAATTAAATTTATGCTAGAACAAGATGCAGACAATGTACCTATTGTTCAAAAATGGATGGATAAATGGCTATGGAGAGGTTATAGAATGTTAGGTCTTGTATCAACAATGATGGATTATATGCTTCCTAACTCTCCCACTTCTTGGTCTGAAGCAGTTGAATTATATATTGAACAAAACTGTATAGCACTTTATAAAGATTTAGAGAAATATGGAATTAAATTACCAACAGATTTACTAAATACAATTGTTGCTGAAAAAGGACACGTGTCTCATCAGTTTTGGAATATGTTATATAATCATACAAATGCAATGGCATTGCATATTTGGATGCCAGATGAGCAAAAAATGAATTGGTTAAGTGAAAAATATCCAGATACTTTTGATAAATATTATAGACCAATGTTTGAAAGATATATAGCTTTACAAGAAAAAGGGGAAAGATATTATTCAGAAACACTACCTCAAATTTGTCAAACTTGTCAAATTCCATTAGGGTTTACAGATATTGAGGGTGGAAATCCACATGTTTATACTCATAAAACATCTGAATATAATGGTGAGATTTTCCATACTTGTTCTGATGGATGTAAAGAGATATTTGATGCACAACCTGAAAAATATGTTCAATCTTGGTTACCTCCACATCAAATATTCCAAGGAAATTGCGGAGGTGCAACTATACCAGAAGTTTTAAAATGGTATAAAATTGAGCATGGACAAGACAATCTAGACTATGTAGGTTCACCTGATGAAGCTATGTGGAATAAATTAAAAAATAAGTAAAAGGAGAATAAGATGGCAATTCAATCAATTGGAGAATATCCAATCATAATGAAAGATAAAGTAGAAAATTTTCATGGTAATCAATTAGTATATCTATATTGGTATGGACATAGGGTAGTTAGCTCTCCAAGAGCATTTCCATTACCTCCTGAAATGCCTTTTGGTGCGATAGTTTCTGATTTAATTCCTATAACATATAAAATTGAACCAGATTTTAAAGATTTAGATTTTGATAAAACAGAAGTTATTTGGGAAATAGATGGAAAAGTTGTAGTTCCTGATTTTTCAAAAAGTTTAAAAGAAAATGGTGTTGGTCATAAATCTCTTGTTAAATTTATAACACCTTCTTTAACAGGTAAAGTAGGAGCATAAATTATGGCTTGTAAATTAGAAATAGAACCAACAGGTGATATAGTAGATATTCAAGAAGGTCAAACTCTTCTTGATGCTGCCTTAAGACAAGGTGTTTACCTTCCTCATGCATGTAATCATGGTCTTTGTGGAACTTGTAAAGTTGAGGTTTTAGAAGGAGAAGTAGACTTAGGTGATGCTTCACCTTTTGCTTTAATGGAGAGTGAAAGAGATGATGGTTTTTGTTTAGCATGTACTGCAACTGCCGATGAAGATGTAGTAATTGAAGCTGAGATTGATGTTGATGTTGATGCAAGATCAATTCCTATAAAAGATATTATGGGTACAGTTGTAAAAAGAGAAATGCTAACACCTAGAATTTTAGGTCTTTGGATTGAACTTGATGAAGAAATTGATTTCCAAGCAGGACAATATATAAATTATCATGTTCCAGGATTTGATGAACCACGTGCATTTTCACTAGCTAATCAGCCAAGTACAGGAAAAGTTATTGAATTAAATATTGGTATTATTCCAGATGGAGAAGCAACTCCTTGGATTCATAATAATGTAAAAGTTGGAGATAGAAGAAAAATCACAGGACCTTTTGGAAGATTCTTTGTAAAAAGAAGTGCCCAAAAACCAATGATATTTTTTGCTGGTGGATCAGGACTTTCAAGCCCAAAATCAATGATTCTAGATGAATTAGAAAATGGATGTACTCAAGATATTACTCTTTTTCATGGTGCTAGAAATGAAGAAGAATTATATTATGCAGATATGTTTAGAGGTTTAGAAAGTAAACATGAAAACTTTAGATATATTCCTGTGCTATCTGATAATAAAAATGAAAACTGGACAGGTGAAATAGGTTTTACAAATGATGTTGCTAAAAAAATATACGATAATCAATTTGCAGGAAATAAAGCTTATCTTTGTGGACCTCCTATGATGAGTGATGCTTGTATAACAGCACTTATGCAAGGAAGACTATTTGAAAAAGATATTCATACAGAAAAATTCTTTTCAAGAGCTGATTTATATAAAGAAGAAGTGAAAAGTCCTTTATTTAAATCAATATAAAACAGATATATATTAAATAATTAAGGAAAAAGATGTCAAATCCAGAAATAGCAAAAAAAATCAAAACAGGAAGTTTCAATACAAATTATCATGATATAGGTGAAGGTGAGCCAATTATGTTTATACATGGTTCAGGTCCTGGTGTTTCAGCTTTTGCAAATTGGAGATTATGTATGCCTAGTATTTCAGAAAAGTTTAGAGTTATTGCACCTGATATGGTAGGCTTTGGTTATTCTGATAGACCTAAAAATATGGTTTATAGTATGGATATTTGGGTTCAACAAACAATAGATTTAATGGATGCTTTAGAAATAGAAAGAATAAATCTTGTTGGTAATTCTTTTGGAGGAGCACTTGCTCTTTCTTTATCAATAAAATATCCAGAAAGATTTAATAAAATTGTTTTAATGGGTGCAGCAGGTGTTGATTTTGATTTAACTTATGGTTTAGATAAAGTCTGGGGATATACTCCAAGTATTGAAAATATGAAGGAATTACTTGATATTTTTGCATACAATAGAGAATTAGTAAGTGATGATTTAGCCAAACTAAGATACGAAGCAAGTGTTCGTCCAGGTTTTCAAGAATCATTTTCTTCGATGTTTCCAACTCCAAGACAAAATGGTATTGATTTATTATCAAGTGATGAGAATGATATAAAAAATATTAAGCATGATACTTTAATTGTTCATGGAAGAGAAGATAAAGTTATCCCTCTTCAAAATTCTATTAAATTAAATCAATTAATAAAAAAATCGCAACTTCATATTTTTGGAGAATGTGGTCATTGGACACAAATTGAGCATAATAAAAGATTTAATAAACTTTTAGTAGACTTTTTTTCTGAAGAATAAATTGATTCACTTCTTTATCAATGACTAATAAACGGTCTTATGTAGCAGAGTAACCCAAATAAAAACCTAATTTTTATCTGAATTACAGGAATATTATTCTGATATTCCTGTTAATAATACTCTATAGGCAATTTGTTCTCTATTTAGATTATCACTTGTCTGGATATCAAAATAAGATACTGTATCTTTTGAAATAAAATCATTTAGCTTTTCTGCAATATCTCCTGCTATAAACATAGAGGCATCCTTATTTATTATAAATATAAATGCTACTGTTTTTGCATTCGTTCTAAATCTATCTCATTTTTCATAATATGACCCTTTTACTTTTTATTAATTACTTCTGCTAATATTTTATTAACACCATTTCTTTTATCATTAACACGTTCTAATTGGATAACCCCACCGTTAGCAGGACAATCCATATCATCAAAGAGTTTTTCAACTGCTATCTCCATTATATCTTGGGTAATATCTTTCTCCCAATTAAAAAAGCCCTCATCATAAGCTTGTAGAGATATTACACCTGTTTCATGGTTATAGTTTATTTTTAATTCTGATGGTTCTTTATTCATTATTCTAAATCCAAGATGACAAGCTATCATATAAATTATTAATATAATTTTCCATATATAACCAATCAATTTTATTTTCTTCATTAATTGGTAAAGTAATATATTCTTTTTTTAATTTCGCACCAGAAAGCATTATATTAAAATCATATTTGGATAACTTCTTCTGTAAAACAGAGCATATAAACAAAGCATTCTTTTCATTTAAATTTTCATTATATAATATTTTAATAGCAGATCCAGCTCCGCCTCGACCAATAAAATCCTTTTCTTGATAAAAAGAAAATCCACCTATTGCGGAAACAGTTATACAACCTCCTTTATCAAGACTTTCATCAGTTTTAACATATTTTTCTATACCATTATTAAAAGCTCCTGATGCAACAAAAGGAATGGCTCCGTGTTCTAAGTAATCGGTAGATTTACGAGGTTTTGGATGAATTAGATTAAAAATCCCTTTTTCTCCACATATTAAAAACTTTTTCCATTTATTTACAGCAATAGTTGATGATTGATTTTCATCTGCTATATTAGATTTTATTGTATTTATAAATTTCTTGTCAATATCATCTGTATTGTTATATAAAAGAAAATCGAGTATTTTATTTTTAAATCTATCAGGATTTATATTAAATTTAAAAAGTAAATGATTCAAAACAATTTTTTTAAAATCTTGAGTATCTATCTCAAATGGTTCTTCTTCAATTTTATAACTTAAATTTTCATTTGGATTTAGCCATTGAATCGTTTTGTCACCACTTTGAGTATATATCACATCAATCCAATATCTTTCAATATCTTCCCAATTGTTTTGTATGTCTTGTCTTCCTTGATTTTTAATTGTTTTAAGTCCATCTTCCAAGATAGCACATGCAAATATTTTTTTATTATTTTGGGGTATCCCACTTTTGAAAATAAAAATACTAGTTGTTACTCCACTAAATATTTCATTTGGCAACTTAATAATTTTTATTAAAGAGTGATTTAAAAGTATTTTTTTTGCTTTTTTTATATTTGCTTCCAATTTGTTATCTGGCATAATGAAAGCACATGTTTTATCCCTATCTACACTTTCTAATACATTTAAAACGATATCTAAACATCCGTATTTGTTTTCAAAAGGAGGATTCATTAGAACTTTTGTAATTTTCTTATTTCTTATCCATGCTTTTGCTTCACTACTACGAGCATCTAACTGTTCTAAATTAGTTTTCCCATCCTTGTGGATAATCATATTTGCACAAGCCAAAGCGTAAATTTCTTTATCCATTTCAATACCAAAGAGTTGCTCTTGTTTTATAACTTTGGCTTTATCTGTAGAATTTCCTCCTGCTTCTTTAATCATGTTACACATAGATTTTACAAGAAAAGCCCCACTTCCACATGCAGCATCGAGAATGTAATCATCTTTATTTACGTCAATAATCTTATACATTAAACTTGTAATGTGGTCTGGAGTAAAGACTTGTCCACTTTCACTTTTCCCCTTGTATCTATTGAACTCATTAAAGAAGATTGCCATAACATCTTCACCATTCCAAAAATCACTATTTATGTTATCACTTATATCGCAAACAGCTTCAATAAAATCATTAATTGCTTCTTGATTTTCGTTAATATTCATTTTGATCGAAGAATAAGCTTCAAGTAAAATATCTAATTTAATATTTTGTCTCCTTGCCTCTTCAAAGCTTTTTGCAAGTGTAGTATGAATTGAAGTATGAAAAGTAGTATAATTCATTCCTTTTACTAATATAGAACCATACCTTTTAGCTACTAATGCACAAGCAGTAAATACCATTCTGTGGTATAAATTTTTTATTCCAAATTTAAAGTGAAGATTATTATTGATTCTTGCTGTAAGATTATAAATCTTTTGTGTATCTATTTTATTTTTAGTAAATAAACTTAAATAATACTCTTTGTTTTTGAGTTCATCTTCATCTTGTAAAAAAACGCCATTTTTATAGATTTTTACACTAACTCCATTATATACAATACCAATATTTTTATGATATTTTTTTTCTACTATAGCTATATTTTTTAACAATTCTTCTGTGTGTGCTTTTTTTATTGTAAATTTTTCACTTTTTGCCTCCAATATAATTGCAGGAAAAGTACTTTCATTTGGTAAATACCATCCATCTGGTCTATCTTTTACACCTATAAAGCCCAACTGATTAAACGATGTGATTTGACCAACACCACTTACTGCAGTATCTGTATTTCCAAAACCTAGTATTTTACCTGCTTCTTCTCTGATTACGTCTTCTGTTTTAATCACACTAGTCCTTTAATCTTAAATTTTTTAATCCAATAACTTCAAATACCTGCAATGCAAATAAAAAGCTAAAAGTGCCTCTATTTATCTTATTAGCTAAATTAATCTGAGTATCTTCCACTCCAATCTTTTTTAGTCTTTTAGATAATTCTATATAGTCTATATCTTGTTTTGCTAACTCTGATTTAATCATTGATTTAGCTTTATTTTTCCAATCCATAAATATCCTTATAAATTCAGTATTGCATATAATATCTTTTAATTAATCTTTTGTCAAGAATTTTAATCATATATTATGAAATTAATTGAATTTAGGATTGACATATTTAATCATATATGATATAATATACTCATAAAACAATTAAAAGGAACATGAGATGGCACAACACTTTTTACTAACAGCAAAATCAAGAACAATATCTGAATTAGAAGTTGCAAGAATGAGTGAGGAGGAAGCTAGAGTTACTTTTGAAAAGTTAAGATGGGATTCAACGAACGGTAAACCTGTATGTTCAAATTGTGGATGTACTGAATCATATACAATTAATACAACATCTAAAACAGGTAAATCAATTAGAAGATATAAATGTAAAGCTTGTAGAAAACAATATACAGTTACAAGTGGTACTTTATTTGCTAATCATAAATTAGAGTTAAGAGATTATCTAATGGCTATTATTGTATTTACTAATGCAGTTAAAGGTATTAGTGCATCTCAAATGTCACGAGCTTTAGGAGTTCAATATAAAACAGCTTTTGTTTTAGTTCACAAACTTCGTGCTTCTTTAATGGATAATCAATCAAATAGTAAATTATCTGGTACAGTTGAGATGGATGGTTGTTATGTTGGTAAAACTAGACCAGAGAACAAAAAAGAGGATAGATTAGATTTAAGATTATCTGCTAATGCCAATCCAAATAAAAGATGTGTATTAGTAGCTCGTCAAAGAGATACAGATGGTGTAGGAGCTAATAAAACTGTAACTTGTATATCTAAAGGTGAATCTACATTAGCTATTGATACTTTTGCTAAAAATAATATAGAGTTAAATTCAACTATCCATAGTGATGGTGCTATTGGATATGATAATTTAGAAGCATGGTATAACTCAATCAAAGGAGACCATTCAATTGCTTATGTTGGGGAAAATGGAGAGTGTTCAAATCAAGCAGAATCATTTTTCTCTAGATTTAGAAGATTACAATACGGTCAATGTCATAAATTAGGTAATTTATACTTATCTAACTATGTAAATGAAATTGCATATAGAGAAGATAATAGAAGAGTATCAAATGGAGCTATGATGTTTGATATAGCTAGAAAATCTATCAATACACCTACTCATAATGAGTGGACAGGATATTGGCAAGGTAATAAGCGTACATCTGAAAGATTGGTAGCTTAGTACCGATAGGTGAGAATCGTTAAATAAATGATAACTGCTTATTATTTATAGATTCGGAACTGTAGTTGATGTGATAGAATAGCACCAACGAAAGCAAAAGAACAAGTGAGCGACTTGTAGCTTAGTTCTTTATCTTCCAAATAATAGATAAACCATCCTTACCAACTTGTTCGATAATTTGAGATTTTTCAAGAGTTCTTAAAATCTGAACTACAATTTTTTGGATATTTTTATTCAGAGCATTATCACTTTTATCAATCTTTTTTAAATCTTGAACTTTTAAAGATATATCACTTGTTGTTAATTGTCCTGTAGAGGTTCTAAGAACCGACAATACTAACTTTTTACACTCACCATTAATAAAATGACTGTTTCTCGCCCTAGGCTTTCTATTTGAAAATTTTACATTGAGTTTTTTAATAGTTTTATCACAATCACCATCAAACAAACAGATAACTTGCTCCATAGCTTCCAAATCTGATTTTATTTTTGATATTTTAGCTTCGTATTCATCTTGAATCTGTTTTAGTTCCATTTGTTTATCAGCTAAAGCATATAAAACATGAGATTTATTGTTCTTTTGTAGTCCTGTTTGATTGTATAGTGGATGTTTACCCATAATGTGTCCTTTCTGGCACTAAATGCCGATACTACTAAACTTTAAAAAGTTTATGTATGTATATATTTAAGTTATGTGTAATTATATCGTTTAGACTAGATAAATACTAGATTTTAAAGGGTTTTTGGTGGGTTACTTTGCTACATAAGACCGCTAATAAACAACTTTAGATACTTAGAATATTTACATTTATTAGAAAGGAAATGTTATGCTAGATTTAGAAATGATACTTCAGTTGATTTTATTAGGTGGATTAGTTGGAGTTGTATCTGGATTATTTGGTATTGGTGGAGGGGGAATTATTGTTCCTTCTTTAACATCAATATTTTTATTGCAGGGTATAGATGAGCAAAATGTGGTACATTTTGCATTGGGTACTTCAATGGCAATAATTGTAATTACTTCTTTATCAAGTGTTTTAGCTCAACAAAAAAAGAAGGCTATTATCTGGAATATTTCTAAGATGATGGTACCTGGTATTTTTGTTGGTACTTTTTTATCAACTTTTATTGCTTCTCTATTAAATTCAGTAACACTATCAATAATATTTACATCTTTTATGCTTTATTCCTCAATTAAAATGTTTTTAAACAATGAGTCAGATATAAAGAAAAAAGTTTTCAATAAAAAAATACAATTTTTTGCAGGTTCATTAATTGGTGGTTTATCCGCATTGGTTTCAATAGGTGGTGGAATTTTAAGTGTTCCCTATCTATTACTTCAAAATATTGATATCAAAAAAGCCATTGCTACATCTTCGAGTTTGGGCTTATTTATTGCAATATCTGGAACATTAGGATATATTGTAAATGGATGGTCATATAATTCATTTGATCAATTATTAGTAGGTTATGTTAGTTTGCCTGCTTTATTATTTGTTGGGATAACTAGTTACTTAACTGCTCCCATAGGCGTAAAACTTTTGCATCGATTTGATGTATCATTAATGAAAAGGCTTTTTTCTTTAATCCCTTTTTTGTTAAGTATAAGGATGATTTTTGAGTTAATATAAAATCACTTCTTGAGAAGTGATTTTAGTTATTCCCTCTTTTTAACATGTCGTTTTATTGCAAAGAAGTGTATATTATTAAATTTACTCTTAATAAGTCCCCATAATCCTTGAGGTGCTTTAATCATAATAATTATTGTAAATAGTCCTAATACAATAAGATACCAAGTTCCTAAGTCATCCATTGTTTCTCTCATTGTTATATAAACGATGGTACCAATAATTGGACCTTCGATTGTTCCAATTCCTCCAATTACAACTATAAAAAACATAATTACAGTCCATTCAATGGAAAAAGCAGCTTCAGGAGAAACTCTTAATTTTGTAATAAATATTAATGCTCCGGCCATTCCCGTTACAAATGCAGCAGTTAAATATACAAATAGTTTTACCTTTTTTACTTTTATACCTAGACTTTCTGATGCTACTTCATTATCTCTAACAGCAGTTAATGAAATCCCATATTTTGATCTTAAAAGATAATTAACTAAGATTACTGAACCTATACCCAAAAGAATTGCAAACCAAAGTGTTAAAGATTCTCTCCACCAAGTTGGAATTCCTTTCATTGTTTTTGTAATTGATAAACCTGAACCTCCACCTAACCAAGAAGAATTTGAAAATAATAGTCTGAATGTTTCAGCTAAAACCCAAGTACCAACAGCAAAATAAACACCTTTTAGTCTAAATGCAACTTTTGATACAAAATATCCTACAATTAATGAAACTAACCCCGCAATAGGTATTACTAAAAATGGATCAATTCCAAGTTTATAGGAGAATATTACTAAACAATATGCTCCAATTCCAATAAATAGTTGTTGACCAACTGATACTAACCCTCCATAACCTGCGAGTAAATTCCACATTTGTGCAATAGATAAAATATATAAAAATTCAGTAACTTTTCTTATATCAGCACGTCCAAGCCACCAAGGAGTTGATATTAAGAAAATTATAAATATTATTGTAAATATTGAAAAACCTTTAGTTAATTTATTACCTCTAGTAATTTCATATTTTGATGAAACTGATTCCATTTATTTCTCCTTAGTTTTTGGAAATAAACCATTAGGTTTAATCATTAATATAATAATAAACACAAGATGTCCTGCTAATATTCCCCATCCTGGGTTAATATTTGAACCAATTGTTTGTGCTACACCTAATATTATTCCACCAATTAGTGTTCCCCAAAAAGAACCAAGTCCTCCAATAATTACAACTTCAAAAGCATATAATAATTGTAAGGGTCCAGCTGCTGGGTCAAAGTTTGTACGTATTGCTAAAAGTACACCAGCAATTGCAGTAACTCCAAGAGCTAATCCCATTGCCATCGCATAAATATGCTTAGTTTTAATACCCATTAATTGTGCTGTAACATGGTCATCTGAAGTAGCTCTAAAGCATATACCTAACTTCGTATTATAGAATATATATTGTAGTCCAAAGATAACTGCTATTGCAATTACTATAGTAAGCAAAGGAAAAACACCAATTGCAATATCACTTACTAATTGAATACTTGATACTTCAACAGCTCCAGCATTTAATCCTCTAAAATCTGCAGAGAATATTTCTAAAAGTAAATTTTGTACTATAATTGACATACCAAAGGTTACAAGTAACGGTGCTAATATATCATTTCCTAGTGTTTTATTTAATACTAGTTTTTGTAATACATAACCAAAACATGCCATTAAAGGAACTATTAATAATATTGTATAAAAAGGATTTATTCCTAAAGGGTGCACAACTGCAAAGGCAAGATATGCAGACATTATAATAAAGTCTCCATGTGCCATATTTATTATTCTCATTACTCCAAAAGATAATGATAGTCCCGTTGCAAATAATGCATAAAGACCACCAAGTAATATCCCTTGAATAATTACATTTAGCCATTCAATCATTTTTAAACTCCAAAATACGCTTGAGATATTTCATCATGTGTTAAGTCACTTGGTTTTCCTTGAAGTGAAACTTTTCCTTCTTGAAAACAGTAAACACGATCTGAAACTTTAAGTGCTTGATTTATATCTTGTTCAACTATTACAATTGAAATACCTTCTTTTTTAATTTCAGGAAAAATTGCATAGATATCTTTTACAATTACAGGTGCAAGTCCTAATGAAATTTCATCACAAAGTAAAACTTTTGGATTAGACATTAATCCTCTACCAATTGCAACCATTTGTTGTTGCCCACCAGAAAGAGCAGTTCCTGGTGATAATCGTCTCTCTTTTAAAATAGGAAAAATTTCATATATTTTTTCAAGAGTCCATTTCCCTTCTCTTTGTGATTCTTTTCCTATTAAAAGATTTTCCTCAACAGTTAAACTTGGGAAAAGTTTTCTTCCTTCTGGAACCATAGAAATTCCTAGTTTTGCTATTTCATCAGCTTCAACGCCACCTATATCTTTATTATTTAGTTTTATAGAAGTAGTGTCAACACTAATTAAACCAGTAATAGATTTTAAAAATGTTGATTTTCCAGCTCCGTTTGAACCAATTATTGCTACAGTCTCACCTTCATCTAAATGAAAATCAATTCCAAATAATGCTTGAAAATCACCATATTTTGCAATAAGGTTATTACACTCTAAAATACTCATTATTCAATCCCCATATATACTTCTTTAACTTCAGAACTATTCATAACATCTTCAGGAGTACCTTCAATTAAAAGTTCTCCAAAGTTAATTGCAATTAAACGATCAACAACAGATAAAAGAGCATGAACAATATGTTCAATCCAAATAATTGAAACACCTGCTTTTCTTATATCTTTAATTAATTCAATCAACTCAAAAACTTCTTGTTCTGTTAACCCTCCAGCAATTTCATCTAAAAGTAAAACTTTTGGTTGTGTTGATAATGCTTTTGCAAGTTCTAACCTTTTACGCTCTAACAATGACAATGTTCCTGCAAGTGCTTCAGCTTTATCTATTAATCCCGTTTGTTCTAATACATAAAGAGCCAATTCTTCTGCTTCTTTTTCTGAATAGTTATTTCCATAAACAGCACCTACTAAAACATTTTCAAAAACACTCATTCCTTCAAATGGCTGAGGAATTTGATAAGTTCTTCCAAATCCTGCTACACATCTATCCGATGAAGATAGGGCTAAAATACTTTTATCATTAAATAATATCTCTCCACTATCAGGTGTTATATCTCCTGAAATAAGATTGAAAAGTGTAGTTTTACCTGCGCCATTTGGTCCTAAAATACCAATAGCTTCTCCTCTTTTTAGTTCAAAGGATAAATCATTTGTTACTTTTAAAGATCCAAAGCTTTTGGAAACATTTTGTACTTTTAGTAAACTCAAAAAAAACTCCTATAATTAAATTTATTTAAAGTTCATAATATAAATATTATGAACTTTATATTGTTCTTCTATTTTTAATTAATAGGAGATAGTTTGCTTTGAACTTTAATAGATTTTGCTTGAGAATTTTCAACAATTTCTAGTTCAAGGTTTTTACCTTTTCTTTTCCATTGACCAGATACTAAAGGTGTTTTACTAATATTTGGAACTGGTCCTGTTTTAAAGTTAACAGGTCCGACAATTGATGAATAATCAGTATTTGCAATAGCATCTCTGATTGATTCAAGTTTACCAGGACCTTCAGATCTTTTTAATACATCAATTGCAACTTCAAATAATGCATGTTTGAAACCTAACGGCATTGTCCATTGTTTATTTGTAGCTTCTGTATATGCTTGTGCAAGTTGTGCCGATGTTTGATTAGTTAATCCTGATGTAAATGGATGATTCGGCGACCACCATACTTCAACACTTAAATTATTCGCTCTATCACCGAATGGTTCAATAGCAATTGGGAATTCACTAGCTTTTGCAATAGTTGCAATTTTTGGATTAAATCCTTGTTGACCTGCTTGATTCCAGAAATTTGCCATATCAGGTGGTGGTATAACTCCTGTTACAATTTCAACACCTTGTTTTTTAAACTCATAAATAAAAGATGAAAAATCACTTGATGGAGATTGATATCTTCCCAGATCTACAATTTTATATCCCATCTTTTCTAAAACAGGAGGGAATCCATGTTTTTTATCTGCCCATGCATTACCATCTGAATCATTAGGGAATAAAACACCAATAACTTTATTTGTTGGTACTTGCTCCCAAAGATTTGTAAATGAACCAATTACATCTTCTAATCCCCAAAAGAAATGATAAGTCCATTCAAAACCTTCCTTTGGATCTCCTCCACGTCCGAAGAAGTGAGGTTGCCATGGGGTATCTGTTGTTAAACAAGGGATTCCATTTATCTCACACTGATCAGCAACAGGATTTGTAGTTGCAGGTGTACTTGCAGCAATTACTAAATCAACTTCATCATCTAGGATTAGTTGTGAAGCAACTTCTGATGCTCTATTTGAATTTGACTGACTATCTTTATAGATTATTTCAATAGAATGTTTAACTCCATTAATTGTAATTCCATCTTTTGTTGCTTCTTTTACTTGTGATAAAGTAAACTTATCAGGTTCAGCAAAGATAGCTAGAGGTCCAGTTTGAGGACTAACATATCCAATTTTAAAAGCTTTACCTTTTTTTTCTGAAGCTGCAAATACATTTGTTGTATTTAAAGCTGCAAATCCAGCAAATGTTGCTCCACCTAGACGTTTAAATGCATCTCTTCTAGTTAAATTCTTTTTCATTTCTTT
>NZ_WFKJ01000054.1 GCF_009208075.1 Poseidonibacter ostreae | reverse complement strand
AAAAGGCAATCATTGTACCTTCATCTCTTACTGTATCAGAAGCCCAAAGGATTATTGCTTCTTTCTTTGAAGATGTTTTTTCTTTCTTTTCTCTAATTTCTTTTGCTAATTTTAAACCCGTCTCATAGCCAATAGTTGAAGGAATTAAACTTCCATCTAATGCATAAAAATTTCTTCCTGTTGGAAGTGCATCTGCTGTTCTAATTGGGTCATTACCTTTTCCTGCACTTATATATCCACCATTTAAGGCATTTAATAAAGCATCTATTTCTTTTTTTGGAGAAATAATAAGATTAGCTTTAGTTTCTTCTGAAACTTGGGATTCTTTACTCATTGAAGTAATCATCGTATCAATTGCTTTTTTATTCCAGTCTTGACCAAAAGTATGTAAACCTAAAGGCATAAACTCTTCTTGTAAATGCGTTAGATAATGACCAACTTCATGAAGTAAAAATTCATCATCAACTTCATCAAAACCAATACCTCGAACCTTTAGTTCTTCATCCATACTCTCGACTAACTCAGCTCGTAAATTCATTTTATCAATTGAAGTTTTAATTTTGTTAATTGCATTTTTTCTAATATTATCATCACTTGCAGCTTCAGCACTTTCAATTAACTGTCTTAGTTTTAATAAATTATCATAAAGTTTTGTAGTTGCTAGTGGTGGAGTTAAATGGTCAATCATAATAGCCTGACCTCTTCTTTTTGCTTGAATACCTTCACCTACACCATCAACAATATATGGGTAAATACTTGGTATTCCTTCAATAATTAAGGATGGATAATCACTAGCGCTTAATCCAACACTTTTTCTTGGTAAAAACTCATAAGTTGAATGACGTCCAACATGAATAATACCATCTGCTTTAAACTGTTGTTTCATATAATAATAAAAGGCTAAATACTGATGTGTTGGAGGAAAAGATAGATTTGCATGAAGTAACTCCTCATTTAACTCCCAACCTCTTGGGGGTTGTGGAGCTAAGATTATATTTCCAAAAATTACAGAAGGCACTAATAGTTCATCTTCCCAAACCATAACTTCTCCAGGTGCTTCACCCCAACCTTTTAATCCTTCAATTTCCATTTTGATTATTGCATTTTTTAGTGCAGTAGAACTCTTGTAGTTAAACTCTTTTTCTTCAATACTTTGTTTTAATATATGCTCATATTCATCTTCTAATTGTTCTAATAAATTAATAGATCTTTGTCTACTTTTACTTCTTACTCCATCTAAAGCATGATGTAAGTTTGATATTGTTTTATTCATATAATCTTTTATAGCTTTATAAGAGTTAGCCTTATTTGAACTTTTCACTTCTTTTATTTCATCATTTAAAAACTTAACAATTTTTTCATGAAGTGCCGAAAGTGGTCCATATTTCATTTCGGCTTGAATATCAAGAGGAAGTGTTTTAAAATACTTAGAATAATCCTCTAAATTAACTTTTGCAACTTTTGAACTTTGTTCTTTTAAAACTTTTTTATCATTTGGTAAATTTACAGCTTTTTCTTGTAAAAGGTCTAATAACTCTTCACTACTATTTGGAAGAACCCCAACATCATAACCTTTACTTTGAAGCTCTTGTAAAATTTTAAAAAGTGATTTAGGAACATTAAGATTATCTGCTCCAATATTATGACGTCCAGGAGGATGATTATAATAAATAATTGCAAGTTTTTTATCTTTATTTTCTTTTGTTTTTAAACTCATCCATGCTTTTGATTTTTTAATTATATTTTTGATTTCTTCTTTCATTAGTTTTGAATCAAGAACTAAAGCACCAGTTTTTGAATCAATTGAAGAGTCATTATTCATAGCTAGAATATAAACTTGTCCAATACCTTGAAGTTCAGGCATTGAAACTCTATAATGAACAGAGTTTACAGGTAAACCTTGAGAAGATAAAGAATAAGACAAAGCATTTGTATCTAATACTCTAAGAGCTTTTAAAACTGGAATATTTAATCTTTCTAAACTTTTGGTTACTTCTTCTCTAGACTCTCCTCCACCTATTACAAAATCTTGTAAAGAGATAATCGAAAATACTTGTTTTTTATTTAAATTATTAGTTAAGTTCTCTAAACTCTTAACTGCTTTAAAACTTGGGTTCCCCCAAGAACTAAGAATTGAAATAACTTGAAGATTAGATTGTGAATATATTTCTTCATGAACTTTCCAATCACTAGAATTATCAGCTCTATCATTATCTAAAATAATCAAAATATTTTTATCTTCTGTTAAATCTTTTTTTAATTCAGAAACACTATCATAAGTTTTTGAAGCATTTGCATTTAAAAAATATCTTACATTTTTTAACTCTAAAATCTTTGGCCATAATGTTTTATTTAAAGTATTACTTGATAAAAAATAAAATAGATTTGAGATATTCTCACTTCCCCTATTATCCCAATAAGCTCTTGCTTGCAAATAATATGAATACTCTTTGAACTCTTCTTGTTTTTTACTTAAAAACTCTAAATATGATTTCTGTGATTTATCTTTTGATAATAGTTTTGTTGGAATTGAAGTAAATTTTGCTTTTGAAATATCTTTATTTAAAGATAAGAGTCTTCTATCCCCTTGAAGAGAAACTACAGTGTTAACACTCTTATAATTTTTTGACAATAGTTTTTCAACTACATCTCCAAAAACTGATGTATATAAAACTACTTCAGCTTTATTTATTTGCGATTGAAGTTCTTTATCACTCATATTTAAAACTTGTGAAACAGAACGAACAGAAATTTTATCTTTTGAATTTTTTAAATAATTATTAGCACCAGCATTTAAACTAGGTGTTGATCTATCTGACACAACAACAAAAATAGATTTACTATTTTCTATAGCAAAAATATTTATAGTAAAAATAAACATAAGACAAAACATAAAAAAATGTTTAAATAAAAACATGAAACTTCCTATTAATATATAAATTAATACAAGAATCAACTAGGGTTGTAGAAAAACTAATATAAGTAATAAAATTAAGTATGTCTTCTTTCAGGTCACCCCGCCTGATTTGCATTGAAAAAATTAAAAAGGTCGGTCTCCGGACTTAATGTATTTTTACAAACTAAAAACTTCCCTTCCCATCAAAATGACAGTGGTTAAAGCTTTAGTATAATAGATAATTCTACTATATACATATTACCGTTGCGGGGGCAGTATAGGATTTACACCTATTTCCCGTGAATTAATATTTATAATTCACCAATTTAATTATTAAGAGTAGATTCTATCTATTCTGGGCTTAATTTATTTAAGAAAAAAGAGAAGATAAAATAAGTCTAAGAAAGACTTATTTTAATATTTTATGCGAATGCTGGTTCTAAGAAAGGAATAATTTGTTTTTTTCTAGAAAGACAACCGTCTAACCAAACTTTTCCATCAACTAATTCAACGCCAAAGGCATTTTCAAAAGTTGAATTATCAACAGAAGCTACAAGTATTTCTGAACCTTCTTTCATAATATCAGTTAGAATTAAACATGCTGTATGAAGATTTTTTTCTGCTCTTAACTCTTCTAAATCCGCCTCTAAATCATCTTTAATTGAATCAAAAATAGCCAAATCAATAACTTCTAATTGTCCAATTCCAACAGCATTTCCATGCATATCAAAAGGTTTATAATCTCTTAATATAAGTTCTCTAACTGGAACTCCCTCAACTGCTGATTTAACTTTAAACATCTCCATTCCTAAAGCTGCAAAATCTTCAATACCAGCAATTACTGCTAACTCTTTAACAATTTTCATATCAATTGGAGTACAAGTAGGTGATTTAAAAATTACCGTATCAGATAAAATCGCACATAACATGATTCCTGCAATATTTGCTGGAATTTCAACACCATGATAATCATACATCTCTTTTACAATTGTATTTGTACAACCAACTGGTCTAATCCAACACTCTAATGGAGTTGAAGTAGTAATATCACCTAATTTATGGTGATCTACAATACCAACAACTGTTGCTTGGTCAATATCTGCTGGTGCTTGACCTTTGTCTGAGTAATCAGTAATAAATAACTCTTCACCTGCAAATTGAGTTTTTAATAGTGGAGCTTCAAAACCAAACTTATCTAAAATAAATTGAGTCTCAGGAGAAACAGGTCCTTGACGAGCAGGAATTGCTTCACGTCCAATTTTATTTAATAAATATCCTAATGAAATCGCTGAACAAATTGAATCTGAATCAGGAGTTGTATGTCCACATGTATAAATTGCCATTTTAATATCCCTATTTTTAATATTTTATAATTTTCAGGCATTTTATCTAAACTATTGTTTATTTACTTTTAAATAAAAATATTAATCTAATAATGGACTTATTGTTATATTTTGTTATAATTACAATTAAATAAAAGGAGATACATTATGATTAGTAAAAATTTACAAGAAGCATTAATAGAACAATTAAATAAAGAGTTTCAATCAGCTTATATTTATTTAGGAATGAGTGCATACTGTTCAAAAGAGGGTTTTAACGGTGCATCATCATGGTTTTTAATTCAATATCAAGAAGAAGTTTCTCATGGAATGAAGTTTTTTAAATATCTTGAAGACCAAGATGTACATATTAAACTACCAGAAATCAAAGCATCAAAAGTTGAGTATAAATCATTATTAGATGTATTTAAAAAATCCTTAGCACATGAACAAACAATGACTAAAAACTTAAACAACTTATCAGATGCAGCAATGAAAGACAAAGATCATGCAACATATAACTTACTTCAATGGTATGTTACAGAACAAGTTGAAGAAGAAGCTACAGTATCTGAAATTATTGACCATATTAAACTTGTAGGAGATAATGGTTTTGGATTATATACGATTGACAAAGAACTTTCTTCTAGAACTTTTATTGACCCAACAGTAGTATAAAGATTTAGGAGTACTATAATGTTTAGAATTATGTATATGAGTACAGCTACAAGAGTAATTCCTGATAGTGAATTAGAAGAGCTATTAGAGACTTCAAGAAAAAACAATAAAGAAAAAAACCTAACAGGTTTACTTATAGTAAAAGGAAGAACTTTTCTTCAATGTCTTGAAGGTGAGAAAAAAGATGTTGAAGAAATATTTAACAAAATACTTAAAGATGATAGACATACTAGTATAATAGATTTAATTGAAGAAGATATTTCAAGTAGAATGTTTCCAACTTGGGATATGGGATATAAAAACCTAAAAATAGTTGATGATATAAAAAGTGAGAAAATAAGAAAAATTTCAAGCATAGATGACTTCGATATTAAAAAAGAAGATATAGCAGAAGTAATTCAAGAGTTTATAGCTTATGACTAATTCAAACAAATAAGGCAAAATGCCTTATTTATTCTTCTATTAAAAACTTACCCTCTGCTCTATTTTTAACTAGCTTTGAGGCATCAACTACAACACCATGCATTGCTAAATAAATTCCATTTTCTATATTTGCACTTAAAAATCCTAAAGCTTGGGAAAAGTTCATTGTAGCTTCCACCTCATCAATACTCATAGGAACCATGGCACCTGTAAATACAATTTTTTTATCAGAAATTTGTTTTTTCAAAAATTGTGAAGTTAAATCAACTGTATCAGTTCCATGAATAATAATGATATTTTCATTTTTAGAATTTTTTACACTATTTGTAATTAATTCTCTATCAACATCTGTCATATCCAAACTATCTTTTGAAACAATATTTATAACTTCATAATCAACATTAAAACAAGATGCTAAAATCTTATCAAGTGCGATATTATCATTTGGAACTTCTAGTTGACCTTTTATAGGATTATATCTTTTATTAAATGTTCCACCTGTATTTATAATTGTAACTTTCATAAAATTCCTTTTAGTAGTTATTTACCATGTTTTTAGGATGTAATAATTTATCTAATTCATCTTGAGTAAATAGCTCTTGTTCTAATACGATATCATAAACTCTTCTATTTGTTGCTAATGCTTCTTTTGCTAGGGCTGAACATTTCTCATATCCTAAAATCGGATTTAAAGAAGTTACAATAGTTACAGAATTTAAAATATAATCCATACATACCTCTTCATTTGCAGTAATTCCTTTAATACACTTTTCACCTAATGTATAAAAAGATCTTCTCATCATATTAATTGAAGTAAATAGTTTATAAGCAACTATTGGTTCAAATACATTTAATTGCAATTGTCCTCCCTCACAAGCCATTGAAATTGTAACATCAGAACCAATTACTTCAAAAGCTACTTGATTTACAACTTCTGGGATTACAGGATTTACTTTTCCAGGCATTATTGAGCTTCCTGGTTGTACTTTTGGTAAGTTTATTTCATTAAATCCTGCTCTTGGACCTGAACTTAAAAGTCTTAAGTCATTACATATTTTAGAAATTTTAATAGCAACTCTTTTTAGTATTCCAGAAATATGAACAAAAGCTCCTGTATCTTGTGTTGCTTCAATTAAATCCCCAGCACTTACATAATCAACACCTGTTACTTCTCTAAGATTACTTATTACTTTTCTTTGATAAGCAGCTTTAGTATTAATTCCTGTACCAATTGCTGTTGCTCCTAGATTTACTTCTTTAAGTAAAGCCTGAGTTTCTCTTAATCTAAAAATATCATCATCAATCATTACTGCATAAGTTTTAAACTCTTGACCTAAAGTCATAGGAACAGCATCTTGAAGTTGTGTTCTTCCCATTTTTAATACATCTTTAAACTCAACTGCTTTTTCATTAAAAGTATCTCTTAAATAACGTAATGAATCTTTTAATTTATAAATTAATTCATGTAAAGTTAACTTAATAGCAGTTGGATAAACATCATTTGTTGATTGAGACATATTTATATGATTATTTGGATGAATAACATCATAAGTACTTCTTTTTTCACCTAATATTTCTAAGGCTCTATTTGCTATTACTTCATTTGCATTCATATTTGTTGAAGTTCCAGCTCCTCCTTGGATTGGATCTACAATAAACTGATCATGAAATTTTCCATCAATTATCTCATTACAAGCTTGGATAATTGCATCTCTTTGTTTATCATTTAAATCACCTAACTCAAAGTTTGTTAAAGCACAAGCTTTTTTTACTTTTGCTAATGATTTAATAAAAGTAGGAAATAGTGACATATCCGTATGAGTAATATCAAAATTCTCTTTTGCTCTTAGTGTTTGTATTCCATAATATGCATCTTTTTCAATTTTCTTTTCACCTAAAAAATCTTTTTCAATTCTATATTCTTCTTCCATATTATCCCTCTTAATTTAATATTTAAAAGTATACTTTTTAAAAGTATGCTAAAAGTGTGTTTTAATGTTTTAACAATAAGGTATATCCCTCTTGTGACACATTTTTTATAATGTTAATAGGAAGTTTAGCTCTTAAATCTTTAATAAAAGATTTTAAAGCATGAGATGTCATTTCCTTATCAAGCCAAAGCTCTTCTTCTATTTGAGTATAACTTACTATTTGGTTTTTATTTTCATACAGTAAATGTAAGAAATCTTTCTCTCTTTTTCTTAAACTTATCTCTTCTTTATCATTATAAAGAAGTGCTCTTTTATGTAAATCTAAAAAAAGATTAGAAGATAAAGCAATTTGATCTAATAAGTTTTCATTTATATATTTATATAATGCTTCATTTAGTTTTTTTAAGTTCAATGGTTTTAAGATAAAATGATTTATATTTAGATTTATTAACTCCATTAAATACTCTTCATTTGAATGCGCAGTAAGCATCATAATAGTTGTATGCCTATCTGTACTTCTAACTTTTTTTACAAACTCAACTCCATTCATATTTTTCATTTGAATATCACTAAGTATGATTTTAGGTTTATACTCTAAATACATATCATATGCCTCTTCTCCATCACAAGCTTCATATACATCTTTGAAATAGTATTTTAAAGTATTAACAATAACCTCTCTTATTCCATCTTCATCTTCAACACATAAAATACTAATATCTTTTAATTTTTCTAATAAAATCTTTTCCATTTCTTATCCTATTTTTACCCTAATAGCACTATTTTAAAAACAGCACCTTTTTCATCATTTTTGACACTCAATTCTCCACCCATATTTTTTTCGATAATAAGTTTAGAAATATAAAGACCTAAACCTGTTCCCTTAGAGGACTCTTTTGTAGTAAAATATGGATCAAAGATTAAATCATAATTCTTTTCATCTAATCCTCCTGCATTATCTTTTACTTTAATAATGCATAAACTGCCAAAGGATTCTATAACTAAAGTGATTTTTGGGTTTTGAATTTTTCTTTCTACTAAAATATCTTTTGCATTTGAAATTAGATTTAAAATAACCTGAGCAAACTCTGTAGGATAGCCATTTATAAAGCTATTGTTTTTTACTTCAAGATTTAAGATGATTGAACTATCTTCTAAAGAAGCATTTACAAGATTTATTGCTTTTTTGCAAGATGCTAAAACATCAAAAACTTCTTTTTTCTTATCTGGCTTATAAAAGTTTCTAAAATCATCTATAGTATTTGACATAAACTCAATCATTTTATCACTTTTATCAATTGATTTTAAGATATGTTCATTTGTTACTTTTTTAAATCTTGTTGCAGTTTCAAGCTCCATTAAAATTCCAGAAACTTCAGTTAAAGGTTGTCTCCATTGGTGTGCAATCATTGCAATCATTTCACCCATTCTTGCTAATTTTGATTGTTGAAGAATTGCTCTATCTTTTTGTTTTCCATCTTCAATTCCTTTTTCAACCTCTGTTACTAAAGTTTTATTTAAAGATTCAAGTCTCTCTTCTCTATTTTGTACTCTATTTTTATATTTTTTTATTACATCGTGAATAATAGTATTCATAAGCATTGAAAAAAGTACCATAAATACGAAAATTATTACTGTTAAAACAATCATAAATTCTTTAAATTCATTCTGTCTTATTTCATGAAGTTTCTTTTTTTCTTGTAGAAGTTTTGATAATTTTTTTTCATCATAATTATTTTGTAAAATATATACTTGTTTAAACTCTATAGTATCAATTTCAAAACTACTATTTGTAAGTTTTAAATAATATGAAGTTGAGAAGAATGAAATAAATAAAATAGCTAAAAAAGGGACTATAATAATAAAAAAAGGTATTCCTTCTTTATTAAACATCAACTTATCCTTATATAAATTTATCATTATATATTGACCAATTTTTAGTAAAAACTAGCTGACTAAAAATTATTCAGCTAGTTTTTTTATTACTTTTTAGATTTTTTATCGTTTATATTATCAACTATCTCTTTCCAAACTTTTTTATCAATTTTGTACTCATTATAATCGTTATATCTCAATACTGGTTTTTTACCCTCTGCTAACTGTCTATCATAACCTTTGATTAATTGTAATACAGGTTTATATAAAAGTGCAATTACAATTAAGTTTATTACAGCTAATAATCCCATAGATAAATCAGCAAAAGCAAATATAGAACCTAAATCTTGAAAAGAACCCCAAATAATAAGAGAGATACATAAAAGCTTAAATGCTGTAAATAAAGGCATGTTAGCCTTACTAAAGAAATTTAAACTATTTTCAGCAAGATAGTAATTATATAACATTGATGATAAACCAAATAAAAATAGTGCAATAGTTACAAAATATCCACCAAAAGGTCCTATATGCTCAATTAATGCATTTTGTGTTAATAATACACCTTCAACACCTTGAGCACCTGGAACATAAACACCAGATAAAAGAATAATAAAAGCTGTACAAGAACATAAAATAATTGTATCAATAAATACAGAAAAAGACTGAACAATACCTTGTTGAACTGGATGAGCTACATAAGCTACTGCTGCTACATTTGGTGCTGAACCAAGTCCTGCTTCATTTGAAAACATTCCTCTTTTAGCACCTTGTAAAATAACAGCACCAATACCACCACCAATTGCAGAAGATGGATTAAAAGCTTCATTTACAATCATTGAAATAAGCTCTGGAATTTTTTCAAAATTTAAGCCAATTACAACTAATGCAATTAGTAAATAACCCATAGCCATAACAGGAACAATAACTTCAGAGAATTTAGTAATTCTTTTAATTCCACCAAATACTGCTGATGCAAATATTATTGTTAAAACAACAGCTGTAATCCATGTTGGAATATCAAATGTAGATTCAAAAGAAGTAGTAATAATAAAAGACTGTGTAGCATTAAAGGCAAACCCAAAAGTTATCATTAATAGTATAGAGATAATAAAACCTAACCATTTTTGTCCTAAAGCTTTAGTTGCATAGTAAGCAGGTCCACCTCTATATACACCTGAATCTTGACCATCTTTTTCTTTATACAATTGTGCTAAAGAACACTCAAAGAAACTAGTACTCATACCAATTAAACCAATAATCCACATCCAAAAAACTGCTCCTGGACCTCCTAATGTAATAGCAACTGCAACACCTGCAATATTTCCACCACCTACACGACCTGCAATACTTAACATTAAAGCTTGGAAAGAACTAATATGCCCATCTTTCTTATGTGAAGTATCTCTTAGAATATTGAACATTTTAAAGAAATATCTAAATTGTACAAACCTTGAACTAAGTGTAAAAAATACACCTAAAGCAGGAAGTAAATAAATTAAAATATTTCCCCAAATAAGATCATTTAAAAATGAATTAATTTCAGCTAACATTTTTGCTCCTTGAATTTGAAAAAAGTTTAGCATATGCAAGAGGGCTATTAGTGTCTTTACTAGAATATATAATATATTTCAAATATAAATAGTGTTAGAATTTATTCCATATAAAGAGTTCGTTTACTTTTATTTACTTTATATTAAAACTACATTTAAAGAAATGATATAAAATATATTTATATAAATTAAATAAAGGATTTAAAATGATAAGTGGTGTAGATTCAAGTCAAATGGCAATGCTTCAACAGTCAACTCAAAGTTCTAGTACTAATAGTTTAAGTAGTTCTCAATTAGAAACAATTTCATCTGTTTTAGAAGACTATGATGCAAGTAATTTAAGTCAAAGTGATGCCCAAAGTATTGTAGCAGCATTTGAAAATGCGGGAATAGAACCATCAGCAGAACTAGCAAGTGCAATGGAAGAAGCAGGTTTCGATGCTCGTGAAATTGGAGATTTAGCTGGTGGCAAATCAGGTGGTGGAATGCCACCTCCTCCACCTGCAGAAGAAACAGATTCAATTTCTTCACTACTTGATACACTGTTAAATACCGAAGAAGATGAAGAATCAACAAGTACTTCATTTGATGATATTATGGATTACACAAGTAGAATCTTAAATTTAAACGATGAAAGTAAGACTGAGGTAATGGACTTACTAGATAAATATTCTAATGAAGATGCAGACTATACAGCTGAAGAGACAAACAATTTATTAAAAACAGCACTTAGTCAAATATTAAGTGATACAAATAACTATAAATCTGTATCTTTTTACGGTTAAATTTTAAATCAAGGCTAGGATATAAATTATGATAAATATTTTAATGATAGAAGATGATCCTGAATTTTCGGAATTTTTAGGAGAATACCTAGCAAAATATAATATGAAAATTACAAATTATGAAGACCCATTTTTGGGTCTTAGTATTGGAATATCAAACTTTGATATTTTAATTTTAGATTTAACACTGCCTGGAATGGATGGCTTAGAAGTTTGTGAAAAGATTTCTAAAAGTTATGATATACCAATTATAATCTCTAGTGCTAGAGGAGATGTTACAGATAAAATAATGGGGCTTCAAATAGGAGCAGATTATTATCTTCCTAAACCTTACGATCCAAAAGAGATGTATGCTGTAATTCAAAGTCTTTTAAGAAGGTCTAAAAGAGGCTTAAAAGTTGAAGAAAAAAGTTCACTATTTATACATGAAGAATCAAAAATGCAAATTTTATTTAATAAAGAAGCTCTAAACCTTACACAAGCTGAATATGAAGTGCTAAGTGCACTTATTAGTAAAAAAGATGGTATTGTATCAAGAGAAGAGATAGTAAGTAAATGTGAAAGTTTAACTGATAGTTATAGTAAAAGCCTAGATGTAATTATAGGAAGACTTCGAACTAAGTTAAATGATAACCCAAGAAAATCACAATATATTCACTCAGTTAGAGGATTAGGATACAAATTAACACAATGAATTTCAACTCCTTAATCACAAAAATTGTATTTGTTTTTATAGTATCTATAATACTTTTTATTACAGTATTTATTGGGAATTACTATTATGAAGAGAATCTATTAAATACAAGATTAAGTGAAAACTATAAAAAAATCACTAAACACTCTCATGAAAATAGATTAGCACCTAATGAAATAATAGAATATATAGAAAAGCTAAATTTCCAGTTTATAGAAGATGGTGAGAGTTTAACAAGAGAGTCAAAAGCAATAGGTTCTGGTCCTGGCTTTGAGATATTTAAAAATGAAGATAGTTTTTATTTATTTATTCATGGGCCTGGATTTAGAATATTGGCAAAAGATTTAGATAAATATCCTTTAGGATATTATGGATTTCTAATATTAGGAATTATCTTTATAATATTCGTTTTAAGTTTTTTATGGATTATAAAAGCACTTAGACCTTTGAAGTTATTAAAAGAAGAGATTCAAGACTTTTCAAATGGAAAGTTAAATATAAATTGTAAAAGTGATAAAAAAGATGAGATAGCTGAAGTTGCAAATGAGTTTGATAATGCAGCAAAAAAAATATCTTTACTTCTAAACTCTAGACAACTTTTCTTAAGAACAGTAATGCATGAACTAAAAACTCCAATAGCTAAGGGAAGAATTGTAAGTGAACTTATTGATGATGATAAACAAAAAGATAGGATGGTTCTAATCTTTGATAAATTAAACTTGCTTATTAATGACTTCTCAAAAATTGAAGAGATAGTTTCAAAAAACTATAATATAAATAAATATAAAAACCATCTTGATTTAACAGTTGAAAAAGCTGTTGATATGATGATGTTAGATATTCCAAAAAATAAAATAGATTACGAAAATATTTCAAAAAAAACTATAAAAGTGGATTTAGAACTTTTTGCATTAGCAATTAAAAACTTACTTGATAACGGAATAAAGTATTCAAAAGATAAAAAAGTAAGAATACAAGAGAATGAAAATGAACTTCTTATTATATCAAAAGGTGATAAACTTAAAAAACCACTAAATGAGTATTTTAACGCATATCATAATGAAACAGAAAGTAAAAATCATGGAATGGGCTTAGGTTTGTATATTGTTCATGAAATTCTAAAAATGCATAAGATGAAGCTATCTTATGAATATTTAGATGAACATAATATTTTTAAAATTGCACTATAAGAATAGAAAATAAATACTATTTACTTCTAGCTTTTTTAATAATACTATTAATCATATTATTAAAAACAAAGTAGTGAATAGGAATTAAAGTATACCAATATAATCTTCCTAAAACTCCTTTTGGATAAAAATATGCAGATTGGATAAGTTTATTATCTTCTATTTTAAACTCCAACCATGCATTGCCTGGAACTTTCATTTGAGCATATAGTAAAAGTCTTTCATTCTCTTTTACATCAATAACTTTCCAAAAGTCTAAACTCTCACCAATTCTAAGTTTATTAGGATCTCTTCTTCCTCTTTTTAAACCAACTCCACCAATCATTTTATCTATAAAGCCTCTTGTTTCCCATAAAAAATC
This sequence comes from Poseidonibacter ostreae, assembly GCF_009208075.1. Lineage (GTDB taxonomy): Bacteria > Campylobacterota > Campylobacteria > Campylobacterales > Arcobacteraceae > Poseidonibacter > Poseidonibacter ostreae. Next base: position 4,009 of record NZ_WFKJ01000054.1, on the reverse strand, counting down.
ATAATCAAACCAGCCGTTTTCTCCACCAATTGAAGTAAATGCTTTATAAATACTCTCTTTTGATAAAGTGCTTATATCTTTTTCTTTTCTATCAAAAAATATTGCATCTGCAATCTCTTTACTATGATTTCTATCCCAAATTTTTCCTGAATTATCAGACCATCTGCTTATAACCTGATTTGTTTCAATCTCTTCAACTGCTTTTTTAACAGCACTTATAAAATCTAAAGGTTTGATATTTGGAAAATATTTTTTTGCATTGTCATTTTGAATTACCACTTCTGATTTTAAACCTTCAATCAAAGCTTTTGCAACTGTAAAAGGAACAGGTGTAAAGAGATTTAACCAATAAGATGAAATATTTATAGATAAAAAAGGAAGTGGAATAATTATTCTTTTAAGTCCTAAAGCTTGCGCTGTTTGAAGCATCATATCTTTATATTTTAACTGTTGTGAACCTATATCAATAACTAAGTTTTCACTCTGTTTTAAATATAGTGAGTCTACTAAGTAATTAATTACATCTTCAACAGCAATAGGCTGAGCTTTTGTTTCAACCCATTTTGGCGTTGTCATTATTGGAAGTTTTTCTGTTAAGTTTCTAATTATCTCAAAACTTGTACTTCCAGAACCTATTATAACCCCTGCTCTAATCCAAATATTTTGAACATTTTTATTTGAAGATAATATCTCCCCTGTTTCAATTCTACTTAATAAGTGCTCACTTGTATCATTATTTTTTACACCTAAGCCACCTAAGTATATTATTCTTTTCACCCCACACTCATTTGCAATATCTAAAAAGTTTTGAGCTGAGATTTTATCTAGGTCTTTGTAATTTTCACTACTTAAAGAGTGAATTAAATAGTAAGCAACATCTATATCTTTTAAAGCCTCTCTCAAAGAATCTTTATCAAAACTATCACCCTCAACTACTTCAAGACTATTGATAGTTTTTGAAGAAAAAGACTTTTTATTTCTTGTAAATAATCGTAAACTTACATCTTCTTTTTCTAAAAGCTTCTCTTTTAATCTTCTTCCTATATATCCTGTAGAACCTGTTAATAAAACTTTCATAATATAGCCTTTAAATTTATACCCTTAGTTTATCGTTTTACTTAAGCTTTTAGTATAGAAAATATATAAGGTTAATCTTCTTTTTCATTATAAAGCATATCATATTTACTTTTGTTTACTTTTAATTAAATCCCTATTTAAAGCGTTCTTATATAATTTTCACATAACAAAGCAAGGAGTTACTTATGGCAATATCAAATATAAGTGGATGCATTGGATGTGAAACTTGTGTAAAAGTTTGTCCAACAGATGTAATAAGAATGGAAAAAGATAAAGCAATAATAAAATATGTTGAAGATTGCCAAATATGTCATTTATGTAGACTTTATTGTCCAGTTGATGCTATAACAATCACACCTGAAAAATCAATTCCAGTAATTGTTTCATGGAGATAATTATGAGTAAAAATATTAAAATTTTATATATCTTTTTATCAATTACTGTTTTTATAGCTTTACCATTTTTATTTTTTGTTTTAGGAGATACACCATCAAGAAGTATATTGAAAAACACTCTTTCAATTATAACAATACTATCTTTTTTTATTTTATTTGGACAATTTTTACTATCAAAAACAAATACAACTATAAAAGAGATATTTAATTATGCAAAAGTTGTAAAGGTGCATAAACTTATAGGATATATAGTTTTACCTATACTTATTATTCATCCAGCTTTAGTAGTTCTTCCTAGATTTTTTGAAGTAGGAGTATCACCTTTTGAATCCTTTATAAAAATGATTACAACTTTTGATAACTTAGGCGTAATTTTAGGACTTATAGCATGGGGATTAATGCTAAGTTTAGGATTTACATCAATGTTTAGAAACAGATTAAATATCTCATATAAAGCATGGAAAGTCTTTCATGGTGTATTATCTTTAATATTTATTATCTTTGCTTCTTGGCATGTTATTGAAACAGGAAGACATATAGATTTAGCTATGAGTGTGTTGATTATTCTTTTAACACTAATATCAACTATTTTAATTATTAAAACTTACATATTTAAAAACGTAAGAGGAGCAAAGTAATGAATGAGAATATAAATACAAATGAAGAAAAAGTATCAAGAAGAGATTTTTTAAGTCTTTCTGCTTCTTTAGCAACTGCTGCATCCCTAACAGGATTAGGTCTATCACAAGGCTGGGCTGAAAATATTAGTGAAGTTAATACAAAAGATATTAAACAAACACAAAATGAAGTTGATGTACTTGTAATTGGCGGAGGAATGGCAGGACTTTTCGCATCTGTAAAAGCTCATGATGCAGGTTCAAAAGTTATGATGGTTTCAAAAGGAAGACTTGGAACTTCTGGACAAACACCTTTTGCAAAGGGTATCTTTTCTTACGATGAAAAAAATGAAGAATTAAGTATTGATGAATTTGCAGATAAAGTATCAAGATCAGCACTAGGTTCAAGTAATAAAGCCTATACAAGACAACTTGCAACTCATTCAAAAGCTAGAGTTGAAGAGTTGAAATCATGGGGCTTTTTTGATTCTGCTTTATGTTATAACGCTTTTATGAAACCAATGAAAGAAAGAAATATATCAATAATTGAGCGAACTATGATAACTCATTTAATAAAAGAAGATGGAAAAATTGCAGGTGCTGCTGGATTTAATTTAGATGATGAAGAAATATATATCTTTAAAGCAAAATCTGTAATCTTATGTACAGGTGCGGGAGGCTTTAAACCAAATGGTTTTCCAATTTGTGATTTAACTCATGATGGAACTATTATGGCTTATGATATTGGAGCAAAAGTCACAGGCAAAGAGTGGAATGATGGACATCCAGGAAGTGCAAAAGATTCAGCTGATTCTTTTGGAAATTGGCATGGAATGTTTGAAAGAACTCCTGAAACAACAAAAATACAAGTTAATCATCACTTAGGTGTTGATATGAATTATAAAGCATATGCTAGTGGTAATAGTATAAAAATGGGACCTCCTGGAATGCCATCTAATATGCAAAAAGAAATTGAAGGTGGACCATATACACCAGAAGAATTCGCAATGAATGAAAAAGATAGAAAAGGACCTCCCCCACCTAGAGATGGTGAAGATAATGGTGGAAGACCTCCAGGAATGAGTTCAGACCCAGTAGGAGGTTCAAGTGCAGGTCTTGCTATTCATAAATCTGAAGGACTAGTTCCTATAAATGAATATTGTGAATCAACAATAAAAGGACTTTATGCAGCAGGCGATGCTTTAGGTTCATATATGTCAGGTGGGATTTATACTCAAATTGGTTCATCATTAGCTGGTTCAGCTGTTCAAGGAGCTATTGCAGGAGAAGCCGCATCTAAATATTCAAAAAAAGCAGTAATGCCAATAATAACAAATAAAAAAATAGCAAAAATTAAAAAAGAGATATTAGCTCCATTAAATAAAGAAGCAGGATATTCTCCTGCGTGGGTAACACAAACTTTACAAGGGATAATGATTCCAAATTTTGTATTATATATCAAAAAAGAGACTATGTTAAAAGGTGCTTTAGCTTATGTAGAAGAGTTAAAAGATACACATATTCCAAATCTAAAAGCAAAAGATATGCATGAATTAAGACTTGCTCATGAAACAAAAAATATGATTATAAGCGCTGAAATGAAATTAAAAGCCTCTTTAATGAGAAAAGAGAGTCGTTGTAGTCATTTCAGATTAGATTATCCAAAGCTTGATAATAAAAACTGGCAAGCATGGATAAATATCTATAAAAGTAAAAAAGGGAAAATGAAGTTTGAAAAACAAGCCTTTGGAACGTGGGCAAAAGCATAAATTTTATCTATTTACTTACATTTAATTTATGTTTAAAACTTATTTAACTTGAATTGCTAAAATTTACATATAAAAATAAAGGATAAAAAAATGAATATTAATAAAAAAATACTTATAGCATCTTGTTTATTTGTAACAACAATAGTTGTTT
>NZ_WFKJ01000053.1 GCF_009208075.1 Poseidonibacter ostreae | reverse complement strand
GTTTTGTTTTATATTAATATTTTATATTTTAACAGATTTTCTTTACATTTTATATAAATCTGATTATAATTATTATAAATAAAAAGGATTTATTATGGCTACGTTATCAAATTCTTATATGCAAAAATCTCTTGTAGATGAAATTAACTCTATTTTTAATGAGTTTTTTGAAACTTTAAAGAAGTTTGTTTACAAACATCATAAAATTATAGGATATTTTTAATATCCTATAATCTTAATTTTAAGATATTTAATCATCTACTATATAAACTTTATCTATAATAAATATTAAATTAAATTATAGAGTATTCATGATTCATATATTTACAGCACTAATTCCAATTTTTTCACTTATAATGATTGGCTATTTCTTTAAAAGAATAAAATTTCCTTCACATGATTTTTGGCCACAAGCTGATAAATTAACTTACTATATTTTAATGCCTTCACTTTTAATATATAAGCTATCAACAGCAACACTAAATTCAAGTAATAGTATAAGTTATATATTAACTGCTTTAATTACTATTTTTATAGTTTTATTAATACTATTTATTTTAAATAAATTTTTAAATTTTCAAGCAGATTGTTTTACTTCGATAGTTCAAGGTGGAATAAGATTTAATACTTATGTATTCTTAGCACTTGCAGATGCAGTTTTAGGGAATAATGGAATAGTTTTAGCAGCCATTCTTTTAACTTTTGTAATACCATTTATAAATATTTTATGTATTAGTACTTTTGCTTTGTATGTGAGTCAAAATAAATTAACATTTATCTATCTTTTAAAATCAATTGTAACAAATCCATTAATAATAGGTTGTTTTATAGGTGGAAGTATAAACTTTTTAGGAGTTTCTCTTCCTGTAATTTTAGTAAATACACTTGATATACTTGGACAAGCAGCACTACCACTTGGACTTTTATCAGTAGGATTTGGTCTTGTTTTAAAAGAGATAAAATCTTCTAAAAAAGATATAGTTGTTTCTTCTTTTGCAAAACATTTGCTAACACCTATTATTATGTTTGTAATTGCAAAAGCTTTTTCTCTTGATAATGAAATGATTGCAGTTTTACTTATCTTTGCAGTTTTACCAACTGCTCCTAGTTCTTTTATATTAGCACGACAATTGGGTGGAAATATCCCTTTAATGTCATCTATTATCACTGTACAAACTCTAATATCAAGTTTATTTATAATAGTTGTTTTAAACTACTTTATTTAACTATTTTAACTAAAGTAGTTTCATTTCCTTGTTCTGGATTATGTGGAATTAAAAACGATAATACAACTGAAATACTAGCTATTAATCCTCCAATTATAAATACTAAAGAGTGAGAATATAACCATACAAGACCAAGTAAAACAGGTAAAAAAACAGCTGCTATATGATTTATAGTAAAAGAAACTGCACTTGCACTTGCAATATCTTTTGGGTCTGCAATCTTTTGAAAATATGTTTTTAAAGCAATTGCCATTGCAAATAAAATATGGTCTATTACATAAAGTGCAAAAGCTATATATAAATTCTCTACAAAAGCATAAGAAACAAAAACTATAACAAGTCCAATATACTCATATCTTAAAGATATTCTCTCACCAAAGACACTAATAAACTTACCAATTTTAGGAGCTAAATACATATTTAAAATCGAGTTAATAAAAAGAAGTATCACCATATTATGAATATCTACACCAAATTTTTCAACAAGTAAAAATCCAGCAAAAACTACAAATATCTGTCTTCTTGCACCTGCAAAAAAAGTTAAAGTATAAAATAACCAATACTCTTTTTTTAGTCTGATTTTTCTATCTTGAATTACTGTTTCTTTAAAATTTGTAAATAAAATCCAAGAAAAAATTGCTAATAAAGCACTAATCCCACCAAATATTAAATATACATATTTATACTCTACAGATAAATAATTCATCAAAATATAAATTAAAATAAATACAAGTAAAGCTGTGAAAGATTTAACTGCAGATATTTTTCCTAGTATTATTGGAGCTTTTTTCTTATCTAACCATTGAAGACTTAAAGATTGATTCAAAGTTTCTAAATAGTGAAATCCCAAAGACATAATTATAGTTGTAATATAAAGCCCCATTGCACTTGGAAAAAATCCAGTTAAAGAAGTCCCAAGTCCAAGAAGTAACATAGATAAATAAACTAATTTTTGTTGAGCTACAAAGGCTAAAACTAAGATAACTGTAAAAGCTAAAAAGCCAGGTATTTCTCTTAAACTTTGAAGTATTCCTATTTGACTTCCATCAAAAGAGGCTACTTCAATTGTAAAGTTATTAAGTAAACTCATCCATGCAGAAAAAGAGACAAGCATCGAAATTGACATTACATAAAGAAGTGCAACTTTAGATGTAAATATTCTGTTTAAAAAAGTTTTTCTCAAATAAATACGCCAATAACAACTTTAACAGCAAGTATTGATAATAACACTTTTAAAAGCATTAAGAATTTCTTACCATCAATTTTATCTCTTAATTTAGTCCCAGCGTAGCTTCCTGCAACTGCTCCAATTATCATGGCAACTATAATTCCAATATAATCAAAAAATACAAAACCAAAATACATAAAAACAAAAACTTTTAGAATATGAGTAATACTCATTAAAGCAGCACCAGTTGCTACTACTTTATCTTTATCTTGATAATCTTTTAAAAGTAAAGTCATAGTAAGTGGACCTGTTGCACCTACAACTATAGAAAGTCCAGTTTGCAAAAATCCTACTAAATAATAGTTTTCATACTTTTTGATTCTATCATTAAACTTTTGCGACCATAAAGAAAGTAAAATATAAACACCAATAAATAAAGGAACATACTCTAAAGAAATCATAGATAATATAGAAGCAAAAAGTGCAATACCTACAATAGAACCTAATAAGAACTTTGGAATAGTTTCATATTGAACATCTTTATATCCAAATACTGCCCTTGAAAAATTACTAGACATTTGTGTTAATCCATGTACTGGAATAAGTGCATTTAGTGGTAAGAAAGCTGGAAGAATAGCAATTAACATCATTCCACCACCAAGTCCAACAACACCTGCAACTGTAGATGTAAAAAATGTCAATAATCCAAGTAATAATTCATCCATAAAAAGCCTTTTAAATAATCTGCTTTAAAATACCCAATTATCACTTATTTATCAAAATAAAGCTATGATTTCACTTCTAAAAAAAGGAAGTGTATGGATATTTATCAATGGGCTGGATTTGTTGGAATGTTATTTGTTGTTATTGCTTATTTATTTTTACAAATGAATAAATATACAATCAAATCTTTACAGTATCAATTATTAAATTTAGTAGGTGCTATTTTACTTTTAATCTCGCTTTTTGTACACTTTAATTTAGGTTCATTTATTATAGAAGTATTTTGGATTATTATTACAGTATATGGTATTGTAGTAAATTTAAAAGATAAAAAAATCAAAAAAGAAGATATAAAAGAGGAATAAAATGAAATATATTTTAACAATAACAATATTTTTATCATCTTCACTATTTGCAAACTATGCATTTACAGGTGAAAATACAGGGAAAATAGATATGCATGGAGGGAAAGGTGATAAGTTAATCACAAATAAAAATGGTTTTTCAAATAAAAGTATAAGCCCCTTATCAAATATGGGTATTACAAAACCAACATCACCATTTGCTCCTAAAGCATTAATTGAAGAAGAAAAAACTAAACAAAAAAATATTAAAAAAGAGAAATAAGGTTAAGAATGAATACATATAAATTTATATCATGGAATGTAAACGGAATTAGAGCAGTTGATAAAAAAGAAGCATTAAAATGGATTGATGAAGCAAATGTTGATTTACTTGGAGTTCAAGAAACAAAATCACAAATTGACCAAATACCATCTACAATCTTTGAACGAGAATACAAAACTCTAGCTGGTTCACAATCAGCAATAAAAGGAAGAAGTGGAACTGCACTTTTTACTGATATTGAAACTACTTTTACTTGTAATTGTCCAAGTGTTGATGTATTAGATGAAGGAAGAATAAACGAAGTTCATTTTACAATAGGAGATAAAGATATTGCATTTTTTAATGTATATTTTCCAAATGGACAAAGTAAAGAAGAAAGACTTGCATATAAAATGGAGTTTTACGATAGATTCTTAGAGCATTGTGAAAAGTTAAAAAAAGATGGTAAATCAATCATTGTTTGTGGAGATGTAAACACAGCACATAAAGCAATAGATTTAGCACGTCCAAAAGCAAATGAAAAAACATCTGGTTTCTTACCAATGGAGCGAGAATGGATGGATAAGTTTTTAGCTCATGGATATATAGATACGCTAAGACATGTAATTGGTGATGAACCTGAGCATTATTCTTGGTGGTCTTATAGAGCAAATGCCAGAGCTAATAATGTTGGCTGGAGAATTGACTATTTTTATGTAAGTGATGATTTAAAAGATAATATTAAAGATGCTTATATTTTAAATGAAGTTATGGGAAGTGACCACTGTCCTATTGCTCTAGAAATACAGTTATAAGAGTTTTTCTCTTATAACTTATTTTTTAGTACATCTATTCTTCTATTAGCCTCTTTTATTCTATGCATTTTAATCTCACCACTTCTTACTTGTTTATATATTGAATCTATTATAGTTTCTAATTTTATTGGCTTTGCTAGCTGATTTGCAAACATTAGCATATCAACACCTGAGTTAATAGCAAGTTTTACTGTATCATCTAAACTATAGTGTTTTGAAATAGCATACATTTGTAAATCATCACTTATTAAAACACCTTTATATCCTAACTCTTTTCTTAAAAGTTTTGTATTTATATTCCACGATAAAGTTGCAGGTAGTGAATAATCTAAGTCTTTATTTACAACATGAGCACTCATAATCATATCAACCAAAGCATTTTTGATAAAATACTTGTATGGTTCTAATTCTTCTTTTTGCCAACTTTTTGTAATATCAACAAAACCTTTATGCGAATCGCTTTGTGAAGAGCCATGTCCTGGGAAATGCTTAAGTACTGAAATAATATTCTCTTTTTTCATCTCTTTTGTAAAAATAGAAGCATATTTTATTACCTCTTTTGAACTTTTACCAAAAGACCTACCAAGTTTAACAATTACTGGATTATTAGGATTAATACTTAAATCAACAACTGGTGCATAATTTACATTTAATCCACTATTTTTTAAAACTTTTGCTAACTTTGAATAAGTATTTTTTGCATAATTTTCACCTTTTGTAGCAACTACACTTGCTTTTGGTGTATTTATAAAACCTTTTGATTCTTTTAATCTTTGTACTATTCCACCCTCTTGGTCTATTGAAATTAATAGTTTTGATTTATTAATTGCTTGTAGTTGCGAGCTAAGCGTTGCTAGTTGTTTTGGGTCTTTAACATTTTTGATTTTCTTTTTATCATTTGGGTCTTTATCAAAAAGAATAACTCCACCTAAATCATATTTTTTAATATCATTATAGATTTTATCATCTGAATCTATTTTTTGACCATGGAAACCTAACATTACCATTTTACCTATCATTTTTTCTAACTGTTCTTTGGTATATGTATTTTGTTCTGCAAAAAGTAAAGTACTTATAAGACATGTTAATAGAAGTTTTTTTATCATTTATTCTCTTTCATTTATTTCTAATATTTAAAGATGAGTATATCAAAATAATGTTTATAAAAAGTGAATTTATATTTCTTTTACCTTCTATATTTTAATGTTATTATCTATATTTTAAAGAAAAAGTCTATATTTTATTGACTTTACTAAAAAAAAGTGATAGAATTTCACTATTAAAAAATAAGGAGACTTTATGTCAAAAGAAGAAAAAGAATTAAAAGTTAAAAAAGCAGCAAAAAAAGTTGCTAAAAAAGCGGATAAGAAAAAGAAAGAAAAAAAGAAAATTGCTAAAAAGAAAGCAGCTAAGAAAACTGAAAAGAAAAAAATAGCTAAAAAGAAAGTTGCTAAAAAAGTTGAAAAGAAAAAAACAAGTAAAAAACCAGCTAAGAAAGTTACTAAAAAGGTTACAAAGAAAGTAGCTAAAAAACCTTCTAAAAAGAAAGTTACAAAAAAAGTAGTAAAAACTAAAAAAGTAGCTAAAAAAGCTAAAAAGAAATAGATTATTTTCTAGTATGATTTTAGAATTTCCTTCTAAAATCGTACTATTTCATATCACTTATACTAAGGCTAAAATCCAATCTTTCACTTCATTTAAAGTAGATTCATCTTTGTTTGATACAAAAACATAAGGTTTATTTTTTCGATTCTCTTTAACATCATTTTTCATACTTTCTATTTCAACTCCAACATATGGAGCTAAATCAGTTTTATTTACAATAAGTAAATCAGAAAAAAGTAATCCTGCACCTTTTTTTCTAGGTATATCAGCACCTTGTGCTACATCTATTACATAAAGATAATAATCAATTAATTCATAAGAAAAAGTAGCACTTAAATTATCTCCACCACTTTCAACAAAAACAATATCAGAATCAAACTTTTCTTCTAACTCAATAACTGCTTTTTGGTTCATTGATATATCATCTCGAATTGCAGTATGTGGACAACCACCAGTCTCAACTCCTATGATTTGTTCATCTGGTAAGTCAAGTGTTCTTTTTAAATAATTTGCATCTTCTGTTGTATAAATATCGTTTGTTACAATACCTATTTTATACTCATTTTTTAGCATATTTGTAAGTGCTTCAATTAAGGAAGTTTTTCCACTTCCAACAGGCCCTGCTATTCCTATTTTTAAACTCATTATTTTCCTTTTTTAAATCTTTTCATTCTTACTAATATTTATATTTTGCTTTAGTTCAAGGCAAGATTTAAGGAGTTTACTAAATGTAAATAACTTAAATTTTAACGCAAAAATAAAGTAAAAGATGAATATTAGGTTACGAACATCTTTGGTTCTAATGTTTTATGTTCAAATATCACTTCTTCAAACAATGGATTAAAATTTGTAATCTTTTCATCAAAATTAAAATCCATATTTTCTAGTAAATCATCAAATTTAAAAAGCATTTTTTGAATATCTGAGGGTTTTATTCTTGATATTTTTATACTTGTAGCTGCAATATTTATTAGATTCTTTTTTGTCCACATTACAATAAAATCTTTTATATCAATATCTAAATCATAAGCATAAGCAGCTAGTACTATTAACTCATTTGCATCTGCTTTTTCATCTTTTATAAAAGAAAAGTATTCTTTTACTTTTGTTTTATCTAAAGTGTCTTTTATTTGTACATAGTAGTTATGACCTATATTTTTAGATGCTTTTGCATATTCATATGTTAAATACGATGATATTTCATTATCAAGTTTTTTTACTAGAAAAAGTTTGTTTTCTTCTAAAAACTTATATGTTTTTTGAATATAAACAAACTCCATTTTACAGTACTGATCAATAATTAGATTCTCTAAATATATCTTAAGTGTATCAATATCTTTAACTTTTTCTTTTACAATATGTGGTTCTAATCCAAAAGAGTGAACAAACATACCAGAGGGAAAACTTCCATCAAGTATTTGAATAAATCTACTTAGACTTTTTAAACTAGTTTGATTAGTGTGAGTGATGTGCTTTACCATTTGCTTTGAAATATCCTGTTGTTTTAGTAATATTAATTTCACTATTTTTATATGCATTTTCAACTATATCACTTAAAGATATGTCATCTAATACTACTATTTTTAAATCTTCAATCATTACTGGTTGGTGTCTATTTCCAACTTCATAAGCTACTTTTGCAAAATTAAGTGCATCTTTAAACTCTAATATATAAATATTGTCTTCACTTCTTTTAACTTTTATTGCATATCCATCTTCAGAAACTAAAATATCATTCTCATGTAAGTGGGTAAACTTTGCTTTTACTATAAAGTTTACACCCTTATTTGATACAGCTGTTAAATTTGGTTTTTGCATATCAAACCATGATAATTCTACTTCATCATCACAATCAATATCTTTTTTTATTTCTATTACTCTCTTTATCATTGTATTCCTAAAACATAAAATATTTTTTAGCCATTGGCACTGTTGTTACATAATCTGATGTGATTAATTCACCATCAACTAATACATCATAAGTTTCAGGGTCAACTACAATATCACCTATAAAGTCATTTAACTTCATATCTTTTTTACCAATATTTCTAGTGTTTTTAACAGCTAATACTTTCTTATTAATTCCAAGTTTTTCTTTTAAATCACCACTTGCAACTTTTGAAGTAAAAATAGCACTTGTTTTTGCACTTGCTTTTCCATGTGAACCAAACATCTTTCTATAAAGATTTGGTTCTGGTGTTGGAATTGAGGCATTTGCATCACCCATTACAGAAAGAGCAATAAATCCACCTTTTATAACTAGACTTGGTTTTACTCCAAAAAATGCTCTATCCCATAAAACTAAGTCAGCCATTTTACCAACTTCTACACTTCCAACATACTCATCAATACCACAAGCAATTGCAGGATTTATAGTATATTTTGCAATATATCTTTTAATTCTTTCATTATCACACTTTTCATTATCACTTGGTAATGCACCTCTTTGTTTTTTCATAGAATCAGCAACTTGCCAAGTACGAATTAGTACTTCACCAACTCTTCCCATAGCTTGTGAGTCAGAACTAGTAATACTAATAGCACCAATATCATGAAGCACGTCTTCAGCAGCAATTGTATTACCTCTAATTCTACTTTCAGCAAAACTTACATCTTCAGGAATCTTAGGACTTAAATGGTGACAAACCATAAGCATATCAAGATGCTCTTCTATTGTATTTTTTGTATATGGAAGTGTTGGATTTGTTGAAGATGGTAATACATTTGCTAAACCTGCAACTTTCATAATATCAGGAGCGTGACCTCCCCCTGCACCTTCAGAGTGGAAAGTATGAATAGTTCTATTCTTAAATGAACCAACTGTATTTTCTACAAAACCTGACTCATTTAAAGTATCAGTATGAATTGCAACTTGTATATCAAAATCATCTGCAACACTCAAACAAGTATCAATAGCCTTTGGAGTACTTCCCCAATCTTCGTGAAGTTTAAGACCCATTGCACCTGCATCAATTTGTGACTTTAATGCTTCGTATGATGAAGAGTTTCCTTTACCCATAAAACCAAAGTTTAAAGGATAGTTCTCAACTGATTGAATCATTTTAGAAATATTCCACTCACCAGGAGTACAAGTAGTTGCATTTGTACCAGTGTTTGGTCCAGTACCTCCACCTATCATTGTAGTAACTCCAGAACTTAAAGCTTCGTCTATTTGTGTTGGTGAAATAAAGTGAATATGTGAATCAACTCCACCTGCGGTTATTACTTTTCCTTCAGCAGAAAGTATTTCAGTATTAGCACCTATTTCTAAACCTTCAGTTATTCCATCACAAAGCTCACTATTTCCAGCTTTTCCAATAGCCAATATTTTTCCATCTTTTACCCCAATATCAGCTTTATAAATACCAGTATAGTCAATAATCACAGCATTTGTAATAATTAAATCAGCAACATCAACAGCTTTTGGACTTTGAGCCATTCCATCTCTAATAGTCTTACCACCACCAAACTTTACTTCCTCACCATAAGTTGTATAATCTTTCTCAATTTGGGCAATTAAAGAAGTATCTGCAAGTCGAAATCTATCACCTGTAGTTGGTCCATACATCGCAGCATATTTTTGTTTTGAAATTTTCATTTTATTTCTCCCCTAAAAATATTGATAAGTTTTTCATAGCTTGTTCTTTTACAGATTTATCATCTAAGTTACCTTCAACTAAACCATTGAAACCACTCATATATCTATTTCCACTATATGAAACTAAATTTATTTTCTTTTTACTTCCTGGTTCAAACCGTACAGATGTACCAGCAGCAACATCAAGTCTTTTTCCATAAGCATCAACTCTGTTAAAATCAAGATTATTATTTACTTCAAAGAAGTGATAATGTGAACCAATTTGAACTGGTCTATCACCTCTATTTTCAACTTCTAAAGTTGTAATTTCTTTATTTTCATTTAGTTCAATTTCACCATCTTCTACAATATATTCACCAGGAACCATTGTGTCATTGCCTTGTATTGGACTATGAACTGTTACAAGTTTTGTTCCATCATCAAAAGTAGCTTCCACTTGAACCATATCCATCATAGAAGCAATTCCATCCATAACATCATCGTGACTTAAAACTTTTGTAGCATCAACCATAAGTTGGGCAACACTTTTCCCATCTCTAGCACCTTCAAGTATATATGAAGTGATTATTGCAGTTGCTTCTGGAAAATTAAGTTTGCAACCTCTATCTTTTCGCTCAGTAGCTAATTTTGAAGCAGTATAAATCATCAGTTTTTCTTGTTCTCTATTCGTTAATAGCATCTGTTCTCCTTGAAAATATCCCATTTTAAAGGGACCAATTATTTAAAAACTTCTTTTAGCAATGGAAATAAATTCCATTTAAAGAAGCAAACCCTAAAGGGGATAACGAGTTATCCCTAGCCTAATATCATATTTGTTCCAACTAAAATTGAGACAATTCCAGCTGTTGTAAATACTCTTTTTATATTTTTTGTACTATTTAAAACATTTTCATTTATATAATTTATAATAAACCCAAAACATATAAACACTACACTAACCCCTAAAACAAAAGCCATAACCATAGTAAAATCTACACTTTGTGAATTTATAACACCAAGAGTAATAAGCATACCTCTTACACCACCAATTCCCATTAGTGAACCTATAACAAAAGCACTTTTTGTATCTGTTTTTTTATGAGTATGATTTTTTGCAAAACTCAAATGTATATGTTCTTTACCTTCATGCATATGCTTTTCTAAGATGATTTTTTTAGCATTTACAAGATATATCAAATATATTCCCATTGCAATAATTACTGATGAACTTACAATATCTCCATATCCAAGATATGAATCTATTGAAGTAAACTCTTGTAAAACTTTTGCAAAAATAAACAACATCAGCCCATGTCCAATAGCAAAAGCAAAAGTAATTAAAAATGTTTTTGTTTTACTTTTTCCAAGAGAAAAATTTACAATTGCAACGATATGATCAGCTCCAAAAGCATGAAGTACTCCATACCAAAATAAAACTATTAAACCTATTTCCATATTATTGTTTCCCCATATTAAAACTATTTTTTTCTAAATTTTTTCTATAAATATCCCAAACTTTTAAGACCTTATCTTTTAAAACTGACATATTATCACTACTTAAAACACCAATTATAAGTCTTTTTGATTTCGAATATGTAAAAGTTAAAAACTCTTCTTTTTCTAACTTTTCTAAAAAAGCAACATTGTCTAAAGTTTTTATATAAACCTTTGCAAAAAGATTCTCTTTTGAGTTTTTTCTTTTTATATAATCTTTTAAATCAACACCACCAATATCAAATTTTTCTATATATTCGCAAGAATTACTTTCAAAAAAAGTATTTTTTATTTTCATAGTTGAAAAATCAAAGTTTTCAAAACTTCGTCCATTACTTAAAATATCAGTATAGAAAAATGTTGATTTTTCATCGTAATTTAGTCTAAAAGTTTGTATAAATTTTGCATCTTTATATAAAATTAGCTCATCATTTAAAAACTCTAAATTTGAGCTATTTTCTAGTTTTATATTTATTGAATTAATACTATAAAACTTTGAGTTTGATGGATATATTTTTGTAGCTGATTCTGTGGTTATTATAAGATTTGAATTATCTAGTTTAAAGTTAGTTTTTATTCTATCTTTTGGAAAGATACCCTCTCCAATATTAAGAAGTTTGATATAGTTTTCATTGTCATTAAATAAGTAATATCTTGATGGAAGATTTAATCTATCTAAACTAAACCTATCATCTTTAAAACTAAATTTTAAACTCATTTCTTTCCCTGTAAAATAGATATTTTATGAAATTAGTTTATCAAAAAAATCTAGATTAATATTTCTACATTTGTATATTTATTATTCATTTAAAATAAATATTTTATAAACTATACAGATAAATGTTGTTTAACTATTTCATCACTTAATTGTGATATTTCACCATTTGCAACAACTGCACCTCTATCAATTACATAAAAATCATCTCCATGTTTTCTGGCAAAGGGTAATTTTTGCTCAACTAACATAACTGTCATTTCTTCTTCTTTTGTAAGATAATCAATAACATCACCAATTTGAGCAACAATATTAGGCTGTATTCCCTCACTTGGTTCATCAAGAATTAAAAACTTTGGATCAATACATAAAGCTCTTCCAATAGCAAGTTGCTGTTGTTGACCTCCAGATAAATCTCCTCCTTTTCTATTTGCCATATCTTTTAAAACTGGAAATAAGTCATATATTTTTTCTGGTACTTGTTTAATTTTATTTCTATTTGATAAAACACCAATTTCAAGATTTTCTTTTACTGTAAGTTGAGAAAAAATCTCTCTTCCTTGTGGTACATAACCAATAGCAATACCAGCTCTATTATGTGCAGATAGTTTTGATATATCTTTTCCATCATAAATAAGCTCTCCACTTTGTATTGGAAGTAATCCCATAATTGCTTTTGAAAGTGTTGTTTTACCAACACCATTTCTTCCCATTAAACAAGTACATCTACCTTTTTTAATCTCTAAAGTAAGATTCCAAAGAGTATGGCTTTGTCCATAAAACTGATTTAATTTATCTATTTGTATCATGATTATTCACCTAAATATACTTTTCGTACTTTTTCATTATTTTGAATACTTTCCATATCACCTTCAGCTAAAACAGAACCTTCATGAAGAACTGTTACTTTTGAAGCAATACTTCTAATAAATTCCATATCATGTTCCACAACAACTACTGCATGTTCTTTTGCTAAGTTTGTTAAAATTTCACCTGTTTTATCAACTTCTTGTGGTGTCATACCTGCAACTGGTTCATCAACAAGTAATAGTTTTGGATTTTGCATAATTAACATACCAATTTCTAGCCATTGTTTTTGTCCATGTGATAATATTCCAGCATCTTGTTTTGCTAACTCTTTTAATCCAATTAGTCCCATAGTTTCTTCAATTTTATCTCTTTGCTCACCTGAAATCTTAGAAAAAAGTGTTTTGAAAAATCTTTTATCATCTTGCATTGCAAGCTCTAAGTTTTCAAAAACTGAATGGTTTTGAAAAACTGTTGGTTTTTGGAATTTTCTTCCAATACCTATTTGTGCAATTGCAGGTTCATCCATTTCTAGTAAATTTACAGCTTCTCCAAAAGTAACATGACCTGCATCTGGTCTAGTTTTTCCTGTAACTACATCCATCATAGTTGATTTTCCTGCACCATTTGCACCAATAATACATCTAAGCTCTCCATAATTAATAGAAAAACTTAAGTTATTTAAAGCTTTAAACCCATCAAAACTAACAGTTACACCATCAACAAGAAGTATTCTTTTACCTTTTTTTAACTCACCTATATTATGTGAATTTTCATGATCTAATATAATCATACTGCTACCTCTTTTTTACTACTCATTTTCTCTTTTATATTAGAAATAAGTCCTACTACACCTTTTGGTAAGTAAAGAGTTACTAGAACAAATAATCCACCAAGTGCATATAACCAAACTTCTGGAAGTGCAGATGTAAAGTATGAACTTGCAAAGTTAACTATAATAGCTCCAATAATTGCTCCATATAAAGTACCACGACCACCAACAGCTACCCAAATAACTAACTCAATAGAAAATAGTGGTGAAAAAACACCTGGGTTTATAATTCCAACTTGTGGAACATATAAAGCCCCTGCAATTGCGGCAAGTACAGCTGATACGATAAAGATAAATAGCTTAAATTGCTCAACTTGATAACCTATAAATCTTACACGACTTTCAGAATCTCTAATAGATATTACAACTCGTCCAAGTCTAGAGTTCATAATAAATCTACATAATAAATAACCACCAAGTAATGCAAAATATGAAATAATTAATAAAGCTATTCTAGTTCCATCACTTTGAAGATCAAATCCTAAAATATCTTTAAAATCTGTAAGACCATTATTTCCACCAAAGCCCATATCATTTCTAAAAAATGCTAGCATTAGTGCATAAGTTAAAGCTTGAGTAATAATAGATAAATAAACACCTGTTACTCTTGATTTAAACGCTAACCAACCAAATACAAAAGCAAGTATTGCTGGTACAAACATTACCATTAAAAAAGCGAATAAAGGATTATCAAAACCATACCAAAACCATGGTAACTCTTTTAAATTCATAAATACCATAAAATCTGGTAATTCTGCATTTCCATAAACACCACGATCTCCAATTTGACGCATTAAATACATACCCATAGCATAACCACCAAGAGCAAAAAACGCACCATGACCAAGACTTAAAACTCCTAAATATCCCCAAACTAAATCAAGAGCAAGTGCTAAAAGTGCAAATGCTAAATATTTTCCAAGAAGTGTAACTGTAAAAGTTGATACATGAAAAACTGAAGTTTCGGGAACTAGTAAATTTAATATTGATACTAAAAGAACAACAGCAAAAAGAGTTCCTAAGACAATCTTTCCACCCTTATCATTTTCTAAAATTTTTAATATAATTGATTTTTTATTCATCTTCTAATCCTCTGCATCTCTTCCCTTTTTAGGGAACAGTCCTCTAGGTCTTTTTTGAATAAATAAAATTATGAATACTAAAATAATAACCTTTGCAAGAACTGCACCTGAAATTGGTTCAATAAATTTATTAATTTCACCTAGTGTAAAGGCTGCTATTAAAGTACCCCATAAATTACCAACACCACCAAATACTACAACCATAAACGAATCAACAATATATGCTTGACCTAAATTCGGACCTACATTTGTAAGTTGTGATAATGCAACACCAGCAACACCTGCAATACCAGAACCAATACCAAATGTTATTGCATCAATCCATGAAGCTTTAATACCCATTGCCCTTGCAATTTCTCTATTTTGAGATACTGCACGCACTTTTAATCCTAAAGATGTTTTATTTAAAATAAATAGAACAAGTAAAAATACGATAATTGCAAATATAATAATGTAAAGTCTGTTGTATGTAAGAGATAAGGCACTATTTATCTCTAATGCTCCACTCATCCACTGGGGAGTTTTAACTTCTTGATTTAAAGGTGAATAAATACTTCTTACAACTTGCTGTAGTATTAAAGAAATACCAAAAGTAGCAAGTAGAGTTTCAAGTGGACGTCCATATAAATGTCTAATTACCAATCTTTCAATTAAAATACCAACAAGTCCACTAACTATAAAAGCAGCAGGAACTGCAATAATTATTGAGTATTCAATAAGTCCTGGCATAATTTGTTGAATTGTATAAGTTGTGTATGCACCAATCATAATAAGCTCACCATGAGCCATATTAATTACTTTCATAACACCAAAAGTAACTGCTAAACCAATTGCAGCTAATAATAAAACAGACCCCATACTTAAACCAAAAAATGCTTTTTCTAAAATTGCATAAAAAGATTTTGCTGTTTCAATTGAAGCAATTGATTTAAGTGTTGCTTCTTGAATATCTTTATTCGTTGATGTCTCTTTAATTTGATTTAAAATCTCTAAAGATTTAGGAGATAAAAACTCTCCTAACCTTTTAACAGCTTCAAGTTTTTCATTTCCTGTTCCATATTTTGCAATTAAAATAGTACTAGCTTCCTCAAGTACTTCTTTAACAGAACTTTCTTTTTCATTTTCTAAAGCTTCATTTATTAAAGCTTCATTTTCTTTATCTAGATTATTTAAAAGATTCTTTGCTGATTTAAATCTATTATCTACATCACTTGAGAATAGATTTATTTTTGCTAAAGAGCTTTTTATAACACTTCTTAATTTATTATTGATTTTTATCTTTTTAAAATCATATTTTGACTTCACTTCTAAATTTACATTCGTAAAAAAGTTTGTCGTTAAATACTCATCTTCTTTTTTACTCTCTAAAGAAACTATTGATTTATCTTCTTTTAAATAAAGTAATTCTCCAACAAGCATCTTTTGAAGTAAAGATTCTAATCTTTTATCATCTTTATAATTTAAAGTAAGTTCTTCAATTATAGTTTGTTTTTTTTTGAAGCTTTTAGTAAGTAATCCAGCAGAATCTTCTTCAAGACTTGCTCCAAATGCAAGACATAGCATTAATAAATTAAGTAATATTATTTTTATAATTTTCATGTTTACCTTTCTTTTAAAACATGAGAGTTAAAACTCTCATATCTTAATTTATTTAGCACCTACACACTTTTTAGTTACAGTGTTATAGCTTCCACAATTCATTGGTTTTGTCCAATCAGAGATTAAATCTTTAGATCCTGGTAAGAAGTCAGACCATGCATCTCCAGCAACTTCACCTTCAGTTTCCCATACAGTTTCAAATTGACCATCTTCTTGAATTTCTCCAATAAGTACAGGTTTAGTTAAGTGGTGGTTTTTAAGCATCTTAGCTGTTCCACCAGTTAAGTTAGGAACAGAAATACCAATCATTGCATCAGCAACTTTATCAACATTTGTAGTACCAGCTTTTTCAACAGCTTTTACCCACATTTTAAATCCAATGTATGTAGCTTCCATTGGGTCATTAGTAACTCTTTTTGTATCTTTAATGTATTCTTTCCATGTTTTAATAAACTCAGAGTTTGCTTTTGATTCAGCACTTTGGAAGTAATTCCACGCAGCTAAATGTCCAACAAGAGGTTTTGTATCAAGTCCAGATAATTCTTCTTCACCAACAGAGAAAGCAACTACAGGAATATCAGAAGATGAAATACCTTGATTACCTAATTCTTTATAGAAAGGAACATTTGCATCACCATTAATAGTTGAAACAACAGCTGTTTTCTTTCCAGCTGAACCAAACTTCTTAATATCACTTACAATTGATTGCCAATCAGAATGACCAAATGGAGTATAGTTAATCATAATATCTTCTGCAGCTACACCTTTAGTTTTTAAGTATGACTCTAAAACTTTATTTGTAGTTCTTGGATAAACATAATCAGTACCAGCTAATACAAATCTTTTAACACCCATTTCGTTGATTAAGTAATCAACTGCAGGAATTGCTTGTTGGTTAGGTGCAGCACCTGTATAGAATACATTCTTACTTGACTCTTCACCTTCATATTGAACAGGGTAGAATAATAATCCATTTAACTCTTCAACAACTGGTAAAACAGATTTTCTAGATACTGATGTCCAACAACCAAATGTTACATCAACTTTATCTTTAGTTAAAAGTCCTCTCATTTTTTCAGCAAATAAAGGCCAGTTTGATGCAGGATCAACAACTACAGGTTCTAGTTTTTTTCCTAAAACCCCACCTTTTTTATTTTGCTCTTCAATTAACATTAAAACAGTATCTTTTAATGTAGTTTCAGAAATTGCCATTGTTCCAGACAGTGAGTGTAAAACCCCAACTTTAATTGTTTCAGCAGCAGTTGCAGCTGATATTGTCAGACTAAGTAACGCAGAAGCGGCTAATGCTTTCGTAAATCTTTTCATTTTAATTTTCCTTTCAAAATTAAGTCTTTGTGACCTATGTTTGAAAGTATAAAGAAGAAGTGTTGTTTAAGTGTTGCTTTGTATATAACTTTAAATATTTTTTGTATATAAAGTAAACAGAAAGATGAATGTTTTTTATTTTTAAAGTAAATTTATAATTTAAGAAGTCATTTTACTGTTCAAAAAATCCTAAGAATTTTAGAGAATATTTTATTTTTAGTTGCTGAATACTTTGTGGAACAAGGAAAATTGATAAAGTGCTTCGTGTTCCAAA
>NZ_WFKJ01000052.1 GCF_009208075.1 Poseidonibacter ostreae | reverse complement strand
ATTAGCATATTTTCTTGCATCACTAGGCCCTGAAGTAACATCAACATATTTTTTAATTGTACCTCTTGGAATAGCATTAATAAAATATCCCATAAAACTATGTGCAGCATCAATACCACAACCTACATATGAACCTGCCTTATTATTAATAGAATAAGGTGCTCCATTTACATATAACCTTAAATTTTCTCTTCTATTTTTTTCATCCAATGTTTTCTTAACCTGTTTGGTTTTATCGAAATTTAGTGCGTAGAATTCTGATGACATTGTCTTTTCCTTTTGTAGTATTTATTTGAAATAATATTAAATAAACTTATAATACTTAGATACTATTCCCTTATACTAATTTTACTCCTAAATAACTTTATATACAAGATTATTATTAAATATAAGCAACAAGTTATATTTAGCTATAATAAGACTAAATTTAATAATAAACGGAATAACTAAAAATGATTGAAAATCAAGAAGAACAGCAAAAACAAGTTAAAGAACAAATAATAAATGAAAGAATATATGTAGGTGAAATAAATAAACTTGCAGTATATAGAAAAAGTGAACCTGGTATTTACTTAATTAGTGAAGATAGAGAAGAAGTACTTCTTCCTAATGCTTATGTAACAAATGAAATGGAATTAGGTTCTTTTTTAGATGTATTTATTTATACAGATAGTGAAGATAGATTAGTAGCAACTACATTAGACCCATATCTTTACGTAAATGAATTCGCCTATTTAGAAATAGTTGACACTGCACCTTTTGGAGCATTTGTTGATATTGGACTACCGAAAGATATTTTAGTTCCAAAAAACAAGCAAAGAAGTATTTTCCATAAAGGTCATAGTAAAGTTCTTAAAATGATTCTTGATGAAAAAACAGATAGATTAATAGCAACTGAGAAATATACACTAGAACAAGATATAAAAGATTTGAAAGAGAAAGATGAGGTTGAAATACTTGTATATTCTAAGACTCCTCTTGGGTACAAAGTAATTGTAAATGATTTATATGATGGAATGATTTTCCATACAGAAATCTTTGAAAATGTTTATTTTGGCGATAGAAAAAGAGCTTATGTTAAAAAAATAAGAGATGATAATAAACTTGATATATCTTTACAAGAAATTGGTAAAAAAGTAAAAGATGATAAAGTTTATGAGCTGCTAGTTCAAAATGGTGGAAAAATGAATTTTACATATAAAAGTGATGCCCAAGATATAAAAAAAGCATTTGGAGTAAGTAAAAAAGCATTTAAAGCAACATTAACTAAATTATTGAATGATGATAAAATTGTCTTAGAAGATAACTGTATTAGAGTTAAATCGTAACAGTTATAAATTGATTGACCACAATTAAGACAAAATTTATCCGAATTTATTATAATGTCAAGAAATATTTAAAATAAAAGGAAATTATATGGCAACAACAAAATTAAAAGGTAATGTAGTAGAGTTAAGTGGAGCTGAGGTAAACGTTGGAGATAAAGCACCAGTTGTAACTGTAGTAGCAAAAGATTTATCTGATGTTCAAGTTGGTGGAGAAAATGGTAAATCACAAGTAGTAGTTGTAGTACCATCTTTAGATACAGCAGTTTGTGCAGCAGAAACTAGAAAATTTAATGAAGAAGCCGCAAAAATGGAAAATGCAGAAGTTATCGTAGTTTCTATGGATTTACCATTTGCAATGGGTAGATTTTGTACAACTGAGGGAATTGAAAACTTAACTGTTGGTTCTGATTTTAGAGCAAAAGCTTTTGCTAAATCTTATGGTGTTTTAATTGCATCTGGAGCATTAGCAGGTGTTACTTGTAGAGCAGTTTTCGTAATTAACGCTTCAGGTGTTATTACTTATAAAGAGATTTGTCCAGAAATTACTGAAGAGCCAAATTATGATGCAGCACTTGCAGCATTAAGTGATGCAACATCAACTTCTTGTTGTGGAACTTGTCAATAATCAAGGTTTTGATTTTTTTGATTTGATATACTTCAAAAAGTTAAAAAAGGCCACTTTTTAAGTGGCTTTTTTATTTTAGGAGATTATATGTCAGATACATTCACAACATGGTACAAGAAGTTTTCTTCTCAACCTCACCAACCATTTTTTACAAATGGAATTATATTTTTTATTCTTTTTATGATGCTTTTTATGGCTTCATACTCAAATGTTTTAAGTCTAGATTCTAGTATTTTAACTTATCATGCTTATACAATGATTTTTGTTGTTTTCATTCAATTTTTTCTAGGATTTCTTTTTGTTGTTTTTCCAAGATTTTTATCGCAAGCAGAAATATCACCAAAATTATATATGCAACAATTTCAACTATATTTTATTAGTTCTCTTGGGATTTTACTCTCTTTAATTGTATTACCAAGTATTACTATTGTATTTCAAGTTTTAATGCTTCTTGCTCAAATACTAAGCTTTAAACTACTATATTCAATACATAAAAAAAGTATTGTTGCTATTAAAGAAGATACTAAATGGATACTAATAGCATTTTTAACAGGAATTCTTGCACACTTTTTATTTATAGTAAGTTCTTTTGATTTTGAATACTCATTAACTGTTGCACATTTTGCTATTAATGTAGGGTTTTATCTATTTTTATTTATGATAATTTTTACAGTTTCACAAAGAATGATTCCTTTTTTTACAAAAACAAAAGTGCCTACTTATATAATTAATAAATCAAAAAATTTATTACCACTTGTTTATGGTTTATTAATTTTTAAGATATTCTTACTTTCATTTGAAAATACAGCCTTAAGTCTTCTTGCTGATATTCCATTATTAGTAGTATTTACTAAAGAATTAATAAAATGGAATCTTCCTACTTTTAAAGTAACTGCTATTATGTGGGTTTTATTTATTTCATTATATTGGATTCCTTTTGCTTTTTTAATTTCAGTTATTGAATCTTTTATGTATTTATATAATCCTCAAATCATTTTTGAAAAAGCTGTAATTCATACACTTGCACTTGGATATTTTGTAACTATATTAGTTGGCTTTGGAACTAGAGTAGTTTTAGGGCATTCAGGAACTACACCATTTGCAGGGAAGTTTGCAATAACAATATTTATTGCTATTCAAATAGTCGCTTTTTTACGAATATTTACTTCATTTTCTTTAAATTTTGATTTAAATTATATTTTCTTACTAAATTTAACAGCCTTTCTTTTAGTTGCTGGTTTAATTATTTGGTCAGCAAAATATCTTACGATTTTACTAAAAGGTAAATAGTAAAGAATAGGTTTTCTCTAAACAGACTCTTTACACTAAATATATATAATTATCAATATATAATTAGAGTAAAGGGTAAATTATGAATATAATAAAAAAACCAACATGGGATATCTCATCATCTGAAGTAACACCTGAAGAGTTATTTAATAAAAGAAGAACTTTTCTAAAACTTGGAGCTGCATCTTTAGTAGCATCTGGAGCGTTAATAGAAGCCCTAGCAAAAGAGAATATTCCTGTTCCTAACTTACAATATCTAAAAGATAAAAACATCAACAATCTAAAATTAAATACTTATGAGCAAATTACAACTTATAATAACTTTTATGAATTTACAACATCAAAAAATGGTGTTAAAGATATGGCTCATACTTTAAAGACTGATAATTGGGAGATTGAAATTGATGGTTTAGTTGAAAAACCTATGAAAATTCAATTAGATGATTTAACAAAAAACTTTTCAATTGAAGAGAGAATTTATAGATTTAGATGTGTTGAGGGTTGGTCTATGGTTGTACCTTGGAATGGATTTTCATTGGCAAGTTTAATAAAATTTGCTAAGCCATTATCAAGTGCAAAATATATCAGATTTGAAACTAAATACGATGAAGAAATGTTCCCTGATCAATCACGTGGAGTTTTTGCAAGTATTGATTATCCTTATGTTGAAGGACTAAGAATGGATGAGGCTATGAATGAATTATCTTTTATGGCAACTGGACTTTATGGTTCTACACTTCCTAATCAAAATGGAGCACCACTGCGTTTAGTAGTTCCTTGGAAATATGGATTTAAATCTATTAAATCAATTTCTAAAATATCATTTGTAGATAAAGAACCACTTAATACTTGGCAGCGTTCAAATAAAAGAGAGTATGGATTTTTTGCAAATGTAAATCCAAATGTAGATCATCCAAGATGGTCTCAAAAAAAAGAGAGAGTTCTAGGTAAGTTTCTAAAACAAAAAACACTAATGTATAATGGTTATGAAAAAGAAGTTGCACATATCTATGCTGGAATGGATTTAAGAAAGTTTATCTAATGAAACGTTTATTAATATACTTAATTTTACTAATTCCTTTAGTAGTGTTAAGCTTACAAGTTTTAATTTTTGAAAATGTAGTTGAACCTATAAAATATATATATACAGTAACAGGTGTAACAGCAACTGTAATACTGTTTTTTTCAATTACAATTTCATTAATGAGTAAAAAAATCAATCTTGTTAAATATAGAAGATTGATTGGTTTATTTGGATTTTTTTATGCTTTTTTACATCTATTGAATTTTGTAATTTTTGATGTAGATTTTGATATTGGATTTATTATTGAAGAGACACTTGATAAGCCATTTATCTATTTAGGGATGATTGCATTTTTTATTCTTTTATTTATGAGTTTTACTTCTACAAAAAGTTTATTTAAAAAATATAAAAAACAGCATCAGTTTATATACTTAGCTTTAATTTTAATAACAATACATTTTATAATGGCACAAAAATCTATTACAATCCTTCAATTAGGCTATATAGCAATGATTTTTATTTTAGCTTACTGTAAACTTTTACAAAAAATTATGGAAATAAATAAGAGTAAATATATAGATTAACTCTTCATTAATCTTTTATTAGGATTCAGTTAACAGTGTACTGGTATAATTTTTACATAGATAAGTTGACGCAGCGACTTATTTATCCAAAAGAATTTTAAGATAAATTTCTTAAATATGAATAATTTTTTTATGTTTCCTTGTGTTAGGGTGTCATCACAGATGGCACCCTTTTTTTTAATCTCTTAATTCCTAACTTATCTTTTTTATTAAATGAATAATAAGTCTTTTATGCTACTATTGCAAAACAAAAAAAACTACTATAAAGAATCAGCTAATACATGCCATTATCAAATTTGAATCAAGAACAATTAAGTGCTGCAACTTGTCCTAAGGGATATAATTTAATCATTGCAAGTGCAGGTACAGGTAAAACTTCTACAATTGTAGGAAGAATTGCTAATTTAATTAATAGTGGAGTTAAACCTGAAGAGATTCTTCTATTAACTTTTACAAATAAAGCAGCTGCTGAAATGGTTCAAAGAGTTGCTAAATTTTTTGGAAAAGATGTAGCAAAGCAAATTATGGCAGGAACTTTTCACTCTGTGTCTTATAAGTTACTAAAACAATTAAATATAAATATAACACTTAAGCAACCAAATGAACTTAAAACTCTATTTAAATCTGTTTATGAAAAAAGAGTTTTTTATGATAGAGATGATGAAGCGAATCCTTATGATGGTGGGTATTTATATGATATGTACTCTTTATATCTTAACTCAAATACAGGTGAAGAATTTGGTACATGGATAAAAGATAAAAATGCTTCCCATGAAATTTATACTCTTATTTATGAAGATGTAGTTGATGAATTTAATGCTTTAAAAATCAAATATGGTTATGCAAATTTTGATGATTTACTTACAATTATGCTTGATACTTTAAAAACTCAAGAGTTTGATTTTAAAGAAATTTTAGTTGATGAATACCAAGATACAAACCCATTACAAGGAAGATTATTAGATGGTTTTAATCCTAACTCTTTATTTTGTGTTGGAGATTATGATCAAAGTATTTATGCTTTTAATGGTTCTGATATTGGTATTATCTCTACTTTTTCAACAAGATATGATAATGCAACGGTTTTTACTTTAAGAAAAAATTATCGTTCAACTAAACCTATTTTAGATTTAGCTACAAAAGTTATTGAGCATAATGAAAGAATATATGATAAAAATTTAGAGGTTATAAGAACTGATGAGACAATAAGGCCAAAACTTTTGGCTTTTAATGAACTATTTGCACAATATGAATATATCTCTAAACTAATTTCAAAAAGTGAAACTCCTCATAATGATATTGCAATTATTTATAGAAATAATTCAAGTGCAGATGGAATAGAGGCAAATTTACGTGAGTATGAAATCCCAGCAAAAAGAAAAGGTGGAATGTCCTTTTTTGATTCTGTTGAAATTAAGTTTATTTTAGATGTTTTAGTTATGCAAATGTCTCATAATGATATGATGGCATTTATTCATGTTTTAGAGCATGGTAAAGGTATTGGAAAGGCAATTGCAAAGGATATCTTTGATGCCTTGATTAAACTAGGTGATGGCGATATATTAAGAGGACTATTTCATCCTAATCCTGATATTAATAACCCTTATGATACGAAAAAAGTTAAAAATAGACAATTAGGTTTGTTTGATGATTTTTTAGAATTAGGATCTGTTTCAAAGTTTAAAGATTGTGGTTTTGAAGAAGCTTTTTTATCCAATCCAATTTTAAAACATCCAAAATTAAATGTTGAGGGTGGAAAATATATTTATGATTTTTACTTACTTATGAAACATTTAAGAAGAACAAAAAACCCAGAATCATTAGTAACAAGTATTAGCTCTTCAATGATGTATTCAAGATTAAAAGATTTCTTATCAACTAAAAGAGCAACTGCAAAAGATGGAACAGTTAATCCAATGCAAAAAACTAAGTCTTTAGCGAAAATCAATCGTAAAGGAATGATTTTAAAGAACTTATCAAGAAACTTTAAAGAGTTGTCAAAATTTATTAACTCAATGATTTTAGGTGGCTCTGAAATGAGTGAGGGTGATGGTGTAAATTTATTATCTGTTCATGCTAGTAAAGGCTTAGAGTTTAAAGAAGTTTATGTGATTGATTTAATGGATGGACGTTTTCCAAATAGAAAGCTTATGAGTAAAGGTGGAAGTTTAGAAGAAGAAAGACGTCTGTTTTATGTTGCAGTTACAAGAGCAAAAGATATACTATATTTATCTTATGCAAAATTTGATAGAATCAAGAAAATGGCTTTTATTGCATCTCCTTTTTTACGAGAAGCTGGGCTTGTTAAGGATGAGGAAAAAACTTCTATTTAGACTTGAAACTTTGTTTTTAACAAAAGTTCAATCTACTTCTTACAAGGTTTCTTCCTGATTCTTTTGCTGTATATAATAAATTATCAGCTTT
Organism: Poseidonibacter ostreae; assembly: GCF_009208075.1. Taxonomy (GTDB): domain Bacteria; phylum Campylobacterota; class Campylobacteria; order Campylobacterales; family Arcobacteraceae; genus Poseidonibacter; species Poseidonibacter ostreae. The sequence goes on along the minus strand of NZ_WFKJ01000052.1, from coordinate 10,910 downwards.
TTGTAACATCTCATCAATATTTGAGCAGTTTTGGTTATCACTAACACCAAAACTTGCAGTAATTTTTAAAGTTTTATTATCAACTATTAGTTCAATTTCTTCAATCTTCTTTTTTAGTTTTTCTGCTTTGATAATTGCATCTTCTAGTTTAGTATTTCTAATTACTAAGGCAAACTCTTCTCCACCTAATCTTCCAAAAATAGTTTTATCTGTTATATGTCTTTTTATTTTTTCAGCAAAAAGAACTAAAACTTTATCTCCAATATTGTGTCCATATTGATCATTGAACTTTTTAAAGTTATCAATATCAATCATAACGACACATAATAAAAGATCATTTTTTTGAGCATCAAGGAAGTTTTTTTGTGCATGCATAAAAAAGTTTCTTCTATTCATTGTTTTTGTTAAGAAGTCTGTATGTGCAATATCGTATAAATTTTCATTAACTTTTTTAAGGTTTTCTAACTCTTTATTAAGTTGAAAAGTTTTATTTTCGACTATCTTATCTATACTCTCATATTGTTTTTTTACTTCAAGTTTGTATTTATAACTTATATAAATAAGTGAAAAAATTGCTAGAAATAATATACATGAAAACATTATTAAGTAAAATTCTTTTATATTGTTTAAAATACTTATTTCTTTTGTTACTTCAATTGTAAATAATAAATTTGAATTGTTATCATAAAAAGATATTTCACTTGTGTTTATATTATTTTTTATTTTAAAATCTACTTCTTTATGTGTTAAATTGATTTCTTGACTATTTATTTTTGTTTTTATTATATTTGATTTTGGATTATTGATAAATTTAACATCAGTAAAACCTTTACTTAAATTTTTAATTGTTTCTTTATCTATTTTTGAACCTATATATAAAAATCCATTTGAACTATTTTCATAATCTGTTTTGTAAATTGGTGTTTTTGATATGTAATACGCATGTTTTTTATAAAGTACAATTTTATTTATTTTTTCTGTATCTTCTACCTTTTGTATCATTTTTAAGGCAAAGTCATCAGTTTTATTAAAACTCGTGTCTCTTGTAAAGTTAGAGTATTTAATATTATTTTTTAAATCAGTTAATATTAAATATGATAATCCTAAATCTTCTAGAGTATAAGAACCTTCACTAAAGTTTTTGTAAACATATTCACTGTTTTCATTTTTTATAAAGTTGTAGATTTCATCTGAACTTGAATACTCAAGTGCAATTTTATGATTATAAGCTATTCTTGATTGGATTTTATCAATAAGATTAGAAATGTTGTTCTTATTAATATTATCTTCTAATTCACTATTTTTATTTATTATTATTGTAAAAGATATTATCCCAAATAAGATGAAAAGGATAACAAATAGTATAACAATTTTTTTGTTTTTATCTATAAAATTCTTTTTCATTTTTAATCTTTGTAATAATATAAATATTATTTATTTACTTTAAGTAGTAAATTATATCTAAATAATACTTTATATAAATATTTAACTTTGTTTATTAAATATTGTTTAGATATAATCGCGAATAATAAAGCTATATAGGATTTTTAATGAGCGAAAAATACGAACCATCAAAAGTAGAAGATAATTACTATAAAATTTGGGAAGATAGAGGTTATTTTGAAATTGAGGGAAATAAATCAATTCAAGAATGTGACGAAAACGGGAAAGCAAAAACTTTCTCAATCATGATGCCACCACCAAATGTAACAGGATCTTTACATATTGGACATGCATTAACATTTACACTTCAAGATATTATTACTAGATATAAAAGAATGGATGGTTTCAAAACTCTTTGGCAACCAGGGACTGACCATGCAGGAATTGCTACACAAAATGTTGTTGAAAAACAATTACTTGCTGAGGGTACTACAAAAGAAGAACTTGGACGTGAAAAGTTTTTAGAGCGTGCATGGCTTCAAAAAGAAACTAGTGGCGGGAATATTGTTCATCAAATGAGAAAACTAGGAGTTACTCCTGCTTGGAAACGTGAGCGATTTACTATGGATGAGGGTTTAAAAGAAGCAGTAAAAGAAGCTTTTGTATCTTTATACAATGATGGTCATATTGCACAAAATAATTATATGGTTAACTGGTGTACACATGATGGTGCATTATCTGATATTGAAGTTGAACATGAAGAAGTGAATGGTAAATTTTATACAATGATTTACAAATTTGCAGATGGTAGTGGAGAGCTTGAAGTTGCTACTACTAGACCTGAAACATATTTTGGAGATACTGCAATTATGGTTCATCCTGATGATTCAAGATACTCTTCAATTGTAGGCAAAGAAGTATTATTACCACTTACAGATAGAACTATTAAAGTTATTACTGATTCTCATGTTGATATGGAATTCGGAACAGGTGTTGTAAAAGTTACACCAGCACATGACCAAAATGACTATGAAGTTGGAAAAAGACACGACTTAGAATTTATTAAAGTATTTGATGAAAAAGGTATTTTAAATGATTACTGTGGAGAGTTTGCAGGACTTGAAAGACTTGAAGCTAGACCTGTTATTGTAAAAGCTTTAGAAAACGCAGGATATATTGTAAAGATTGAAGACCATGTTCATCAAGTAGGGCATTGTTATAGATGTAAAAATATTGTTGAACCATTTATTTCTCAACAATGGTTCTTATCTGAAAAAATTGCAAAAAGCTCAATTGACAAAACAAAAGCTCATAATAATTTCCATCCACAACATTGGATTAATTCATATACAGCTTGGATGGATGAATTAAGACCTTGGTGTATTTCTAGACAACTTTGGTGGGGACATAGAATTCCAGTGTTTACATGTACTTCATGTAATCACCAATGGGCTGATAAATCTGATGAGCCAGAAAAATGTCCTAAATGTGGAGAAAAACACTATACACAAGATCCAGATGTTCTTGATACTTGGTTCTCTTCAGCACTTTGGGCAATGAGTCCTTTAGGTTGGGGAAATAATGGAAAACTAGAAGAATTATATAATGAAATACAAGATATGAAAGACTTCTATCCAAATTCACTTTTAATTACTGGTTTTGATATCATGTTCTTCTGGGTTGCTAGAATGATGATGATGGGTGATCATTTCCAAGGTGAGTTACCATTTAAAGATATTTATATGCATGCTTTAGTACGTGATGAAACAGGTGCTAAGATGTCTAAATCAAAAGGAAATGTAATTGATCCTTTAGATATGGTTGAAGAACATTCTGCTGATATTATTAGATTTACACTTGCATATTTAGCAGTGCAGGGTAGAGATATTAAATTAGGTGAAAAGAATTTAGAGCAATTTAGAAACTTTACAAATAAACTTTATAATGCATCTAATTTCTTACAATTAAATATCGAAACTTTCCCTGATTTAAAAGATATTGAGATTAAAACACCTCTTGGTTTATATATGCAAAGTAGATTAAGTAAGTCTGTTGATGAATTAAGAGATAATTTAGAGACTTTCAAATTCAATGAAGCTGCAAGTACTCTTTATAAGTTTGTATGGAATGAGTTTTGTAACTGGGGTATTGAATACTCAAAAGGTTCAAAAGATTCTATTTTAGAACTTGGAGCAATTTTTAAAGAAACATTAAAAATGATTTCTCCATTTATGCCATTTATTGCTGATTTTCTATATCATAAATTATCAGGAACTACACTTGAAGAGAGTGAGTCTTTAATGATTAATAACTTCCCTAAAAATATTGCAAAAAATCAAGAAATGGAAGATATGTTTGCAGTAATTGAAGAAGCTATTATTTCTGTAAGACGTGCAAAAGTTGTAATTGACATGGGTAACTCTAAAATTGCAAAAGCTTATATTAAATTAGATTCAAATATTGATAAAGATATTGCAAAACCATTTATTGAAAAACTTGGAAAAGTTGAAAATATAGAGTTTGTTGATGCAAAAGTTGAGAACTCAATTACAGATGTATCTGATAATTTAGAAGTATACTTACCAACTTCAGAAATTGATATGAGTCCTATTATTGATAAGTTAACAAAGCAGCAAATAAAAACTCAAAAAGAGTTTGATAAACTAAATGGAATGTTATCAAATGAAAGATTTGTAGCAAATGCTCCTGAAGCAGTTATTGCTGAAAATAGAAAAGCATTAGAAGATGCAAAAACAAAGTTAGAAAAAATAGAAAATGAATTAAAAGCTATTTCTTAAAATAGAATAGCTTATAAATTATAAAGGAGAGTTCTTTGAATTTAAAATTAGTAAATATTTTTGCTATTGTAATTTTAGTACTCTTTTTTGAAGGATGTAGTCTTAGTAAAGGTAGTATTCAAAGTATTGCACAAACTAATTCTGCACTTGAAATTGTTAAGTATAAAAATGAAATTACATCCACTTTAATTAAGTATAAAAAGAAATTAGACTTACGAAACCCTAACTCTTATAATGAAAAACTATCAAAAGATATAATACATCAAATTCAAACAAATCAAGACTATATTAATATTCTACAAAATAATCAAAAATTAAAAACTTATGATGAGTATTTATATTACGCTTTTTTAGATAAAGAGATATCAAATAGAAATGATTTTTTAATTATTGGTCTTTATAAATTGATTTATAAAGCTTATAGTTTGGACGATGAACATAAGTTTACTGCGCTTCAACATAATAAATATGAATTATCAAAACTTTATCAATATTTACAAGTTTTAAGATGGAAAATTAGAACAAATAAAGATATAAATGGCAATTATCTTTTTAATACCTGGCAGAATAATTGGCAGTTAGAACTTCTTCATAAAGATAAAAGTGATTTAAATATAATAAAAGATTTAGAGTATATAAAATCAAATAAAGAGAGTATTTATTCTCATTCAAATTTTTCTTTTGAAGTTTTACTTTCACGAATTATTTTAAATGTAGAATATACATTAAGAAAGATAAATATTGAACCTTATGCTATGAGTACTTCTGCTATTAGAAGTTTTATTTTTATTCTATAAAGTAAAGCTTTGATAGCTTTACTTTTATATTTGTTTTATGATTTTCTTAGTTTATGTGAAATTGTATATAAAACTGGTAAATAAACTAAGTTTAGAATAGTTCCCCAAGCAAGTCCAAACCCAAGTGCTATTGCAATTGGTTGGAAAATAACTGCTTGTCCTGTTGGGAAGAAGATTAATGAACTCATACCAATTAAAGTTGTAATTGTAGTAATAATAATAGGTCTAAATCTTTTTGTAGCTTTTTGGAATATCTCTTCTAGCGTTTTTGCTTTTTTAAGATATGTCATCATAATAATACCATCATTAATAACAACTCCAGCAAGTCCAAGTGCTCCAATCATTGAAGGCATTGATAAGTTAAGTCCCATTACTTTATGGCCTATTAATACTCCTAAAATAGAGAAGGGAATAATACTCATAACTATAAATGTTTCTCTAAAGGAATTAAATAAATAAAGCATAGAAAGCATGATTAAAATAATAGCAAGTCCAGAAGCTAAAAGCATATCTCTTTTTAACTCTTCTTTCTTTTGAGCTTCTCCTTTAAATACTAGTTTTATTCCATCTTCTTTTAGCTGTTTTAATAATGGTTGTAGTTTTTCAATTACTTCAGTAGAAGTTATAATATCCGGATCAACATTTGCAAAGAAGTAAAAGTTTTTCTCTCCTTGGTCTTTTAAAAGTTGTTCAAATGCTCTAATAGTATTAAGTTCAACTATTTGCTCTAGGGCAACAAAAGAACCATTACTTAGAGGTATCTGGGTACTTTTAAAAGCTTCAAAGTCATCTTTATTTTTAGATTTTATTTTAATATCTAACATCTCTTTATCATCAAATGAAACACCTTTTTTCTTTAATAAATAAAGGTTTGAAAGGTAAGAACCTATAAATGATTCTGTAATTCCAAGTGATTCTCCATATTGATTCACTTTTAATTTAATCTCATCAATACCAAATTTTAAAGAGTTTGATGCAGATTTTATTCCGTCTAATTTATTTATTTCAACTGTTAAATCATTAATAGCTTTAATTACTTTTTGATTATCATGTGAAACTAAACCAATTTTTACATCAGCTTTAATAGGTCCAACTTTACGCTCTAACACTCCTATTTCTTCTAATTGATATTTTTCTTTATAGTTTTGTTTATCTAAGAATTTTTTTAATTTTGTAGCAATTTCTTTTGATTTTAAAGTTCTTGTTCTTCCCTCATCATCATAATAAAAACTAAGATAAGGTGTAACATATTTATCTAAAATATTTGCAGCTTTTAATTTTTGAAGCTCTACTGTCATATACATAGCATAAGGGAATCTCTCAGTATTATTTCCTGTATCTTTTCTATATCCAGCAACTGAATCGATACTTCTTATAAAAAATTCATCTTTTTGAAGCATTAAATCTTTTTCTATCTCTTGAACTATTTTAAATGATTGTTCAAGTGTTGTATTTGCATCTGCTTTCATTGATATTTTTACATCTGTTGCATCAAACTTTGGAAACATTTGAAACTTTGATGTTTTAATAGCTGTATATGTTGCAAAGGGTACAAGAATAACAAAGATGATAAGGAATGTTTTTTTCCAATTCATAAAGAAGTGAATAATTGCATTATAAACTTTGTTTGCTTTTTCCCATGATGTAACTTTTGCACCATTTTTTAAAGCATGCGCAGCATGAATTGGAAGAAAAATAAATGACTCAATAAGTGAAGCTACAACTAATGCACTAAGTGCAATAGGAATTAGTTTCATAACCTCACCCATTGTTCCACTAATCATTAATACAGGAAGAAAGGAAAATAGTGTTGTAAGTGACGCAACAGTTACAGGCTTAACCATTTCACTAGCACCTTTTACAGCTGCATCTTTTGGATCCATTCCCTCTTCAATATGTTGTTGGATATTTTCACTTACAACAATAGCATCATCAACAACAATACCAATTGCAATTAAAACTCCTACAAGTGAAATCATATTTATAGAATATCCACTAAGATACATATAAATAGCTGCAATTACAAAAGATGTTGGAATACCAAGTGCAATAATTGCAGACATTCTAAAGTTGATTAAAATCATTACTAAGATTGTAATTAAAATGATTCCAAGTAAAATATTTGAAACAACAATATTTAATCTATCCGTAATTCTTTCACTATTGTCATCAGCAATAGTAGTATTAATATCAGGATTCTTCTTATTTACAGAAGGAAGTAAATCTTTTATTTTTTGAGCAAGTACAATCGCATCAGCAGTGTCTGACTGTTCAACTGCAAGTGATAGTGCATTTTGACCATTAAAAGAGTAAAGAGTAGAAGAGTCTTCATATTTTTTTGAAATTTGTGCAATATCTTTTACATAAATATTTGTATTTGAAACTTTGATTAAAGTATTTCCAAAATCAACAGCATTCTTAGCACCATTGTATGTTGAGATATAATAGTGTTTTTTAGGGTCTTCAATTTTTCCTACAGGAAAAATATATGATAGAGTTGAGATTGCAGAAAAAACTTCACTTTTATTAAGTCCTAAAGCATCAATTTTTTTATCATCAATTAAGACCTCAAAGTACTTATCTGAATCTCCAAATATTGTAACATCATTAATACCAGTGATTCCAAGAATTTGACTTTTTAAAGCGTCAGCAAAAGGTTTTAATTCATCAGTTGAATACTTTTTCGAAGTAAGTGTAATATCAATAAGTGCTCTTGAACGATCTAAAACATTTACTGTAGGTTCATCCATATCAGAAGGAAGATTACCTTTGACTAGTGCAATAGCATCTTTAACCTTATCTGCCTCATTATATTTGTTTTTACCTTTTTTTAGTTCTAAAACTATTGTAAATGAACCGGGGCTTATGATAGTTGACATTGTATCAACACTATCAATATTTTTTACATTATCTTCAATTTCAACAACTGCCATTTTATCTAAAATATCAACAGAAGCTCCACTATAAGAGCCTTTTATTGATATCATATCTAACTCAAAACTTGGAAAAATTTCTTTTGGAGTTTTAGTATAAGACCATATACCAATAGCAAATACTAAAATAAATAGAGTATAATTAACACGTGAATTTTCTACGAAAAATCTTAAAATTTTATCAAACATTATAATCCTTATTTAAAACACAAAATTATAATATATCTTTATTAACGTAGTATTAATATTAGGGTGTTTTAAGCAAAGTAGAGATTATCTACTTGCTCCATATAAGTTATAGCTTTTAATAATCTCTAAATCTTCTTCTTCTATTACATTTTCAGCAAAAACTTTTATATTTAATAGTGTTGAAAGCTCTTGTAATGATTCAACAAAGTTTTGTTTTGAAGTGTCATTACAAATATTACAAGTATAGTCTCTTGCTAATCTAATATAGTCAAGATTAAAGTCTTTAATATTATCAAGAGGAATAAATTTACTCTCAAATCTTTTAATAATAATTTTTGCTCCACATTGGTGCATTTCATCTGCGAAGAATTTAAATTTACCCATATCTTTAGCAACAGCATAAGCTGTAATTGAAAATACTAATTGACTTGCAATTTTTTTATTTTGTAATATTGTACGTTCAAGCCATGCAATAAATGCTGTATTATTTATTGATTCAAGTGATAAGTTAATTGAGATATCATGATTAACTTTCTCACTTTTTATATAATCAATTACTTTATTTACTACTTTTTTATCAAAATCAATGATTTTTTCATATTTTTCTGCAATTGATACGAATGTTCCAATAGGTATATCAATACCATCTTTATCACAAGCACTTGTGAAAGCTTCTTGCATAACTAATTCATCAGATTGATTTAATAGTGTTGCATCTCCAATATATTTTACTTTAAATTTTGAGTTATCAATAATATCAAAAATTAAATCTCTCCATGATTCCATATCTCTTGAAAGATCATTTGAATCTCTTAAATATGCTTCATTAGTACCAATTAATGTAGCTTTTTCATAAGCTTCATTTGCTGATTGTAACATTTCAGGAATTGTTCCAATTGGATTAAATGGAGTTGCTCCAATATGTGCAATATCTTTTTTATCAAATTTAGATGTAAGTTTTTCTAAATTATCTTGTAATATTTTTGTATATTTAATAGCATCTTCATAAGAGAATTTTTCTGCAATTAATGTAAATTCAGATCCAAAAAATCTATAAGCAACAGCTTTTTTATTATCTATTGTTGTGTTTTTTAAAATATTTGCAAACTCTTTTATAAAGCTATTTACTTCTTTATTTGTATGAGCTTTTGCAAAAGTTGCTAAATCAAATATTTTAATTACAAATATGTATCCACTTGATTTATGAATAAACATATTTTTCATATCTGTTTCAAAACTCTGCTTTAAACTAAGTTTTGTTAATTCATCTTGAGACAATTGCTTTGTACTATTTTCTAAGTTTCTATTTAATTTATTTATAATTGCTTCGATTTTTGTTGACATATCATTCATTGCTATTGCAACACTTTTAATCTCACTTGTCCAAGGAAGTTCTGTAATTGTTCCAAACTTTCCTACTGCAATATTATTTGCAAGTTTCTCAATTCTTTTTAAAGGTTTTAAAATATATTGAACGAAGATAAATAAAATTAACATTGAAATAATAAATGCAACTATTGCGTAGATTAAACCACCTTTAACTTGGTCATATAATTTTGCATAAGCATCCCCAGGATTTGCACTTACATATATAATAGCTGTAGTTTTCCAGCCATTACTAATTTCACTATTTTGTTCTTCAAGGTTTATAGGAATCATACTTATAAACCAACTTGGAATATAATCAAACTTTACATCTCTTGTTGCTTTTGCAATGATTTTATTTATGGATAGATTTGCAGATGTATCAACTTTTGAGCCATTTTCATTTGTTGCTGTAAAACTAAATGTTATTTTTCCACCATTTTTGTATTCTTCACTTGGATTATAACTATAAATATCTTCTTCAATTTCAATCTCTTCATTTAATTCTATTTCTTCATTTTCTAATTTAGATAATTGATTTGAAATATCTGCATCGGATGTGATTTTCTCTATATTTCCAAAGGAAGCATCTGTTTTTAAATTAGAAATTTTCCATAATGAATCATCTAAATCGGCACTTGCTCTAATTAGTTCTGTTTCATTTATTGTAAAATATGCGTCTACTAATCTAATCTCTTTATAAAATCCTCTATTTGAAATTGCTTTAATAATTGTTTCAATTTCTGGGTCTTCTTTATCTTTTAATAAAGATTTTAAGCCCATTCCTAAAGATGTCGCTGTATCTTGTGCTTTAGTTATAGATTCAATCTCAAGATACTCTTTAGTGTTCTTAACACTTATAATAAAGTTACCCGTAAAAATCATTAAAAATATAAAAGCTATTATTATATATAGTTGTTTTGATAAAGACATTTTTATTCCTTTTTTAAATTCTACTCATAAGATCTTTCCATGATCTTAGATTATTAGTTCCAACTCTTACAGAACCTTTGTTTTTTGCTTGCCATAAGCCACTTGCATTAAAACTATATACAGGTTTTAAATCTTTTCTTTTTGTTGCTAATTTTAACTTTTTATTAATATTATCTAAAACAATTGGAGTGGCACCTGGCTTATGATAATAAGTTAAAACCATATGTGCTTGTTCAAACTTACTTCTTGTTCTTTTATATTTTACATAGGTAATTCTAAGTTTATTATCAGGAACACCAATCTTTCTAAGACTAAAATACTTGGCAATTGCATAATCTTCACAATCTCCAGCAGCTGTTCCCATAAACTCATATGGAGTTGCCCAGTAGTCATTTTTCTTCCAATGTCTTTGATCTGTTTTATATCTAATTTTATTAAAAAAATCATTTACGTTTTTAAGCTTATTTAATATTTTTTCATTTTTAGATGATTGAAGCATTGCATCCCATAAT
>NZ_WFKJ01000051.1 GCF_009208075.1 Poseidonibacter ostreae | reverse complement strand
ATGTCAAAATATTAGAAGAAAAAATTACTTAACTTAGGGAAATAGAGATGAAAAATATTTTTATAACAATGTTAATATTTATATTTTTTGTTGGCTGTTTTGAAAAGAATGAAAATGATACTATTAAAATAGGTGTTGTTTTAGGTCTTAGTGGTAAATATTCAGATTTAGGTTTAAATGAAAAAAATGGAATAATTCTTGCCTTTGATAAAATAAATTATCAAATTAATGGTAAGAAAATAGAGTTAATTCTTAAAGATGATAAGCAAGATAAAGAAGTAAACAAACAAGTTATAAATGAACTTATAGAAGATAATGTTAAGTATATTATTGCAAATGCAACAAGTTCTATGAGTAAAATATCTTCAGAAATAATCTCAAAGCATAAAGATATCTTTCAAATCTCACCAACTGCTAGTAGTAGTTACTTTTCTAAAAAAGATGATAACTTTTTTAGAGTTCAAACGGCAAATTCAATAGAACATTTTAGTAATTTAATTAAATTATTAGAAGATAGCAAGGCTAAAAATATTTATTTAATAGGAGATGTAAATAATAAAGCATATTTATATGACTATTTACACCTTTTTGATGATAAAGAGATGAAATATAAAGAGCTTATTGATTCAAATTTAGCATATGAAGACATTTTAGAAAAAGTAAAAGATGCTGATTTTATTGTACAAGTGCAAAATGGTATTGATGCTGCAGGTCTAATTCAGTATTTAAGAATCAATAATAACACTACACCTATAATTTCATCAGGTTGGGCAAAAAATGAAGAGTTTATAGAAAATGTTGGTAAGTGGGCTGAAGGTGTTTATTTTACTTCGTCAAATTATATTAACTATGAGAATAAAGATTATCAAGATTTTGCAAAAGATTTTTATTCAATTTATAAATATCAATCAAATAGATCCAATATTCAAGGTTTCCAAGCTGCAAATATAATTATAGAAGCTTTACAAAATGGACATAAAAAAGTTGATGATATAAAAAAATATATTATTGAAAAAGAGACTTTTAATATAGCAGGAGATGAGATATCCTTTGATAAGTATGGAGATATTAAAACCCCCTATTATATTTTTAGAGTAAAAAATAGTAAATTTATTAAAATAAAGTAAAACTATGAAAACACAAGGCAAAATATTTAAAAAGGATTTATATAGAAAGTTTTTATTGTTTTCTATAGTTCCTATTTTGTTATTAAGTTTAATATTTGTTTTTTTAATTACAAAAGAAAAATATGATTTGATTTTATCTGAACATACTAATATCATAAAAAATATCCAATACAATATAAATGTTTTCAACCAAGATATAAAAGAAATCCCTAACTTACTAAAAGATATAGATAAAAGTGAAAGAAAGAGATTATTATCTGATATTTTAAAATATAAAAATTCAATTGATACCATAATGATTTTAAGTAAAGATGGTATTATCCAAGAGCTTACTAGTAAAACTAAAATAAAAGTACGAGAGGGATATGATTTTTCTAAAAAAGCAATTTTCAAAAAATACTTATTAGAAAAAAAAGATTTTCTAAGTAATATTTATTTCTCAAATTTATCAGATGCTCCTTTAGTCTCTTATGTTTTTGAATTTCAAAATCAAATTTATATTATTGAACTAAATCTTGATTTCATAAATAAACTCGTTTCAAATCTTAATCCTTCTGCTTTTAGTGATATTAGTGTTTCAATTATTGATAAAAATGGTTTATATATTTTAGATACTTCTAATAAATTTAATGTAAAAAACAGAAACTCTTTTTTTACTACAAGACTATATAAAGATAATATTTCAAAGAATGAAGAAAATAAACTTATAAAATATTTTGATGAAGGTAGAAATAAAAACAATTATGTTTCATATAAAAAATTTAATAATCTATCTTGGATGATTTTAGTAAAAGAAAATAATAACGATATAGATCAATATATATTTAATATCTCTTTTATTCTTTTAATTATTATAATATTAATTGCATTTATATCAATTATGAGTGCAAAAAAAACTGCAAATAGTATCGTATCTCCACTAGAGTTACTAACATTAAATATTAATAGATTTGCTAAAGACCATAACTCTAAAATGGATGAAAATATAAAAAGTAAATATACAATATTTAGAATATTAATTAATGATTTTAAATATATGCAAAAATCTATTATAAAAAATGAAAAATCATTAAAACAGCAAATAGTTCAAAATCAACAAAAAGATAAAATCCTTAGTGAACAAGCAAAAATGGTGGCAATGGGAGAAATGATTGGGAATATTGCACATCAATGGAGACAACCTCTTTCTTTAATTTCAACAGCAGCAACAGGAATAATAGTAGAAAAAGAATATAATATATTAGAAGAAAAAAAACTTATAGAAACTTGTACAATTATAAATGATAATGCTCAATATTTATCAAGAACAATTGATGATTTTAAAAACTTTATAAAAGGCGATAGAACTAAAAAAGTATTTAATCTAAAAAAAGATATTAAAAGTTTTTTACACCTAGTTGATTCTACTATTAAAAACAATCAGATAAATATAATACTTGATTTAGCAGATGATATTGAAGTTAATGGTTATGAAAATGAATTAATTCAATGTCTAATTAATATATTCAATAATGCAAAAGATGTGCTAAATGAAAAAGAGATTAAAAATAAACTTGTATTTATCTCAACTTATACAAAAGATGAAAAAGTAATTATAAAGATTAAAGATAATGCAAATGGAATAGCAGAAAATTTAATACCTCATGTTTTTGAACCATACTTTACTACTAAACATAAATCTTTAGGAACTGGGCTTGGACTTCATATGACCTACAATTTGATTGTTGATGGAATGGGTGGAAATATTGATGTTAATAATGTTACTTATAAATATGAAGAAAAAGAGTATAGTGGAGCTGAATTTACTATCACTTTAATATAGTTGTACTTATAAACCATCTCATAATAAAATCTTTGATACAATAACAAAAAAATCATAAGGACAAAGCTATCGCAAAGTTTGAAGTAATAAGTGATTATAGCCCAGCAGGTGATCAACCCCAAGCAATAAAAGCCTTAAGTGACTCTATTGATGCGGGAAATCAATACAATACTCTTTTAGGTGTTACAGGTTCTGGTAAAACATATACTATGGCAAAGGTTATTGAAAAAACTCAAAAACCAACGCTTATTATGACGCATAATAAAACTTTAGCAGCTCAGTTATATTCTGAATTTAAACAGTTTTTCCCTAATAATCATGTTGAATATTTTATCTCTTATTATGATTACTATCAGCCTGAAGCTTATATTCCAAGAAGCGATTTATTTATTGAAAAAGACTCTTCAATAAATGAAGAATTAGAAAGACTAAGACTTAGTACTACAGCGTCGCTACTTTCTTTTGATGATGTTATTGTTATTGCATCAGTATCTGCAAATTATGGTTTAGGTAATCCAGAAGAGTACCAAGCAATGGTTCAAAGACTTGAAGTTGGTTTTGAATACTCTCAAAGAGAGCTTTTACTAAAACTTGTAGAAATGGGATATAAAAGAAACGATAAATTCTTTGATAGGTCTGATTTTAGAGTAAATGGTGATGTTATAGATATTTATCCTGCTTATTATGAAGATGAATTTATTAGAGTTGAGTTTTTTGCTGATGAAGTTGAATCTATTTCTAAGCATGAGTACTTAACAAATAATAAAACACAAGATTTAAAAGAAGTAATTATTTATTCAGTTAATCCTTTTGTTGTTTCAAACGATAAACTTTCAGTTGCAGTAAAACAAATTGAAGAGGAACTTGATGAGAGACTTAAAAACTTAAAAGAGAATGATAAGTTAGTTGAACATCAAAGATTAAAACAAAGAGTTGAGTTTGACTTAGAGATGATTGAAGGTACTGGTATGTGTAAGGGTATTGAAAACTATGCACGACATTTAACAGGTCAAAAGCCTGGTGAGACTCCATATTCACTAATGAACTATTTTGAACAAATCGGAAAAGACTTCTTACTTATAGTTGATGAATCACATGTATCTCTTCCACAGTTTAGAGGAATGCATGCAGCTGATAGATCTAGAAAAGAAGTTTTAGTTGAATATGGATTTAGACTTCCAAGTGCTTTGGATAATAGACCTTTAAAATTTGATGAATTTATAAAAAAAGCACCTAGTTTTCTTTTTGTAAGTGCAACACCAAATGAATTAGAAGTAAATTTAAGTTCTGTAGTTGCTGAACAAGTAATACGACCAACAGGATTAATAGAACCAGTTATTGAAATAATGGATTCAGAATATCAAGTAGAGAAACTTCATGATGAAATTAAAAGAGTAATAGCAAAAGATGAAAGAGTATTAGTTACAGTACTTACAAAAAAAATGGCAGAAGAGTTAGCCTCTTACTATAGTGATTTAGGTATTAAAGTTAAGTATATGCATAGTGATATAGATGCAATCCAAAGAAATCATATTATTAGACAATTAAGACTTGGTGAGTTTGATGTACTTATTGGAATAAACTTACTTAGAGAAGGTTTGGATATTCCAGAAGCTTCTTTAATAGCTATTTTAGATGCAGATAAAGAAGGGTTTTTAAGATCACGTACTGCACTTATTCAAACAATGGGTAGGGGTGCAAGAAATGAAAATGGAAAAGTAATTCTTTTTGCAAAAAGAATTACAGACTCGATGCAATTTGCAATAGATGAAACTAATAGAAGAAGAAAGATTCAAGAAGCATATAATAAAGAGCATGGAATTACACCAAAATCAACTAAGAGAAAATTAGATGGAAGTTTAAAACTTGAAGAGTATGATGAACTAGCATGGAAAAAAGAAAAAGTTGAAAAAATGCCAGCAGCTGAAAGAAAGAAAATATTAATTGAACTTAATAAACAGATGAAAAAAGCCTCGCATGATTTAAACTTTGAAGAAGCAATTAGAATAAGAGATGAAATAGAAAAGATTAAGAAAATTTAAAAGATTTAAAAGAAGTAATATGAAAAAAGCCACAAAAAAAGAAATAGAAATACTCAAAGTTGCCTTTGTAGAAAAATATGCAGATGCAGTAACAGAGCTTGAATATAAAAATGATTATGAGTTATTAATAGCAATTATATTGAGTGCTCAGTGTACAGATAAAAGAGTAAATATTATAACACCTGCTTTATTTGAAAAGTATCCAAGTGTATATGAATTAGCTGATGCTTCACTTGATGAGGTAAAAGAGTTATTAAAATCATGTTCATTTTTTAATAATAAATCAAAAAATATAATAAAAATGGCACAAAGTGTTATTGA
Source organism: Poseidonibacter ostreae (assembly GCF_009208075.1). GTDB lineage: Bacteria > Campylobacterota > Campylobacteria > Campylobacterales > Arcobacteraceae > Poseidonibacter > Poseidonibacter ostreae. The sequence goes on along the minus strand of NZ_WFKJ01000051.1, from coordinate 13,581 downwards.
AAATTATGATGGAGAGATTCCACATATTCAAAAAGAATTAATGAAACTTGCAGGTGTTGGTAATAAAACAGCAAATGTTTTTATGATTGAGTTTGAGGGTGCAAATTTAATGGCTGTAGATACTCATGTATTTAGAGTTTCTCATAGACTTGGTCTTAGTGATGGGAAAACTGTAGAGATTACGGAAGCTGATTTAGTTAAGAAGTTAAAAGGCCATGATTTACATATTTTTCATCAAGCAATGGTATTATTTGGAAGATATATTTGTAAAGCAGTTAAGCCAGATTGTGATAATTGTCTTTTTCCACATGTTTGTAAAACAAAGAAAAGTTTCAAACCTGCTTAGGTTTGAAACTCTATTTTAATTTACACTCTTCTTGATACTCTTTAATTACATACTCATCTTCAACTAATAAAACTTCAACATTTTTAGCTTCACATAAATACTCTTGATTAGCTTTTTTTATAATATAAATAAAATCATAAATTGATCTTGTACTACTTAAAACTTCAAAATTTACTTGAGTTGAAGATAGCTTTAAAATCTCAATATTTTTTTGCTTTAGATAGTTTTCTTTAAACACATTTGGAAGTTTTTCTTCTTGAATTTTTCCATTATAAATAAGACCTACTATTATCAAAGCAACAACTGCTAAAAAAATAATGATATCTTTTTTTGTAATTGATTTTTTAATCTTATAAACTATAAATGTTATTAGTGCTAGAATCACTAGCGATGCTACTAATACTTGCATTTTTTATCCTTTTTTTAATTTGTTTTTGTAATCACTTCTTGAAAGATACTTTCCAGTACTTGGACTTGAACTCATAAATTCATCTTCTTGAATATTTTGTTGTTTTAAAAGCTTTTTTGCTTGCATTCTAGAGTTGATATTATTTGTTGGTGCTGATATATTTTTAATCAGGCCTGATTTTAAATTATTTAAAATTGTTAATACTGTATCAATATTTTTATCATCTACATCTAAAACTATTTTACTCAAATTTCTTCCTTTTTAATTTTTAAGATTATATCTCATCTTTACAAAATTTGAAGAAAATCATCTTAAAATTTATAAGTTAACAGAAAATTAACAGCACTTTGCCATAATTATGCAAAATTATTTCAAGGAAACTTTATGAAAAGAATTATCTCTTTATCTTTAGTGTGTGCGAGTGTTGTTTTATCTGCTAATGAAACAACTGTTTTAGAACAAATTAGTGTCGTTGAGAAGGCAAATACTAAAATTGTTAAAGATGTAAGTAATGAACAAATTAAAAGTGCTGATTTAGCTGAGGCTCTTACAAAAAATATACCATCAATTTCAATTGTAAGAAGAAGTGGAATTGCAAATGATATTATTTTAAGAGGACAAAAAAAGGATAATATTAATATTTTAATAGATAATGCAAAAATATATGGAGCCTGTCCAAATAGAATGGACCCAGCAACTTCTCATGTTTTATCAAATAACATTGAAAGTGTAAAAGTTATTGAAGGTCCTTATGATGTTGAAAACTTTGGAACATTAAGTGGAAATGTAATAGTAAAAACAAAAGAGCCAAGTAAAGAAGTAAGTGGTGAGATAAATCTAGGTGCTGGAAGCTTTGGATATAAAAAAGCTGCTGCAACTATAAGTGGTGGAACAGATAAGTTCAAATTATTGGTTTCTACTTCAATAGAGAAGGGTGATCAATACGAAGATGGAAATGGAAACGACTTCTTAGAGCAACAAAAAGCTAGTGGAGTTGATCCTTTAAATCAGTATTCGCAAAGTGATTTAGAAGCTTTTGAGAAAAAAACACTTCTTACTAAAGCAGTTTATAATATCGATGATAGTTCTGAAATAAATCTATCATATACTGCAAATAGAAGTGACAATGTTCTTTATCCAAATACACCAATGGATGCTGATTATGATGACTCAAATATATATACTATTGGATACACGAAAAGAGATTTAGCTGATTTTTCTAAAGAGTTAAATTTAGATTATTATTATTCAAATGTTGACCATCCTATGAGTACAACTTTAAGAAATAATGGTGCGATGCAAATGACAAATCATATGAAATCATCGATTTGGGGTGTAAAACTAAAAAATAGTACTGAAATTAAAGATTATTTATTAACTTTAGGATTAGATACAAGTGTTAGAAATTGGAGAGGAAAATATTATAGTTTAGCTAATCCTTATATAAATGATTCTATAGCAAGTACAGATACTACAAATAAAGCTATATTTTCAAAAATAGAAAAATCTTTTGGGAAATTGGATTTAGAGTTTGGGGCTAGATATGACTATACAGATATTGAAACAATCGATAGTACTAAAAAAGATAATAAATATACTGCATTAAGCGCAAATATTTTTGCTATTTATAATGCAGATGAAAACACAAAATATTTTGCAGGTATTGGAAAATCATCAAGAGTTCCAGATGCTAGAGAGTTATATTCGAAGAAATCATCAGGAGCATATACAGGTAATGATGACCTAGAAGATACTAAAAATTATGAAGCTGATTTAGGTTTTGAGAAAATTATAGGTGCTTTTAATATTAGAACTAAGTTGTTCTATTCTGTATTAAAAGATTATATTTACAATAGTGGAACATTTGAAAATATCGATGCAAAAATTTATGGTTTAGATATTGGTGGGTTTTACTATATGAATGATAATGTTTCATTTGATTATGGTTTAGCATATCAAAGAGGAAAAAAAGATGGAAATTATTCTGATAAAGATTTAGCAGAAATCCCACCATTAAAAGCAAATATTGCATTAAATTATGAAGATAAAAAAGCAAAATACACAGCTGAAGTATTAGCAGTTGATAATTGGAATAGCTATGATTCAAGTGCAGATGAACGAGAGTTAGCTGGATATGCAGTAGTAAATCTTAAGTATAATAATGAAATATTTAAAAATATAGGATTAACACTAGGGGTTGATAATGTATTGGATAAAACATATAATTCTACAAATACTTATCAAGACATAACTTATGTAGGAACAGGCGATGTTCAATTACTAAACGATCCAGGAAGATACTTCTACGCAAACTTAAAATATAGCTTCTAAAAGCTATATTTTAATCAAACTCCATACGAACTTGAGTTTGCCCTGTAGTTCCAAAATCATGATCTATTTTAGTGGCAATCTCTTTAAAATCAATTCCTTGAATCTCTTTTAAAGCTTTTAAAATCTGTTTTTTACCATTTACTAATTCTTTTGATTTTATACCATGTGAAATAGAAAGACTAGCTTCAACAAAAGCTGATAGTTTATCACACTGTTTTAAAGCTAAACCATCTATTGCATTGTATTTATCTTGATTATATTTTGATACATCTTCAACTATTTGGATTTTATCTTCATAGATTTTGTTTTCAAACTCTTCTTTTTTACCATCATAAAGTCCTAAAATATATGAAAACTCATCGTGTAATTCTTCTGGTAGATTTGGTAAAATATCATCTTCTATTTTTTCTAATTCATACTCAGCAATAATATCTGATAACTCATCCACGCAGTATTTTACTGGTGTTATTATATCTCTAGTTAGTGCTTCTGGTAAATCATGAAATAAAGCTGTAAAAAAGTTGTTTTGAATTCTTTTATCACAAGCATTTACATCAATTGAGAAAAAGTATCCAAAAATAGCAACTGTTAACATATGCCCTAAAACAGATGTTTCAGGAACTCTTGGAGTTTGTGCCCATCTTTTTTGAAATCTAAGTCGTCCACTTAAATCAATAATCTTTGCAAGCTTTTTATTTAGTGCAATTTTTCGCACTCCAATTAGTTCATAATAGTCTTCAATCTCTTCATCAACACTTTTCTTAACATCTTCAATATCGGTTAAAAATTGGCTTGTTTGATAAACAATTGAGAATTCCCATTTAGTAGCTAAGTAAGAAGCTGCTTTTAGTATAAATCGCTCTTTTTTATATATTTGAGGATTTTCTAGATATTCTTCGAATTTTTGTAGAAAAACTCCATTGTCAATATCTTTTAATGAAGGTGAAAGTTCTGAGATAACCCAAGTGTTTATCTCTTTTGATTTTTTTTGTAAGGCTTTTCTAAATACATCAGGTCTTATATCAGTTACTACTACGCGTCTTAAAAACTCAAAAATTCCAGCTTCTATTAAGTGAGTATAGTTTACATCTTTTTCAAGTTTTGCAATAAAATATGCGATGATAAACTTATGAGCTTGTTTATCAAGCTCAACAAGTTCTACCATTCTTGGATAGTCATTCCATCTTTGTATTGAAGCTGAAGAGAAAATAGAGTCAATAATTTTAGAATTAATCAATTCTTATCCTTTGGCTCATTCTTCTTACTATCTTCTTTATCATTAGAAAAAAACATCATTTTTTTTCCAAGAAGCATTAATGCTACAATAATAAACATCATTAAATATATTTGCCAAGGCTCTCTCATAATAATCCTTTATTATTGAATATAGTTTTAAACTCTACAGCTTCCCATTTTACTAATAGCATTGATTTTTTCAACTCTACTTTCATGTCTTCCACCTGCAAATGATGAATCATTCCATGCATCTACAATAGCTTCAACCATTCCAAATCCAGAAACTCGCTCCCCTAAACAAATAACATTTGCATCATTGTGTTCTCTTGCCATTTTAGCTGAGTATTCATTATGACAAAGTGCGGCTCTAATTCCATCAAATTTATTTGCAGCCATACTCATTCCAATTCCAGAACCACAGATTAAAATACCTTTGCTTCCTTCATCTTCTAAAACGCTTTTACATACTTTTGAAGCATAATCTGGGTAATCAACTCTATCTTTTGTATTTGGTCCTAAGTCAATTACTTCATGACCTCTTTTTTCAAATAATTCTTTTACGTATGCTTTGATATCAATTCCTGCATGATCTGCACCAATATAATATTTCATTAATATATTCCTTTTTCATGATCAAGTTTTATGTTTTTTGTATCCATTTTTTTTTCAAGAGTATCAACTTGTTTTAATACTCTATCCCATCTAATCTCTTTATTATCATCCCATGAAAAATAGATAATCCAAGGAGTTCCAACTACATATTTATAAGGTACTGTTCCCCAAAATCTAGAATCATTTGAATGGTCTCTATTATCACCCATCATAAATGTTTCATCTTCTGGTACTAAAATTGGCATCATATTAAATAGTTCTTGCGGATTTAATCCATTGTTTACTACAGTTGAATCATTGTGAATTCCTGGATGTTCTTTTTTATATGGATTTACTACCCATAATTTATCCCCAACTTCAATAATACTCTCTTTTGGATAGTTAGCTTTAACATATTCATTTCCTTCTTTTGGATGAAGTAATAAATTTTTATCTTTTAATGCAACAATATCTCCACCTGTTGCTACTGCTCTTTTTACATAATGAATAGCTTCATTTTTTGGATATCTAAATACAACAATCTCACCACGTTTTGGTCTAGGACCTTCAATTAGGTGTCCATTATCATTAAAATCTGGAAGCATTTTAATTTCAAGCCATGGGATTCTTGGTACTGGTAATCCATAAGAGAATTTTTTAACAAAAAGCATATCACCAATTAAAAGTGTGTTTTTCATACTTCCACTTGGAATTACAAATGCTTGAGCTATAAATGACATAATCACAAGAACTATTACAATAGTACCAGTCCATGAAGAGGACCAGTTATAAAACTTCTTAAACATCTATTTACTTTCTCTAGTTTCTCTTAAATAGGCAGCTTTAACTGTATTTTTAAGAAGCATAGCAATAGTCATAGGTCCAACTCCACCTGGAACTGGAGTTATAAATGATGATTTAGTTTTACAATCTTCAAAGTCTGCATCACCTGTAAGTTTTCCAGTATCTAATCTATTAATACCTACATCAATTACAATTACACCTTCTTTAATCATATCAGCTTTTAATAAATGAGGAACACCAACAGCAATAATTACAATATCAGAAGCTAATGTTTGTGCTTTTAGATCTTTTGTTCTTGAATTACATACAGTTACTGTTGCTTTTGCATTGATTAAAAGTGATGCCATTGGTTTTCCTACAATATCAGAACTTCCAATTACACAGGCATTTTTCCCAACTAAATCTATTCCATACTCTTCAAACATTCTCATCACACCAAAAGGAGTTGCTGGTAAAAATGAATCAAGATTTGAAACCATTCTTCCTACATTGTATGGGTGGAATCCATCAACATCTTTTAATGGATCAATAGCTTCAAGTACAGTAGTTGTATCAATATGTTTTGGTAATGGTAATTGAACTAAAATACCATCTAAAGATGGGTTTTCATTCATTCTTTTAATAGTTTCAAGAAGCTCTTCTTGTGTAATAGTATCTGGCATTTCATGTACTACTGAATAAATGCCTGCATTTTTACATGATTTTGCTTTACTTGCTACGTATGTTGCACTTGCTGCATCGCTACCAACTAAAATAACAGCTAATCCTGGAGTTATATGTTTTTCTTTTATAAGTTCTTCAACTTCAACTTTTACTTCGTCTTTAATTTTATTAGATAATGCTTTTCCATCTAGTATTGTCATGGGATTTGAACCTTCTATTAATATGTTTTATAAGTAGGATATATTATCTAAAATACAATTACAAAAAGTTAAATCACTAATTTATTTAAAGCTTAATGAAAAATTTAGTAAAACTTAAATATAATTGCGCCCTAAAATAAAAAAACAAAAGGATCGTTTATGTTAGAGGGTATCGTTAGAGATAGTATGACAAAACAAGCAACTAAAACTTTAAGAAGAGATGGATATTTAATTGCAAATATTTATGGTAAAGGTTTAGAAAATATTTCAACTGCATTTAAAAATAATGAATTTATCAAATTTTTAAGAAATAAAGAAACAATCGCATTTGATGTTACTGTTGCAGGAACAGTTTACAAAGTAGTAGTACAAGAGTACCAAAAATGTCCATTAACTTCAACTTTATTACATGTTGATTTAATGGTTGCACAACCAGGAGTAAGAGCATCTTACAAAATCCCAGTTGCGACTACAGGTATTGCTAAAGGTATTAAAAACAAAGGTCTTTTAATGATTCACACTAAAAGAGTTCCTGTTAAATGTACAATTGAAGATTTACCAGAAAACATTACTATTGATGTAACTGATTTAGATACTGGTGATAACATCTTAATTAGAGATTTAACTTTAGCTGATTCAGTTGAGTGTTTCTTAGATACAAGAGTTCCAGTTGTTGGTATAATTAAAGCTAAGTAATTTTAACTTTATAATGCATTTAATAATTGGTCTTGGAAATATTGGTGAAAAGTATCAATTAACAAGACACAATGTAGGATTTATGGTTATCGATGAGATGACCAAAAATCTTACAACTTCAAGTATAAACAAATCAAACTTTCAATCTACACTTTTAAAATCAGGCTATAATTTATTTTCAAAACCTACAACATATATGAATAATTCAGGTGAGGCTGTTGGCTCTATTATGGATTATTATAAAATACCTCTTGAAGATATTATTGTAATACATGATGATTTAGATTTACCATTTGGTACAGTTAAGTTCAAAATAGGTGGAGGGCATGGTGGTCATAATGGATTAAGATCTATTGATGCACATTGTTCAAAAGAGTATATTCGTGTTCGAATTGGAATTGGAAAACCTCAAAGTAAAGCAGATGTTGCAAATTATGTATTAAGTAACTTTTCAAAAGAAGAATTGAATAAATTACAAGATATAATAACTCATACTATTAAAGCGATTGAAGCACTTAAAACTGAAGAAATTGACCAGGTAAAATCCAAATTTACATTGAAGTAAAATGAGCATATTAACAAGATATATTTTAAAAAAATATTTATTAAACTTTGTCATTGTTCTAATTTCTTTAGAACTATTCTTTGTGGGAATTGATTTCTTACAAAACTTTAAAAAACTACCCGATTCTGCCAATTTACAACTTTTATATGTACTATATAATGGCTTTTTTACATTAACTTTAGCCTTACCTTTATCTATAGTTTTTGGTTGGATAGTTACACTTGTAATATTTATAAAAAACAATGAATTAGTTGCATTTAATGCACTTGGAAGCAGAAGTAAAGATATTTATGCACCAGTTGTAAAAATATCACTATTTTTAATTACATTGCTAATCTTATTGCAAATTACTCCTTTGGCTTACTCTTATGAGCAAAAGAGAAAAATTTTACATAATGAATATTTTACAAGTACAAAAGCAGATATTTTTTTAAAATATAATGATAACTATGTCTATTTCAAAAAACTCTTACCTTTAGAAAAAAAAGCTGAGGGAATTCATATTTATAAGATAAAAAATAGAGATATTGTTCAATCTATTATTGCTAAAAACGCTTATTTTCAAAATAACAAATGGTATATAGTAGATGCAAAAATAATAACTAAACCCTCAAAAATGGATTTAGAAACAACAAAACTAGATATAAGATATGAGAAATTCTTAAATACCTTAGAAGGATTTAAACCAAAAATTCTTGATAATGTTTATGAATCAAAATCAAACTTTTCAGTTCTAGATGCAGTTTCTGCCTTAGTTTTATTATCAAACCAAGGAATAAATACTGATAAGATTAGAGGTGCATTATATAATCAAGTAATCGTTTCATTTTTTGTAATTCCAATACTATTACTTGTATTTGCTTATGCTTCTTTAAATAGTAGATTCTTTAATGTAGGAAAATTCACCTCTTTATCAATCTTTGGAACACTAATTATTTGGGGTATATTCTTTATGTTATTTAAGTTTACAAGCGGTGGTATTATACTTCCTGAAATCTCCATTTTACTGCCATTTGGTTTATGGATAGTTGGTTCTTTAATATTTTATAATAAGAAAATAGATTCTTAAAAAAGGTTAGTTTATGAAGTCTCATACTAAGGCATATGGTGTTGTTCCTTATTTTGTTAGTAAAAATGATATAAAAATATTATTATGTAAATCTGTTTTAAGTAAAGACAAATGGGGTTGCTTAAAAGGTATGAAAGAAAAAGACGAGAATCCTTATGAGTGTGCTCAAAGAGAACTATTTGAAGAGAGTAGTATTAAAGTTGAGATAGGGCTTTTTGAAGACTATTTTGAGCAAGTAAATCTAGAAAAAGATATTGGTATTTGGATAGTTGATGCTTCAAATATTGAAGGATTAGATGAGATGTTCTATGAAGATAAATTAAAGAGTAACTATTTATCTTGGGAAAACTCTAAAGTTAAGTTTTTTTCTTTAGATGATTTACCAACTATAAGAAAAAAACAAACTACTTTAATAAGTGATATTAAAACTTTTTTAGAAAATACTAAGTTCTCTTCTTAGGTTTTTTAGTCAAATCTTGATTTAAATTCAAAATATGCATCTATTCCATTAGCCATTCCCTCAGCTAGTAGTTTTTGATAAGAACTAGAGTATAAACGCTTACTTTCAATAGGATGAGATATATATCCTACTTCTACAAGAATTGATGCTTGTGGTGCATCTAATAGTACCCAAAATGGTCCTGGTCTAGAACCCTTATCATTAACTTTATATTTTTTACCAACAGAAGCTAACATCTCTCTTTGTACATCAATAGATAAAAGTCTTGAGTATCTAAGTTTGGGACTATTTAAAGTTGAAAGAAAGGCTTGAGTAGTTGAGTTACTCATTTTTCTAATATCAGATTTATTCTCTTTTGCAGCAACTCTTTTTGCTCTTTCTGTTTTTGCAGGACTTAAATAATATGTTTCAATTCCACTTACTTTATGAGCATTTTTTTTAGCAACTGAGTTTGCATGAATTGAGATGAAAACATCAGCATTCTTTCTTAAAGCTAAGTCTGTTCTTTTTCCTACTTTAATAAACTTATCACTATTTCTAGTAAGATAAACTTTATGTCCTCTTTTCTTTAATATAGAGTATAAATATTTTGCAACTTTTAATGTAACAACTTTTTCATATTTTTTCCCAGGTCCTACAGCACCAGGATCATGTGCTCCATGTCCTGGATCAATTACAATAGTCTTACTAATGAAATTTTTGTAAGGTAAAGATTTTGTTTTCTTATTATTTGTTATCCCAGAGATTTTTATAGTTAATTTTCTTTTATTTAAAATATAAAAAACTTTTAAATCTTTTTTATCTAAAATTCTAATTCTTGTTGTTTTACTGTTTTTATCTGAAACAATAATTCTATTAATTCCATCAATACTTAGTTTTATTGGTTTTGTATATTTAAATTTTCCTGTTAAATCAAATATATCTTCAAAATTACCATTATTTTTATATGCTACATACGATAAATCTTTTTTAGAAATATTTTTATTAAACTCAATTTCTATTGTGTTATCTTTTGTGTTTATAGATTTTATTTCATTTTCATTATCTACATAATTATTAGATGTTGTTGAATCTTCTTTACTTTTTTTTACAACTTTTTTTGTACTTAAATCACGAATACTTATAATAAGTTGTTTATCTTTGATTGTATAAAATGTTTTTAGATTTTTTTCATCTGATAATACTATTCTTAATGTTTTTGGTTTAAATTGGCCAATAGAAATCTTTTTTATTTCATCAATTTTAAGTACTGTAGGTCTTGCATCTTTAAAATCACCATTTATATCAAATACATCTTTATATATATTTCCTTGATGTAGTTCGAAAAACTTAATATAATCTTTTGATATTTTATTATTAAAATTTACTATTATTGAACTGTTTTGTGTATATACAGAATTAATTGAATATTCAGAATTTGTTGTATTAAAAATCTTTTTTATTTCTGTTTTTTTGCTAGATTTATTTTCTCTTTCAAGTAATATCTCTAATTTTTTTTCATCAGGAGTAGTGTTTTTCTTTAGTTTTTTTCCTAAAAAAATAAGTTTTTCTAGTTCATTAATTTTTGTCTCTGAGTCTTTTCTTAAAACTGCTTTTAAGTAACTCATCTTGGCTGCACGATACTCTTCTTTATAATTCTCAGCAGCAAGTGCTGAGATAGAAAAGCTAAGCCAAAGAAATATAAGAATAAAAAATTTATTATAAATTTTTATTCTCCTTGAGTTAATTTTTCGATTAATTCTTTTACTGTGATAATTTTATTAATTCTATAACCATTTGCACCTGTAAAGAATAATCCTGTATCTTCATCACCATTATATGCAGCACCAAGTCTATCAGCAATACAATAACCAACAGCTTTAGCTTCCACACCTCTATTACAAGGAGCTACACAGTTTGAAATACACTGTACTTTTGGTGCTGTATTATTTTCCATTGAGAATTGTAAATTAGTTTTAACAGATCTAGCTGGTAATCCAACAGGAGATTTACCTAATTTAATATCTTCTTCTTTTGCATTTAGTAATACATTTTTTAAATTAGCATGAGCATCACACTCATAAGTACCTATAAATCTAGTAGCCATTTGTACACCTGTACAACCCATAGCTATAAATTTATCAATATCTTTTTTATCCCAAACTCCACCAGCTGCAATAATAGGAATATCTTCTCCCCAGTTTTTTGCTTCTTCAATAACTGGTCCAATAATATTTTCTAATTGGAATTCTTCTTTGAAACAATCTTCATATTTGAAACCTTGGTGACCACCACTTAAAGGACCTTCAACAATAATTGCATCTGGAACTCTATTGTATTTTTTCCATTTTTTACAAATAAGCTTTAATGCACGTGCACTTGATACGATAGGAACTAATGCAACATCTGGATAATCTTGTGTAAATTCTGGCATATTAGTAGGAAGTCCTGCTCCTGTAATAATGATATTAATACCAGCTTCACAAGCATCTTTCATCATTCTTCCATAATCATTACATGCATATAAAATATTACATGCTAATGGTGCATCGCCACAAATTTTTCTAGCATTTGCAACAATTTCAAAAAACGATTCTCTTGAATAAAAGTTCATAGCATCTTTAGGTTTGTCTTTTTTCATAACAACCTGAACATTTTCACTCATATTTCTATAATAACCAGTACCAACTGAAGAGATAACTCCAAGGCCACCTTCTTTAGCAACATTACCAGCTAATTGATCCCAGCTTATTCCTACACCCATTCCACCTTGGATTATAGGGTGTTTTATTTCATATTTTCCTATCTTCAAAATTAGCCCTTTATTTTATAATTATCTTAGCGAAATTCTTTTTACCTTTTTGTAAAATGTACTCACCAATTTGTAAATTTAACTTCTCATCTGTTACTTTTTCTTGATTTATCTTTACAGCACCTGCTTTTACATCTCGTCTAGCTTGAGATGTAGAATTTACAAGTTTTGCATCAACTAATGCTTGGCAAATCCAAATTTCACCCTCAAATAGATATTCATCCATATCTGTAGGGATATCTTTTTTTGCAAAAACTTTTTTAAATTCTGCTTTTGCTTCTTCACCTTTTCCATTACCATGAAATCTATCAACAATTTCCATAGCTAGTGAATCTTTAACATCTTTTGGATGTAGAGTTTTACTTTCTACTGCTGTTTTTAACTCTTCAATCTCTTTTAATGATTTTGAAGATAACAATTCAAAATATCTCCACATTAATTCATCAGAAATTGAAAGTATTTTTCCAAACATATCAAATGCTTCATCAGTAACACCAATATAATTACCTAAAGATTTAGACATTTTTTGAATACCATCTAAGCCTTCTAAAATTGGCATCATTAACACAGCTTGTTGTTTCTTACAGTTATAAGCTTTTTGTAAAGTTCTTCCCATAAGAAGATTGAACTTTTGATCTGTTCCACCTAGCTCAATATCAGTATTCATAGCAACTGAGTCGTAACCTTGTAATAATGGATAAATAAATTCACTTACAGCAATAGGAGTATTTGATTCATATCTTTTAGAAAAATCATCTCTTTCAATCATTCTAGCAACAGTTAAGTTTGAAGCTAATGAAATTAATCCTGCAGTTCCTAACTCTTTTAACCATTTAGAGTTAAACATCACTTCTGTTTTTGATTCATCTAAGATTTTAAATACTTGTTCTTTATAGCTTTGTGCATTATCTAATACATCTTGCGCACTTAAAACTTTTCTTGTTTCACTTTTTCCTGTTGGATCTCCAATAGTTGCAGTAAAGTCTCCAATTAAAAATTGAACAATTCCTCCAAACTTTTGAAATAGTGCTAGTTTTTGTATTAAAACTGTATGTCCTAGGTGTAAATCTGGTGCAGTAGGATCAAATCCTGCTTTAACGTAAAAATTCTCACCTGTTTCATAATATCTTTTTATCAGCTTTTCAATTGCTTCAATATCAATTATCTCAGATGTTCCTCTTTTTATCTCTTCTAATGCTTCTTGAACTTTATTTTCCATTAATTTTTATAACCTTTTTACTACTTATTATAGGCATCTTTTTTTGAGAAGAATTCTATAACTTTTACTTTTTTTTCTATAATTTTTCTTACTTCTTCAATATTAGATTTATTTATTTCAAATTCAATATCACAATATTGTCTATATGAATGTAATTGTCTTCCATATTCAACTGAAAGAATATATCCCTCATATTGTGAC
>NZ_WFKJ01000050.1 GCF_009208075.1 Poseidonibacter ostreae | reverse complement strand
ATACAAAAAACTTTTTTCTTTTTACAACAGGATTTATTGCAATATTTGTAGGAATCGTAGGTGGAGTAGTTGATATCATTCAACCTCAAAATGTTATTGATACAGCAGAACATTTAGGATATCCTTTGTATTTCTTTACACTTTTAGGGGTTTTTAAAATACTAGGAGCTATTGGATTATTTCTGCCAAAAAAATATGATAGATTAAAAGATGTAGTTTATGCAGGTTTTGCTATAGACTTTATTTTTGCGTCTTTTTCTCATTTTAGTGTAAATGATGATTTAATAAAAGTGATTATTCCCTTAGTAATGTTAGGAATATTAACAATCTCATACAAATTAAAAGATAGATAATACAATCTATCTTTTAAATATAAAGCTACATACTTTCTACGTCTGTAACTTCTTTTCCTGATAGTTTTTCTAATTTAGTTTCAACTAAATCTAGAAAATCTGCTCTATTCTTTTCATCCATATTATTATTAAGCATTTCAATAATATATTTAATTCCATTTGCATTTATTTTTTTTACACTTGCTAAATAGTGCACAAATGAAACTATTTGTATATCATCAATAGAATAAAGTTTTTTCGTCTCTTTTTTTAAAGGAAGAAGTCCTTTTTCTTCATACATTTTAAGTGTTCGCACTTTTGCAGTTAAAAGTTCTGCTACACTACTTAAAGGTATTACATCTTTTGTATTATCTAATAAAGCCAATTTTTTCCTTTTGTAATTATCTATTTTTATACTACTTCTAAAACAATTTTTCCAATATGTTTTTTTGTTAAAAACTCTTTTTGAGCTTTTACAATATCTTTCAATTTGTATATTTTAGCAAGTAAAGGTTTAATTTCTTTTCTTTCAATTCTTTTTATCAAATTAGGAAAGACTTCATCTTCAAGAATAGTACATCCAAAGAAGGATAAATCTTTTAAATATAAAGTTCTAATATCAAGTTCAACAATAGCTCCTCCTATTGCTCCTGAAACTGCATATCGTCCTTTGGGTTTTAGAACTTCTAAGAATTCATTCCATTTTTCTCCTGCAACTAAATCTATTACAACTGTAACACTATTTTTTCCTAGAACATCAGGTAAATTATCTTCTCTTGAAACTACTGTAGAAGCACCTAAGGCCTTAATTGTTTCAAACTTAGAAGCAGACGTTATTGCAATAACTTTTGCACCTCTTGCTCGTGCTAGTTGAATGGCTGCACTTCCAACTCCACCTGATGCTCCTGAAATTAAGACGATATCATTTTTATTTACATTTGCACGTGTAAGTAAGTTTTCTGCAGTTGAATAAGAGCATGGAAATGATGCTAATTCAGTATCACTATATTCACTTTGTATTTCATGAGCATGTTCATTTGATACAACAGTATACTGTGCAAATCCTCCATCACATTCACTACCAAAATACCATGGGTTTTCTAATTGGTCTCCATTTACTTTTTGTAGTGATGGCTCAATTAATACTCTTTGTCCTATTCTTTTTTCATCAATATTTTTTCCAACTGCTACAATATAACCACAAACATCAGCACCTTGAATTCTTGGAAATTCTAAACTATTTCCAGACCATGAAGCATCATCTGAACTATTGTCATTTTTTGAATACCATACAATTCTTGTATTTATATCTGTATTATTAACACCTGCTGCTTTTACTTCAATTAAAACTTCATTTTCTTTTGGTATTGGCGTATTATAATCACTAACATATTTAAGTTTGTCATAATCACCATTTGCTGTCATTAATATCGCATTCATTTTTGTAGGAATTTGTTTCATTTTTTACTCTTTGATAGAAGATTTAATTCAAGTATTATAGTTTGAGAATATAAAATAAGAGTTATAAAACTCTTATTTTAAAATATATTATTTAGCAGCTTTTGCTTCTTTTACCCAAGCATCAACTTTTGCTTTATTTATTTCTAACCATTTTTTTGCATGATTTTCAATATCTTTTTCTTTATTTTGACCATTTGCCATAAGCATATTTTGACCACTAATATCATTTACATCAATTTTAATAATATCAAATAATTTTGCAATATCTTTATGATTTGTTTTTACACTTGCATTTGAAACAATTCTTTGATCATTAATATTAAATCCATAATCAGCACCATTTGAAAGTTTTGTTGAACTAGAGTTTGGATTTGCAGAATGTGTTACTTGTAAAAATGTAACATCTTTACCAGGTACTAATTTACCACTTACCCAATAAGGAGTCCATGTATAATATAAAATTGGCTTACCAGTTTTATAATTTGCTATAGTATTTGCTAAAAGTGCAGAATACTCACCTTGATTATGTTCAACTGTATCTCTTAAACCATAAGCATCTAATTGATGTTCAATAACTTTTTCACATCCCCAACCTGCATTACAACCTGTTAAGTCAGCTTTACCATTTCCATTAATATCAAAAAGCTTTGCTATTTCTGGCTTTTTTAAGTCATTATAGTATTTAATATTATATTTATCAGCAGTTTTTTTATCAACTAAATACCCTTGAGCACAATTTGAAATAAACTTATCATATTTAACTAATTTTTTATCTCCACCAAGAGCTTTTAATTTTCCATTATGTAAAGGATCCCACATTGAAGCTAAGAAATATACATCTTCACTATCGGCATTACTTGCAATTGTTTGATAAGCAATGTCATAATTAACATCATTTGAACTTTCTATTTCATGACCTATCTTTTCTAATACTGCATTTACAATTAGCATTTGGAAAGTTTCTTCTGCGATTGACGACTTAAGAGCTGTAACTTTCGCACCAAATAAACCTGTAACTAGTGTCATTGAAGCCACTATACTTAATATACTTTTTTTATTTAACATTTTTTCTCCTTAAATTTGTTATAAGACCAACAGGCCCTTTTTCGTACCATTTTCTTTTATCATTTTTATCATTTTTACCCATTTCTTGAGTAATTCTATCTAAGATAATTGCAAGTAAAACAATTCCTAGACCACCAACAGCTGCAAGACCAATATCTAGTCTTCCAATTCCTCTTAATACCATTTGACCTAAACCACCAACGGCAATCATAGAAGCAATTACAACCATTGAAAGTGAAAGCATCAATGTTTGATTTATCCCTGCCATGATTGTAGGCATTGCTACAGGGATTTGAACTTTCCATAACATTTGAGAAGAACTTGCTCCAAATGACCTTGACGCTTCAATTAAATCTTCAGGCACTTGTCTAATTCCTAAATTTGTAAGTCTAATAAGTGGCGGCAGTGCAAATATAATAGTTACAATTACACCAGGAACATTTCCAATTCCAAATAACATAACAATAGGAATTAGATATACAAACGCTGGCGTTGTTTGCATACCATCTAGTACAGGTCTTAAAATTTTATCAGCAGTATCACTTTTTGCAGACCAAATTCCAAGAGGAAGTCCTATTACTACAGAGAATAATACAGCTGTTATAACTAAGGATAAAGTAATCATAGCTTCTTCCCAAGCACCAATAAATCCAATGATAAAGAATGATAATAATGTACCAAGAGCAAGTTTTTTACTTGAAACTTGTAAAGCTAATAAAACAAAAAATATAATTACTACATAAGGGTTTAAATATAGTAAAAACCCTTCAATAGATTTTAAAACAATATCAATAGGTGCTTTTGCAGCTAAAAATACATCTCTAAAGTTTTCTACTAACCAATCAATTCCATTATTTGTCCACGTATCAAAAGGGATTAATACATCTTCAAAAGGATTAAATATATTAAACTCTTTTACTTCTTCTACAGGAGTTTGTGCTGCTTCTTGTGTCCAATCAACTGTTGATTCTTTATTTTCTTGTGCAGTTGATGCATTTCCCCAAGGATCATTACTCATTATCAACTCCTTCATCAAATACTTTTAATAATCTACTTTTAGAAATAGTACCTTTATATTTTCCCTCATCATTAACTACAGGAATAGGATAAGCATAATCTGCAACTTCTGTTATAAAGTCTGAAATTTGTCTATTTTCATTTATTGTTTGATTACACCAAATTGCATCATAAATTGTCCCGCCAGCTTTTTTCTGTTCTTTTAAACTCTCTAAAGTTAGTATTCCAAGATATTTTCCATTTTTTTCCATAAAATATGCATAATCTTCATCAAAGTCTGCAATATACTGTAAAGCAGAATTTACTCCAGTACTTTCTTTATTTATAATTGTAGGTTTAACTTTTTTTGCAATATGAGAAGCTGTTAATACTGAAGTTACATCTACACCTTTAAAGAAAGATTTTACATAATCATTCGCTGGATTATTAATAATCTCTTCAGGAGTTCCAATTTGTACAACTTCACCACCTTCCATAATCGCGATTCTATCACCAATTCTAATTGCTTCATCTAAATCATGAGAAATAAATACAATTGTTCTTTTCTCTTTTTCTTGAAGTTCAACTAATTCATCTTGCATTTCAGTTCTAATTAATGGATCAAGTGCTGAAAAAGCTTCATCCATTAACATAATATCAGGGTCATTTGCTAAAGCACGTGCTAAACCAACACGCTGTTGCATACCACCACTTAACTCATCTGGATAAGATTGAGCATGATGTTCAAGTCCTACTTGCTCTAGAGCTTTTTGTGCAGCTTGATATCTTTCTTCTTTTGGTATTCCACTTAATTCTAAACCAAAAGAGGCATTATCTATTATATTCATATGTGGCATTAAGGCGAACGATTGAAAAACCATAGATATTTTTTTTCTTCTAATATCAATAAGTTCTTTATCATTTAAAGTAGTAACATCTGTATCATCAATGAAAATTTGGCCAGAAGTTGGTTCGATTAATCTATTTAAAAGTCTTACTAGTGTTGATTTACCAGAACCTGATAAACCCATAATTACAAATATTTCACCTTCGTTAATTTCAAAACTAGCATCTTGAACACCAATTGTCATACCTGTTTTTGTAAAGATATCTTCTTTACTTTTTCCCTCTTTTAACATCTTTAAAGCTTTTTTTGGATTATCTCCAAAAACTTTAAAAACATTTTTAACTATTAATTTCTTTTTACTGATAGTAACTCTCCATTACAATTTTTATGTTTATATTTACAATAATATGTATAATTAATTACATATTTTATGTATCAATTTAGCATCTATTATGTATAAATTTAACTTAAATACAAATAAAGCCTTAACTGAACATGAAAATGGTTTTATTGCTTATTTATAAAAAAGATAAAATGAGATAAACTAACGTTAATAAAAAATAAGGATAAAACTTTGGATAAAAACAAATTTTTAGATAATTTAGCAGAAGTTTATGAATTTTTGAACTCTCAAAAGTCGCATATAAATAAATTAATATCATATTTAGAAAACCAAGAGTTTGAAAAACTAGAGATTATAGAAGAGTTTGCAAAATACCTTGAACTTGAAATGAGCGAGGATTTAAGATTTGCATTAGTAACAAGACTTGTAAATTTAAGAGATGATTCATTAGTACAAGTATTAAAAAAGCAGAAAAAAAGTGAAGAGCAAATAATTGAACTTCAAGAAGATGCTTATTGTTTTGTAAGAGATTATTGGCATGAAAAACACAAAAAAACAGTTGATTATATAAAACATAATAAGCTTTTAACTCCATTTTATCAAACAATATTCGAAGGTGTTTATAATGTAGGTTTAAAAATGTCTTCATGGCAAAGTTTATGGACTGCACATATTATAAATGACATAAATAAAGAGTTAATGGCAAAATTTGATGGTAATGAAGAAAAAGTATTTAAATATCTTGAAGATAATAAACTATTAGATTTAGGACACAATAGTATGATTGCAGATAGGTCATATTCAGCGCTCGTAAAAGAAAAAGATGGCTATCACTCACAAGCTTATATAAAAGCTTTTAAAACTCAAACAACAGCTGTGATTGATGCTCTTGAGGAGTTTGAAGAGAGTTTAATAGAGCTTGAAGATGATATATATGGGGAGAAATGGAACTATATTTTATATATTCAAACACTTATAAAAGCCTTTGGGGAAGATAAAACACATCTTTTAGTTGAAAGATGGGCAGATGTTGATAGAGCTTGGATGAAAATAAAATCACCAATTCAAATAGGACATCCTTTAGAGTATTATGAAGATCACTTTAGAAAAGCAGTTGCATTAGAATGGGATATTAGACTTACAAATCCTGAATTTGCACAAGATGATAATAGAGTCAATAAAATTAAATCAGCTTTTGCAAAAATTTACGAAAAACAAGAACAAACAAGTTCTAATAAAGCAGTTTATGACTTCTCTTTAAAATCACTTGATAAGGTTCAACTTTATGTAGGGCGACCTGCAATATTTTTTGGAGCAGAATTTAATGGTTTATTTTCGGCACAAGTTGTACCAAATGATGAAATAGTTTCAAAAGAAGAAGGTAAAAAGATTTTTGCATTCTCTGATGAAATTTTACAAAGTTCAAGAGCTAAACCCTTTTTAAAATTAAGCAATGAGATTTTTGGACAAGAGTTATTAAGTGAAGATAGAGAGTTTTTATTTAATCAAACTGCTGCTTGGCATAAAGTTTATGATATTACAACTATTGGACATGAATTTGGACATATTTTATGGTGTGATGATGAAACTGAATCTGTTATGAACAAAAGTGGGAATTTTAAAAATATTGAAGAGTTTAAAGCAACTACTGGTGGCTTAGTATCATTTTTCTTAGATGAATCAAATGATGAAAAAGAGTTAGAAAAACAAGTATTAATTGATACTGTTAAACGAGCAGTTGGACTAATGGGATGGATGGAAGTTGATGAAGTTCAGCCATATTATTGTGAGGGAATTATTCATTTAAATGGTCTTTTTGATTCTGGGATTTTAACATGGGATGAAAAAAGCAAAAAACTAAGTATTGACTTATCCGATGGTAACTATGAAAAGTTAAAAAAATGGTATATTGATACATATTCTGCCTTAGCAAAACACTATTTAGATAAAAAAGATGCTACACAGTTTTTAAATAAATATGCAGTAAAAGAAGATAAATATTTTATGCCTGTAAATAAAAATATTAATTCATTTGTAAAAAACTACTTTACAAGATACCAAGAAATTGGTCAAGAGTTAGATACTATTGATAAAAAAGAAAACTATATAAAGTAAGAGTTTAGCTCTTACTTTATACTAGGACTTATACTTTCCCAATCCTCTCTTAGCTCTTCTATTAAAATAAATTTATCATTACTACTTGCTTTTTCTTCGTATTCATAGGGAGTAACTACAACTAAACCACCTTTTAAAATACTTGTAAAAGTATTTGATTCAACCTTAGAACCTGAGAATATTGAAAATTTCATATTAAAACCACTTATGTCATAAAATACAGAATTACTTCTAATAAACTTTGTATACTTATCATATATTAAACAATCCATAATAACAGTTGTTGCATCAGATGATAAATCAATCTTGTTTATTTTTCCAATTTGTACATTTTTATAGTATATTGGAGAGTCTTCTCTTGCACTTGAAGCATGATGTGAATGTACTTTGAATATTGTTCCATGATATGATTTGTCTATTGAGGGTAAGGCATCAAAGCCTGTAAATTTTGTTTGATACTTTGTTTTTTTACTTTTAATAACTCCAATATTTACAGCCATTAAACTTGAACCAATATTTGATACTTCTTGTAGTGAAATTACTGGTTTTTTAAGATAAAAAATAGTTCCCTCTTTTGTAAAAGAGTTATAATCACTGTATATTTGTGCTTTTACTATAACTTTATTTTTTGAGTTAAAAGAGACATTTGTAACTTTTCCAATATTCACACCTTTATATGTAAGTTTTGAAAACTGCTCATAAACTCCTTCCACATCATCAAAAACAATAGTAATACTGTTTGATGAATCTTTCATATCATCTTTTGATGCGTAAATATTATATTTATCATATAGCATATTTGTATTATTTTCTAAAACAATTGAACCCTCTATTAAAGATGTAAAATTATCCATATTAAATATAATTCCATTTAAAGATGCTTGAACATCAAGTACACCTTTTTTATAAAACCTACTTGTTTTATTTAGATATTTTTTATACTCTTTATATATAAATAGTTTTGCATTTGATTCTTTACTATTAAACTTTATGGTTTTTACAAAGCCTATTTCTTGATTTTTATAAACAATTGCCATATCTTTTTTAATTTTAAAATCATTATTAAAGTATGCATCTACTGTAAAACCATCATTATGTAATCTTTTAATTTTTTCTATTTTTGAATAACTTGAATATAGTTTAAAACTTTTTTTACTCTGTTTTTTATCTCGTCTTATTTCAGCAATTCCAATAGCACCATTTAAAAGAGGAGTAATTCCTGAATAATTAACATCTACTTTAAAATCTTTTAATTCTAAAAGTTTTGAACTCATATCATAAAAAAGTGTGTGATTATGTATAAGTTTTTGATACTTTTTATTTATTAAAATTTTTATATTTACTTTTTTAAAGTCCTTTGCTAAAGAATAATCAAGAACTTCTCCAATCTCAATATTTTTAAAATAGATTTTTGACTTTTTTGTAATAGAGTTTAAATTATCACTTTTTAAAGTATAAATTAATGATTTATTAAAAGTCTTTGATTCATTAATACTATTTTCTTTAAAGTTTCTTGCAATAAATATTTTACTAGCTTCACCCTCTTTATAGTTTAAAGAGATAAAATTTCCTTTTATAATATTTCCTAGATTTTTAACTCCATCAATACTCACTTCTGCAGTTTGAATAAAAAACTCAGTATTAGTTGTAAGTAGATGTTTATATTTTTTATATATAAAAGCTTTTGTTGTTACATCATTAGGATTTAAACTTATATTTGTTAACTTCCCAATTACTACACCTTTATAAATAATAGGAGTGTTTTCATCAACTCCTTCAACATTTGAAAACTTAATATGAATATACTCTTTTTCTTCAAAAGAGTCTTTTTTAGCATATAAAGTGTATACCTCATCTTTTTGTATTTTTTCTTCATCTTTTTTAGATGTAATTACAGTAACACCACCAACAAGTGCTGAGTATAAAGAACCTACTTCTATATTTAAGCCACTAGGTCCATAGCTAACGTTTAAAGCCTCATTTAGTATAAATTTTGAACTTTTATTAACAAGGTAATTAAATTTATCATAAATATATGCATTTAAAAATACTTTTTCAAACTTAAACTCTTTTGACACAATTTCACCTATTTGGTACTTATTATAAAATATTGGTGTTCCTACTTCTACACTATCTTTATCATTTGCAATTAATGATATATAATAACCATTACTAAGTAGTTCATCATCTGGCTTACTATCAAGTCCTATAAAATCATACTTCTCTTTTGCATTTTCAAACTCTTTTTCTGTTTTAAATTTTGGAGATATTTCTATTTTAAATCCATCAACTAAGGTACTTAATCCTGACACTTTTGTAAGAGAAATTGTAGGTCTTCTTATCCAAAATCTTGAGCCCTCACTTGCCACATATTTAGCAGCAGAACTTTTTACTAAAATATTAACTTTTACATTTTTTAAATCATCATTAATATCTATTTTAGTAACTTTCCCTAATTGTAAACCTTTATACTCAAGTGTAGTTGCACCCTCTTTTAATCCCTCTGCACTATTAAATACAACAGTGATATTTGTTCCTTTTTTCATATATGATTCATAAGAAATCCAAGCTAATATACATAAAATTATAAGCGGTAATATCCAAACAAAAGAGACTGCTTTTTGTTCTTGTTCTTTTGCTTTATATATAATATCTTCATTTTCTATTTGTTTATTATCAACTTGTTTATTCTCATTTTCAATCATCCCAAATAATCCTTGTATCAAATCTATGTGCAGCAATCATTGTAAGTATTACAACTAAAGCAAAAGATGTTGCTGCTAATCCACCTTTTATATTAAATAGTTCACCAACTTGAATAACAGAAGCTAATAAGGCTACAACATATATATCAATCATAGACCACTTTCCAATAGCTTTTACAAATTTAAAAATTCTTATTTTATTCTTATTTCTTATTTTGATATCAATTTTTAAAGAAGTAAAAATCAATAATAATCCTAATAACTTTATCAAAGGAATTATAACACTTGCTGTAAATATTACAAAGGCAATAAAATAGTTTTCATACTCTAAAAAGCTTACAACCCCTTGTAGAATTGTACTTTCTGTCTTTATTCCAAACTTTGTAATTTCCATCATTGGATAAAGCATTGCAGGAATATATAGTAGTATTGCACAAATTGTTAGACTAAGAGATACTTGTAAAGAATTTTTTATTCTCTTTCTTACTTTATGATTACACTGTGTGCATACAAACTCACTGTAATTCTCTTTTTCATAAACCTTATTGCAGTTTTTACATGATATTAAAGACATTTATTCACCAAAAACACTTTTACCAGAAAATTTTCTATTTGACATATATAAACAGAAGATGTATATTAACATTACATAAAAGCCAATATCAAATTTTGTAGAAGAAACCATTCCTACAAGTTTAATATATGTAACAATTATACTTATAATAAATACTTCAATAAAACCCCAGTGTTTAAAAAAATGGAAACTATCATGAAGAAGAGTATTTGTTAGAAATTTTAAATTTGTATATTTTTGAATAAAAAAGATTATTATAATAAGTGAATTTAGTATGGGTGCTACAATAATAGTAAAAAATACAATTAATGCCACAAAAAAGAAATTTTGTTCTAATAAAATCATAATAGTATCTAAAAGAGTAGCTTCAAGTTTAGTAACACCAAAAGAGAGTGTAATTAAAGGGTATATACTTAAAATTGCAAAAAGTAATAAAGAAGAGATTGCATAATATAAAGACTCTATGCTGTGGTCTTTTTCAACTATTAGTTTAGAACTACATCTTGGACATTTTAATTTTGCAAACTTATTAGAAGATTCTTTATTTACGAATAATCCACAGTTATAACATTCTATTATTTTTTTAGTATTAACTGCCATTTACTTCCATATTTTTAATATAATTCATTTTAACATATTTTTCATAAAGATGGTTTTCTATTAAAATATAGTATTATACTTGTGCAAATTTTTGCATTTAAAATACAAATAATTTATATAAAAAAGGTTAATAAAATGGAATTTAATATAACAGAAGGTCAAGTAGGAACTAGACCACCAGTTGTAAAACCAGATCCAAGAGTACTAGAATTTTTAGGTGAAGAGGGAATGAGACAACTTATTTCAGATCACTATGATTTATTAAAGCAAAGTAATATTAGAGGTTTATTTCCACCATCTGAGCAAGGATTTGAATTAGCAAAAAAACACTCTGCTGATTTCTTTATTCAAATTTGTGGAGGGGAGAGACATTTTGATCAAAATAGAGGTAAGCCAATGATGGCAGCACGTCATGCTCCATTTGCTATTACTCAAGAAGCTAGAAGAGTTTGGTTAGAGTCTTATATTATGATTTTAAAACCATTAGATATGCCAGAAGATTTAAAAGAATCATTTTGGAATTATTTAGATGTATTCTCAATCTGGATGATGAACACTGAAACTTCACAGTAAGATTTTCTTACTGTGTTATCCCTATTCCTACACCTTTTACAGAAAAAATATCAAAATATGGAAGTTTAGTTTTTAATCTATGAACTAACTGTCTTCTTGTTAAATCACTTCCTTTTCCATTACTCCAAATTGAGCTGTTAATTTTACTATAAGAGACAAGTTTATTTTTTTCATTTAGAAGTAAAGATAAAAGCAAACTTTCATTTTTTGTTAAATCTACTTCTTCATTACTTATACTATTCATAATAATTTTGTTATCAAAATCATATTTGTAATAATTATTAACTTCAACTATTTTTCTTTTTTCAAGGATTTTAAATTTTGTTATTGCTATTTTTATCATAGTATCTAGTTCAACTACTCTAATAGGTTTAACTAAATAACCAACCATATTAGTTAGATTTGAAGCTCTTTGTATTTTGATATCATCATTAAATGCTGTCATAAAAATAATAGGTATGTTATAAGTATTTTGAAGAACATCACAGCTTTCAATACCATCAACACCACTTTTTAATTTTATATCAGATATTACTAAATCAATTGGCTTATTTAAAGCTATAGAGTATGCTTCTTCTGCTGTTTGTGCAATACCTATTACTTCATAACCCAATTTTTCTAAAATAGATTTCAATTCTAGTGATACTATCTTCTCATCTTCAATTAGTAATATTCTGACTTTATCCATTTAATATCCATAAATATATTATTTATAAAATTATACAATATTATTATTTATTTCTTACTTGTATTGATTCCTGGATTTTCTTGTGTACCAATATAATCACTAGGCATTGAAGTTGTCTTTAGATAACCGATAATTGCACCCGCTACCAGACAAATAATTATTACAAGCCTAACAATATTTCTCTTTTCCTTTGATTCTTTTCCATCATAATCTTCAATTTTTTCATTACTTGGTTCATTATTAATATTATTCATAAGTTATCCTTTTACTTTTTATAAGTATAACAAATATTTACTTAATCGATTAATATAAGATAAACTTATATTAATGACACCATTAATTGATTTACTGTAATTGCTATTTCTTTTATATCTTTTGTTTCTTTTACCATAAAGTCATCTAAATGATCTCTTACTTTATAGAAAACATCTTTTTCATTTGATAAGAAGTTAGCAAAAGCTACTTCTGGTTCTTCATTTACTCTTTGAAATTGTAAAACTTTTTTTGTGTAATGAACAACTATAAACTCAATAAATTGTAAAACTTGATTTCTAAGTGTCATATCACTAGCACTTGTAATATTAACTTTATTAAGTGCAATAATTATCTCTAAAATATTAAACTCATGAATTAATGAATAAAATAAAACAATTACATCTTTAAAAGAGTGATGAGTATCTTCTTTAATAATAATTGCAGCAACTGCAAATCTTAAATAATCAATTACAGAGAAAAATTGATTAAATGAAGTATCATCTTTTATCAATACCTCAACATCTTGCTTATGTATTTGAGATAATAGTGCAAATAGTTCATCTTTATGATCTAAAATATGAACAGAATCTAATTGATTATTTTTTAAATATTTAACCATCCATTTAGTACTTACATATAAAATATACTCTAATCTATTTATTAATGTATATTGTTCTTCTATATCCATAATATAATCTTGTGAATATATTTTTTCTCTAATATCTCTAGCCCCAAATAATTGTTTTGCAACTAAATAAGATTTTATTTTTAATAAATATCTTTCAACACCAAGTTTTTCATAATCTGAAATAAATGTTACACCTTGATGGTTTATTATAATATCTGCAATTACGGTTGCTATAATCTCTCTTTTTAGAGGATGGTTTAATATCTCATGTTCATAAGCACCTACAAATGATTTTGGGAAATATCTATATAGATACTGCAAGCTAAACTGCTCATCTATTAAAGTTGATTCTAGAAGTATCTTTTTTACAAATATCTTAGAATATGAAAGAAGTGACCCTAAAACTGGCCTTACTATTGAACCATTAATATCAACAACATCATTGATATTTTCATTTTTAGGGATATAAAAATCTCTTCGATTGAAAGCTTCAATATTATTTTCAAGTACTTCAATCGATTTTAGATAATCATTTTGATATTTTCTTGAAAATCTTTCATCAATAGATATTACAAAAGCTTGATCATAGTTATTTTTTAAAACCATTTCAACTACTTGTTCTTTTAAAGAGTCAAGCATCACTTCTGATTGTTTAGCACTTAGAATTCCTTGATTATGAATACTATTTAATAAAATTTTTAAGTTAACTTCATGATCAGAGGTATTAACACCAGCAGAGTTATCAATAGCATCTTGATGTATTTTTCCACCATTTAAAGCAAATTCTATTCTTGATTTTTGAGTAAAACCTAGATTTCCACCCTCACAAACTACCCTTGCTTTTATCTCATTTGCATCAACTCTTACTGCTTCATTTTGCTTATCACCAATCTCAAGATTGTTCTCATCACTAGATTTAACATAAGTTCCAACACCACCGTTGAATAACATATCAACTTCTAAAGTTAGTAATTTTTTACATAACTCCTCTCCTGA
This sequence comes from Poseidonibacter ostreae, assembly GCF_009208075.1. Classification (GTDB taxonomy): domain Bacteria; phylum Campylobacterota; class Campylobacteria; order Campylobacterales; family Arcobacteraceae; genus Poseidonibacter; species Poseidonibacter ostreae. The sequence continues at coordinate 6,555 of NZ_WFKJ01000050.1, read as the reverse complement.
TATTACATTTTGCTTTGTTCCTAATAAATCTTTTATTTGAGCACTTAAAGTAATCTCTTTATCACTTCTTGCAAAAACTCCTCCACCTTTTGAGATAAGAGATTTATCATAATTTGCCCAGCCACCATTTTTGGATTCAAATAGCCTTTTTCTTTCAATATATGATTTTTTGATATTAGGATTTGGGTCTATAAAAATATCTTTATGTGAGATTGCAGCTAATAATTTAAATGTTTTTGATTCAATCATTCCATTACCAAAAACATCTCCACTCATAGAACCAATTCCAACAACAGATACTTCATCTTTGTAAATATCAATACCCTCTTCAATAAAGAAACGCTTAGAAGACATAATAGCTCCACGAGCTGTAATTCCTAAATCTTTATGACCAAAACCATTACTTCCACCACTAGCAAATGCATCACCTAACCAATAGTTCCGTTTTATTGCAATATCATTTGCAACATCACTCATAGCAGCAGTTCCCTTATCAGCAGCAACAACAAAATATGCATCATCTTCATCATAACAAACTACTTTTTCGTTTTTTACGATTTTCCCATCTATCATATTATCTACTAAATCTAAATTTGCATTAATATATAAAGAGTATATTTCTGTAAAATACTCTTTTGTTATATTTTGTATATTTTTATTAATTACAAAAGCACCTTTTGAACCATCAGGAATAATTATAGAGTTTTTCCCCTCTTGTGTAATCATAAGAGATTTTACTTCTTGTCTATAATCATCATGTCTATCTGACCATCTTAAACCACCCCTTGATACTTTTGACATTCGTAAGTGAAGTCCACAAAAATCTCTATGATAGATAAAGTTTTCTAAATTTGGCTGTAGGCCTTTTAAATCTTTACTAAATGTTTTTGTATCAATTTTAAAAGAGATTGTTTCTTGCTCTAAAAAATAGTTTGTTCTTAAAAGTGATTTTAAAAAAAGTAAAGTAATATTTAATATTTTATCATCAACTATTTGAGGTATTGTCTTAATTTTTTCTTTTATTTTTTCTTCAATTTCTAATAAGATATCTTTTCTATTTTTAATATCTGGTTCAAATTTAGTTATGAAATATTTTACAAACATGCAAGCTAAAGCATGATTTGTTGTTAAAGTGTTTAAAATTGTTGCAGAATTTATTGTAAGAACTGCTTGGTCTATATACTCAATAAATGCTCTAAGAAGAGTAATCTTTCTTAAGTTTAGGTTTTCTGTATAAACTAAACTAAATGCCTTTGAATGCTTTACACTACAATCTTTTAAGGAGTAACTTATAATATATTCCAAATTATCTTTTGCTTTTTCTATTTTTTCAAAATCATCAATATTTAAATTAAATCTTGAAATATAAATTAGCTCTTTGTTATTTGCTACATTGTAAGTAACTTCATCAATTATCTCAAAACCAATATTATGTAAAAGGGGTGTTATATGAGATAAGAAAAGTTGTTCTTTTGAAAATATTTTTACATATTTTGATTTTTTATTTTCTAATATTTTTGTAACTATTTTTTCTTCTAAAACTTGTTCAAAAAGTTTATCATCGACTGCTAAATCATCAGGTGTTAAAAGTTGTGAACAAATTGCTTGTATATCTGATGTTGCCATAGTAAAATCCTTATAATATTTAATATTAAAATCTTACTCTTTAATAGTTAAGGCTTTGTTAAAAGAAACTCTTTAGTTTGTATTTTTATTCCATTTACAATAAGTGTAATAAAATGAATTCCTAAATAGTATTTTCTTGTAGTTATCATTTTAAATGAGTGTTTTTTATTTATTAACTTTTTATTTGCTTTTACTTCACTTTGAGATATCATATATATCTTTTTACTTCTTTTATCATTTGCCATTTGAAAATCAATTTCATATTCAACTCTTAATAAACCCAAAGTAGTTTTATTTTCTAATTCAAAAGAGAAGTTTAAATGCTCACCAATACAAACTTTAGAATCAAGAATAAAATCATTTAAAATTAAAGCATCAATTTTTCTATAGCCAAAAAGCTCTAAAGTTTTAACATCACCTTTTTTAAGTAGTGTTCTAGCCGCATGTTTAAGAAGAGAATCGCACTGTTTATTAGAACCTATATTTTTTTCTATAAAGCTAAGTACTAAGATAGGATTATCTTTTGATATATCATTTAAGTTATTTGCAACTGAACGTCTTACATATGAAGATTCATCATTTTTAAGTTCATCTAATATAGAAAAAATAAGAGTAGGATCTTTTTTAAATGATGGAAGCGCAATAGCCCAAGGAAGTCTAGGTCGACAGCCTTCACTTGCTAATCTTCGTATATGTTCATTTGAATTTTTAGCCCATTTATAAAAATAGTCCATTGCTTTTTGTTCATCTTTTAAAATAAATTCTCTTACTGCAAATTCTGAACTTGAATCTATTGTAAAAGTTTCTAAAGCATTCATAGATACATCAAAGTGCTCTAAACCATAAACTTCAACAAAATCTGCTAAAACCATAGCTTGTAAACTTGTAGTTTTTTCTTTAAAAAAATCTTCTTTTACAAGTTTTAATATCTCACAACTTTCACCATAATCAGCTTTTAAACAGCTTCGTATCTTTGAAGAAATTAATCTCATACGTGCTTTAAGCTCTAAAGTTTCTAAGTGTTTTAAAACAAGATAAAGATATAGTTCTTCATCAAAAGATGATGAATATTTTTTTATACATGAAGCAAAATTTTTTACAAAATTTTCATTAAATAGGTTTTTTAAAGCTTCCATTAAACACTTAAATCTTCATATTTAGCACTTAAAACTTTAATAATATCTTCTGGATTAACTTCAATATCTAAACCTCTTTTTCCACCTGAAATATAAATAGTTTCAAAACTCTGTGCACTTGAGTCAAGTAGTGTTCTATGTTTTTTCTTTTGTCCAAAAGCAGAAATACCACCGAGTAAATATCCAGTTGCTTTTTGTGCTTCATCTTTATTTGCCATTAAAGCATTTTTGCATTCAAAAGAGCTTGCTACTGCTTTTAAGTTTAAAGACTTATTTACAGGAATTATACAAACAACTAACTCTTTTGGATTTAGTTCAGCTAAGAGTGTTTTATATACACGAGAGGCATCAAGATTTAATTTTTCTGCTGCTTCTAAACCATAGTTTGCAACTTTAGGGTCATGCTTATATTTGTGCATAACAAAAGTGATTTTATTCTTTTTAAGTTCGTTAATAGCAGGGGTCAATCTTTTCCTTTTATTTTGCTTTTTTGTAACATCTTACATAAAATTTATCTTCCATAAGTTCCCTATTAAATGCTCCTGATAAAAAGTTTACTACAAAAGCTTCACCACTTTTTGCATGGCCAAATGTTTTTGTTGTCCAGTAGTTATCAGAAACAAAATAGTTAAACTTTTTTGATAAAGTTGGATTATATACTTTTGTATCTACTATTGAAAATAGAGCTAAAAAATCTTTCTCACCATCTAATTCAAGATTTTTACAATAATCTAATGCTTGTGCATAATTCATTGTTTTATCTTTTACATCATTTGTATCTTGCCAAAGAAAATTTGTTTTTGAATCTTTTATAATATTTTCACTGTGTTCTATAAACTGTGCATTTGCAAAAGTTACAAAAGAAGTGAAAATTAAAGATATTAGTAATTTCATAAATCAACCTTATAATAATAATTTGATTGAATTATATCAAAGAAAGTTGATAAAACAATTGATGATTATCAAACTTTCTTTTCTTTTAAATTCTAAGCTAAATTTTCCTCTACAAAGTCCCAATTTACTAGTTTCCAAAAGTTCTCTAAGTATGATGGTCTTGCATTTCTTACATCTATATAATATGCATGTTCCCAAACATCACATACTAAAAGTGGTTTTAAATTTCCTGCTAATGGTGTTTGTGCATTTGCTGTTGTTACTATTTGAAGTTTTTTATTTTCATCTTGAACTAACCAAGCCCAACCTGAACCAAAATGTCCAACTGCTTTTGCTGTGAAATCTTTTTTAAACTCTTCAAGTGATGAAAAGTTTTCTTCTATAATACTTTGAAGTTTAGAAGATAGCTCTTTTTGATTTGGAGTTAAACCTTTCCAAAAGAAATCATGATTATAAACTTGAGCAGCATTATTAAAAACACCACCCTCAGAATCTGCAATTATCTCTACAAGTGATAAATCTTGGTATTTAGTATCAAGAATTAGTTCATTTAATTTATTTATATAAGTTTGATGGTGCTTCCCATAATGGAACTCTAAAGTTTCCTTTGACATCATTGGTTCTAGTGCATCTAAAGTATAAGGTAAAGTCATTAATACATGTTTCATTTTCTATCCTTTAATTAAATTTCATTTATTTTACTACAATAAAACAAATATTATTCACTAATTAAAATTAATTTTCCAGTTTTAGGATCTTTGTAGACTTGACCTAAAGATTTAAATCCAGATTTAGAATCTAAACTATTTTTTATATCTTTTGGTACACTTGCTAATTCTTTGCCTTCAGTTATATTCGGTGAATCATCAACATTAAAATGCTCTTGCAAATTTGGACTAATTGCAACTAAGGCTGCAATTAAACCACAAGCAAAAACCAAAATAATATCAACTAAGTTTGCCAAAGGTCCTAAGGGTTCATCATCTTCACTTGAAAAATGCTCACTTGAGAATCTACTTTTCATTTCTTTCTTCCATTAAAGTTAAAGCTTTGTCATACCATCTTTTTCTAAGTCTTGAAATTACAAAACCTGTCATTCCAGCAAGCAATCCTAAAACTGTAGTATCAAAAGCAACAGACATGGCTGTACTTAATATTTTCACATCACCATCACCTAATGCTGCAAGTCCTGGACCTAAAGGAATTAAGGTACCCATAAGACCTAACATAGGAGCAAGTCTAGTTATAAAATCAGCTCTTTCTATTCTTCTTTTTGCAATAGATAATACATACGGTATATTATTTGTTTTTATAAGTTTTTTTATCTCAACCGTTCGTTCCCCTATACATATACCTATTTCAAATAAGCCCCAAACAACAAAAATCAATAATGCCCATGAAACTGGCTCTAAAAGTATCGCCGTTATTTGATGCATTAATCCTAGAGAAATTGATGAAAACATGATTATCCTTTTATTCTTGAAAAGAAGATTGATTTAATTAAACCTGATAATAAAATAAATAAAGCTGCTAAAATAAAATACATTAAAAATGACTCTTCATCTTTGTTTTCTTTTGCTTCTTGCTTTTCTTCTTCTATATTTTTTTCAAGTTTAACCTCTTGAACAGTAGTAGGACCTTGTTTCTCTACTTCTTTATCTAATCTACTATCATCTAGAACTTTGTCTAGTTCTTTAAGAGATTCTTTATCAATTTTAGTTTTTACAAAATCATAAATAGGATGATTTGCATGAGTATGTCCACTTCCTGGAATTCCGTTTTTAATTATATTTTGTGCAAATTTTTGAGCTAATTCTTTTTGTGTTTTTTTATCTGCTTTCCAAAAATCTTTTTGAATGGCTACAAGCATTACAGCTAAGATATTTGTTTGTACATGAACTTGATGATTTGAAGATAAAAATTCATCTAATTGTAGATTTAATTTATCATCAATATATACAGCTTTTACCTCTTCCCAAACCCAATCAGTAATAATTTCAGGACTTGTTACTTGCCATCCCCAAAGATATTCAATAAACTCACTACCCATTGTTCTAGCACCACTATAACCTTCTTTCATTAAAGGTTTTATCCATTGAGGATTTAAGAATCTTCCTCTTAACTCTCCTAATAATGCCATTTGAAGTGCTTCAATTTTAATTTTTTGTGAGTTTGAGTTATTAATAACAAAAGAGTTAGGTTGTTTACCAATTACTGTTTCAATCGCCAAATTTAATCCACCTAAATAATCAAAAGTATCATTGTTATCAAGTAAACCATATAAGTTACTAGCTCGTCCTAAATAAGTGTTTTCAACATTTTTTAGTTGTCTCTTATAACTTTGTGTTGCTACTTCACCTTCTAAATCTTGTGAATAAGCATATCCAACTCTTTTTATAAATACTTCACCTAGTTCTTTTCTATCATCCCAAGAACCTGAACGCTCAACTAGTCTGTTTATTCCCGCACCATAAGCTCCAGGTGCTGTTGCAAACACTCTATAACTTGCAAGTTGTCCAACTCTTTGAGAATCCATACTTGGATTTTCTTTTAATATTTCTCTAGCTTCATTTACCCAGTTAAAAGCAACGGCATTTAAAGTTAAGCTTTCATTTCCACCAATTTTTAAATCATTTAAAGATGATAAAGCACTATCTAAAGATAATGTTAGAGCCGGATATTTCTTAATTATTACATCATAAGATGAATCTAAAGCCATTAAAACAGCTTTATTTAATAAAGCTAATTGTGAACCATATAAATCTCTAAATAATCCAGAAGAAGTAAAGACAACATCAAGTCTTCTTTTTCTTACATCGTCTAGAGGAAGTTTTTCTAAACCTTTTAAAATACCTCTATTATTCCAAACTGGTTTTACCCCTAATAAATCAAGACCAAT
>NZ_WFKJ01000005.1 GCF_009208075.1 Poseidonibacter ostreae | reverse complement strand
CCTACGCCTTAGAAGGGCGTTGCTCTATCCAGCTGAGCTATGGAAGCAATTTAAAAAATGGGGTGGGTAACCGGGTTCGAACCGGCGACCCTCGGTACCACAAACCGATGCTCTAACCAACTGAGCTATACCCACCACATATAAAATGGTCGGAGTGAAAGGACTCGAACCTTCGACCCCCTGGTCCCAAACCAGGTGCGCTACCAGGCTGCGCTACACTCCGACTGGTACTATTCTTTCGAAAAGTGGACGGAATTATATTATGTTTTTGCTCTTTTGTCAAGAGCAAATTTAGCAAATTAAGAAATTTTACTAAATTTAATATAATTCCTTATATTTTTACTAAAACTGAATTAATCCATCAATTGGAGAAGATGCAGTTGCATAAGGTTTTTTAGGGATTCTTCCAGCTAAATAACTCTTTCTTCCAGCAATTGTAGCATCTCTAAAAGCTTCTGCCATTAACATTGGATTAGCAGCTTGTGCAATAGCAGTATTTGCTAAAATCCCCTCAGCTCCTAATTCCATAGCATAAGCTGCATCAGAAGCACAACCAAGTCCTGCATCAACTAAAACAGGAACTTGCACTGCATCTTTAATAAAAGCAATATTATATGGATTTTGAATACCAAGTCCTGAACCAATAGGTGCAGCTAAAGGCATAATTGCATCAGCTCCTGCATCTTCTAGTTTTTTTGCAATAATTGGATCATCTGAAGTATAAGCCATAATAGTAAAGCCTTCTTTTTTAAGAACCTCACAAGCTTTTATTGTTTCAATTACATCTGGATATAAAGTTTTTTTAGCATCCCCAATTACTTCTAATTTAATAATATCAATTCCTGTAGCTTCTCTCATAAGTCTAAATGTAGTAATTGCTTCTTCTGCTGTAAAGCATCCAGCACTATTTGGTAATAATTTTACATTTGTATCTTTAAAATAATCTAATAAATTTTCTTCATTTGGGTTTGTAATATTTACTCTTCTAATTGCAACTGTAATTAACTCAGAACCTGAAGCTAATGTTGCATCTTTTGTAGTTTGAAAGTCTGAATATTTTCCAGATCCTACAATTAATCTACTATTAAATTCGTAATTACCAACTTTTAATATTTCACTCATTCGTATTTTCTCCTATAAATTTTAAATATTTTTTACTTGAATTTGTTATATCTATTTCAATAATTTCAGGCACATCATAACTATGATATTCTTTAATTTTGCTTTTAACTTTTTCAAAATTTTCTTTTCTAGTTTTAATACTAACTAATGTTTCATTATCACTACAAAACTCATCGTTCCAAGTATAAAAAGATTCTACTTCACTTAACTGCACACAAGCTGCTAATTTTGAATCTATTAAAATTTTTGCAATATTTTTAGCTTCAGCTCTTGAAGCACATGTTGTTTGAATTAAAACTATTTTCATAATCTTCTTACCTCTTCTATTAAATCTGATGGAATTAATGAGTAATCATTTCTTTTAAAATTTGAAGCAGCTAAAGCATGTGCTAAACTAGCACTTATTGCAGCATCAAGAGGCTCATAACCTTGTGCAAGTAAGGAACCTACTAAACCACTTAAAACATCTCCACTTCCGCCTTTACTTAAAACAGCAGAGCCATAAGTATTTATATATAAATTATCCCCTTGAGAGATAATTACATTTGTTCCTTTTAAAAGTAATACTACTTTTGGATAAACAGAGCTAAACTTTTCTACATATTTGATTCTATTGTTTTGTAACTCATCTATTGTAATATCTGCAATATCACAAATTTTTAATAGTGAACAAAACTCTTTTGGATGAGGAGTTAAAACGATATCTTCATCTAAAACATCAAGTAATAATTCATCATAAAATAAATCTGCATCAACTATTTTTTTCACATCTTTAGAAAGTATTTTTTTAACTTCATCTATTTCATATTTTCCAAGTCCCATTCCAATTGCAATAGCAGTGCAGTTTTCACTTACAAAATGCGTTTGCATAATATGGTAAGGTAAATCAAGATTTTCATGACATACAACACTTACAATTCCAGCACCAAAACCAAAGGCTGCTTTTGCTGCAATTATTCCAGCACCTTTTTTACATCCTGCAACTACATTTAAATGTCCATATGAACCTTTATGAGAATTATGTTTAGTTCTATGAGGAAGTTTTAAATCTTTCTTTTCAAGTAAGTATTTATTTGTATTTGTTTCATAAAGTTCTCTTTGAATTCCTAAATTAGCTACTTTTATTTTTCCTACATAATCTTTAGCAGTATCTGAAAAGAGTGAAGTTTTTAAAGCACCCATTGTAATAGTAGTATCAGCATTAAAGGCTACAGAATTTACTTGACCATCACTAAAAATTCCACTTGGAATATCACAAGCAATTTTTATAGCTTCTAAACTATTTAGTTCTTCAATTAAAGAGATAGCTTGATTATCTAATGATTTATTTAAACCTGAACCAAAAATACAATCAACAATAATATCAGCATTTTGTATTTTATTTGCGAAGGAAACACCTAAGCTTTTAGCTCTCTTATACTGAACTTTTCCAATATCAGTTTTTACTTCTTTATAAAAGTATAAAGATACATCAAATTTTGTATGTAAAAGTCTTGCAAGGGCAATACCATCAGCACCATTATTTCCAGAGCCACATACTATTAAAATAGTTTTTTTATCATGATATTTTTCTTCAATATATAAAGCCATACTTGAAGATGCATGTTCCATAAGTATATCTTCACTTAAAAAAAACTCTTCGTAACATCTTTTATCTAAAGAGTTTACCTCATCAAATATTTTTTGCATTAAATACCCTTTGTTTTATCTAAATTTCCAACCATCAGCTTGTAAAATTGTAATAATTCTATCTTTTACATCACCTTGTAGTTCAATCCATTCTTCTTTAATAGCACCACCACAAGCTAGCTTTTTCTTTAATAGTTTTAATACTTCTTTTTTATCATCATTACTTAAAGAAAATCTACCTACTAATGTTACAGGTTTTCCTTTTCTTTTCTCATAAGTAAATACCAATTGGTGTTGATTCTTTGGTAAAATTTCATTTTTATTAAAAGTACTTGGAGCAGTAGGTTTATTAGTTTTATTATTTTTGTTACTTATTTTTTTCTTCTTTGGTTTTTCATCATATTTTGATGTATCGTGATTATCTCCATCAAGTTTTGCACCCATTTCAAATATCATCTAAAATCCTTTTAATCTTGATTGTACATCTATATCATCAAGAGAAGTAAACTCTTTTTGTTTATATTGCTCAACTGCAACTCTACCTATCATTGCTGCGTTATCACTACAGTATTTTAACTGGCTTAAATACAAAGTTGTTCCATTTTTTACACATAACTCTTCTATTTGAGTTCGAAGATATATATTAGCACTTGCTCCTCCTACTATTGCAAAATTTGTAGGAACTTTTTGCTTAAACAGTTTTTTTGTTTTTTGCATAATATGTGCAATTGCTGTTTTTTGAAATGAGGCACAAATATCATATTTATCTTCTTCACTAACTATTCCATCTTCATTAGTGCATTTTTCTATTACTAATCTTACAGCATTTTTAAGACCTGAATATGAAAACTCTATATTTGGACTTTGTCTTAAAGGAACAGGTAGTTCAAACCGATTTTCATCACCTTTTAAAGCATACTCTTGAACTACAGGACCTCCTGGATATCCAAGACCTAACATCTTTGATACCTTGTCAAAGCTTTCACCAAAACTATCATCCATAGTACTTGCTATTAGATTCATATCATTTAATGAATTTGCTTCTATTATTTGCGTATGTCCACCTGAAACTAATAAAATAGTCATTGGCAATACTTCTTCTTTTTCTATAAAAAGAGAATAAATATGACCTTTTAAGTGATTAACTGAAATAAGAGGAAGGTCAAGTGAAATACTTAAAGCTTTGGCCATAGTAACACCTTCCATTAAAGTAACTGATAATCCAGGTGCAGAAGTAACTGCTATTGCTTTTAATTTTGGGAAATATTCGACACACTCTTCAAGTATTTTAGGTAATGCTTCTATATGTAATCTTGCAGCTAACTCAGGAACAACTCCACCATAAACACTATGTTGTAGTTCTTGAGATATTTTCTTGTGATAAATAAGTTCTAGAGTTTCACTATTTGTTATTGCAATTGAACTATCATCACAAGAGCTTTCAATACTTAAAATCATTTTCTAAGCCAATCTAATGTAAAATCATGAGAACCAAAACCAGAATCTGCATTTATATGTCCAGCATTTTTTAAGACGTTTATTTCAACATTTAACTCTTCTTTTAAATCTAAGGCTTCTTCTTCACTCATATATGGGTCATTTGTAGAAGCTAACATAATAATATCTTTAGCTTTTAAATCTTTTGCAATTGGGTAAGGATAAAAAGTACTAGCAGCTTCAACCACTCTACTTCTACTTACAGGTGCAACTAACATAAGTTTTTCCAAACTAATATCAAGTTCATCACAAGTATGAAACCATAATACATTTGCTAATGAGTGACAGATAACAATATCGGGATTAAAGTGTGCTAGCTCTTTTTTTAAACACTCTTTCCACTCATCTAGTTTTGGATTATCTCTACTAGGCATTACAGGAAAAGATACAGTGTAGTGCTGTTTAATTAAATCAGCTGCTAAACAAGCTTGCCAATGAGGATAATCACTTCCACCTAAACCATGTAATATTAAAACTCTTTTACTCAAAATATCTTCCCCTCTTTTATTTTTCTTATTTTATATATCTCTTACGCATCTAACATATTTATTTTTATGTCTACTATCAAAATATTCTGTTCCACTTACAAAATGCATATAATCAGCGTAAAACCAAAGTGTTCTCCAATGAGATCGTTCAGCCCAATATCCATCTGGAACATTATATTTAAATGCTCTATTTATATAGTTTTTAAAATTCTTTTTATCCACTATTGTTTTAAACTCTTCTATTTTAGGTATTCTCCAATCAGAATATCCAGCAAATTCAAGTGCTTCACAATATGGTATTGCTTCTTCATGTGTTTTTAGTATTTTAACTACTGAAATATCATCTACCCACATAAGTTTCTCTTTTGTATCTACTACAATTTGAGATTTTTTTCTATATATTTGTGCATCTAATAAAGATACAAAAACAAGAATTAAAACTAAGTACTTCATTACTTGTCCTTTATCTCACTTATTTCAAATTTACCTTTTTCTAGTTGAGCTTTTGCACTTTCATCAAGAAGTTCGACACTTACTTTATATCCAGTTTTATAAACTAATCCAACTAAAACTTTTGCAGGCTCTACCTCTTTTGTTGTAGTTGTATTAAACTCTTTCCACTCATCGAATTTTTTTTCATAAACCTCAACAACTTCTTTTTCAAACTTTGATCTTGTAAATATCAAATATACAACTAAAGCTAATAATATTCCAAAAGGAATAAGCATATCAAGACTCACAGTAAGACCTCACTTCTTTATCTATTGCAAAAATATCATCAAGAGTATTTATTTTTACATTGTTAAATTTATTTAAAGCATTTAAAGAGATTTTTGAAACATCTAAAAACCCAATTTGAGAATTTAAAAATCTTGCAACACCAACTTCATTTGCAGCATTTAAAACAACACCTAAATCAAGATTACTTATAATTTCATCTTTTGCTTCCCAAATTGGATATCTTGAAGTTTCTATTTTTTTAAACTCTAAACTTCCAACTTCTAGTAAATCAACAGGCTTTAGAACCTGTTCATCACATTTTCCTAAAATTGCATAAGCAATAGGTAGTTGCATAGAAGCATTTGCAATATGTGCAGTTGTACTTCCATCTTTGAAGTTTATCATTGCATGAATTAAAGATTTTGTTTCAATAATCGCATCTAGTTTTCTTACATCAAATAACCAAGCAGCTTCCATAAGTTCAAATATCTTATTTGTCATAGTAGCACTATCTATTGTGATTTTATTTCCCATAGACCAATTTGGATGATTTAGTGCTTCTTTGATTGAAACATTTGATAATTGTTCAAGTGGATAATCTCTAAAAGAACCACCACTTGCAGTTACAGTCATAGAATCAACAGCTTTTTCTTGAAGTAAATACCATAAACCAAAGTGCTCTGAATCTATTGGACTTAATTTTGTTTGGTCTATAAATTTTCCAGCAACTACAAGCGATTCTTTATTTGCTAGTGCAATTTTTTTATTACACTCAATTGCTTTTAGTGTTGGCTTTAAACCTAGAAAACCAACAAGAGCATTTACTACTGTTTGTGATTTACTATTTTCTATTGCATTAAGTATTTCATCTTCGCCATAAGATACATCAGTATGATTTACTTTTACAACATCAACTTTATTTGCAATAACTACTTTTTTAGGTTTAAACTCTTCAATTTGTTTATTTAAAACTTCAATATTACTACCAGCTACAAGTACTTCAACATTTAAGTTAAATTTACGTGCAATATTTAAAGTATTAACACCAATTGAACCAGTAGAACCTAATATAATCATCCTACAACCCTAAGAAGAACTAACATAACAATTGCACCAAAAAGGTAACCATCTGTTCTATCTAATATTCCTCCATGACCTGGCAAAATACTTCCACTATCTTTTATACCTGCTTCTCTTTTTAAGTAAGACTCATATAAATCTCCAAATACAGAAGCAAAAGCAACAATAATTGAAATAACAATTGCAGATACAATATGAAGATTATCATTTGCAAAGAAAGAACCTAAAATAGTTGCAATTACAACACCACCAACAACACCTTCAATAGTCTTATTTGGACTAGTTTCACTAAACTTAGTTTTTCCAATACTTTTACCTACAAAATAAGCACCCGTATCAGCACCAGCAACAATTACAAGTAACCATAATAAAGTCATAACACCGTATTCACTGTATAGTGATAATAAAAATAGAAAAGATGCAGTTGGGTAAAAAAGAGGTAAAAACATTTTTTTATCAAGCGTCTTTTTATAAGCTAATTGTGAGGCATAACCAATAGCTACAATAAAGATTAAATCTTCTGGGTTTGGATAAAAATAAGCTGCAAACCATAAAAGAGCTGAATAAACATAAATACTATCACTATCTAATTGGAAAAGCTTTTTAGCCTCTGAAATAGATATCATTAGCATTGTTCCAAATAAAAGCCACATTACAAAATATGAATCAATATATCCAATAATTATCATTGCGATAATTAGAACTAAACCTGTTTTAATACGAGTTGAACTATCTTTAATTATGTTAGCCATAAAGTAAACCTTCTATTTCTTAAATTAATACGATTATACTAAAGTTTGGCTTTTGGTTTAATTTTGAAAACTTTTATTAATCATATAAAAAGGAACAATAGATTATTAATTTATAAAATCTCTTAGATAATCTATTTTATAGATATCTTAAACATTATTTTAATTTTATCAGATATAATATCTTAAAATATAGGAGTTACTAAATGAAAGTAAAATATTTGTCACCACTAATCTTAAGTATACTATTTGTAGGATGTACAAAAGAACCAATAGCAACTGTTCAAGCGACTGATTATGCATTAAGTTGTAAAGCATTAAATAAAGAAATAAATAATATGAAAGAACAATACAGTGATGCTAAAGGTGTGAATACTGCAAAAAATATAGTTGGTGGGATAATGACATTAGGGCTATACTCTAGTAACAATGAAAATGAAATCATGCTAAGAGAAAGAGCTAAAAGTTTACAATTAATTTATGCAATTAAACAAGCAAAAGGCGAATGTAAAGAACTTTCAAGTGAAGATTTAAAACCAGAAAATAAAATTATAACAATTGCTAAAGAAAGTAAAGAAATTATAATAGAAAGCGCAAAAGCAACTAAAGAAACTATATCTGAAACTTCAAAAATAATATCGGAATAAAGTTTTAATCTAAAACTTTATCCCAATAGTAGTATAAGGATTATATAAAACATTTGATCCAGATTGAACTTTTACATTTCTTCTTTGTGTAAAATCAACTTCATAATCACCTGAGAAATCCACAGAAAATTTTGCACATAAAACTGCTGCTTGTTCTATTACACTTTGGGGAATCGTTTTCTTAGTATTTTGAACTATTACATGTGAAGATGGTCTATCTTTTAAATGAAACCAAAAATCACTTGCTTTTGAGTTTTTTAATAAATATACATTTTCTCTTTCACTAGTTCCTAGCATAATTTTAAAGCCTTCAAAAAAGAAGCTTTCATAAGGTTGTGCTTTTTTTGTTCTTTTTTGATTCTTTTCTTTTTTTGGATATAAAAACTCACATTCTTCTATAGTTTTTGCAATTTTTAAACTATTTACCATTCTGTGTAGAAATTCTAGTTTTTCATCTAAATTATCTTTTTCTATAGATATATGAAGTGCTTTTTGTTTTGCTTTTTTTGCTTTTTTAAATAAATCATTTGAATACTTTGAAGGTGATGATGCTTTATCTAGAGAAACTTCGACTTCAATTCCTTCATAATTATAAGCTTTAAAAGAGTTTTGATATGGCTTTAAAGTATGTAAGTTTGACAGTATCAAATTTGCTTTTTCATAAAGAAGTTTTGATTCTTCTTCTAACTCTTCTTTTTTAGGTAATGCATTAATAGTTTTATCTAATTTTTTTATTTTCTTTTGTATTTGACTTATTTTTACTTTTTTTAGATTCTCTAAATTTTGATTTTCTTTTTCATCATAAATTTTATATAAATAAGCCTCAATATCTTCAACTTCTTCCATTTTAGGAATAAAAGTTTGTTTTGTGATTTCATCTAAGACAATACCAACTTTTACAACTCTACTTGAAGAGAATTCATCTATATGTCTTAGTGCTTCTATAATCACTCTATTTTCATCTAAAATGATAATATTTGTATGTTTTCCAGTAAATTCAAGTTGAAGAATAGTTGTTAGTTTTTTATATGAAGATGAAGAGTTTACTTTTATATTTATAATCTTGTCATCATTGTACATTTCAATATTTTCAATTTTTGAATTATAAAATCTTTTTTGTAAAGACACATCAAAAGGAGCATTAAAATCTTTCTTTGACTTAAGTATATTCATAGATTTAAACACCGTACTAGAGCCTTTTGACATATCAAAATATATAATATTACTATTATTAAATTCTATTATAATTGTATTATTATCAATACGCTTCACTACTTTGATACTATGGGTATTCTCTACTAAATACTCAACTAAATGTTTTAACAAAAAATACTTCACAATTACTCCACTTTATACTTATATTATTATCTAAGATTTATTTATACTTATATTAGATATGATTATATCTAAATTATCATTAGGAGATAAATATGAAGTTATTAAAAATTGCAATAGCTGGTTCGTTAATCTTAGGTCTTAGTGCAACTACATTATTAGCAGATGCTACAAAAGGTCAAAAATTATTTGTAAAAAAATACAAAAGTGATTGTGGTTTTAGTGGTGACAAATTTGCTGCTAAACATTCTCAAGATGAGTGGGAAGCAATTATGACTGCTGGAAAATTTAAAGAAGAACTTCTTAAAATTTGTCCAAAAGTTAAAGAAGCAGATGTAAAAGATAAGTATATTCAGCATCTTTATGATTTTTCATATAAGTTTGCAAATGATTCAGGAAATGTTCCTTCTTGTTAATATTTATTAACAATATTCTTAAAAGCTAATATCTTTTTGATATTAGCTTTTTTTCTCTCTAAATATTTAATTTTTTAATATTATTAATATAAGTTTTACTTATGCAATATTAACCCTTTGTTAACTTTATAAATCATATAATTACATAATATTGTTATTACAAGGAAAAAACATGAAAAAAAGTATTATCTTACTCTCTACAATTGCTGCGTTTTCAACTGCGAGTTTTGGAAATGACATCAATGCTCAGATGTATGAACAAATTCAATTACTAAAAAAACAAGTTGCTGCGCTTGAAGCTAAAATGAATGAACAAGCTTCAAAAACAGATGATAAAAGAATTACTAAAATTGAAAAGAAACTTGCAAAAGTTTCTAAAAAAGCAAATTTAGCAAAAGCACAAAGTGCTGGAGATAATTTGAAGTGGAATGTTGATTTTAGAACACAAGTTGATAATATTACATATAAACATGCTGATGGTTCAAAATCTAAAAACAATGCTTTAATGACAAATAGATTATGGCTTGGGATGAAATATAAAGCAGATAATAACTCTACTTTTTATGGAACACTTTCTTATTTAAAAGCTTTTGGTGATTCAGCGAATCATTCACAAGCAAATACAAATCCAGGTTTTTCAAATTTTGATTGGGTAACAAATGAGAATGCAAATGATAATACATTAAAAGTTAAAGAGGCTTATTGGCTGTATTCTAATGATACTTTTTTAGGAAGTAATGTTTCATGGACTGCATCAGTTGGTAGAAGACCCTCAACTGATGGTTTAGGAATTAATTTAAGAGCTGATCAAAATAGGAAGTCTGCACTTTCTCACACTGTAAATGTAGAATTTGATGGTGCATCGGCAAGATTTAATGTAGATCAAATTAGTGGTCTAGATGGAGCATGGATTAAATTTTGTGCTGGACGTGGTTTAACAAATGCAAAACCTAGATTCCAGTTTGACAATACTGATTATGCAAATGATGATACTAAAAATACAAATATTGATATGGCAGGGCTAATTGCTGTACCTTATGATGATGGACAATATTCTATTCATATGAATTATGCAAGAGCCTGGAACTTAATTGGTTATAACAATACTCAAATTGGTGCATATCAAAGTGCTATTTCTACTGCAACAACTCCCTCACAAGTAATGGATGCTTATGGAAATTTACAATTTCAAGATGTTGGAGATATTGATTTAGCAACAGTTATGTTTAAAATAAATGGTATAGGAGATGAAATTTCAGACTTCTTAGATAATACTACTGTTTTTGCATCAGCAGCTATGAGTAAAACTAGACCAAATAGTAGAGGAATGCTAGGTTCAACTGAATCTAAAACAGGTCACTCTATTTGGATTGGAGCAAATGCACCGTGTCCAATTAGTCCAGATAGTGCAAAAATTGGTATTGAGTGGAATAAAGGTAGTAAATACTGGAGATCAATGACGTATGGTGAAGACACAATGTCAGGTTCTAAAATTTCTACAAGAGGTGAGGCTTGGGAAATATATAGAACTCAACAGCTAACTAAAGCCTTAAGTTTTGGCCTTTCATATGTTTATGTAGATTATGACTATATGGGAAGTAACTCATTTTTTGGAGCAGAGGGAACACCATATAAAATTGGTAGTACAGAAGCAAATGGAGCAAATGCTGTTGAATCAGCTCAAGATGTTAAAGCATACATGAGATATAGATTCTAGAAATAATAAAAAGAGCTAAGCTCTTTTTATTTAAAAGAATAAGCATCCAATTTATAAACAACTTCTTCTGCAACTTCAAGCATTGAGATATTCAATTTTTTAAACTCTTCACTTTTTATTTTTACTAATAAATCATCATAAACTTTTCCATAAGTATAAATAGTAAAAAATATATACTCTTTTGAACGTGATTCTTTATTTAACTCTTTAAACCAAAGAGCAAGTAGTGAAAAGTAAAGCATTGATGGATTAAAGTTTTTTTTATTTTCTAAAGATTTTGAAATCTCTTTATTTATAAAGTTATAAGCAGCAAGAACGGCTTTTACTTTATAATGTTTCCTATTTTTAATATAGTAATCGCTTTTATGTGTTACATAATTTATTTGAGTAAGCATTTCATCACCAATTGTATTAAATTTTTCAATTAGTTCTTTATCTACTCCATTGATACTAATATCTTCTTTATCTTTATAAGAAAGAATTAAATCTCTGCAAAATAGTAGTAAGCTTTCAGTTTTTATTTTAGATAAGTTTAAAATCATACTTAATTGTAACGAAAACTTATTAAATTTAGAAATAAGTAATTTAGTTTAAGTCTCTTTGCGATAAAATAAGCTAAATTTAATAATATAATTAACAAATAAAGGAAACTATTGGAACCAATAGGTGTATTAAAAGACGGTCAAATCTATGACCTTCAAACTGCTGAAGCTTTAAATATCGAAGGTGATATTATAAAGCAAGACAACTCTGCTGAATCTTTAGAGATTCTTAGACACTCATGTGCTCACATGATGGCGCAAGCTATTAAAGAGCTTTATCCTGATGCAAAATTCTTTGTAGGACCTGTTGTAACTGAAGGTTTCTATTATGACTTTAAAGTGGATGCTAAAATATCTGATGATGATTTAGTAACTATTGAAAAGAAAATGAAAGAAATTGCAAACAGAAAACTTAAAATTGAAAGATATGAAACAACAAGAGAAGAGATTGTTTCAAAATTTGCTGATGATGAATTAAAACAAGCTGTTTTAGCGAATATCACAGATGAAACTCTAACAATGTATAAGCAAGGTGATTTTGAAGACTTATGTCGAGGACCACATTTACCAACAACAGGTATGATTAGAGCTTTTAAACTAACACGAGTAGCTGGTGCTTATCTTGGTGGTGATGAAGAAAACGAAATGATTACAAGAATCTACGGAATCGCATTCTTTGATAAAAAAGAATTAAATGATTACGTAAGAATGCTTGAAGAAGCTAAAAAAAGAGATCATAGAAAATTAGGAACAGAATTAGAGCTATTTACATTCAATGAAGATGTAGGTGCTGGGTTACCATTATGGTTACCAAATGGTTCAAGATTAAGATCTAAATTAGAGCATCTTTTATATAAAGCTCATAGAATTAGAGGATATGAACCAGTTCGTGGTCCAGAGATTTTAAAATCAGATATGTGGGATGTTTCAGGACATAATGCAAATTATGGTCAAAACATGTACTATACAGAAATTGATGGACAAAAATATGGAATGAAACCTATGAACTGTGTAGGTCATATTCAAATCTTTAAAAATGATTTAGTTTCATATAAAGACTTACCTAAAAAACTTTTTGAATATGGAGTTGTTCATAGACATGAAATGTCTGGAGCAATGCATGGATTATTTAGAGTTAGAGAATTTACTCAAGATGATGCACATATTTTTTGTACGCAAGCACAAGTTAAAGATGTAATTATTGATGTTTTAGAGTTTGTTGATTCATTAATGAAAACATTTGATTTCCAATACGAAATGGAAGTTTCTACAAAACCTAAAAAGGCCATTGGTGATGATGAGTTTTGGGAAACTACTACTAAAGGTATTATGGATGCACTTGATTCTGAAAACTTACCTTATGGTATTGATGAAGGTGGAGGAGCATTTTATGGTCCTAAAATTGATATTAAAATCACAGATGCTATTGGAAGAAAGTGGCAATGTGGTACAATACAAGTAGATATGAACTTACCTGAAAGATTTAATGTAGAATATATTAATGATGAAGGTCATAAAGAGCAACCAGTTATGATTCATAGAGCAATCCTTGGATCTTTTGAAAGATTCATTGGAATCTTAACTGAGCACTGTGCTGGTGAGTTTCCATTTGTTATTGCACCAACACAAGTTATCTTTGTACCAATTGCAGATACTCACGTTGAATATGCAAAACAGTTACAAAAAGAACTTTTATATGATGAAATGGATTCTAAGATTTTTGATATGAACGAAAGTTTAAATAAAAGAATTAGAATGGCAGAAAAACAAAGAGTTCCTATGATTGTTGTTGTTGGTGATGAAGAAGTTGAAAAACAAACAATTGCATTAAGAAATAGAAGAACTAGAGAACAGTCTAATATGAGTAAAGAAGAATTTTTTACTATGTTAAATGAAATTAAAAAAGGAAGTAGAATTTGAGTAGAGACAAAAAAAACAATGTAATTATGAACGAAATGATTACAGCAAAAGAAGTTAGATGTACAGCTGATAATGGGTCAAATTATGGAATTATTCCTACACATGAAGCTTTAGCTCATGCTGATGAACAAGGATTAGATTTAGTTCTTATTGCGCCAGATGGTAAACCACCTGTTGCAAAAATCATGGATTATGGTAAATTTAAATACCAACAAGAAAAGAAGAAAAAAGAAGCTAGAAAAAATCAAAAAGTAATTGTTGTAAAAGAAATCAAACTTTCTGTAAAAATTGCTGATAATGATATTAATTATAAAGTTAAACACTCAAGAGAATTCTTAGAAGCTGGACATCACGTTAAGTTTAGAGTATTTTTAAGAGGTAGAGAAATGGCAAATCCACAAGCAGGTGTTGATGTACTTAAAAAAGTATGGCCAATGGTTGAAGATTTAGCTGTTATGGATAAAGAACCTAAACTTGAAGGAAGATACGTAAATATGATGGCTCTTCCTAAAAAAGACGAAAACCACAAATAAAAAAGAAGAGAACCTACTCTCTCTTCTTTAACTATCAAATCCTATTTAAACCTAATTTAATAAAAATTTAAGTATAATCCAAGACTTTTTCATTTCTAAATGAAATTGCAAATTTAAAAAAGGATTTTTCAATGCCTAAGATGAAAACTAATAGTGGCGCTTTAAAGAGATTTAAAATAAAGAAAAATGGTTCTATTAAAAGAGGATCAGCTTTTAGAAGTCACATCTTAACTAAAATGTCTCAAAAGAGAAAAAGAAACCTTAGAGGACCACAAACTGTTGCAGCTGTGGATTCAACTAGAGTTAAAAGAATGTTAAACAAAGCGTAATCATTTATTTAAAATGATTTTTTAGTCCCTCCACAAATTGTGGAAAAGTTCAACAATTTTGTTGACACCTTATTATTTTTAAAATAATGGTAAAGAAAGGAAAGACATGCCTAGAGTTAAAACTGGTGTAGTTAGAAGAAGAAGACATAAGAAAGTATTAAAAGCAGCTAAAGGATTCTACAGTGGTAGAAGAAAACACTTTAGAAAAGCGAAAGAACAATTAGAACACTCATTAGTGTACGCATACAGAGATAGAAGACAGAAAAAAAGAGATATTAGAAAGCTTTGGATTGTAAGAATCAATGCTGCTTGTAGATTAAATGATATCAACTATTCTAGATTCATGAACGGATTAAAAATAGCTGGAATTACTTTAGATAGAAAAATCTTAGCTGATATGGCTATGAATGATTATACATCATTTGTATCATTAGTTAATTCTGCAAAAGATGCATTAAAATAATAAATTTGCAAAAAATAAAAAGGGGATTGATTAAGTTCAATCCCCTTTTTTTATGCCCTTAAAACTAGTCTTAATCTAAAGGCTCATTTACCTCAATTTTACACTCATTTGCAATACAATCAATATTAGCATCAAAATAGAATATTTCACTAACATCAATTTTTGCATCTTTTAATTTTGCCCAAGCTTCAATAGATCTTCCACCTGCGGTACAGTTAAATACAATTGTTTTATTTTTTGGAAGTTTTTTGTAAAACTCTTCTGCTTTAAAATTTGCTGCTTCTATATTCATAGCACCTTTTAAATGTCCACCTTTGAACTCATCTGCTGCAGTAACATCAACAATTTGTATAAAAGAAGGAACTTTATTTTCTAAAATAAGTTTTTTTAACCACTCTCCATCAACTGAGCCTTCATCTACACCTAGTTTTAATCCATTTTTACTAAATTCTAATTTCTTACTTTCTTTTTTTACTAAAGTTTTTTTATTCTGTGCAGTTGTTGGTAAATTTTCTTTCTTCCATGCTGGAAGTCCAGCCGCGTAAACAGAAACATTTTTATAACCTAAGGATATTAGTTTTTTTGCAACAATATGTGATTTCACACATTTAAAACCACCACAAAAAACAATGATTTTTTCTTCTTTATTAAAAGGAAATCTCCCTACTAATTTATCTAATTTAGTATCTGGAATTGAAATTGCACCAGGAACTGTTTCTTGTAAAAACTTTTTATATGGTCTTGCATCTACTATTAATGCAGAGTTGTTTTCATAAGCTGATTTTAATACAATTGAATCAACTTCTTTATAACTTTTTTTAATCCATTCAGGTTCACCTGCTGGATAAACTTTTACATTTGTAAAGCCTTTTTTAATAAGCATACCAGCTACTTTTGGACTTTTTGCACATTTATATCCACCACAATAAACAATTAGCTCCTTGTCTTTAGGAGTATCTTTTAATAAGGATACATATTCTTCAAACTTAGTATCAGGAATATTTATACTTGAAGGAATAGTACTTTTTTTGTACTTAGCTTCTGGTCTTGCATCAATTAAAATTGCTTTTGCAGTACTTCTTGTACCTTTTGCAATAATTGTATTTACATAGTTAAAATCTACACTAGTTAATTTATACTTATTAATTAATGACTGAACTTTTGGGCTTGGAACACTAAGAGTATTTTCACCTATATTT
The DNA here is from genome assembly GCF_009208075.1 of Poseidonibacter ostreae. Taxonomy (GTDB): domain Bacteria; phylum Campylobacterota; class Campylobacteria; order Campylobacterales; family Arcobacteraceae; genus Poseidonibacter; species Poseidonibacter ostreae. The sequence goes on along the minus strand of NZ_WFKJ01000005.1, from coordinate 73,317 downwards.
GCATACGAACTAGTTGCTAATAATCCTACTACAGCTAAACTTACTAAAAATTTACTTGTTTTCATTTTTCTCCCTTTTTAATATATATCTTCTATTATAATTATATAACTAAATAGATTTAAAAGAGAAGTTTATTGAGATTTTTTTCTGAAAAGTTTAATTACTAATCTTGGTACCCATAATAATAAGTAAATAATTAAAGAAAAGATTATTGGATGTAAAGCTCCTAATCCATAGGCTCCAGAAGTTGCTAATGCAGTTATTTGTTCAAGGGGATATTCTAAAAACTCTTTATAATGTACAGTAATAGTAAGTATAAATAAAATACTTACTATTATAAGAAACTCTTTTTTCATAAACATCTTAAGTAAAGACTATGCTTTACCAGATAACATTCCATATTGAGTCATTGGTTTAAGTAAATAAACTTTCATTAACCACCAAATATATCTCTCTTGTGTAGGGTCTAAAGGAAAAGAAGGTGTTGGTTTTTTAGTCCAATCAAACTCAGCTAACATTACTTTACCAATATCTGTAATTAATGGACATACAGTATATCCTGCATATTTTGCAGTTAATTCTTTACCTTCCATTGCAGAAATTAAATTATCAACTACTACTTTATATTGTTTTCTTACACTTCCTCCTGTTTTACCCATAGGAACAGCTGCAATATCACCTAATGAAAAGATATTTTTATATTTAACATGTTGTAATGTTTCTTTATTAACAGGAACCCAACCTTTTCCTGAACCAACAGCTGAGTTACCAATTTCATCTGGTGCTTTCATTGGTGGTGTAATATGCATAAAATCAAATGGCACTTCTACTTCTTGGTGTTTTGTAATCATAGAATACTCTTCTAAATCTTCATCATAAGGACCTTTTTCATCCCATCTTTTATCAAATATTGCTGTTTTATTTTGAATATCTACACCTGTTAAGTTATGATTATAATTCCACTTAAAACCTCTAGTTTCAAACTGTTTTAAAATTGCATCATGATATTCTTTAACTGAAAACATAGAACCACCATTTGGATAAAATGTTAATTCTGCATTATCACGAGCACCTGCTTCTGCTAGTCTAGAATGAGTTAAGTTCATAATTTTCTTAGGAGCTCCCCCACATTTAATAGAAGTATTTGGATGAGTGAAAATACCTTTTACTTTTTTACCATTTTTTGCACTTTCAATAAACTTTTGCATTTGCTTCCATGTTTCAACAGATGTATCAGTATTATAAATTGAAGTTATACCTGAATTACCAAAAGCTTTTAATATCTTTGAAGCATCACCCATTGTATAAGCATCCCCTACTTCTTCTAAACCTTTAATACTTCCAAAGTCTAAAGTAAGTCCTGCTGCAATTACTAAAAAGTCATATGAAATAGTTTCTCCTGAACCTATTACTATTTTATTTGCATCAGGATTGAATTCAACTGCTTTATCTTTTATCATTTTAACACCAGCGGGTAAAAAATCTTTAGTATCATACATAACATCAGCTTTTTCATATAAACCAGCACCTATTAATGTATTTCCAGGTTGATATGAAACTGATTTAGGATTAGGCTCAATAACAGTAATATCAGGGTCTGTTAAAGTACTAGCTAATCTAGCAGCTGTTGAAATACCTGCTAGTCCTCCTCCAATAATTAAGATTTTACCTTTTGCTTCACTAGCTTGAGCAGTTGTCGCAGCTTCTGCTTTTGTACTGTCACCCATTAAATATGCAGCTGATCCAAGTCCAGCTAATTTAAAAGCTTCTCTTCTTGAAATTCCTATTTTTTTTACTTCTGCATCAACTAATTCTAATGCTTCATCTAATTCATTTTTTGCCATATGATTTCCTTTTAGATTTTCAATTCTATATTTTGTTAATAGCATATCAAAAGAAAGTTAAGAAGAAACTAAGATAGAGCTTAAATTACTTAATATTAATTATTTGATTTACTTATAATATTTAAAGCTCTTTTATACTCATCTTTATTATTTAAATTGATAAATTCATCATCATTTGGGAAGTCCAAATATTTAGTATTGTTATTTTTAAGAAGATAGTTTACTTTATGTATGTCAGTTATTAACATTTCATTTATAAACTTTACTAAACTTGTAGAAAAAACACCACATAAATTATGAGTTTTTAAAGTTTGTGCTACACAAATTTCACTCTCATTTGAACTATTAATTAATTCATTTATAGAGTCAATTGAAACCAATGGAGTATCTACTGTGATTATAAATACTTTTTCAGCTTTTATTGTTTGTAAAATTGTTTGTAAAGCAACAATTGGAGAAAAAATTTCACCTTTATCAAGTATTAAATATTTTTCTTTATTTTTAAGGAAGTCAAATTTATCTATTTTTGATGATATATATACTTCTTCAAAATTGCTTTTTAGCTTATCATATTGATATTGAGTTAGTGAGTTTGAGTTTGAGAAAGGAAGAAGAGATTTATCTTCTCCCATTCTAGAACTTCTACCCCCGCATAAAATCACACAAGGGATTTTAGAAAGGATAACAGTTTTAGACATCAAAGACTTCTTGGGTCTGTAATATATCCAGAAATTGCAGATACTGCAGCAACAGCTGAGTTTGCTAAATAAATTTTAGATGATCTTGAACCCATTCTTCCAACAAAGTTTCTATTTGTTGTAGAAATACATACTTCATCATCACCTAAAATACCCATATATCCACCTAAACATGCACCACATGTAGGATTTGATACAACAGCCCCTGCATCAATTAATGTATCAATATATCCAGCTTTTGTTGCATCTCTTAAAATCTTTTGAGTACCAGGAGTTAAAATAAGTCTAACATGTCTTGCAACTCTTTTTCCATCTAAAATTTCTGCTGCTACTTTAAAATCAGATAATCTTCCATTTGTACAAGAACCAATAAATACTTGATCAACTCTAATTTCATCAACAACTGCTTGTGAAACTGGATGACCATTATCTGGTAAGAATGGATATGCAATTACTGGCTCTAAAGAAGCTACATCAATTTCAATAATTCTAGTATATGTTGCATCTTCATCAGAGTAATGAATCTTTGGTTCTGCTCTTAAACCATCATTTAACTCTGCTGTTTTCTTTAAAAACTCTTCTGTAACTTCATCATAAGCAAAAATACCATTTTTAGCACCTGCTTCAATTGCCATATTACAAATAGAGAATCTATCATCCATTGATAAATGAGGTACAGTATCTCCTGTAAATTCTAATGCTTGATATAAAGCTCCATCTACACCTAAGATTCTAATAACTTCAAGAATAATATCTTTTCCAGATACATACTCACCTGGTTTACCACTCATTACAACTTTAATTGATTCAGGAACTTTAAACCAGTTACCACCTGTAATCATCCCAAATGAAATATCAGTTGAACCCATACCAGTTGAAAATGCACCTAATCCGCCATGTGTACATGTATGTGAATCTGCACCAATAATTACATCACCTGGTAATACTAAACCTTTTTCAGGTAATAATGCATGTTCAATACCCATATCTTTTTCATCAAAGAAATATTTTAAATCATGCTTATAAGCAAAATCTCTTGAGATTTTTGCTTGATTTGCAGATGCAATATCTTTAGCAGGAATAAAGTGATCAAGAACAATTGCAAAACCTTCAGGATTTGCTAACTTTTCAAAACCACCATCTTCAAAGGCTTTAATAGAAATTGGAGTTGTAATATCATTTCCAATTACCATATCAATTGGACTTCTTACAATCTCTCCTGCATGTACTTCTTTTCCTACATGTTCACTAAAAATTTTTTCTGTTATTGTTTGACCCATATTAATCTCTTCCTAATAAATTTTCTTATATTTTCGCCATTATAGCTAATTTTAATTTAAGCTCCCAAATTTAGGACTTATTCTTTTTTTCTTTTCGCTCAGCTTGCCATTGTTTAATTTGCATAAATATGATAATTGCAACTGCACAGTTTATTATAATGTCTGCAAAATTGAAGATTGCAAACTCAAAACCATAGTGCCAATAAAGATAATCAACAACTCCACCATAAGTAAATCTATCTAAAATATTAGATAAACCACCTGCAAATAATAGAGTAATTGGTAAATAATACTCAGTAAATACTTCTTTATTTTTTAATAAATATATAAATCCAGCTATAACCATTGATAATTGAATATACTTTAAATATTCAGCAAGAAATGAAAACATTGAAAATGCTACACCATAATTATATGCTAACTGTAAAGACATATATGGACCATCAATATTTAAGTTAAAATGCGTAAATCCATATTTTAATACCTGGTCAATTATAAATAAAATTGTAAATATAATAATTGATAAAACTAATTTTTTTCTCATAAAGCTTTTTTGAAAAATGCCTTTAGTGTTTCCATACCATCTTCAACATCTTTTTTATTTTTACCTTCTAAAAGAAGTCTTATTTTATTTTCAGTTCCAGAGTATCTAATTAAATCTCTCATACCTTTTTCTCTTAAAGGTTTTACTAATTCTTCAAGACCTTCAATCTGATCTAAAGGAATTTTCTCCCCTACTTTCATATTATGTAAAATCTGAGGATATAATTCAAATGGATTTAATACTTCACTAGCTTTCTTACCAGATCTTAAAACTAATGCTAGTACTTGTAGTGCAGATGCTAATCCATCTCCTGTTTTTGCAACATCAGAGAAAATAACATGTCCACTTTGCTCGCCACCAAAGTTAATACCTTGTTCTTTCATAACTTCAAGAACATATTTGTCACCAACATTTGATCTATGTAATTTTATATTATCTTTACTCAAGTAATCTTCTAAAGCTTGATTAGACATAACAGTTGCAACACAACCTTTTCCTTGTAAAAGCTTTGCATCATTTAAATATTTACAAAGGGCACCAATTAATTTATCACCATCAACTACGTCACCTTTTTCATCTATTACAACTAATCTATCCGCATCACCATCAAGTGCAAGACCAATATCGGCTCTATATTCACGAACAAGCTTCCCTACTTCTTCAGGATGCATTGCTCCACAGTTTTCATTAATATTAAAACCATCTGGTTTATGATTAATTGTAATTACATCAGCACCTAATTCTTCTAAAATTGTAGGACCTACTTTATAAGCAGCTCCATTTGCACAATCAAGAACAATTCTTAGGCCATGAAGTGTTAAATCTTTAGGAAAAGAACTTTTAATTGAAACAATATATCTTCCAATAACATCATTAATTCTTTTTGCAGCACCAATATTTCTACCAGTTACTTGCTCATTAATCATTGATTCATTGTCATTGAAAATCTTTTCAATTCTTTTTTCACACTCGACACCAAGTTTATCACCATGATTATCGAAGAACTTAATTCCATTATCTTCATATGGATTATGTGAAGCAGAAATCATAATACCAGCATCACATCTCATACTCTCTGTTAGGTATGCAATTGCAGGTGTTGGCATTGGACCAATTTGTATTACATCATACCCAACAGCTGTAAGACCACTTACTAGTGCATTTTCAATCATATATCCACTTCTTCTAGTGTCTTTTCCAACAAGTATTCTTTTTGTTGTTGAATGTTTTCTAAAATAAATACCTGCAGCTTTTGCTAATTTTAATACAGTCATTGCATCTAAAAAAGTACCAGCTTCACCTCTAACGCCATCTGTTCCGAATAGTTTCATTAAATCTTCCTAAAATTAAACTTGTTTTAAGTTGCTTTGGGTAACATTCTACCCTTAAAAATTTTACAAAGAGGTTAAATAAAATGGCAAATCATAAATCTGCAGAAAAAAGAGCTAGACAAACAATCGTAAAGACTGAAAGAAATAGATTCTACAAAACAAGAATCAAAAACGTAACTAAGACAGTAATCGCTGCAATCGAAGCTGCTGACAAAGAAGCTGCAACAGCTGCAGTTAAAACAGCAAACAAATATTTACACCATTGTGTATCTAAAGGAATCCTTAAAAAAGGAACTGCTGCGAGAAAAGTATCTAGATTACAACTTGCAGTAAACGCTATATAATAGCATTTAGTACATATGCTACAAGATAAACTACAGCCTTTTATTAATAGATCTGAAGAGATTAACGAATTGTTAAGTTCTTCAGAAATAACTAGTGATATAAAGAGAATGACTGATCTTTCAAAAGAGCAGGCAAGTATCGCTCCTGTTGTTAATAAAGCTAAAGAGTACATTCAATTATTAGAAGATATAGAAGAGAATAAAATGCTTCTTGATGATGATGAATTGGGTGAACTTGCAAAAGAAGAGCTGAAAGACTTGGAGCCAAAAAAACCAGAATTAGAAGAAGACATTAAGTTTTTAATGATTCCTAAAGATCCTAATGATGATAAAAATATCTATTTAGAACTTAGAGCTGGTGCTGGTGGTGATGAAGCTGCAATATTTGTTGGTGACCTTTTTAGAGGTTACCTAAGATACGCAGAAAACAATGGTTGGAAAGTTGAAATCATGAGCACTAACGATAGTGAATCAGGTGGATACAAAGAAGTTGTAATTCTAATTAAAGGTGACCATGTATACTCAAAATTAAAATTTGAGGGTGGTACACATAGAGTTCAAAGAGTTCCAGCTACTGAATCACAAGGAAGAGTTCATACATCAGCAATTACAGTTGCAGTAATGCCTGAAGTTGATGATATTGAAATTGACATTGATCCAACAGATCTTAAAATTGATGTTATGAGAGCAAGTGGAAATGGTGGGCAATCTGTAAATACTACAGATTCTGCTGTAAGAATTACACATATTCCATCTGGACTTGTAGTAACAAATCAAGATCAAAAATCTCAACATAAGAATAAAGACAAGGCTATGAAAGTTTTAAAAGCTAGACTTTATGATTTAGAGATGCAAGAAAAAATGTCTAAAGAAGGTGCTGACAGAAAAGAACAAGTCGGTACTGGAGATAGAAGTGGAAGAATTAGAACTTATAATTATCCACAAAATAGAGTAAGCGATCATAGAATTAATTTAACTCTTTATCGTTTAGACTATATTATGAATGACGGTTTATTTGATGAAGTAATTGATCCTCTTATTACTGATCATCAATCTAAACTAATTGAGGCTAATGGATTATAAAATCCATTAGTTTTCTTTTACACTACAAAAACAATGCTACAATTAAATCAAACATATACTCACTATAAGAATAAAGAATCATATATCACAATAGATTTTTGTAAAATCCAAGAAAATGACATTTGGGTAAAAGCAGTAATTTACAAGCCAGCTGATTGCGAAGAATTATTTGTAAGAGAATATAAAGAGTTTGAAGAAAAGTTCATTTTAAAATCATAATTTTAAAAGTAACCAAATTGTAATCAACTCATATTAAAATTTCACCATATAAAATTTATGGAGAAAACAATGACAATCAAAAAAACATCAATCGCTTTATTAGCAAGTGCAGCTTTAACAGTAAGTTTAAGTGCAAGAGATCAAATTAAAATCGTTGGGTCATCAACTGTATACCCTTTTTCATCTTCAGTTGCTGAAGAATTAGGAGCAACTACTAAGTTTCCAACTCCTGTTGTTGAATCAACTGGTTCAGGTGGTGGTATGAAATTATTTTGTGCAGGTAATGAATTAAATACTCCTGATATTACAAATGCTTCAAGAAGAATGAAAGCAAAAGAATTTAAAATGTGTCAAGAAAATGGTGTTACAGATATTACTGAATCAGTAATTGGTTATGATGGTATTGCATTTGCACAATCTATTTCAAATGCTCCTTTTGATATTTCAAAAACAAATTTAGCTTTAGCAGTTGCTAAAGAAGTTCCATCAAAAGATGGTAAATCATTAATTGCAAATCCATATAAAAAATGGTCTGATATTGATGCATCATTACCAAATAGAGAAATTATTGTTTATGGACCACCTAAATCATCTGGTACTAGAGATGCATTTGAAGAGTTAGTAATGCAAAAAACTTTCAAAAAAATGCCTTTATATACAGATTTATACAAAGCTGATAAAAAAGCAAATAAAAAATATAAAAAATATTCAGTTGTAAGAACTGATGGTGTTTATGTTGAGTCTGGTGAAAATGATAACTTAATCGTTCAAAAATTAGATAAAAATAAAGCAGCATTTGGTGTTTTTGGATTCTCTTTCTTAGTTGAAAATGATGATAAAGTTCAAGGTGCAACAATTAATGGTGTTGAAGCAACTCCTGAAAATATTTCATCATCTAAATACCCAGTATCTAGATCATTATTCTTCTATGTTAAGAACTCTCACTCAAAAGATGTTCCAGCTATTAAAAACTATGTTGATTTATTCATGTCTGAAAAGATGATTGGAAAAGAAGGTATTTTAGGTGAAATTGGACTTATTGCTTTACCTGATACTGATAGAAATGCTATTAGAGCAAGTGTTACAAAAAGAGAAAAATTAACATTAGAAAAATTAACTGCTAAACACTAATCTTAAAATAAAAGAAGAATTCCCTCTCTTCTTTTATAACTACACTTCAATATAAAACTCATAAGTATTCTTTGGAGATTCATGACAAAAAACTGGTCAGAAATAATTGAAAAACTGGATTATGCTTTTCAACCCATTATCCATACACATACAGGAAAAATCTTTGCTGTTGAAGCACTCTTACGAAATACAGACAATATAAATGCTATTTTTGATTCTGCTTTTGATGAAGATATCTTATATGAAGTAGACTTATTATTAAGAGAAAAAGCAATAGAGAAGTTTTCCTTAATAAAAATAGAGAATCTTAAACTTTTTTATAATCTTGATAATAGGATTATTTATAGTAAAAACTTTTCATCAGGAAATACAAGAAAAATATTGAAAAAATTTAATCTTTGTAAAAATACTATCTGTTTTGAGCTAAGTGAAAAAGGTAGTCAAATAGAACAAAATGCTTTATCAACAATGATTCAAACATACAAAAAAAATGGTTATTGTATTGCAATTGATGATTTTGGTATTGGGGTATCAGGATTAAAACTTCTATATTTTAGTGAAGCAAATGTGATAAAACTAGATAGATTTTTTATAACAAATATTCAAAATGACTCAAAGAAAAAACTCTTCTGTTCATCAATAATTGAAATGGCTCATATTATGGGAATGAAAGTAGTTGCTGAAGGTGTTGAAGAAATAAATGAATATTATACATGTAAAGATATTGGTGTAGATTTTATTCAAGGATATTTAGTTCAAAAAGCAACTATTAATATAAAAGAAATCAAACCTATTTATAATAATATAGTTGAAATAATCCAAAATGATAAAAGATTAAATGATACACAATCAATTGATGACAAATATATTGACCTTATTCAAGCATTAAATATTAATACCTCATTACATGATTTATTCGTATATTTTAAAGATCATAGTAAAAATGCATTTGTTCCAATTGTTGATGATTTTCAAAATTTAATAGGTGTAATTTATGAAGTAGATATTAAAAAAATTTCATATTCAAAATATGGCTTATCTTTAGCAAAAAATAAAAACATCGCTTCAAATTTAAAAAAATATATAAAAGATGTTTTATCAGTGGAAATTTCATGGGGAATTGATAAAGCACTTGATATGTTTAATCATAACTCAAAAGACTATTCAGGAATATTTATTACTCAAAGTAATAAATATAAAGGTTTTATTGATTTAAATTCATTATTAACATTATCACATAAAAGAAATATTGAAATTGCTACCAATCAAAATCCTTTAACAAAACTGCCAGGAAATCAGCAAATAGAAAAATATATTCATAAAAGCTTTAAGAATAAAGATAAAGAAACAACTTATATGCTTTATTTTGATTTTAATGACTTTAAACCTTTTAATGATTATTATGGATTTAGACAAGGAGATAGAGCTATTATTATCTTTTCAGAACTTATTCAAAAGAAATATGACAATAATTCTTTTATTGCACATATTGGTGGTGATGATTTTTTTATTGGTATTAAAAATAAAACCTTTGAAGAAGTATTTTCCCTTGCAAATGAGACTTTAGTTGAATTTAAAGAATCTGTTAAGAACTTATATAGTCAAGTTGACAAGAAAAATGGTTTTTTAATTGCAGAAGATAGATTTAAAGTAAAAAGAAAATTTAAATTATTATCAACTTCTTGCGCATTTATTTCTATAAATAAAAAATCTAATGAAGCAAATTTTGACTTTACTTTATCCTTATTGAAAAAACATTCCAAAAAATATACTATGCCTCTATGTGCTACGATATAGACATGTAACCATTCTGTAACCAAGTTGATTTATAATCTTTTAAAATTAAAATAAAGGCAAAAGTATTGAGCACTTTTGAAACAAGAAATAAGAAGAGAGAATTAATAGAAAAATTAATTAAATCAGCTTTAATTATTGCATCTGTTATTTCAATATTAACAACATTTGGTATTCTTTTCTCAATTCTTTTTGAGGCAATAGAATTTTTTCAAATGAGAAGTTTTTGGTACTTTATCACTGGAATGGAATGGTCACCTGGTGTTGAGGGAAGTAAATTTGGTGCAGTTCCAATTTTTGCAGGAACTTTTGTAATTACGATAATAGCTCTTTGTGTTGCAATTCCAGTTGGATTAGGTAGTGCAATTTATATGAGTGAATATGCAAGTTCAACTACAAGAGATTATATAAAACCTATTTTAGAAGTATTAGCAGGAATTCCAACAGTTGTTTATGGATTCTTTGCAGCTATTACAGTTGCACCTTTAATTGTAAAAGCAGCAGATGCTGTTGGCTTAGAAGCTACGTTTAACTCTGCTTTAGCATCTGGTGTTGTTATGGGGATTATGATTATTCCAGTAATTTCTTCTTTATCAGATGATGTTATTAGGTCAGTTCCAGATTCTCAGAGAAAAGCAGCTTTAGGTCTTGGTCTTACACAAGGTGAAACAATTAGAGATATTGTTATTCCATCTGCACTTCCAGGAATTATTTCAGCATCACTGCTAGGACTTTCAAAAGCCTTAGGTGAAACAATGATTGTTGTAATGGCAGCAGGACTTCGACCAAACTTATCATGGAATCCATTAGAAGATATGACAACAGTAACTGTAACTATTGTAAATTCATTAGTTGGTGATTTTGAGTTTGATTCACCTGAAACACTTTCTGCATTTGCATTAGGATTAGTACTATTTGTTGTTACATTAATCCTAAATATAATTTCATTAAGTTTAATTAGAAAATTCAAAGAAAAATATAAAGTGAATACATTATGATTAAAAGAAAAAAGAAAAATAAACAAAACCCTTTTTATGATGCCTCTTTAGATAAAAGACATGCTAGTGCAAAAAGATTTAAAAGATTTACATTAACATCTTTAATCTTTTCAATCGCATTTTTAGCTTTCTTTTTAATTGATATTATTGGAAAAGGAACACCAGCATTTAAAGTTACATATTTACATGTAAATGTTACATATAATGAAAAAACAGTTGATGATTCAAGATTTGCTGTTGAAAAGAAATATAGAAAGATAATTTCAAGATCATGGCTAAGAGATTTACCAAATCAAGTAAGAGAAAATCCAAAACTTATGAATACAACTCAAACTATGTGGGTTTTAGCAGATGACCAAGTTGATCAATATTTAAAAGGTCACCACTATAAGTTAAAAAGAAAAGATAAAGCTTTAGTTGATGATATGAAAGCACAAGGAAGAATTGATACTAAGTTTAACTCAATATTCTTTTTAAATGGGGATTCAAAAATTCCTGAAAATGCAGGTTTATTTTCAGCTATGATTGGTTCAATATTAACACTAATAATTACAATGGCAGTTGCTTTTCCTTTAGGAGTATTAACTGCAATTTACCTAGAAGAGTTTGCAACTGATAATAAATTTACAAGATTTATTGAAGTTAATATTAATAATCTTGCAGCAATCCCATCTATTCTTTTTGGTTTATTAGGACTTGCTATTTTTATTAATCTTTTTGGAATGCCAAGGTCTTCACCACTTGTTGGTGGTTTAACATTAGCTTTAATGACTTTACCAATAATTATTGTAAGTTCAAGAGCAGCGCTAAGAGCAGTTCCAGATAGTATTAGACAAGCAGGATATGGATTAGGGTTAACAAAAATTCAAGTAACAAAAGATCATGTTTTACCTTTAGCATTTCCAGGAGTTTTAACTGGTTCAATTATTGGTTTAGCACAAGCAATGGGTGAGACTGCTCCACTTATTATTATAGGTATGATTGCATTTATTCCAGATGCTCCAGGAAGTGTTATGGATGCAGCAACTGTTATGCCAGCACAATTATTTACATGGGCAGGAATGCCGGAGAGAATGTATATAGAAAAAACAGCAGCAGGTATTATGGTATTACTTACTATATTAATATCACTTAATGCAATAGCAATTTATTTAAGAAAAAAATTCGAAGTTAAATGGTAGAAGGAAAGATTAAAATGGCAAAAGATAATAAAACAAAAGTAAAAGTAGAAAAGCTTAATCTTTGGTATGGAAGTAACCATGCACTACATGGAATAGATGTAGATATATATGAAAATAAAATAACAGCTTTAATTGGACCATCAGGATGTGGTAAGTCTACATTTCTAAGATGTTTAAATAGAATGAATGACTTAATACCTATTGTAAATATCGAAGGTTCTGTAGTTATTGATAAAAAAAATATTTATGATAAAGATGTAGATGAAGTAAGTGTTCGTAAAAAAATTGGTATGGTTTTTCAACAACCAAATCCTTTTCCAAAATCTATTTATGACAATGTTGCTTATGCACCTATTAAACATGGAATTGTATCAAAAGGAAAAGAGTGTGATGAGTTAGTAGAAAACTCTTTAAGAAAATCTGGACTTTGGGATGAAGTTAAAGATAAATTAAATGACCCAGGAACTTCACTTTCAGGTGGGCAACAACAAAGATTATGTATTGCTAGAACAATTGCAGTTAAGCCAGAAGTTATTTTAATGGATGAACCAACATCAGCACTTGATCCAATTTCTACAGAAAAAATTGAAGCTTTGATGTTAGAACTTAAGAAAGATTATACAATTATTACAGTTACTCACAATATGCAACAAGCTGCAAGAGTTGCTGATTATACTGCCTTTTTCCATCTTGGAAAGTTAATTGAATATGATGAAACAGAAACAATTTTTGTTAATCCATCAAATAAAAAAACAGAAGATTATATTACAGGGAGATTTGGATAATGTTAAAAACTTATAATGAAAAAAGAGAGAATATTAAAGAAGAAGTGTTATTTATTGGAAACAATGTAGTTGATGCTTTAGAGTCATCATTAAAAATATTAAAAAGTGATGATATTTCAGCCCTGAAAGAGATAGATTTATCAGTAAAAAAACTATCAAATAAATCTAATGAAATAGATAATTTAATAGTTACAACTTTAGCTTTATATTCGCCAGAAGCTAAAGACTTAAGAGAAATGGTTTCATATTTAAAAATTACAAATGAATTAATTAGAGCAGCTTCAAATGTAAAAGGTTTTATTAAAATATTTAGAAAAGCTTTTTCTGAAGATTTAAATACTAACACTATATTAGAGTTTACAATTCCTCTTCATAAATCTGCATTATTATCACTTCGTACAGCAATATCAATGCTTGATGAAGAAAATGATAGCCATACTGAAGAAAAATACCATAGAGTTATAGTTGAAGAGAGTAAAGCAGCTGATTTATATGCAATGGTTGAAAAAAATATCTTAAAACTAATTTCTAAAAACCTTGAATTATCAAAAGAGTATTTTGATACATTAAGTTCTTTAAGAAGATTAGAAAGAACAGCAGATAGAGCTTCATCTATTGCAAGTTTAGCGCTTTTTGCACATGTTGGTGGAGATATAATGCAATCATAGATTATGATATAATTACTTTATGAAAAATGCAATAAAAAAAATCCAAAACTATTTCAGTACAAATTTTGAGGTATTAATAGCAACAATTATTTTTATCTTAATATTTGCAGTAGGACTTCCTTTTCATAAAGCAATAATCTTAATGCTAGAGTTTATTGTTGTTATGGAAGTTGTAAAAATGATTTCTGATTTTATTAAAAAAGAGAAATTACGACTTAGATTCGTTATCGATATTTTTATTATCTTTTTAATTAGAGATGTAATTATTCTTTCAACTGATAAACATAGAGACTATTTTGATATCACTTTTCTTTTATTTACGATATTTATTTTCTTTATTTTTAGAATATTTGCAATTAAATTCTCACCTGGTGTTATTAAAATATCAAAAGATACAGTAATTGAGTATGAAGATGAGCGTCCAAATAAAAAAATTAATTCTGAGGAAAGTAGTAAAAACAATGACAAATAAACCTATTTTAATTGTTGAAGATGAAGAAGATATTTTAGAACTTCTTGAATATACATTACAAAAAGAGGGCTTTGAAACTATAGGTTTTTTAAATATTGATAAAAACCTAAAGCAGGTCTTAAAAGAAGAAGAGATTGGTTTAATTTTAATGGATAGAAACCTTCCTGGAAGTGAGGGAACTAGTTTTATTAACAAAATTAAACAAGAGGGATATAATATTCCTGTAATTTATGTAACAGCTAAAGATAAAGACGAAGACATTCTTGAGGGCTTTGATTCTCATGCTGATGATTATATAACTAAACCTTTTAACCTAAAAGAATTAACTGCACGTGTAAAAGCTGTAATTAAAAGAACAGCTAAAGTAGTTGATATCTTAAGAATTAAAGATATCACATATAAAGCTAGTAATAAGAAATTTTATATTGAAGAAAAAGAGATTGAATTAACGCATTTAGAACATGACTTATTTTTAGAGTTTATTAAAAATAAAGATATCTTAATGAGTAGAGAACATTTATTAGATGCTGTTTGGGGAGACTCATTAGAGAAAAAAGTAAAAACAGTAAATGTTGCTATAAAAAGATTAAAAGCAAAGATTGATCCTGAGGGAAAAAAAGATTATATAAAATCTGTAAGAGGTGAAGGTTATATATTTTGTTAAAAATTCACCAACTTTTTTTAAGAACATTTATTTTAATTTTTGTAGGAATTTTAATAACTCTAACAATAGTTACTTACTTTTGGTCAAAAAATATCTATATCAATCAAATTGAAAAAAATCTTGTACAAAATATTGATACATTCTCAATTGTATTAAAAGATTTAAAAAATATAGACAATATAATAAAAGATTTAAAAGCACAGATTAATCTTAGAATTACCGTGATTGATGAAAAGGGTAATGTAATAGCTGAGAGTGATGAAGATAAAAACCTAATGGAGAATCATTCCAATAGAGAAGAAGTACTTCAAGCAAAAGATTTCGGTATTGGAAAGATTGTTAGATTTTCAAATACGATAAATAAAGAACTTTTATATATCACTAAAAAAGTAAGCATTGATAAAAATATTTATTTTATAAGAATGGCAGATTATACAGATAAAATTACTGATAACTTTGTAAAACTTACTGCTCAGATATTTGCTTTTATTACATTTTTTTTAATTATTGGTTTTTTAACTACATACTTTATTAGTCTTAAAATAAAAAAAGAGACCGACTCTATTTTAAACTTTTTAACGCAATTATCAGATAAAAAACCTACTTATAAATTAAAATCAAGATATACACAAGAGTTTTATCAAATTACAAGATTATTAAATAAAGTAGCTTTAAAACTATCAAAAAAAGAGAAGCAAAAAGCAAAACAAACTGCAAAATTAAAGATTGCAAATAGACAAAAAGATGAAATTATTTCTGCCTTATCTCATGAGTTCAAAAATCCAATTGCAATAATTTCTGGATATAGTGAAACTATTATGAATGATGATGAAATGCCAGAAGTTATGAAACAAAAATTTTTAAATAAAATTCATTCTAATGCAAATAAAATGTCACAAATTATTGATAAGTTAAGACTTACATTAAAACTAGAAGAAGGAAAACAAGAATTACTTCTAATCCCTACTCCAATAAAAAGAATAGTTGAAGATATTATTCCTGATTTAAAAGAAAAATATAAAAATAGAGAGATTATAATTTCAGGAATTGATATAAATTTAAAAGTTGATGAAACATTAATTTCTATGGCAATATCAAACTTAATTGAAAATGCCTTAAAATACTCAGATGATGAAGTAATTGTAGAACTTACAGAAAATTCAATAATTATAAAAGATAGGGGTATAGGTTTAGAGAGTAAGGAGCTTGAAAAAATTAAACATAAGTTCTACAGAGTCTCAAATAACGGATGGAACAACTCTTTAGGTTTAGGCTTATTTATCGTTCAATCTATACTATCACTGCATAATTTCTCACTTGAAGTTACTTCAGAATTTAATCAAGGTTCGGAATTTACAATAAAGTATTAAATAATACTTAAATTAAGGTTTATTTAAGTATTACTACACTATTATTCCACCTCATTAATAAAAGCGGAGAAAATAAATGAAATTTACTCAAATGGCAAAAGCTAACGAAATCGAAAGAGATTGGATAGTAATCGACGCAACTGATAAAGTATTCGGAAGAATTATCACTGAAGTTGCAAGTATCTTAAGAGGGAAAACTAAACCTTATTACACACCTCATGTAGATTGTGGAGATTACGTTGTAATCATTAATGCTTCTAAAGCAAAGTTTTCTGGAACTAAATTAGAAACTAAAAACTATTACACACACTCAGGTTATTTTGGTAGTACAAAAACTCACAAAATGTCTGATATGTTTGAAAATAATCCAGAAAAATTATATAAACTTTCAACAAGAGGTATGTTACCAAAAACAACTCTTGGTAAAAACATGTTAAAAAAATTAAAAGTATATGCAGGTAGCGAACACCCTCATACTGCACAAATTAAAGGATAGGACTAATGGCAAAAGTTTACGCAACTGGAAGAAGAAAAACATCTATAGCTAAAGTATGGCTAGAAGTTGGTAATGGTCAACTAACAATCAATGGTCAGTCTTTAGACACATGGTTAGGTGGACACGAAGCGATTAAAAAAAGAGTAATGCAACCATTAGAAGTAGCTAAACAAGAAACTTCTGTAAATATTGTTGTTAAAACTCTAGGTGGAGGGTACTCTGCACAAGCTGATGCTGTTAGACATGGTATTTCTAGAGCTTTAGTTGCTTATGATGAGCAATTCAGAGCTATTTTAAAACCTTATGGTTTATTAACTAGAGATGCTAGATCAGTTGAAAGAAAGAAATACGGAAGAAGAAAAGCAAGAAAAAGCGGTCAATTCTCAAAAAGATAGATTCAATTTTTCAAAGATTTTATATCTTTGTATTTTCAAAAAGGGAACAACAAATGTTGTTCCCTTTTTTTATGCACTTTAAGTTATTAATATTCAAAAAAACTATACAATACCTAATGAAATTTATTACACTATTCCTAATTATTTTTACTTACATTCAAGCAAGTACATTAAACTTATCAATAAGTTCAAGTCCTAGTAGATTAAATCCAATTTTAGCAAATGATACGGCAAGTTCACAAATAGCCAATTGGCTTTTTAATGGTTTATTTAAATACGATAAAGATGGAAACCCTACAGAAGATTTAGCTCTTTCATATAGCTTTGAAACAAAGACAAAACTAATCATAAATTTAAGAAAAGATATAAAATGGCATGATGGAAAAGAGTTAACTTCTAAAGATGTAGTATTTACTTATAATACTATTTTAGATCCAAAAGTTTTTAATTCTATAAAATCTAACTATAAAGAAGTAGAATCCGTAAAAGCAATTGATGATTACACTATTGAGGTTATTTATAAAAAAGCTTATTTTAAAGCCTTAGAAATATGGATGGTTGGCATACTTCCTTATCATATATTAAAAGATGAAAAGAATTTGATGACAAGTTCTTTTAATAAAAATCCAATAGGAACAGGACCTTATAAATTAGAAAACTTTAAAGTTGGACAAAATATAAAATTAAAAGCTAATGAAAACTATTTTGAAGGTAAACCTAAAATTGATGAGTTATTGTATAAATTTATTCCAGATACAAATACATCTTTTTTATTTTTAAAACAAAAAAAACTTGATTTATCTAGTTTAACACCTCTTCAAATTGATAGACAAATTGATGATGAGTTTAAGAAATCATTCAAGATTATAGAAAGCCAAAGTTTTTCTTACTCATACGTTGGATTAAATTTAAAAAATGAAAAATTTAAAGATATAAGAATTAGAAAAGCATTATCCTTAGCAATTGACCGTCAAGAACTTGTTGACATTCTATTTTTTGGACATGGAGAAGTATGTAATGGACCATTTTTACCAGGAAGTTTTGCCTATGATGAAAAGACAAAACCTATCATTCCAAATATTCAAAAAGCAAAAAAACTTTTAAAAGAGTTAGGTTATGATGAAAATAATCCATTTAGTTTTGAGATAGTTACAAATACGGGAAATGATACAAGAATAAACGCAGCACAAATATTACAATACCAACTATCAAAAGCTGGTATACAAATGAAAATAAGAGTAATGGAGTGGCAGGCTTATTTAAATACAGTTGTTCATCCAAGAAATTATGAAGCAATACTTCTTGGATGGTCTTTATCATTAATGCCTGATGCTTATCCTTTATGGCATTCAAGTTCAGATAAAACAGGAAGATTTAACTTAGTTGGATATTCTAATAAAGAAGTAGATAAGTTAATTGAAAAAGGTTCAACTACAATAAATAGAGATGAATTAAGTAAGATATATAAAAGTATATTTAAAAAAATTACAGACGATATTCCATATTTATTTTTATATATACCAAACTCAATAACAGTTGTTAATGATGAAATAAAAAATATCGAACCTGCATTTACAGGAATTACTCACAATCAAAAAGATTGGATAAAACCTTAAAACTTAAAATATAAAAAGGAAAGCTTTGAAAGAAAATATAATATTATTTGATTTAGATGGAACACTAATAGACTCAACAGATGCAATTGTATCTACATTTATACACTCATTTGAAGAAATGAATTTTGATTTTAAAGGAAATGAAGAAGATATAAAATCTTTTATTGGTTATCCTTTAGATATTATGTATGCAAATTTAGGAATACAAGAAGATAGAGTTTGGGATTTTGTGGCTTCGTATAAAAATAGATATAGAAAAATATCAACACAAAAAACAACACTACTTCCTGAAGCTTTAGAAGCAGTACAATTAGCAGCAAAGATTGGACGAGTTTCAGTTGTTACTACAAAAACACGGCTTTATACTATGCCTTTATTAGAACATTTTAAATTAAGTGAACATTTTGAAATAGTTACAGGAAGAGAAAATGTAGAAAATCCAAAACCACACCCTGAGCCAATATTAGTTACACTAGAACAGATGAACTATAATGAAAACACTCATAATGTATGGATGATAGGAGATACAAAACTTGATTTAATTGCTGCAAATGATGCAAATATAAATTCAATTGCAGTACTTTGTGGTTATGGGAAAAAAGAAGAGTTAAAGAAATACACTCCAAATATTACAGATAATGCACTAAGTGCTATAAAATATATACAATTACTTTCTTAAAATTTTATTAAAATAAAATATTAATTAAATAAAAATATTTATTTTTAATAATAAAATATCTATTTTTTTAAAACTATTATATATCAAAAATAATAGTTTTAAAACTATATAATCAACAATACTAAAGCTTTATAACTTTTATTTATTTATAAAAACACTATTTCTCTAGCATATTTTTATCAAATTTACAATATATTGGTGTATAAAAAAGTAACACCTACTAAATTTATAGTAAAAAATATAGTAGAATATAAGTTAAAAATATGTATAATGTTTCAGACTAATTAAAAAATTTAAGTCAAAATTAATTTTAAGGAGCCTCTATGTTAGAAATTAGATGGCATAGCCGTGCAGGTCAAGGTGCAGTAACTGGTGCTAAAGGACTTGCTTCTGTTGTTGCTGAAACTGGAAAACAAGTGCAAGCATTCGCTTTTTATGGTTCAGCTAAAAGAGGTGCGTCAATGACTGCCTACAATAGAATTGATGATGAAGTAATTTTAAACCATGAAAAATACATGGAACCTGATTTTGTATTTATACTAGATCCAGGATTAACTTATACTGATGATATTACAGCTAATGGTACAGATAAAACTAAATATATTATTACAACACACCTTAGCAAAGAAGAAGTAATTGCAAAAGTACCAAAACTTCAAGGTATTGAAGATAGAGTATTTGTATTAGATTGTTTCCAAATTTCAAGAGAAACTATTGGAAAAGCAATTCCAAATACACCTATGCTTGGTGCATTTATGAAAGTAAGTGGAATGTTCGAATTAGAGTATTTCAAAGAAGCGATGAAAGGTGTATTAAAAAAATTACCTCAGAATCTTATTGATGCAAATATGATTGCAATCCAACGAGCTTATGATGAAGTTCATTAAAGGATAATAAATATGTCAAATAAACCAATTAATGAAATGGGATGGGATGAGCTAGTACCTGGTGCTGCTTTATATACATTCCAAGGAGATATAGATTATAACATTGCTGAAATGCAACCTGAAGATAGATTATATTCAGAAACAAGTTCAAAAGCAATGTCAGTAGGAGACTGGAGAGTTATAAAGCCAGTTTGGAATTCTGAGACATGTATTGACTGTCAAAACTGCTGGATATTCTGTCCAGATACTTCAATTATTGCAAGAAATAAAGAGATGAAAGGTGTTGATTACGAACACTGTAAGGGATGTGGATTATGTGTAAGTGTATGTCCTACTAATCCAAAATCTTTATTAATGTTTGAAGAGTATGAAACAGTTGAAGATGCACTAGGTAAATGGCCTGAGAAAAAAAAGAAGGGTGAATAAATATGAATAGCAAAGAAATGAATTTAAAAGGTGTTGAAGTTTGGGATGGAAACATGGCAAATTCACAAGCTTTCAGACAAGCTGATGTTGATGTTGTTGCTGCATACCCTATTACACCATCTACTGCTACAGTAGAAAACTATGCAATGTTCCATGCAAATGGATATGTTGATGGTGAAGTTATGATGACTGAATCTGAGCATGCTGCTATGAGTGCATGTATTGGAGCTGGTGCTGCTGGTGGTAGAGTTGCAACTGCAACTTCTTCACAAGGTTTAGCACTTATGATTGAAACTTTATATCAAGCATCTGGAATGAGAATTCCTGTAGTTTTATGTCTTGTAAATAGAGCCTTAGCAGCACCACTTAATGTAAATGGTGACCACTCAGATTTATATTTAACAAGAGATGCAGGATGGGTTTCAATTGATGCATTCTCACCTCAAGAAGCTTATGATATGACTTTAATGTCATTTAAAATCTCAGAACATCCAGCAGTTAGACTTCCTGTTATTTCTAATCAAGATGGATTTATGACTTCACATACAGCTCAAAATGTTATTCCTTTAAAAGATGAAGTAGCTTCAAAATTTGTTGGAGATTACTTACAAGTTAACGCTTTATTAAATTTTGATAAGCCAGTAACACATGGTGTACAAACTGAACAAGATTGGCACTTTGAACATAAAGCGAAACAACATGCTGCTTTAATGGGTTCTAAAAAAGTTATTGAAGATACTTTTGCTGAATTTAAAGAGTTAACAGGAAGAGAATATAAAGTAGTTGAGACTTATGGTATGGAAGATGCTGATATTGCAATTGTATGTTTAGGTTCAACTTTTGAAACTGCAAAACTTGCAATTGATCAAATCAAAAAAGAAGAAGGTATAAATGTAGGTGTTGTAGCACCAAGACTATTTAGACCTTTCCCACTTGAAGAGTTATCAGCTACATTACAAAATGTTAAAGCAATTGCTTGTATGGATAGATCTGCACCTGGGGGAACTGTTGGAGCTTTATATAATGAAGTATCAGGAGCTTTAATTAACTCACAAAACAGACCATTAGTTACAAACTTAATTTATGGATTAGGTGGTAGAGATATGACTATTGCAGGATTAAAAGATATCTTTAGAACACTAAATAAAGATGCACAAGATGGAAAAATTAATGGCAAAATTCAAACACTAATTGGTGTTAGAGGACCTGCACTTAGTTTCTATGATGTGGAGGAGAAATAACAATGAGTACTCAAAAAGTAATTAAAAACTTAAAGTCATTCTCAACAGCTGCTGAGAGATTTGAAGGTTCACACCTTTTATGTCCAGGTTGTGCTCACTCAATTATTGTAAGAGAAGTTTTAAATGCAACTAATGATAACTTAGTTGTATCAGCATCAACAGGATGTTTAGAAGTTTGTACTGCTATTTATCCTCATACTTCTTGGGATTGTTCATGGATTCATATTGGATTTGAAAACTCATCAACAGCAATGGCTGGTGTTGAAACTATGAATAAAGCCTTAAGAAATAAAGGTAGAATTAGTGAAGATACAGCTCAACCAAAGTTTGTAACATTTGGTGGAGATGGTTCAACTTATGATATTGGTTTCCAATGGATTTCTGGTTGTTTCGAACGTGGTCATGACATGATGTATGTATGTTTAGATAATGAAGTATATGCTAATACAGGAGGGCAGCGATCATCTTCAACTCCTATTGGTTCAAGTACAACAACTGCACCAGCTGGGTCAACATCTTATGGTGAAAAAAGACAGAAAAAAGATATTGTTTCAATTATGGCAGCACACGGTTCTCCTTATGTTGCTCAAGTAGCACCTAATAAATGGAAAGATATGGTTAAGAAAATCCAAAGAGGTTTTGATACAGAGGGTCCTGTATTTATAAATGCAATGTCTGCTTGTACAACTGAATGGAAATTTGCTCCAAATCAAACTATTGAAGTTTCTGATTTAGCAGTTGATTCTTTAGTTTTCCCATTATATGAAATCATTGATGGCAGAGAATTAAATATCACTTACAGACCAAAAAACATTATTCCAGTAAGAGATTATTTAGCTGCACAACCAAGATTTAAACACTTATTTACTCCTCAATATGAATATATAATTGAAGAGTGGCAAGAAAGAATTAATAAAAGATGGGATTTCTTACAAAAAAGAGAAGAAATCAGAATGTAATCTTCTGTGCTCTAAAAATTTCTATATTTTTAGAGCACAAAAATACAAAAAATAATACAAAATACTAACATTTAACTAACTTATTTCAAATTTTTGCTTCCTTCATTAAAATAAGTTTTTTTATAAAAATTATTTATTTCAAATAAAACTTTTTTTCTTCCTACACTAGTGCTATTCAAAGATTTATAACATTATTTCATAATCAACTTTTAGTTATTTTTATTTTTTTTTTAAATATATTAGTGTAACTTGTGCTATAATAGGCTAATAAAAACCTTTATTTGGATGAGGAGTTCATTATGTTAAAAAATAGTTCAATAAAAGTCAAGTTATTATCAACAATTATAGGTTCTATGATTTTAGTAACAATTATAATGCAAGTGCAATCAATTATAAGTTTAAAAAATACTTCTAAAGTAATAATTGAAAATTCAAGTGAAGCTGCATACAAAGCAAAAGAAGCAGAATTAAAAAACTATGTATCACTTGCATATAAAACTGTAGAATCATATTATGCAAGAACTGCAAAAGATAAAATCAAAGGTGAAGTAAAAATATATATTGAAGAACAATCAGACTTTTTATTTTCAATTATAAATAGTGAATATGAAAAAAACAAAGATATCTTAGAGCCAGAAGAGTTAAAACAGAGAATTAAATCAATAATCCAATCTACAAGATATGGGAAGTCTGGTTATTTTTGGATAAATGATTTTGATTATAAAATGGTAATGCATCCTATTAAAGAGAATTTAACAGGTAAATACTTTAAAAATACTCCCAAAGTTCCATTTGTAGAACTTGGTGTTGATGAACTGAAAAAGAACGGAACAGATAAAGGGTTTATTGAATACTCTTTTCTTAATCCAAGTAGTCAAAAAACTGTATTTAAAGCTTCTATTGTAAAAGTTTTCAAACCATATAATTGGATTTTAGGAACAGGTGCATATATTGACGATGTAGCAGAAAAAATGAAAAAAGAAGCATTATATGCAATAAGCAATATGAAATATGGTAAAAATGGTTATTATTGGATTAATGACTCTAATCATGTCGTTTTAATGCATGGAGTAAAAGCTGAGCTTGCAGGAAAAAACCTTTATGATTTAAAAGATAAAAAAGGCAAATATTTATATAGAGCAATTGTAAAGGGTGCAAATGAGAAAAAAGAGGGTTCACTTGTAAAATATTACTGGGGAATACCTGGAAAAAAAGGAGAGTTTGAAAAGTTCTCTTATGTTAGAAAATTTGAACCTTGGGATTTTATTATAGGTACAGGAGCATACGTAACTGAGATAGAAGAAAAAGTTGCTCAAATGAATAAAAAAACAAATGATAATATTTCAAGTACTATGATAAGTTCTATTTTACAGATTATAGTAGTGATAGCTATTGTCTCATTTTTAATTATCTTTATAATGAAAAAAATCATGTTTAATCCTCTTACAAGATTTCAAGATGGATTACTGGAGTTTTTCAAATATTTAAATAGAGAACAAAGTGATATTAAAACTTTAGCTATTGATTCAGATGATGAAATAGGTCGTATGTGTAAAGTAATAAATGAAAATATTAGTAAAACAAAAACTATTTTTGACCAAGATGATATTTTAATTAAAGATGTAAAAGAGATTGTAAATCATGTTGGGCAAGGTTACTTAGACAAAAGAATCTCTTCATCAACAAATAATGAATCTTTAGAAGAATTAAAAACTCTATTAAATAATATGCTTGATAACATTCAAACATTAGTTGGAACAAATATTAATGCTTTAAGCACTGTATTAGAACAATATGCACAAAAAAACTTTACTGAAAAAGTTGATAGTACAAGTAGTGGTAAAATTGGTAGTGATATTATAAATTTAAATAATATGATTACAAAAATGTTACAAGATAATTTAAATGATGGAAATAGTTTACAAAATAAATCAGAAGAATTAACTTCAAATGTTACTATCTTAAATCAAAATGCAAGTTCTCAAGCTGCATCACTTGAAGAAACAGCTGCATCAATAGAAGAAATTACAGGAAATATTAGACAAACAAGTGAAAAAGCGCAAGAGATGCTTTCAATTTCAGATAAAACTCAAAATTCAGCAAATATTGGTAAAGAGTTAGCTACAAAAACTGCAGACTCAATGGAAGATATAAATAACACGGTAATAGCTATTAATGATGCAATTTCAGTTATTGACCAAATAGCATTCCAAACAAATATTCTTTCTTTAAATGCTGCTGTTGAAGCTGCAACTGCAGGTGAAGCTGGAAAAGGATTTGCAGTTGTTGCTGCTGAAGTTAGAAACCTTGCAAGCAGATCTGCAGAAGCTGCTAAAGAAATTAAAGATTTAGTTGAATCAGCAACTGTAAAAGCAAATGAAGGTAAAAAAATTAGTTCTTCTATGATAGAAGGATTCTCTGAATTAGAAGTAAATATTGAACAAACTAGTCACTTAATTGATGATGTTTCAAATGCTGCTCAAGAACAAAATACAGGAATGACACAAATTAGTGATGCAATTAATCAATTAGATAAATTCACACAAGAAAACGCATCTGTTGCAGATAGAACAAATGCTATTGCACTTGAAACAAATAAAATTGCAATTGATACAGTAAATAGTGTTAATGAAAATAGTTTTGATGGTAAAAAATAAAAAGAAGAGTTTATATAAATTAATCTAAAAGTGTATAAATACACTTTTAGAAATAAAATTTACCCATTTGAATATCCATAGATTTTAAAACCTCATCATTAGAGTCTAAAGCTTTAACTGTAGCATAATATGAATTTCCTTTTCCACCTGAAGATGGTGGTAAATATGCACCAGCTTGTCCTCTTTTTAATCCCTTATGTTCTTTATTTATAAACATATTTGCAGGCATAGCTTTTGTTTCACCTTTAATAGATGGAATCATAATATTTGATTCATTTGAAATATTTATTCCAATTTGTCCATGCCCTCCATTATCCATAGGCTTATAAGTAAAATCACTAAATAAAACTAATACTTTCAAGTTCCGCTTGGGAGATTTGATACTTTTAATGTAAACAAATATAAATTTAACAAATATATCTTATAATTAAATATCTAATTATAAATGAGCTTTATGGAAACACTTTTATCCTATTTTAAAATGATACTTACCCTTACAATAGGAATTATAGGCTCAATAATATTTATCTATTTAAATCTTCCACTTCCTTGGCTTTTAGGTTCTATATTTATAATATCCATTTTAATACAGTTTGAAAATAATTATATAAAAAAACCTAGCCATATTTTTTCAACTCCTGCACGAATTATTATAGGCCTTGTAATTGGTAGTGCTTTTACTCCAGAGGTTTTAGATTATCTTAGTATCTATTTTTTCTCTATTCTTCTTATTATTCCATATACAATTATTACTATTATTTGTGGGATGTACTACTATCATAGATTTTTAGACTTTGATAAAAGAACTGCCTTTTTAAGTTCAATGCCAGGAGGTGTTATAGAAATGGTGATTATAGGAGAGCAGATAAAAGCTAATATTTCTAAAATCACTCTAGTTCAATCTTCAAGACTATTTTTTATAGTTATAACACTTCCTTTTGTTATTCAATATATCTTTCATATTGATATTAGTGGTAACCAAATAATCACAGTACCATTAGTAGATACAAATCTAAAAGAACTTTTCTATCTTTCTTGTGTTGGGGCAATAGGAGCATTTATAGCAAAGAAGTTAAATATCTCAGCAGCATATTTAATAGGTCCTATGATTCTTAGTATTTTGATTCATTCAAATGGATTAATACATACAAAAATACCTGATGAGCTTATTAAGTTTGTGCAAGTTATCTTTGGTACTATTATTGGTTTTACTTTTAAAGGAGTTGATTATAAAACAATACTTCAGACTTTAATAGCTACCTTTGGACATTTTATAATTCTAGCTTTAATTTCAATACTTTTTATAAGCCTTGCACACTATTTATTTGACTTTTCCATTATTTCAATACTTTTAGCTTTCTCTCCAGGAGGACAAGCTGAAATAAATCTAATTGCAATTTTAGTAGCTGCAAATATTCCATATATTACTATTCATCATATTATGAGGCTTTTTATAGTTATGAATATAGCACCAATAATTGCAAGAAGGATTTAAAATACTAGTTCGATGATAGTTCCTTCTTTTTCTTTTGAAGTAATCTTTATATCTAAATCTAATTCCATAGCTAATTTATATACTATATGCATACCTATTCCATGTCCATGTTCATTTTCTGTATAACTTCTTTCAAAAACTTTTTTTGGAAACTTTATACCTTTTCCATTATCTTTGATTATTAGTTTATTTTGTTTAAATCTTATATCTATTTTGGGTTTCTCGCTTGAATATTTGCAGGAATTTGATAGAATATTATCTATAATTCTTCTTATAGCTTTTTCATTAGTATTTACAAGCATCTCTTTATTCTCTATATTCATTTCTATATTTGGATAGATAATTTTATATTCATCTTCTTTTTGATTTAAAATTGAGTAAAGATTTACTTTAGTTTTTTTTGTATTATTACTTAAAAATACATCTAAGTTTTCATATAAAGATGCAATATTTTGTGCACTATGTTTTATTCTATTTATTTTCTTTAAAACTTTTTCTTCTTTAATCTCATTATCAAGCATTTTAGCATTTAATAAAATTGAAGTTGCAGGTGTATTTAAATCATGTATTAAATCTTTTATAAATCTATCAAGATGAGAAATAGTATCTTCCATAGGTTTTAAAGAAATTTTAGCAAGGATAAAACTAATGATTAAAAAAAGTAAATTTAAAGTGATTTGCCATTTTATTACAAGGTTTTTAATACTACTGATATCATCATCAATAAGCCAAGAAGATATACTTGCTTGAATATTTTTTTCACTCTTTAATTGTGGGAATACTTTTACATATAAATCATTTTCTTTTATTGGTAATTGATATTTTACTTTCATATCATCTATAAGTTTATAACTATAATTATCTTGTTTATATTTGAAGTTTGTTTGCTTTAGTGTTATAACATAATGATGCATTCTTAGAGCATATTTTTGTAGTATCAAGTTTTTTTGTTGTGAAAAATATAGATAACCTAATACTATTATAAATATAGAAGTTGATAAAAAATATATAAGTGTAAATTTTAAAAGTGCTTTCTTCTTATACTTGTTCACATCTATACCCTACCCCTCTTAAATTTGTAATCTCTAAGCCAATTTTTTTTAGTTTTGATATTTGTACTCTAAGTGCTGCTTCACTTCCCTCATCTCCACTATGAACATGATATAAAATTTCTTCTTTTGAAATCATTTTTCCAATATTTTTTATAAAAAGCTCAAAGAGTTTAAACTCAGTAGGTGTTATATGAATCTTTTGATTGTCTTTAAAAATTTCTTTTTTATCTATAGAAAAAGACAAATCTTTATAAACTATATTTTTATTATATGTTTTAAAAGATTTTTTTATTTGAGCACTTATTCTAATAATAAGTTCCTCAATTTCAAAAGGTTTTTTTATATAATCATCTGCACCTATTTCAAATCCACGTGAAAAAGAATCTATATCAACTCTTGCTGTTATAAAAATAGCAGGAGTAATATCCCCACTTGCTCTTAAGTCTTTTAAAAGTTCAAAGCCGTTTATAAAAGGAACATTTACATCAAATAAAAACAAATCGTAGTTTGTTATAAAAGTTTGATCTAAAGCTTTTTGTCCATCTTTAACCCAAGTAGCTTCAAAACCAGCACTTTCTAATATATCAAAAATAGTATCTCCTAAAATCAAATCATCTTCAACTAATAAAATTTTATACACTTAAAAGCCTTTCTTTTTATTATATCTATAGTACTTAAGAATTTATCTTTTGTTTGTGAATCCAAACAAAAAATAGTGGTATAAATACAAGCGTTAAAAAGGTACCTACAATTAATCCACCAATAACAACAGCACCTAAAGGAGCTAATCTCTCCATTCCTATAGCCCATCCAAGAGCTACAGGAATCATACCAACACTAACACTAATGGCAGTCATTAAAACAGGTCTAGTTCTGGTTTTAATACTCTCCATGATTGCTTCTTTTGCATCCCATCCTTCATTTTGTTTTTCTATTGCAAAATGTATTAATAAAATAGCATTATTTACAATAACACCTGCAAGTAAAATAAAACCTATCATCGCACTCATAGAACTATGATAATCCAAAAGTATAAGTATCCATGAAGCACCACCTATTGTAAGGGGTATTGATAAGATAATTAAAATAGGAATTTTAAGAGAATTAAACATTGGAATCATAATTAAAAATATCAATAATAATCCAAGCCCAACAGCTTTTATTATTCGTATTGATGAATCTTGAAGCTGTTGGATATCTCCTGTTTGAACAAGCTTTATATCATTTGGTAATTCAATATGGGAAGCTGCTTCTTCAAAATTTGCCATTAAATGTGAAATCGAAGCTTTTTCTCTAAAACCTAATATATCAATAGTATAATCTAAACCCTCTCTTGTGATTATATTAGGTTCTAATTCTGTACTAATAGAAGCAATTGTATTAAGAGGGATTTTGCCCTTAGGAGTATCTATTAAAAGTGTTTGTATTGCTCTTACATCTTGAATACTTTCCTTTTCAAGCCATACTCTAAGAGGAAGATCAACACTATTTACTATTGGATAAAAAGCAACTTTTGAACCTCTTAAAGCAAGTTGTAGTTGAGTTACTATTTCTTGCTCTTTTATTCCATAAGCAAAGGCTTTTTTTGCATCTATATTTAAAATATATGAACTATTATCTATATTCCATGTTTTACTAACATTTACAATACCTTGAGTATTGTACATTGCTTTTTCATATTCTAAAGCTTTTTCATATAATTTATTTAAGTCATTTCCATATAAAGTCACATCAATATTTGCTTTTATACTAGCCATTGCTGTTGCACCTGCATCGCTTACTTCAAGTCTTTTTATATCAGAAATTTTAGATAATTCATTCCGTAAAATAGCTTCAATTTCCCAAATAGTTTCACTTCTATTAAATCTATTTACATAATTTGCAATAATAAGAATATCATTAACTCCACCACCACTTCCTATACTTAAAACTCCAGCCTCACCACCAATAGAAGATGAGATACTTTGAATATGTTCATTTTTATTGATTATAGATTCTGCTTTATCTAAGATTTCTTCTGTTTTTTGTATTGACATATTTGAATCAGTTACAATTTTAATCTTAGCAGCACCTGTATCCATTGCAGGCATTAACTCTTGCCCAGCCATAGGCATAACTATTTTTGCACTTATAAAAAATAGTGCCATTAAAGCAAGTAAATATATACTAGCAACTACTTTTTTTTCTAGTGCTAATTTAACTGTATTTATAAAAAACTCTACAAAGAAATTATTTATAATATCACTTAAAATGTTAAACTTATTTTCTAAAAGTAAGATATATTTATTATCAATTGCTAAGATTTTTGTAGAAATTAAGGGCACAAAAGTAATAGATACAAAAAATGAAGCAATAAGTGCTAAAAGTAATGTGCCTATTAAAGGACCAAATACAGTTTGTGGATAATCCCCAATAAAAAGTATAGGTAAAAGTGCTACTATTGTTGTAAGTGTTCCTGAGAAATCGGCAAACATAATTTCAGAAGTTCCATTTAACACAGCTTTTGACATTGGCTCTTTTATAGAAGAGTAGTGTCGTTCAATATTTTCAACGACTACAACAGTATCATCAAGTAAAAGACCTAGTGCTAAAATAATAGCGGTTAATGTGATGATATTAAACTCTAAACCAAATAACCACATTAAAGCTATAGTACTTACATAAACCATAGGAATAGTAAGTAGAACTACAAAGATTTGTCTAAATGATGCTAGAAATATAAATACTACAATCATAGACATTATAATCGCATCTCTTAAAGCTATAAACATATTATCTGTACTTTGAACTATTGTAGTTTTTTGAGTATCTGTGATATTAAAACTAAGATTTGGATAATCTTTTCGTACAGTTTCTAAGTGTTTTTCTACTATTTCTATACTTGAAACTACATCTGAATTATCATTTCTTTGAATACTAAGGGCTATTGCTTTTTGGCTATTCCCATGATATATAGCACTATTATTATAATATCCAAAATAAATTTTTGCTATATCTTTTAGTTTTAAATCTTGATTTATTTGAATCTCTCTTATTTTATAAACTGCATCTTTTTGTTCTTTTATTTTTAATAAAAACCTACTCTTTTGATTATCTATTGAGCCTAAGGCATAATCTTTATTATTTTGTTTTACAACTTCCATAACTTGAGCAAGACTTAATCCATATTTATCAAGTTTTTCTTTACTTACTATTATTTGTAACTCTTTTTTGTAACCACCAAAAATATCTACATTTGCAATACCTTTTAGTTTTAAAAAGCCTTTTGCTATATCATTTTCTATAATCTGTCGTATATCTTCTAAAGGAAGATTATTTTTAGATGATGCTGCTATTGTAATAATTGGAGCTGTTGATTCTGATATTTTATGAAGTTGTGGTTCTAAAATATCACTTGGAAGAG
The DNA here is from genome assembly GCF_009208075.1 of Poseidonibacter ostreae. Lineage (GTDB taxonomy): Bacteria > Campylobacterota > Campylobacteria > Campylobacterales > Arcobacteraceae > Poseidonibacter > Poseidonibacter ostreae. Next base: position 41,605 of record NZ_WFKJ01000005.1, on the reverse strand, counting down.
AAGATTTTATTTTATCAATAGAGTTTCTAACATCACTTGAGGCATCTATTAAACTTTTTTCATATTCAAACTCAACTCTTATTACACTCACCTCATCAATAGTTGAAGAATAAACTCTTCTTACTTTATCAATCGTATATAATTCACTCTCTAAAGGAATAGCAATATTTGAAGCCATATCTTTAGCTGATGCACTAGGTTGGACTATAACAATTGCAATTTCAGGTCTATTTGAATTTGGAAAGAGTTTTTTGTCAAGTTTAAAATATCCATTAATTCCTAAAAATAAAAACAAAGCTAAAAAAGAATATACAAAAAAAGGTCGAGAGAGTATCGCTTTTACTATATTTTTCATCTATTTTTCCACTATTGTATAGTTATTGCTACTTGGCAAAATTACTAATTTTGATTCACTAGCAAGTGCAACACTTTGTTCTATTACAGGATTTGTAATAACATAATCTTCACTTTGAACTAATACTTCTACTTTTTTAAAGCTAAATTTTGCATTTTTATTTTCATCTTCTTCATAAAGAACAACATAGGTACCATCTTTTCTATGTAAAATAGTATTTATAGGAAGGGCTTTAGCTTCTTGCTTTTTTGTAATAACTTCAATATTTACAAAGCTTCCAATTGCTAAGTCAAGATATGTATTTAAATCTATTTGTGCTTGATATAAAAACTTATCACTGCTTTTTAAGATTTTAGATATTTTTGTTTTTACATTATTATTACTGTCATTATTTACAATTACTTCTAAATCTTTTTTTATCTCACTATTTGAAAATGTAAAAGTTAATTTTTGTTCTTTTGATAAAAGTGTTAATATAGTTTTTCCTGCAAGTGCCATATCTCCAGTTTTTAGCATGATACTATCTACAATTCCATTTATTGGGGATTTTATATTATAATATTCTAAACTAGCTTTTTTTGAATCATACGAGTTTTCAATAGCTTTAAGCTCATAAGTTTTAGCTTCAATACTTTTTAGTGTTGAATCAACTTTTGCTTTTTTAAGTTGATACTCTACTTCAGAATTTTCAAACTTTTCTTTTGATAATCCTCCAACTTTATATAAAATCTTATTCCGATCAAGTTTACTTTTTGAAGCTTTTGTTTCATTTCTTAAAGAGGAAACATTTGCATTCATACTATCGATTGATAATTGTATTGATTTTATAGAGTTTTTGATTTGGATTAAAGACTTTTCTATCTCTTTTGAATCAATAGATATAAGTAAATCACCTTTTTTTACTTCTTGATTTTCTACGACATGAACTTTTTTTATATATGCTGCTACTTTTGTAGATATTTTTGGAGCAAGAGTTGATTCTAGTTTTGCTATAAAAGTGCTTCTTTCTTCTACTATTTTTGATTTAGCTTTTACAACATTTACAGTAAAAATTGGTTTTACAGCAAATGATTCATTTGCCAGTTCATCATTTTTATTTTTTATTAGTTTTATACCTGCTAAAACTAATACTATTAATATTATAAATAAAATTAACTTTTTCATTTTGTTTCCTCTAATATATATTCAAAATAGTAGTGTGCTTTTAAAAGACTGTATTTTGCTAGAATTTCTTTTGCTTTTACAATCTCATTTTGTCCTTTTGCATAAAGATAATTATAAATATCTATTGCCTCTTGTTCGTATCTAATTTTTTCTATCTTATTTGTTTCTTCTGTAAATAAAAACTCTTTCTTCGCACTTTTATAGTTTTGTTCACTTTGTTTTATTTGATTTATTGCTTGAATTATTTTCTGTTTAACTTCAAGTTCTCTTTTCTTTAATTCTAGTGAACTTTTTATTTTCTCTATTTTTGCTTTTTCAACTAATGCATTTGTCATTCCAAAATCAAAGGCATTCCAATTTAAACTAAGACCAAATTGGAAAATCTTATCATCATCTCCATGCGTTGAATAGATTTCTGAGTATTGAGTATTTGCACTAATTCTTGGATAATAAGCTGCTTTTGATTTTTTATAAGCAGATATTGATTTTTGTTCATTTAACTTTGAAATCTTAAAATAAGAAAGATTTTCTATTTTTTCAAAATACTCACTGATATTTAGGAGAGTAAGAGTATTTGTAGCCTTATATTCTATATCTTTTACTTCAAAATCACCTTCATGGTTTATTAAAACATTTAGTGAAGATTTTAAAATATTTATATTTGCTTGGATATTATTTATTCCACTAAGAACATTTTGTAAATCTGCTTCAACTTTTAATAATTCAACCTTCGCTTTTTTACCTATATTTACTTCTTGAGTGATATTTTCTTTCAATTTAAATAAGGATTTCAGGTATTCATCTTGAGCTTTTTTTTGATTTCTTAAAGATAATATATCTATATATAAGGCACGTACATTATATATAACTTGATTATATGTAAGATTTAGCATATTTTTTTGTAGTGATTCTTGAATATTCGCAATATCTACATCTTTTGCATCTTTAAATCCATTAAATAAAACTACAGTATAACTAGCACCATAGTTTGCAATATTTTCACTTGTAACAACTGAAGAAGAAATAGGAGGAGCTAAAGGCTTTAGAGTTCTTGGACTATCATATTTTGTATAAGAAGAAAACAAATCTACTTGTCCATATCTTTTTGCTTTTTTAGCCCTAAGTTCAAAACTAGTACTTGAAAGTTCATTCTTTTGTATTAAAATATCACTGTTTTCTTTTTTTGCTCGTTGCTCTACTTCTTCTAGAGTAAAACCAAATAAAGAAAAATAAAGAATTGGTAGAATCAAAAATATTTTCATACTCTTTTCCTTTTAGAAAATTAAATCTATAAGGGGATAGTATAAGTCTTGTGTTAATGTAGTATTAATAAATTTAAAAATTATAGTAAAATACCCAATATAAAAAAGACAAGGAAACAAATGACTTTTAAAAAGCAAATAAATACAATTTTAGTTCTAATAACTCTTACATTATTTACAGGATGTGTAAAAGATATAGGTTTAGATGGCTTAACTATGAAAATAGATGATGGACAATTAAATAAACCCTCAAGTAAGTTTCCAATTGAACAAGATTTTGTGTTAGCAAACTTATTAATCAAACAACCAAATGTATTTATAAAAGATGGTGAAAATAGATTAAGTGCAAATGTAGATGTAAATCTTTCTGCAATATTTGTACCTAAGACTACTGGAAAACTCGAAGTTTCTGGAGTACCTTACTTTAATAAAGAGAATTCATCAATTTATTTAAGTGATGTAACAATTGAAAATATTGATTTTACAGATGCAAAAATAGATAAAAATATTTTAAATTCATTAACATCAAATATCAAACCAATTCTCGATAGTGTTTTTAAACAAGTGCCAATATATACAATAAAAAAAGATTCATTTAAAGGCTCTTTTGTAAAAAATGTGAAGATAGAAGATTCTGAACTATTAGTTACGTTTGGTCTTTAATAAATCATAAAAAGAATTAGATTAAAATATGAAACAGCTAAATAGTGATTTACTTCTCCTTTTTATGATTTTTGATACAAAAAAATAAAGTATTGTATCAAAAAATGATACAATACTATTATGAAAACGTCTCATTATGAAAAAAAATGGATTTGGGAAAATAAAAATTTTCCTAATTTTATTTATGATAAACAGCCTTTAGAGGAACTCTTTTACAAATTTGGTAACTTGAATATGATTGATAGTTTTATGAATCACTCTAATTCAAAAGAGTTTTTAAGTGAAATACTTATAAATGAAGCTATATCAACTTCAGCAATTGAAGGGGAACTATTACAGCGCTCATCCATACGTTCATCTATAAATAAACTACTAAAGCTAGATTTAGAAGAAGATTCTTATGATTCAACTATTCAAAGTGATGCATTAGTGCAAATCATCTTAGATACAAAAAACAATGATGCAAAACTTGATAAAAAAAGATTATGTTCATGGCACAAGGCTTTATTTCCAACAGGTCAATCAGGATTAAAAGAGATAATTGTAGGAGAATACAGAAAAGATTTAGAAGATATGCAAATAGTATCAGGTTCATGGGAAAAAGAAAAAGTTCACTATATTGCACCAAAAGCAAAAGATATACCTAAACTTATGGAAGATTTTCTAAAATGGATAAACGAAGAAAACGAAATAAACTATATATATAAATCTATGATAGCACATCTATATTTCTTGCTAATCCATCCTTTTGATGATGGGAATGGAAGAATTGCAAGGGCTATATGTGATTATGTGCTAGCAAAAGGTAAGCTTGCAAATGCAGATTTTTATTCTATTTCATCAAGTATACATAGTAAAAGAAAAGAATATTATCAGGTTTTAGATAATACATGTACAAATACAAGTCTTGACATAAATGAGTGGATAAGGTGGAATATCAAATTATATGAAGAATCAATATCTTCATCATTAGAAAAAATTAATACAGTTAAACTAAAAACGAATTTTTATTCAAAAATTCAAAACAAAAAGTTAAATGATAGACAAAAAAAAGCTATCCAAAAAATGTTAGCTTTACTACCAGAAGATTTTGAAGGTGGAATGAAAGTAAAAAAATATATGAATATTACAAAAGCTACAAGAGTTACAGCAAATAGAGATTTATCTAATCTAGTTGAGCAAAATATTATGGAAAAACATGGACTTGCAAGAGCTACTTTTTATACTTTAGTATTTTGATTAAAAACTTTATACACTTGTATAAATAATAAACAAACATAAAATAGTCTAGCTTTTATTTTTTGATATACTCAAAATAAAATCAAGGCTTATTATGGGAATGTTTGATGTACAAGTTATCAAAGAGTTAAAATTAAAAAAAGACAAAAAAGATTTATATGAGTTTTTAAATAAACAACTATCAAAAGATAAAAAATATGAACACAGTATTGATAAAAATATACTAACTATTGCTAAAAATCCTATTGATACATTTTGAAATATAATCTTACAGCTAAATTTGATTCAAATACTTTGATACTAGATGCTGAACTTGATAATTCTTATACTTTATTTATCACTCTACTTATAATTTTATCTATTTTATTTACCTATGGATTGGGAATTCTACCTATAATTGGATTTGTTTTTTATCAAAAAACAAAAGCTACGAAATATTTAAAAACTCTAATCAAAAACTATGAATATATAAACTAATTTACTAAACTTTAGATATAATCGCATCTTAACAACAAATATATATGAATAAATTATATTAAAAATTAAAAGGAATTATTATGCCATTATTAGACAGTTTTAGAGTAGATCACACAATTATGCCAGCACCTGCAGTTAGAGTTGCAAAGACTATGAAATCACCATCAGGTGATATTATTACAGTTTTTGATTTAAGATTTTGTGTACCAAATGAAAAGATGTTAAGTGAAAAAGGTATTCATACTTTAGAACACTTATTTGCTGGATTTATTAGAAATCATTTAAATAGTGATACAGTTGAGATTATTGATGTTTCTCCAATGGGTTGTAGAACTGGTTTTTACATGAGTTTATTAGGAAATCCAGATGAAAAAACTGTTGGAGCTGCATGGAGAGCTGCTATGCAAGATGTTATTGATGTTGAAAAGCAAGATGATATTCCTGAATTAAACATTTTCCAATGTGGAACTTGTGAAATGCACTCATTAAGCGAAGCAAAAGAGATTGCTCAAGATATTTTAAATAGTGATATTGGAATTATGTCAAATGAAGACTTATTCCTTTCAGATGAAAAGTTAGCTTCTTTAGGAAACTAAAACCTCATGGAAAAAAAGCTATCTTTGTTTAAAGAGTTATTTGCAGATTACATAAATATTGCAATCTTACATATTGATAACTCTTTAGGTTTAGTTGATTTAGCACTTGAAGAAGTAAGAAAAAAAAATGAAGGGAATATCAAGTATATTCCTTTTATAGATGAATCAAGTGCGAAACTACGAGGAACTGCTAGAGAATATGAATATGTAGTTTTAGGAAACATTCTAACATCTTGTCCTAATCAAGAACAGATATTAAAACTGATGTATAAAGCAATTGAAAACTCTGGAAATATAATCATTTTAGAAAAAATAGAAAATGATAATAAGTATGAACTTTTGGAACTTTTAGAAAATATTGGTTTTCAAGCAGCAAACTGTATTGAACTTTTTGATGATACTTATATTTTCACTGCAAAAAAAATGCACCACTGGGACAATGGTCTTTAAAAGTGACTTTAAATATTGCAAGATAATATAAATAGTGTAGTTTCAACTAAAGATGGTTCAAACACACTTTTTTCATCAAGATACAATCAGCACTATCACAATCCTGATGATGGTGCTATAAATGAAGCGCTATCAAAACATATACTCCCAACATTTCAATTTCATGAAAATAAAAAAGAACTAAAGATTTTAGATATCTGCTTTGGAATTGGATATAACACTTTTACTACACTATATTATATTATAAAACATAACTTAGATATAAAAGTATCTATTTACTCTCCTGAGTTAGATGGAAACTTAGTAAAATCTTTAGAAAACTTTGAGTTTCCCAAAGAGTTTGAAAAGATTAAGCATATAATAATTGAAGTATCAAAAAATCTTAAATATGAAGATAAAAAGATAAAAATAGAAGTAAATATAGGTGATGCTAGAGAGTATATAAAAACACTAGAAAAAGAATCCTTTGACATAATATATCAAGATGCTTTTTCATCAGACGTAAATACTGAACTTTGGACAAAAGAGTACTTTGATGATATATATAAACTATGTAAAGATGATTGTGTGATGAGTTCTTACTCAGTTGCAACTCCTATTAGATTATCAATGAATGAAGCAAGATTTTTTATATATGAATATAGACCTGTAAAAAGAAAAATTACATTAGCAACAAAAACAAAAAAAGACGTATTAGGTAAATATATCGATATGGATTTAAAAAGAGAAAGAAACAAGGACGCAAAAGCGATTTATGACTAAAGCAATTAAAAAAAATCATATAAAATATTACCAAGGAAATGCACCAATAATATTAAGTGCTCCTCATGGTGGAGAAGAAGAACCAAAAGAGATAAAAACAAGAACCAAAGGTGTATTTGATAAAGATGATTACACTTATGAACTTACGGAATTAATTATAAAAGAATTTCATAAACAAACACAGCTTACACCTTATGCAGTAATTGCTGATATTTCAAGAGTCAAAGTAGATATAAATAGAGCAAAAGAAGAAGCTTATGAAGATGAAAAAGCAAGTATTCCTTATAATCAATTTCATGACTTTATTAAAATTTCTAAAAAAGAGATAGAAAATAAGTTTTCAAAAGGTTTATATATAGATATTCATGGACAATCACATCCTAAAGGATATTTAGAGTTTGGATACTTACTTGATAATTCTATTATCAAGCAACATGATGGTTCACTAAAAGAGAAATCTAATATTGAGAATTCAAGTATTTCTGCTTTATCAAAATTTACAAAAGAGTGTTTTATAGATCAATTAAGAGGTCCACACTCTATGGGAAGTTTGATGTGTAATGAAGGTTATGATTCAGTACCTTCTGTAAAACTTCCATATGCAAGTGATGACAACTATTTTGAGGGTGCTTACAATACTATTAGCCATGGGTCTTTAAATGGTGGGAATATTAGTGGAATTCAAATAGAGTTTCCATATAAAGATGTAAGAGATACAAATGAAAATAGAGAAAATTGTGCGAAAGCTTTTGTTGAGTCCTTACTTACTTTTACTAAAATACATCTAGATTTAGATTTAAAGAAATAAGATATTCGTAAAATAATCTTACAGAGATTATTCTGTAAGGTTATCTAAGATATATTTTTCTAATTCTCTTTTTGAAACTTCTTCTTTCAAAGATTTTTCAAAAATTTCTTCAATTTTTTCTGAATATTCATCATAAGAGAAAAAAGGAAAATGTATTTTCCAAGATCTTTTTATAAGTTCAATAGTTATAGCATCTCTCATTTTAGCTCTAAAAAAATTAAAGCCAATAAATATAATTGCTGTAATAACAACAGCTCCTATTATAGATATATGTGAATCTATATCAGCTAAAGGTTTATGTGTAAGTCCTGATAAAGGTATTAAAACACTTAGTATCATTCCCATATAAACTAAATAAGCACGTGAGAGTTTTATTCTGAACCCAAGTTTTGCAGGATCTACATGCATACCTTCTTTATATTGTCTATTTGCAATAAGTAAATCTCTTAACAAGATTGGTTGCTTAGATACAATATATATATAATCTAAAATTTTTTCTTTAAATGTTTTTTCTTTTGGCATTTATATTCCTATAAATTAATTATCCTCATTTTACCTAATTAAAGATAATAATGTGTTAATAAATATTAAATTTTTACTTCTTTGAAACCTTAATAGTGAATAATGCTCCATTTTCTATATTCTTTACATTAATAAAGCCATTCATATTTCGCTCTATTATATTTTTTGACATATATAAACCAATACCTGTACCTTGAGTTTTATGTCTTGTTGTAAAATATGGCTCAAAGATTTTATCTATAATATTTTTTTCAACACCTTTTGCATTATCTTTTATTTTTACAATTGCAAAATTCTCACCCTCTTTTATTTCTATATTTATATTTGGTTTTTCTATTTTTCTCTCTATTAAAATATCTTTTGCATTACTTAATACATTTAAAATCACTTGTGAATATTCATTTTTATAACCAAAAATTTTACTATCTTCAATTACATTAAACTCTATTTTTATTCCATGATATTTTAGTGATGATTCTAATATATGGTAAGCATCACGACATGCTTTTTCAACTGAGAAATACTCTCTTTCACCTTGTGGTTTAAAGAAGTTTTGAAAATCTGATATTGTTTGAGACATATAAGAGGTTAATTTATTTGCTTCTTTTATCTTTGTATCTATATACTCTTTTGTAAACTTATCAAAATCATAAGTAATTTTCATATTCATGTGAATAGCAGAGATTTGAGATAAAGGCTGTCTCCATTGATGAGCAATATTACCAATCATTTCACCCATTGATGCTAGTTTTGATTGCTGAATTAACAATTGTTCTTGCTCTAGCCTTTTATCAATTTGCTCTTGTACTTGAAACTCCAAATTATCAATCATATTATTCATCATAATTTTCAATTCATTTAAGGATTCGTTATTACTGTGTTTTGTAAGCCTTGAACTTAAGTCCCCACTTTTTAAATCTTCTAATACCTTTGTAGCATTTTTAATCAGCTCTTCATTATCTCTAATATTTTTCTGTATATCAGAGACATTTTCATTTATCATCTGTGCCATTTGATAAAATTCATCTTTTGAATTTATTTCAATTTTTCTAACACTATTTTTTCTATGATGCAAATATTCAAAAAAGTTTGTCAATCCATCTTGAACAACATCAATTGATTTTATTATATTACTTGTAATTAACCATCCTATAAATGTTGCTAAAATAAGTACGATTACAATCACCATTAAAATTTCAAATTTAATCTCTTTTACTTCTTTACTTGCTTTTTCATAAGCAATTGTTGAATTATTTAAAGAGTTACTTTGAATTGCTAATAGACTTTCTAATAATTGGTTAAACTGTTCTCTACTTGTTGTTGTAACATTTACATATGCACCCTCTTCAAACTCATCTTCAAGATATTTTTTAGTAGTTTTAATTGATTCTTGATATCTATCCCATTCTAATAATACAAGAGTATCTTTTAGTTGTATAAACTCATTTTTAAGACTCTTTACAAGAAAGTTCATATTGCTTTGAATAGTTTCTCTAATCTCATTATTAGGAGCCATTACTAAAGACTGAGTTAATTCTCTTAATTTATATAAAGGCGTGATAATCTTATCTTGCATTGCTAATACAGTTTGAGATTTACTATGTACTACTTTTAATGTTTGTTTATTATACTCACTTGTATTTATTGCTTTATAGGATAAAACTGCAATAGAAATACACAAAATTAGAAATAGTATTCCAAGCTTTACTTTTATATTTATATTATTTAACTTCATTTTTAATTCTTTGTGTTTTTATAGGAGTATGTAATTTTTTTGAATACTCATTATTTTTTCTAATTGACCAATGATCTTTTGTTAATTCTATTTTCCAAAGAGGGATTATCCCTCCTCCATAAGGTTTAAAAACAACTTCTTTATTTACTGCTAATACTTTATTAGAAGATGGAACTCTTAAAGTATATGCCATCTCTCGTGCTTGATAAAGTATCTTTTCTACTATTTTTTCATATTCCAAAGAGTTAGTTTTTGTTTCAAAAAATTTTGTGATTAGAGTATTCATTACCTCATCATTCTTTATTGTAGACCAAGGAGAATCGTTTTCATAAACAAAAAATACCGTCCAAGGATTTTGGTAATACCAATCATCATTACCCCACATAAGTAAATCCCATTTTTTACTGTTTTGTGAAGTCCTTGTATTTAAAAGTTGTTCATATATATCTTTTTCACTACTTGTAATTGTATATTTTAATTTAACACCATATTTCTTCAATTGGTATTCAATGCCTTTAAATAAAAATATAAATCTATCTTGAGTAAAAATATTTAACTCTAAGCCATTGAGCAACTCTTTTTTCTTTTTTTCACTAAAATTAAATTTCTTGTATTCATTTTTAGCTGCAATTTTTTTCACCTCTTTATAGTTTATCGAAGTTGCAAAAGGAGATATTTTTCCTTCTTTTTTATAAACAAAATTTAAAAGATTTTCTTGATTTATTGCTTCATTCAAGGCAATTCTTACATCTTTATTTTCAAGTATTTTATTTCCATTTATTAGATTAAAAAATATTGTAAAGTTATTTGTAGATTCTTTTATTATAAGCTTTGAATATTTTGACATTAGTACATTAATTTTTTTATTAAATGGAATTGGCATAATATCAAGTTGCCCTTCCTTTTCAACAATAGAATCTAAAGCCTTATTCACATCAAGTTGAGTATAAACTGTAACCTTTTTAATTTTTGGATATCTTTTATCCCAATAATAAGGATTTGCTATTAATTCAAGCTTTGAAGTCTGTTTCTCTCCTAATGCAAAACCACTTTTTAAAATATATGGTCCCATTCCATAAGCACCAGCTACTTTTGTTGCTGTCCCAGTTTCTGCTCCTATTGGATTATATTTTTCTATGTACTCTTTGGTATAAAAATAAATTCGTGCTAAATCTGTTAAAAACATCTCATATTTTTGTTTTAAAACTATTTTAAATCTTTTTTCATCAAGTTTTATAATATCAAAATCAATTTTATCAATATTTGTATATAAAAGTGGATTCTTTTTAAAAAATTCAAAATTAAATAAAATATCATCCATTGTAAAATCTTTTCCATTTTGAAATTTTAGATTTTCTCTAAGCTCAAAAATATATGTATAATCATCTACTCTTATATGCTCTTTAGCTAAATCATATTCCCATCCTCTTTCATTATCAGTAGAGCGTACAAGTCCAGAATTAATTGTTTTTGATACATAAGAATAAGGTATTGAGGGTAAAAATATTTTAATATGTGAGTTTGGATGCATGGGTTTTGCAAGTTTTAATTTAGAATTATCTTCCCTAAAAGTACTTGCACTTAATAAATTAAATGCAAGAAAAAATAGAAGTATTAGTTTATACAAGTCTATATCCTACTCCGGATAAATTAAAAAGTAAATCCGTAGGAAGTTTTTTTCGTAAATTTCTTACAAGTGAGCGTAATGCACTATCTGTCATAATATCATCACCCCAAACTTTATCTTGTAACTCTTCATAATTTACAATTCTATTCTGATTAGAGATTAGCACTTCTAAAAAAGTCATCTCTTTTTTATTTAAAATAATACTTTCGTCTTTATATTTTAATTCTTTTAAATCATAATCATAAACATAATCTTTATCAACTTTTAATATAACTTTTCTATTTGAGTCTAGCAGGGTTATACATTTATCTAAAGATTCAAATAACTCATCTAAATCAAGAGGTTTTACAATATATTTTTCCATATGTAATTCAACTGCTTCAAGTAAATACTCTTTATCTGTATGAGCAGTTATCATAACAACTGGAATATTTTTATCTATTTGTCTAACTTTTTTTATAAATTCAATACCATTTACATTTGGCATATGAATATCACTTAATATAATATCAGGAGTTTTTTCAAGATATAATTCATATCCTTCCTCTCCATCATTTGCTTCATAAACTTCTTTTACATAGTATCGTAGAGAATCTGCAATATTTTCTCTAATTCCTACCTCATCTTCAGCATAAAGAAGAGTCAAGTTTTGTAATTTTTCAAGTACATCTTTTTTCATAATCTCTCCTTTTTGCTAATTATACTTAATTTTTACTTTTTTGCTTTTGGATAAAATCCATTATTAGATGTAGCTTTTACAAATCTTGCTAAATAAGCTGCTTCTTGGGCATCAAGTTGTGCAAAACCATTCATTGTTTGTAAAATAGCATCCCATTCTAACATTGAATGTTCTGTTGGTGCGTGTGCGGCATGACATTGTGTACAGTTTTCATAAAAGAACTCTTCATGTTCCTCCCAAATTTCAAGTGGATTATTAGCTAAATAACCTTTTTCAATTATTGCTTGAACTTTTTTTATTTCACCATCTTTTCCAAAAGTACTTTTTTCTACTGATGCTAATAAAAGTGATTTATCTTTATTTATGTAAAGCTTATTAGCAAAAACCATTCCTGAAAATTCAACTAACGAATTCTTATCATCAACATCTTTTAGTACTTTTACAGGCGTACCAATATAAAGTTTTGCTTTATTATTATCAATTTTTACATCTGCTGTTTGGAAGATGTACATTTCATTAGCACTTAGTAGGGAAAAACTCCCTACTGCAAGTAATGTTATTAATAATTTTTTTAAAATAGCTTTCATAATTAAGCTCCTTGAATTTTTGGTGGATTATATGCCACATTTGGAGAAACAACATCCACTTTTTTAATTGAAACTAGTGTTGAGTTTACTGTTGTTGCATTTGCCATTTGAGATGTTGGTCTTGATGAAGTTAATACATTAACTTGTCCAGAATTACATCTTGAATTCTCTTTTGAACTATCTTCAGGAGAATACCAAGCCCCTTCCTCAATTGCTGCAACACCATCTCTAATAGTATTTGTAACTACTACACCTGCTAAAATACTCCCTCTATTATTATATACCTCTACAATCTCGCCATCTTTTACACCAAATTTTTTAGCATCATTTGGAGAAATTCTAATTGGCTCTCTGCCTTGTACTTTATGCACATTTTGTACCCAAGTATTATCCATTTGTGTATGGATTCTAAATTTTGGATGTGGTGATACTAAGTGTAATGGATATTTTTTTGCTAATTCTTTATTCCCTAACCACTCTTCTGGCTCCATCCATATTGGATGACCTTTAAAGTCTTTATATTTATAACTTTCAAACTTTTCAGAAAAAATTTGAATTTTCCCAGTTTCTGTTTTAAGTGCATTTGCTACAGGGTCTTTTCTAAACGCTTCATGTCTAACATATTTTCTAGCTTCATCAGGAATATCATAATGAACACTTCCTTTTTCCCAGAAATCTTCAAAAGCAATTTTCATTACTTTATTTGCATAAGATCTTTTGTATAATCTTTGAATCCATTGCATAGGCGTTCTATCTCTTGTAAATCTTTTTTCAGTTCCAAACCTTTTTGCTAATTCAGTAAAGATTTCATAATCATCTTTTGACTCATATCTAGCATCAACTACTTTTCTCATTGCAAAAATTCTATCATTTGAATACGACATACCAGAAGCAATATCATCTCTTTCTAAAGTTGTAGTTGCAGGAAAAACAATATCTGCCATTTTAGCAGTTGGTGTCCACCATGGTTCTATAACAACAACAGTATCTAATGTTCTCATAGCTTTTATTAGCTCATTTACATTTGGTTGATGTCCAATTGGTGAACCACCTGCACTTAACATAAACTCAACTTTTGGATACTTAATAGTTTTACCTTTATAAGTAACAGTTTCACCTGGTTTATTAATTAAATCACTCATTCTTGAAGCTGGAATAGTAAGAGTTACCGCACCACCTTTTCCTTGACTTAATCCACCAACAGTTCTTTTTCCAGATGCAGCATCACCACCACCTTCATAATGCATAGAGAAACCAAAACCACCACCTGGTAATCCAATTTGTCCAAGCATCGAAGCTAAAGTAATTATAGACCAATCAACTTGTTCACCGTGTGCTGCTCTTTGCATTGCCCAGTTTCCTGCAATCATAGTTCTTTTAGAAACCATTAATTCAGCTAATTGCTCAATTGTTTTAGCAGGTACTTCTGTTAATTTTTCAGCCCATTTTGCAGTTTTAGGAATTCCATCTGTTTTTCCTAAAAGATATGGTAAAAACTTATCAAATCCATGAGTATATTTTTCAATAAATGCTTTATCATATTTACCAGTTTTATATAAATGATGCATCATTGCCATCATCATTGCAACATCAGAACCTGGTCTAATTTTAATCCAATCAGCTTTAAACTCTTGTCCAGATGAATTATAAATAGGGTCAATTAGAATTACTTTCATACCAGCTTTTTTGTACTCTTCATAAGCATCATAACATCTGTGATTTGGTACTGAATAACCTGCTCTATTAGTTTTGTATAAATCAGCTCCCCATAAAACCATAACTTCAGTATGTTTGATAATTTGCTCATGTGCAGTTTGAATAGAATAAACTTCCATATCCCCAACAACTCCTGGGTTTACAGGACCAGCAGCACCATTTGAATACTCACCAGCAGTTCCAACAGCTCCACCAATTTGGTTAAAGAATCTTCCAGCTAAAACATTTGGTTTAAAAGCTCCTGGAATAGACCAACCACCATAAGATGCGTTGTAGAGTGCTTCATTACCACCTTTTTTCTGTGCTCTTTTAATTGCATCTGCAGCTAAATCAAGTGCTGTTTCCCATGAAACTCTAACAAACTCTTCTTTACCTCTTAAATCGCCTCGACCTTTTCCTTCTAAGTAAGACTTTCTTACTACTGGATATTTAACTCTTGAGTTTGAAGTATTTCTATCGGCTAAACCTTTTACAATTACTGTTGGGTTTGCATCTGAATCTAATTGTGAAGTGATATCAATAATTTTATCATCTCTTACATGAGCATAAAAAGGTCCAAAGTGAGAAGCACTTGGAATTTTTTTAGTTCTTGATTCCATAATATTTGCAGCAGCACCACTTATTGTAGTACTAGCAGCAATAACAGCTGTCCCTATTGCACCTTTTTTTAAAAAATTTCTTCTTTCAATTTTCATTTCTTTTCCTTAACTTGGATTAATTATGAAAGAAGTGTAACTATAAAAAAGAGCAAAATAATCGATAAATCTAAACTTTCTTATATTTTTTTGATATGCTTTTATCATAGTTTTTATATAAAATATTTTACAGGACTTTAAATGCTAATACTTACTTACTTTCTAATAGCCGTTGGCGTCTCCTTTTTATGCTCCATACTTGAAGCAGTTCTCTTATCAATTAGTGCTTCTCATATAAAGCTTACTAAACAAAAGAATAATAAGCTTGGTAATGAAATGCAAAAACAGAAGAAAAATATTGATTATTCTATTGCAGCAATTTTAACTCTAAATACTTTTGCTCACACATTAGGTGCTGCTGGCGTTGGTAGTGAAGCAGCTAAAATGTTTGGTGAAGATTATATGTTTCATATCTCTGCAATTCTTACACTTTTAATTCTAGTTTTTTCTGAGATTATTCCAAAAACATTAGGAGCATATTATTGGAGAAGTTTATCTGGGTTTTCAACAAGAACTATAAAAATTTTAATCTTTGTAACTTACCCTTTACTTATTATTTTAAATAAAATCACGAACTATATAACTCCTACAGATAAAGAGACAATAACAAAAGAAGAAATCATAGCAACTGCAAATATAGCAGAAGAAAGTGGGATTTTAAGAGAAAAAGAAAGTGGTGTAATTGAAAATCTTTTACAATTAAATGAAATAAAAGTTAGAGATATATTTACACCAAGAAGTGTACTTTTTTCTGTACAAAAAGATGATTTAATTAATAGTTTTAAAACTCACAAGATTTTAGATTTAGAGAAATTTAAAGAGTACTCAAGGGTTCCTGTTTATAAAGAAAGTATTGATGATATTATTGGAGTTGTTATTTCAAAAGAGTATTTTTACGAGTATATTGAAAATAATATAGAAAATAAAGAAAAGATAATAAAGCCTATTTTTAGTGTAAACGAGAATATTCCTATTTCTAAACTTATAGACCTTTTCTTAATCAAAAAAGAACATATGTTTATTGTAGTTGATAATTATGAACAAACAAAAGGTGTTGTAACCCTTGAAGATGCCGTTGAAACACTTTTAGGTGTTGAAATTGTTGATGAGCTTGATACCAATATTGATATGAGAGAAGTTGCAAGGACTAAAATGAAAGAGATTAGACGAGTAAAAACAAAAAATTAAAAAAAGCCAATAATCTTTAATTTTATTCGATTATTTTGCTATTTTTTTCAATTATACTTCTCTTATAAAAAGTTCGACTTTTTTGTATTCCTAAGTAGGTCAACACTCATTGACTCCCCTTTCTCCTTAAATTAAAACTTAGGAATATTATTTAATCCCTTAAAAAAATTCGATTTTGTAGAAATTTACATATAATTTATAGAATTAACCATTCATATACTTTTAACAATCCCCTATAATATCTCAAATTAAAATAATTAAAGGAAAAATATGAATATTCTTATAGTACTTACTTCACATGATAAATTAGGCGACACAGAACATAAAACTGGATTTTGGTTAGAAGAGTTTGCTTCACCATACTACACACTTCTTGATGCAGGAGCAAGTATTACACTAGCATCTCCAAAAGGTGGATTACCACCACTTGATCCAAATAGTGATGCACCTGATTTTCATACAGAAGCTACAAATAGATTTAAAGAAGATGCAAAAGGAAATGAAGCACTAGCAAATACTGTAAAACTATCAAGCGTAAAAGAAGAAGATTTTGATGCGATTATGTATCCAGGTGGCCATGGTCCTTTATGGGATTTAACAAATGATAAAGACTCAATATCTTTAATCCAAGCCTTTGTAAAAGCAAATAAACCAGTAGCTTCAGTATGTCATGCCCCTTCTGTTTTAGTAAATGTAAAATTAGAAAATGGAGACTATCTAGTAAAAGGTAAAAATCTTACTGCTTTTAGTAATACTGAAGAAGAAGCAGTTCAATTAACAAATGTTGTTCCATTCTTACTTGAAGATGAACTAATCTCTAAAGGTGCAAACTACTCAAAAGTAGATGACTGGAATTCATATGCGATTACTGATGGTAAACTTATTACAGGACAAAACCCAGCTTCATCGCAAGCTGTAGCAAAAGAACTACTAAAACTACTTTCTTAAAATAAAAAAGGGCAAAAAAACTCTGCCCTTTTTATAACACTCTTTTTAGTATAATGCATAAAAACTACTTGGAAGTACAATGAACACTAAAATCTTAGAAGAAGTAAATAAACTTATAAAAGAAGACTCCTTAACAAGAACAAATATAAAAGGTGTTAATCTTTATAAAACCACTACTTATCTTCCAAGAACTCCTCTAACTTATGATTTTTGCTTAGTATTTGTATTACAAGGGAAAAAAATTGGTTATCTTTCAAATAATCGATTTGAATATGATTCAAAAAACTATCTTGTAGTTCCAACTGCTATGCCTTTTGAGTGTGAAACCTATGCATCTAAAGAAGAGCCTTATATTTGTATTTTAATTGATATTAAAAAAGAGATAATGCAAGAAATAATCTCTTCAATTTCAAAAGAAGAATCAAAAAAATGTGAAGATGTTCAAATAAGTGTATTTCAAGATAAAGTTACAAATGAACTAGAAGATTCAATCTATAGACTTTTAAAAATGCTTCAATCAAAAGAAGAATCAAATATCTTAGGTGAGTCTATTTTAAGAGAGATTTTTTATAAAATAGCAATTGGTGAAAACTCTCATTTTTTACATAAAATGTTTTTAGAAAATAAAGCAGAAGCTAAAATGATAAGGTCACTTAGAACCATTCATCATGAATATAATGAGCATCTTGATATTCCAAGATTAGCAAAAGAAGAAGACATGAGCGTATCATCTTTTCATACACACTTTAAAAAAGTGACTTCATTAAGTCCTTTACAATATATAAAAAAGATTCGATTACACAAAGCAATGGATTTATTAACAAGAAGAGATATGCAAGTAAATGAAACTGCTTATGCAACAGGATATGAGAGTAGCTCACAGTTTTCTAAAGATTTTAAATCTTATTATGGCTATCCACCCAAAGAAGCAAAAGCTTCTTTTGAGATTATTTAGTTTTTTAAACTATAGAAATAGTTTTATTTCATAGCCATTTTAAGAATTTTTTCTGAGACTTCAAGAGTGATATTTTGATTCTCACCAATTGCTGTCATTCCATGAGCTTTAAGTGATGGAATTATTGTTTCAATAACTTTATCATCTACATTTTCATAATCATTTAAATTTGTTGTAACTCCAACACTTTCATACATTTTTTCAATTGCAATAATAACTGCTTCATTATCATCTTTGATTCCAAAAACATTTTCACCCATTAAAGCTAATTTTTCTTTTTTGTCTTCCATCATTACTCTTAGTAATTGAGGTTGAACAACTGCTAAACTTTGAGCATGGTCAACTCCATAAAATCCTGTTAATTCATGTCCTATCATATGTGTTGCCCAATCTTGCGTAACACCAGAACCTATAAAACCATTTAAAGCTTGGTTTGCAAGAAGCATTAAGTTTTCTTCCCAAATAGCATCTTTTCTATTATCCCAAGTTTGTGCAAGAGATAATAAACCTCTAAGAATTGTTTCTGCATATCCATCATGAAGAAGTGAAGTATTTGGACAAGTTAAATACTGTTCACATGTATGAACAAAAGCATCTACTAAACCATTTGCTAATTGTCTATCAGATAATGTGCTCATAACACTTGGGTCTAAAACTGCAAATACAGGATAAACTAAAGGTGAAGCAAAAAATCTTTTTTCATTTGTCTCTTTTTTAGATACAACAGAGTTTCCATTTGATTCACTTCCCGTTGCTGGTAGTGTTAAAATAGCACCAAGAGGTAGTGCTTTTTCTACAGTAACACTTCCATCAAGGAAATCCCAAGCATCACCATCATAAAGTGAAGCAGCTGCTATGTATTTAGCTCCATCAATAACAGAACCTCCTCCAACAGCTAAAATATAATCAATTTTTTCTGCTTTACTTAAAGCAACAGCTTTATTTAGTGTTTCATAAGAAGGATTTGCTTCAATTCCTGAAAACTCAATCCAATTAAAACCATCAAGTACAGATGAAACTTCATCATATACTCCATTTTTCTTAATTGAACCGCCACCATAAACTACTAATATTTTATTATCTTTATTTAAATGCTTAACTATTGAAGCAATTTGACCTTTTCCAAAGTGAATTGCTGTTGGGTTTGAATAATCATATACTAAACTCATAAATTTTCCTTCATATTTTTTAATTTATCTAGTATAGAATAAATGCTAAAAGATGTGAATATCAAATTATATAAATTGTATGCTAATTTCTACAAAATATTTATAAACAGTAATACTAGTGTTGAAATAATCAAAATAGAACCCATAAAAAGATTAAAGTTTTTTATCTTTTTATTTGTATTTAAAAACATAGTAGCTTTTTGTCCAAATAATCCCCAAAAAGATAGACTTAAATAACAAACTATAAAATATATAATAATAAAAACCAGTAAAAAAAAATCATTAAAAGAGTACATAGCAACACCTGAAATACAAGCAGCCCATGCTTTTGGATTAAGCCACTGAAGTAAAAAGCCTTCATAAAACTTTAATTTTTTCATACTATTTTCAAGTTCTATATTTGGTGTAGAACTTGCAATTTTATATCCCATATATATAATAAATAAAGAGCCTACATAGCCAAGATACTCTAAGAAAAGTGGATATTCATCTAAAAGAGTTTTAAGCCCTAAGGCTATAACTATCAATAAAAAAGTAAAACCTATTGTTGCACCAGATATAAATGAGAAAGTTTTAGAAAAACCATTATTAATTCCTGATGTTATTATCATCATATTAACAGGTCCTGGAGATATTGACATAGCAAAAGAAAAAGATATCATTGTAAAAAGTATAGTTAGTGTCATAAGAAAGTTTCCTTTATATTTGTCTAATTATATATAAATAGAAAGTTAACTTATTGTATAAAATTGACTTTATACTCTTTTGGAGTAATTGCAACTATTTTTAAAAAGTTTTTATGAAAATGGCTTTGGTCAAAAAAACCACACTCTAAGGCAGTATCAATAATCGAATAACCATTTTTCAAATACTCTTTTGCTTTATTAATTCTAACATTTAAAAGGTAGGAATGTGGAGTTAAATTCATCTGAGATTTAAAAAGTCGTATTATATAAAAAGAGTTTAATTCAAATTTATTTGATAGTTCATCTAGTGAAATATTTTCTTTGTAATTCTCATCTAAATATAAAAGTATCTCTTGAAACCTCGCATCTACAAGTTCTACTTCTTTATTTTCTAAGTATAAAGAGAAAAAATTAAGAAAAAATTTTATTAACTCATCTTCTTTTTCTAAAATAGAATTATCGTGAAAAATAAACTCACATAAACTTATAAAATCTTTGTAAAAACTTTCATCTTCTAATATATGAATTGGTATTTTTACAAACTCTTTTATTTCACAGTTTATAAGTTTTTGAATATTCATACACCATTTAGTATCTAAATATAACATATAATAAATATTTAAAACATCACTACAAGAGTTACAAGAATGTACTTCTAAAGGATTTATAATACTTAGCATATTTTTATCTAAAGTATATGACTTAGTACTATTTTCATAAATACTTCTTCCCTCTTTATTTACGCCTATTGAAAAAGTATCATGAAAATGTCTTTTATAGTGAGCATTTGAATTTGAATATCTTAACTCTAAAAAAGGAAGACTTTCATCTATAAATACTTTAGTAAATGTCTTATGCATAGATTTTAATTACATCCACAAGAGATATTTGTTCCTTTTGTAGCATTAACCCCACTAGTTTCATAACCATCTCTTTTCCACCAATCAAGTCCTCCTAATAACTCTTTTGTTTTAAATCCTAACTTTGACAGATTTAAAGCCCCTTTAGTTGAAGCATTACAGCCTATTCCATCACAGTAACTTACATATATTTTATTTTTATCAAGATTTTTTGTACTCTCTTCACTCATTGTTTTATGTGGAATATTTATAGAGTTTGGAATATGTTCTTTTAAATAAGCTTCTTTTGCCCTTGCATCAATAACAATAAGATTATTATCACCATTATTTAAAGCTTCAAATACATCCCAAGAGTCTGTTTCATATGCTAATTTTGCTTCATAAAATTCTATTTGATTCATTTAATATTTCCTTAATAATTAATATAGAGATTATATTATAAATCTTTTATAAAATAATAAATATAGAAAAACTTATTCTTTATGAGGAAGGATTTCTTGCATTAGCTCTTTTTTTTATGCTATTTGTTTTCTTTTTATCGTATAAATAGAGTTAATAATTAATGTAAAAATAATAATACTTCCACCAATAAATGTATAAATACTTGGTATTTCATTTAAAAATATCCACACCCAAATAGGTGCCATTATTGTTTCAATAAGCATTAAAAGACTCATTTCAGCAGCACTAATATATTTTGCTCCTGTTCCTAATAAAACCCTTGAAAAAGAAGAAACAACTAATCCCATAAACATAATTATTAAAAGATTATTTATATCAATTTTTAAATCATCACTTAGAAAAAAAGCTATTATACTAAGTGCTAATCCTGCAAAAGCAATTAAAAGAAGTCTATTTATCTCTTTATATCGTGACATAATTACAAAAGAAAGTGAAAGAGATATTGTACATAAAAGAGCAAAAATATTTCCCTTTATACTTCCAAACTCAAGCTTATCACTAAAAATAACAAAAAGACCAACAAACATAAAAAAAGAAGCATACAATATATTTTTTGTAATTTTTTCTCTAAAAAAAAGATATGCAATCAATGATGAAAAAAGTGCTGATGTACTAAATATTATAACTACATTAGCAACTGTAATCATCTTAATCGCACTTATAAAGAAGATATTTGAACAACCCATAATAAAAGCACAAAGTACTAATATTCCAATTGAGCTTTTAAATGCTGTTTTTATATACTCTTTTTTTTTAAATAATAAAGTAGTTATCATGGAAATAAATATAAATATTCCTAAATAAAAAGAAAGAACCATAGGAGATACTGTGGCATATTTAATAAAAAGAGATTCTAAACTCATAATAAAAATACCACTTGAGGTAAGTGCTAAACCTTTAGCGTTATTTGTCAAAATAAAATCCTAGGGGAAATATACATCTAAGGGTGAAAGTTACACCCTTAGTAAAAATTTTAGATATTGTAGTAGTTTGCTTCGTGATGAGGAACAACTATTGCACAAGTAGTTTGTTCAGGATGCATTTGGAAAGTTTCACTAAGTTCAATTCCAAACTCTTCAGGATTTAATAAATCAAAAATATCTCTGTTCATTGCCAAGTCTGGACAAGCTGCATAACCAGGTGAATATCTACAACCTACATACTGTTTCATTTGAACATCATTTAGTGTATGTCCTTCTTTTGGAACAATATCTAAATCAAGTCTAACTTGTTTATGAAGTACCTCAGCTAAGGCTTCAGCTAACTCAACACCAAGCCCATGAATTTGGTAATATTCAGTAAATTTACCCTCATCATAAAGTCCTCTTTCATAATCAGATATTTTAAGTCCTGCACTTGCAAGTGTAAATGCAATTACATCTAATCTATCGCTAGCAAAGAAATCAGGAATACATCTAAATGGTTTCCTTTTTTGTCTAGGGAATTCTAAAACCTTTATAGCTTCTTCTAAAGGTGGTACATTCTTAGCTTCTTCTTCATTATTAAATAGATACTTTTTATCAAAAATATACAGTTTATTATCATGAGAGATACAAGGATAATAAGCATAAATAGCAATTGGTTCAAAAATATTTTTATCCAATAAATCATCTTTTAGTTTTCTATATAAAGGCTCAACTGTTTCTTCTTCATATTTTAAGAAAGCATCTCTATCTTGTTTCCCTCTTTTATATCCCCATCTTTGTCTAAATAAAACTCTATGATTTATCCATTTAAAAATAAGCTCTTTATCTAATTGTTCACTACTTTTAGCAACTCTTTCCCATAAAGGAGGATAGGTAAAAGCAGTCTCTTTTGGCATTGGAATCTCTTCATAAGGAGGAATAACAACTGCTTCTTTTTCAACTTTTTCACTTGTATCTGCTATTTCGATTAAATCAGCTGCTAAAGCAGTATTATCTAAATCACCCTCTTCAATTCTTTGCATAGAAACAACACCATCAAAGGCATCTCTACAATAGAATATTGGTCCATCATAAATTGGTCTACAAAAATCATTTACAAAAGATTTTGTAAGTGCTGCTCCACCAATAAGTACAGGAATATCTATTCCCATTTTTTGTAATTCTTCTAAGTTTTCTTTCATAACAGCAGTTGATTTTACAAGTAATCCACTCATTCCAATAGCTTGTGCTTTATGCTCTTTTGCAGCAATTAAGAAGCTATTTAAATCAGCTTTAATACCAATATTTATAACTTTGAATCCATTATTACTTAAAATAATATCAACTAAGTTTTTACCAACATCATGAACATCACCTTTTACAGTTCCTACTACAATTACAGTTTCACTAGCTTTTTCTTCTTTTGGTAAATATGGATTTAAAGCATCAACTGTTGCTTTCATAGTTTCTGCACTTTGAAGAACAAATGGTAATTGCATTTGTCCATTTCCAAATAATTCACCAATGATTTTCATACCATCAATTAGCCATTCATTTACTATTATTTCAGGTTTTACTTCATGTCTTAACTCATCAACAAGTGGAATTAATCTATTTTTATCTCCATCTAAAAGTAACTTTTTTACTTTTTCAATAGCAGGAAGATTTTGATACTCTTCATCACTTTGCTCTTCAATATCTCCAACATTTGAGAAATGTTCAATAAAGGCAAATAATGGATCTCCTGCTTCTTGATTATTAAAAATTAAATCATCACAAGCTTTTTTATCATCTTCATTTATTTTATTAAGTGGTAAAATATGCTTAACATTTACAATAGCAGATGTTAAACCAGCTTTTACACAATAATCTAAATAAATAGAGTTTAAATAAGCTCTTGCTTTTATATCAAGTCCAAAAGAGATATTAGAAAGTCCAAGAGTAGTTCCAACTTCAGGATGAAGTATTTGGAACTCTCTAATAGCTTCAAGTGTTTCAATACCAGCTGTTCTATACTCATCATCACCAGAACCAATAGTAAATGTTAGCATATCAAATACTAAATCATGAGGATCAAATCCATGTCTATTTACACATAAGTCATAAATACGCTCAGCAATTCTAATTTTATCTTCTTTAGTTTTTGCCATTCCAACTTCATCAATTGTAAGACATACTAAAGCAGCTCCAAATTTTTTAGCTAACTTACAAACAGCATCAAATTTCTCTTCTCCATCTTCTAGGTTAACAGAGTTAATAATTGGTCTTCCACCTATTTGTTTTAGTGCTGCTTCAAGTGCATAAATTTGCGTAGAATCTGGCATTAGAGGAAGTGATATTTTTTGAGAATAAAGCTCAACAACCTTATCCATATCTTCTCTTTCATCCCTTCCAGCAAATCCAACTGAAACATCAATAATATGTGCACCCGCTCGTACTTGTTGTTGTCCAACTGTTAGTGTTCCCTCATAGTCATTTGATTTAAGAAGTTCTCTAAAAGCTTTTGATCCAGTTGCATTTGAACGTTCACCTATTAAAAGTGGTGCTGGCTCTTGCTTTAAAGCTACAGTACCAAATAGTGAAGCTAATGAAGCTTTTAAAAATCCACAAGGCTTTAAAGGTTTTATATCTTTTATTTCTTCTGCTAGTTTTTTAATATGCTCAGGTGTAGTTCCACAACATCCACCTAAAAATGAAACCCCATTAATTTCTAAAAATTCTTTTTGTAACTTTGTAAACTCTTCAGGTCCCATTGGGTAATAAGAAACTCCACCTTTATTTTGTGGAAGTCCAGCATTTGCATGAACTGAAATTGGGAATTTACAAACTTCACTTAGTGATTTGATATGCTTATGTACTTGTTTAGGTCCAGTTCCACAGTTAAATCCAAGTGATAAAATATTAAAAGGAGCCATAATAGCTGCAATTGTTTGAGCATCAGTTCCTATTAGCATCGTTCCTGTTAACTCAATTGTAACAGATACCATAATTGGAATTTGTGGAGCTGTATCATTTAGTGCATGAAGTGCTGCTTTTATTTGTAATGGATCTTGACAAGTTTCAAGTAAGAATATATCAGTTCCCCCATCAGCTAATCCTTGTGCCATTATTTTATAGCCCTCATACATATCATCATATTTAATATGACCAAGTGAAGGAAGTTTAGTACCAGGTCCTACTGAACCTAATACAAATCTTGGTTTTTCTGGTGTTGAGTATTTATCACAAGACTCTTTAACAAGTTGTGCACCTAATTTTGATAGTTCATAAGAAGTTTGAGGAATATCGTATTCATCTAAAACCCAATTCATTGAACCAAAAGTATTAGTTGTAATTAAATCTGCTCCAGCGCTCGCATAAGCATCATGAATATTTCGTAAAATATGAGGAGCGGTTAAATTTAGAAGCTCATTACAACCTTCTAAATCTTCCCCTTCATACATCCACTCTTCTTGTTTTATATCTGATATTTGAAGCTGTGTTCCCATAGCTCCATCAATAACTAGTACATTTTCTTCTATTATATTCTTAATTTTTGTTAACATTTTATTCTCTATTTTTGATTATTTATTTATTATAATTATAATTGATATTTATTATTAAGAGTGTATTTAAATTTTCGTTAAAAAGTTGTTAAATAAAAAACATGACTTTCTTAAATATTTACTTTAAGATTTAAATTTCATTTATTTAAGCTCTTAATTTAAGATATTATATCTTTATAAAAATTAAATGCAACTAAGTTGCGTTTAATTTTTATTTTACTAATATTCCACAAATGCAACTAAGTTGCAACATATAGAAGGAGTATTATATGAGATTTTTAATCACATTATTTTTAATGATAAATTTTGCTTATGCACAAACTAATATTGTTGTAAGTATTTTACCTCAACAAACATTTGTTGAAAAAATAGGAGGAGATAAGGTTAAGGTTATTGCTATGGTTCCACCAGGAAGTAATCCTCATCATTATGAGCCAAAAACGTCTCAGATGAAGCATATTTCAAAGGCAGCTATATATTTTCCAATAGGTTTTGGATTTGAAGAAACTTGGCTTCCTAAGTTTGCAAATCAAAATAAAAACATGAAATTTGTTGAAATGACAAAAGACATTGAACGAATTATGATGAAAAGACATAAACATAAAGTGGATGACAAACATCATCACCATGATGAGCATCACACTAAACACGATAATCATCATGGTGATAAAAAAGAATCAAAATATAAAGAAGACCCTCATACATGGACAAGTCCTAAAAATGTGAAAATTATGGCAAAAAATATTTATGATACTTTAGTTCAATTTGATAGTATAAATAAAGAGTATTATTTAAATAACTATAATAGTTTTGTAAAAGAGATAGAACAAACAGATGCAAGAATCAAAGATATCTTTTCAAATATGCCAAAGAACTCTAAATTCATGGTATTTCATCCAGCTTGGGGATACTTTGCAAAAGAGTATAATTTAGTACAATTTGCTATAGAAATCGAAGGAAAAGACCCAAAACCAAAAATTCTTCAAAAAATTATAGAAGAAGCTAGAGAAGAGAACATAAAAGCTATATTCACACAAGTTGAATTCTCTGAAAAAAGTGCTAAAGTAATAGCTGATGAGTTAAACATCAAAGTTATTAAAGAAACACCATTGGCTAGTAATTGGTCTCTTAACTTAATTCATGTGGCAAGAACAATTGCAAATAACTAATCCAATCTCAATAAAAAAGCTCTTTTTCAAATATGAAAAAGAGTTTGTATTAGAAGATATAAATTTAGAAGTTAAAGATAAAGATTTTTTGACAATTTTAGGTCCAAATGGTGGTGGAAAATCTACACTTTTAAAACTAATCTTTGGTATTAACCCTTTAAATCAAGGTGATATTAAAATCTTTGGAAATAAAATAGCTAGTGAAATTCCTTATATTGGTTATGTGCCTCAAAATACAAATATAAATCTTAATTTTCCTATTAGCGTTATTGAAGTAGTTATGATGGGACAAAATGATATTAAGAAAAGATTTTTTGGTTATAAAAAAGAAGAAAAGATAAAAGCTCTTGAAGTTTTAGAAAAAGTAAATATGAAAGAGTTTGCTAGTTCTAAAATCTCAAATCTCTCAGGAGGTCAAAGACAAAGGGTCTTAATTGCACGTGCCTTGTTTTGTAATCCTAAGATTTTACTTTTAGATGAACCAACCTCAAATATTGATATAAGTGGGTGTGAACAGATTTATCAAACACTTGAGAACCTAAATAAAGAAATTACTATTGTAGTAATTAGTCATGATATTTCTGTTGTTTTAAAGCATGCTACAAAAGCAGTTTATATAAATAAAAGACTTACTTATCATGATTTATCAAAAATGAAAGATGATTTTAAAAATATGAGCCCCCATGTCTGTGAAATAGAACTTTTAGAAATGTTAGGAAAATGTAAATGTTAGAAGCCTTATCATATAGTTTTATTCAAAACGCCATAATAGCTGGGGTTTTAGTTAGTGTTATAACAGGAATTATAGGCTCACTTATTGTTGTAAATAAGATGGTATTTCTTTCAGGAGGAATTGCACATAGTGCTTATGGAGGTCTTGGTTTATCTATTTACTTTGGTCTGCCTATGCTTTTATCTACTTCAGTTTTTTCTGTACTTGTTACTATTTTAATTGCTTTTCTAACTTATCAAAAAAGAGAAAACCTTGATACAATAATAGGTCTTACTTGGGCTATGGGTATGTCTTTTGGTATTTTACTTGTTGATTTAACACCTGGATATAATTCTGACTTGATGAGTTATTTATTTGGTTCTATTTTAGCAGTTACAAATGATGATATTTTATTTATGTCTGTTTTACTAGGATTTATTGTTTTAACTATGATATTCTTTTATCGAGATATACTTGCCGTTTCTTACGATAGTGAATATGCAAACCTAAGAGGTATAAAAACTAGATTTTTTTATACACTTATTCTTATTTTATCTGCACTTAGTATTGTAATTGCAATAAAAATTGTAGGCTTAATTCTTGTTATTGCCTTACTTACTATTCCAATTTATATAGCTCAAAAGTTTTGTAATACCCTATTTTCCATGATGATTATATCTAGTATTCTTTCAATCTTATTTACTATAGTAGGTCTTATTTTATCTTATAACTTTGACTTAAGTTCTGGGCCATCAATCATTTTAGCAAGTTCTATTTTTATGTTTATAGTAATATGTTTTGATTTTATAATTAAAAAAATTAAGAAATCATCTTTATAGTTTTTGCATTACAACTCTAATAACACAAGCATCTCCTTGATGACCTCTTCCCTCATCAAGGATTACTTCTTGTTCACTTATTTCTTTATCACAATATAAAAAGTTTTTCTTAAAATCATCTACAGTATAAAGTAAATCTTCATCTTTTGGCCCACCACTATTAAAGTTAAGTTGTTTTGTTGAAAAAAACTCTCCTATAAAGTAAGCATCTTGATTTAAAGATTCTTCAATTTTTTCAAACAATTTCACTCTTTCATCTTTATACATATGTAAATAGGAAGCTACTATTACATCATATTTTTTATCACTTTCCCAATGATTTAAATCTAAGCATAAAGTTTTAATATCTAAATTCTCTTCTTTTGCTCTTTGTTCAAGTTTTGCTAAGCCAATATCTGATGCATCAAGAGCAGTAACTTTAAAACCTCTTTTTGCAAAAAAGATAGCATTTCTTCCTTCACCCTCTCCTAAACATAAAAGTTTTGATTCTCTTTTTAAAAGTTTGATTTTTGAAGCTAAAAAAGTATTTGGTTTTAATCCATATAAAAAACCATCTCTTGAAAATTTGCTATTCCAAAATTCTTGTTGACTCATATTTTATTCCTTTATAGAACTACAATCTGTAGTAATTCTATCTATTAATGTAATATACCAATTATCATCAATTTTTGTAATATAAAAAGATAGCTCAGGTGTTAGAACAACTTTATAACTTGTTTTTTCAATTAAAGCTGCTTTTTGAAAATCTTTTGTTTTATATTTATCTTTTTGATAGTTATTAGTTTCTTTCATCATTTCTGAAAGGAAAGTATCTATTTTATTAGACAGATACAAACCATCTTCACTCCATCCATAAAAAGCATCATCATTAGGACTACAATTAAACTTGATATTTTTTTCTATAATTTTAAGTTTTGAAGAACTAGGATTTACTCTTGAAATAATATGTGAGATTTCTTCACTCTCTTCTTCTACAATATTATAAATCATTTTTTGTTCTAAAAAGACTTTTACACCATCTATTTTAAGTAAATTATAAAAGCCAAATTCAGGATGTATATATTTACTATTTAAACTTCCTAAATCTTTTTTTGACATAGTGTTTAGTATATTATGAATTCTATTTTTTAACTGCTCAGAAACAGCTGGTCGTTTATATATTATCTCTTTAATTTCTACAGTTTTTACACCAAAGTTATCTATAATATTTCCATTATTATCAATTGTATTTACTTGATTAACAGCACAACCTGCAAGAAATGTTATTAATGATATTGATGTAGCTAGTTTTACTATATTTTTATAATTCATATTAAATTGTGTACCTTTAAAAAATTTTCGACAATATACCATAATTAGGAACTATTTTTTATAAAAAATAAGCAAAAATTCTATTATCGGCATTTTTTAATTATATCTTAGATAAAATATTAATTAAAAATTTAATCATTAGGAATTTATACAATGACTGAAGCAAAATATATTTGGATGGATGGAGAACTTGTAAATTGGCACGATGCTAAAGTTCACGTTTTATCACACACATTACATTATGGAAATGGTGCCATTGAAGGTACAAAAGCATATAAAACTCATGATGGTAGATGTGCAATTTTTAAACTACAAGAGCATACAAAAAGACTTATAAATTCAGCAAAAATGACATTAATTGATGTACCATTTACTGAAGATGAATTAAATAAAGCTCAAGTTAAATTATTACAAGAAAATGAATTATTTGAAGGTGCTTATATTAGACCTTTAGTATATTTAGGTTACGGAGTTATGGGACTTTACCATAAGGAAGCACCTGTAAAAGTTTCTATTTCTGCATGGGAATGGGGAGCTTATTTAGGTGAAGAGGGAATGAAAAAAGGTGTAAGAGTTAAAATTGCATCAATGACTAGAAACTCAAATACTTCTGGAATGGGAAAAGCAAAAGCAGTTGCAAATTACTTAAACTCTCAAATGGCTAAAGGTGAAGCAGTTGAATGTGGATATGATGAAGCATTATTAAGAGATGACCAAGGTTACATTGCTGAGGCATCAGGTGCTTGTTTCTTTATTGTTAGAGATGGCGTAATTATTACTCCTCCTAATGACAACTCTTTAGAATCAATTACTCAAAAAACAGTTATTGACCTTGCTGAAGACTTAGGATATACAGTAGTTAGAAGAAGACTTACAAGGGAAGAAGTTTATATTGCTGATGAAGCTTTCTTTACAGGAACTGCTGTTGAAGTAACGCCTATTAGAGATATTGATGCAAGAATAATTGGAAAAGGTGAAAGAGGTCCAATTACTGAAGCTTTACAAACTGCATACTTTGACGTAGTTGCAGGTAAAAATGAAAAATATATAAACGATTTAACATACATTAACTAATCAATAGTAAGATTAGGTCACAAATAATATATAAAAAAATTTAAGGACAATTATGCCAATAGATAACGATTATTTTAAAAAGAAACAACAACAAAATGGTGGTGGAAACTCATCAAATAATAATGGAGGTGGTGGAAACTATCAACCACCTTTTGAGCCACCTGAATTTTTCAAAAACTTAGGGAAAAAAGCAGGACTAATATATGCAATTATTGCAGTAGTTGTTGCATTATTTTTATTCAAGCCATTTGTAATTGTAGAATCAGGTCAAGTAGGTATTAAAAGTACTACTGGTAAATACGAAGAGACTCCATTAAGACCAGGAATTCATTTATACATTCCAGGTTTCCAAAAAGTTGTATTAATTGATACAAAAGTTAGACTTATGAATTATGCTTCAGTTGAAACAACTGGAAGTTTTGATCAAAGTATTAGATTAAATCCTGCAATTAATATTCTTGATGCAAGAGGTTTACCTGTTTCAATTGAATTAACTGTTCAGTATAGACTTACAGCTGAAGGAGCACCTACTACTATTGCTAACTGGGGATTCTCTTGGGAAGACAAGATTATTAATCCAGTTGTAAGAGATATTGTAAGAAATGTTGTTGGTGTTTATACAGCTGAAGAATTACCTACAAAAAGAAATGAAATCGCTGTTAAAATTGAAAATGGTGTTAGAGCAAATATAGATGGCTTACCTGGTAAACCAGTTGCTTTATTATCTGTTCAATTAAGAGAAATTGTTTTACCTACAAAGATTAAAGAGCAAATTGAAAGAGTTCAAATTGCAAATCAAGAATCTGAAAGAGTAAAATATGAAGTTTTAAGAACTAAGCAAGAAGCTGAAAAAAGAGCTGCGAAAGCTACTGGGGATGCAGAAGCAAATAGAATTGAAGCACAAGGTCGTGCAGATGCTGTAACTATTGAAGCAAAAGCACAAGCTTTAGCAAATAAATCAATTGCAGAATCTTTAACTCCAAAACTTCTTCAAATGCAACAAATTGAAGTTCAAGGGAAATTCAATGAAGCACTTAAAACAAATAAAGATGCAAAAATCTTCTTAACACCTGGTGGTTCAACTCCAAATATTTGGGTTGATACTAAAAGTAAATCAAGAGATGCGGCTATTAGCCAATAATCTTAAAGAGTAGAATCTTTCTACTCTTTTTTCTATTATGAAAAAAATCACATTATTAATATTAATCAAACTATTTTTATTTACAAGTTTTGTAAATTCTAAGTCTTTAGAAACTCCTATAATAAACCTAAACCCTGAGATTATTGAAGAAAAATATACACTTACAGATAAGTATGAAGAACCCCTTGCGCTTCCTGATGAAAATGTAAAAAAAGAAGATTCATCATTAAATTTAGATGCTAATGTAAATAAAGAAAAAAGAGAAATAGATAGTTTAAAAATTGACATAGGTAAAAAATTTTAAGGATCTAAAATGAATCAAATAGAGAGTATTGACTGGGAAAAAATTGATGGATTAATTCCTGTAGTAACACAAGAAGCTACTACAAATGAAGTACTTATGTTAGCTTTTATGGATAGAGAAGCTTTAACTTTAACACTTGAATCAAATATCGCACATTACTTTAGTAGAAGTAAACAACGAATTTGGAAAAAAGGTGAAAGTTCTGGTCATATACAAGAAGTTGTAGATATTATGATTGATTGTGATAATGACACTATTTTATTAAAAGTAAATCAAACTGGTGTTGCTTGTCATACTGGAAGAAAATCATGTTTCTTTACAAGTATGAAAACGAATGAAGAAGTATTACCTGTTGAAGTTGATACAACAAGTGCTTATGGTGTTATTGATACTTTATACCATACAATTCAAGAAAAGAAAAATGATGATCCTAAAAAATCATATACAGCAAAACTTCTTCAAGGTGAAGAGAACTCTATGCTTAAAAAGATTGTTGAAGAATCAGGAGAATTTACTTTTGCTATAAAAGATAATGATAGTGAAGAAATTATCTATGAAGCTGCTGATATTACTTATCATGTTTTAGTTGCACTTGCTTCTAAAAATATAAGTCCAGATAGGGTAAAACAAGAATTAGCAAGAAGATTCGGAATGTCAGGAATTGAAGAAAAAAACTCAAGAACTGATAAATAGTTTATATTTTACTAAAAACTAAAAAAGGGAAGATATTTATTATCTTCCCTTTTTTTTAATCTTTAATCTTCTAAGTGATTAACAAGAAGTTTGAACTCTAGTATCTACATTTTCTTCTGGATAAAAAGCAGTTAAAGTACAATGTTCAATTGAACTTTTTGCAAGTGTTTGAAAAACTTCAC
Organism: Poseidonibacter ostreae; assembly: GCF_009208075.1. Classification (GTDB taxonomy): domain Bacteria; phylum Campylobacterota; class Campylobacteria; order Campylobacterales; family Arcobacteraceae; genus Poseidonibacter; species Poseidonibacter ostreae. The sequence continues at coordinate 8,125 of NZ_WFKJ01000005.1, read as the reverse complement.
CTTTGTTATCACTAAAGCTTGCTAAATAATCTGGTGTATCATTGTTTTCAAGTGGATAAAAAGATGCAAATGTATTATCTTGTGTTGATGCTTTTGATAATGTTTGATAAGCTTCTACTTTGCTATTATCTAATAAATAAGATGGAGTATCGTTATTCTCAAGAGGGTAAAAACTTGCGAAATTATCATTTGCACTTAATGCACTACCTACTACTAAACTTAATCCTATAATTGTTGTTGTTAATTTTTTCATTTTTAAAATCCTTAATTTTATATTGTTTTATATTTTGTAGTTGAATTATAGGATTTCTTTGTGAAGCTTACGTAAAGGGTTCGTTTACTCTTTGTGTAGTGAGTCTTTATCATGAATTTTAAGCATTAAAAAAGGGGAGATACTAAATATCTCCCCTCTTTTATGATTTATATATTTTGCTATAAACTATAGCCTATTAATTACAACCACATCCACCTTGTTTAGGTGCTGCGTCTTTAGGAGTTGAAGAACAACATCCAGAACTTGCCTCAGCTTTTGGAGCTGCTGCTGTAGTTGAACAAGCACTTACTCCAGGAGGAGTTGTTGGTTGAATATCTTCATTAGTTCTGTCATCATCAATAGCATCTACAAAAGCAATAACTTTAGCTGCTGCTTCCATATATCTTTTTGCAGAAACACTTTCAGGTGCAAAATATACGATTGGCTTACCAGCATCTCCACCTTCTCTAATAGCAGGTTCAATTGGTAAAGAACCTAATACTTGAGTATTATATTGATCAGCTAATGCATCACATGTACCCATTCCAAAAATATCTGACTCAGTATTACATGATGGACAAATAAATCCACTCATATTTTCAACTACACCAGCTACTGGAATATGTAATTTTTCAAACATATCTAATGATCTTCTAGAATCATCTAAAGCAACATGTTGAGGAGTTGTAACATTGATTCCTGCTGCAACAGGTACACTTTGTGCTAATGTTAATTGAGCATCACCAGTTCCTGGAGGCATATCAATAAATAAGATATCTAAGTTTTCCCATAAAATATCTCTTAATAATTGTTGAATAGCTTTCATAATCATAGAACCTCTCCAGATTACAGCTTGACCTTCTTCCATTAATACACCCATTGACATTACATCAACACCGTATGCATTTAATGGCTTAGCTTTATCACCAATTACTTCAACTTCTTTACCATTTAAACCCATCATTCGAGGGATATTTGGACCATAAATATCAGCATCTAAGATACCAACTTTTTTACCTTGCATTGCAGCTGCTACTGCTAAGTTAACAGTAGTAGTTGATTTACCAACTCCACCTTTTCCACTACTTACCATTACAATTTTCTTAATTTGTGGAGCAATATTTGTTCCACTTACAGTATTACTACTTTGTTTTGGAGCTTGAGGCTTATTGAAATTTAATGTTGCATTCATTCCAATAGCACTTAAACATGCTGTAACTTCTTTAGTTAATTGTGTTTCAACATCTGCTGCTGTTGATGTAATATCAAGAGTAACTAAACAGTTTGAACCCTCAACCTTTACATCTTTTACAAAACCAAACTCTACGATAGATTTTGCGAAACCAGGATATTTTACTTTCTCTAGTTCTTTTTTAATATCTTCGATATTTGCCATAGAAAATTTCCTTTATTATATTTATATTTTTTGTATTATAATTAAAATAGGATAATTATTGTCTTAATTAAAGAACAATTTTTCAATTATCGCTAATCCTAAGCTATATTCATATTATATACTCTTTATTTACTTAAAAAAACTAAAGAGGTATCATGTTTCGTTTAATTTTAATAACATTTTTTATACTTGTATCTTTTAATAACATCCAAGCTTCTATGACAAAAGATGAACTAACAAAATTCATTGATAAATCTATGAGTATAGGGAAGAAAGATGAAACTCTTCCTATGTGGGAAATATTAGATAAAAATAAAGAACTTCATTCATTTATATTCGAAACTTTTGATTTAGCACCAATTGCAGGTTTTTCTGGTGGGAAAATGAATATGCTTGTTCAAATGGATATAGAAGGTAATTTTTTAGACGTACAACTTTTAGAGCAAGATGAACCAGTTTTCGTATCAGGCCTAGGTGTTCTTCCTTTTGTTGAATTTTTACAACAATATAAAAATAAATCTTTAAAAAATAGTATAAAAGTTGGAGATTTAAAAAGTTCTGGAAACACTGTATACCTCGATGGAGTAAGTAAAGCAACTGCATCTGTAAAAATTGCAAATGACAGTATCTTAGCCTCAAGTATTAAAATTGCTAAAGAAAAATTATCAGGAGTTGCTCCAAAAGAAATATCCCATCCTAAAAAAGATTTATTAGAAAAACACACTTGGAAAAGTTTATTAGATAAAAACCTAGTTAAGAATTTAAGAGTTACAAAAGAAGAAGCAGAAAAGCTATTTATAAATAGTGAATACAAGAATGAACTTTTAGATGATGAGAGAAGTGAACTTTTTTTAGACCTTTATGTAGCTGATTTAACTATTCCATCTATTGCAAAAAACCTGATAAAACAATCTACACAAGATGAATTAGATGGCCAGATTTTAGAAACAGAAGAAGCAATACTTATTCTTGCAAATGGTGAACATCAAATTTTAAGTGATGACTTTGTAAGAAATACTTCACCAGATACTTTAGAAATACAACAAGAGGGCTTTGCTTTAAATATTAGAGATGGGGACTATGAGATTAATCTATTAGATGGTATACCACAGTTTGATCAATCCCTAATTTTACAAGTGGATAAAAGATTTGATTTTGATCCTTCAAGCCCTTGGATATTAAATGCAAAAGTAGTAAGAGGAAATGGAACTTTATATTCAACTCCTGTTATAAAAAATTTAAGTTTAGATGTACATATAGATAAAAAGTATTTTGATATAAAGCAAAAAGTAAAAGAGACTCCTCTTTGGCTTTCATCAATTTATGAGCAAAAAGAGAAACTCATAATCCTAACTCTACTATTAATAGGACTTTTTATAATTCTTTTTAAATACCAAGTAGTATTAAAAAATCTACGATATAAAAGAAGTTTTCTTCTTTTAATCACACTATTTTTTATAGGTTGGTATGGGCAAGGTCAACTTAGTATGGTTACTATTTTAGGTTTAGTAAAAGCAGTATTAAATTCTCAAAGTTTACAATTTTTATTATATGACCCATTCTCTCTTATAATTTGGTTCTTCGTTTTAATATCATTAGCTATTTGGGGTAGAGGAACTTTTTGTGGCTGGTTATGTCCCTATGGTGTTTTACAAGAATTCTCACACTATATAGGAAGAATGTTAAAGTTTCCAAGAATTAGATTTTCAGAGAATCTAAATTCTAAACTAGTATATATCAAGTACATTGTACTTGCTTCTTTAATACTTTCAGCTATTTTTGCACCAAATATTACTGAATATTTAATAGAAATAGAGCCTTTTAAAACTTCAATTACATTAGTATTTGATAGACAATGGCCTTATGTTGTTTATGCACTATTTTGGTTGGTTTTAGGAATGTTCTTATTTAAAGGCTTTTGTAGATACTTCTGTCCATTAGGAGCTTTTCTTTCATTAATGGGAAGATTACAAACATTAAATTGGTTACCAAGAAGATTTGAGTGTGGGAACCCTTGTAATAACTGTCATAAAAGCTGTAACTATCAAGCAATAGATAAAAAAAGTGGTGATATAAAATATGCTGAGTGTTTTCAGTGTTTAGACTGTGTTCAAATATATAGTGATGCAGACCTTTGTAAGATATTAAAAAAAGATGCAAAAAAAGAGAAAGATATGCAAATCAAAGATTGGAGAAAAACAAATGGCTAAAATTTCAAGAAGAAAGTTTTTAACAATAGCAGCTAGTTCTTTAAGTCTTTCTCTACCTTTTAATAAATTAAATGCAGATAATAGTAAAGAAGTAGTATGGAGTGGAGTTGCACTTGGAGCAGAATCCAAGATGACACTATTTCATGAAGATAGATATTATGCAAAGGAAAGTTTAAAAACTTGCATTAACGAGATTAAAAGATTAGAAAATATATTTAGTCTATTTGATAAAAACTCTTCAATCTCAAAATTAAATAAATATGGTGTTTTAGAAAATCCACCAAAAGAGTTAGTTGAAGTATTAACTTTTGCACATGAAATATCTGAAAAGACAAATGGAGCCTTTGATGTTACAGTTCAGCCTTTATGGCTAGCACATGACAAGGCTTTTAAAACAAAAGGCAATGATAAAAACCTTAAAAAATATATTAAAAAAGCTTCAAAGTTAGTATCTTATAAAAATATAATCATAAATAAAAAAGAAATAAATTTTAAAATAAAAGATATGAAAATCACTCTAAATGGTATTGCTCAAGGATATATAACAGATAGAATTACAAATATTTTAGAACAAAGAGGCTTTAAAAATGTCCTTATAAATTTAGGAGAGTTTAATAGCATAGGTGGCCATAAAAATAATAGAGACTGGAATATTGCAACTCCCTATTTAAAAGATATCAAATATTTAAAACTAAATAATAATGCAATGGCAAGTTCAGGTGGCTATGGCACAAAATTTAATAAAAAGTATCATCATTTATTTGATACGAAAACGGGAACAAGTGCAAACTATATAAAAGCAGTTACGGTAAAAGCAGAAAATGCAATGCTAGCAGATGCATTAGCCACAGCTTTTTGTGTAATGCCTAAAGAAAAAAGTAAGAAATTAAAAAATATATATCCCAATATTGAGATATATACTTCTTAAAGTATTAGTGATTATTCACCAATACTTTTCATTGCTTCACCATGTTCAGAAACAATTTTTTGTGTAATTTTATATGAACAAAATTTTGGTCCACACATAGAACAAAACTCAGCTTCTTTAAATACATCTTGAGGAAGAGTTTCATCATGATACTCTTTAGCTCTCTCAGGGTCTAAACAAAGTTCAAATTGCTTATTCCAATCAAAACCATATCTTGCATCAGACATTTCATCATCAATATCTCTTGCACCTTTTCTACCTCTTGCTATATCAGCAGCATGAGCAGCAATTTTATATGCAATAATACCTTCTCTTACATCTTTAGCATTTGGTAAACCTAAGTGCTCTTTTGGTGTTACATAACATAACATACTAGCTCCATGCCATCCACCAACAGCTGCACCAATTGCAGATGAAATATGGTCATAACCAGCAGCAATATCAGTTACTAATGGTCCTAAGATATAAAAAGGAGCTTCATGACAATACTCTTTTTCTAACTTCATATTTCTTTCAATTTGATTTAAAGGAACATGACCAGGACCTTCAATCATAACTTGAACATCTTTTTCCCAAGCTCTTAATGTTAATTCACCTAAAACTTTAAGTTCTGATAATTGAGCAGGATCTGAAGCATCAGCTAAACATCCAGGTCTTAAACTATCACCTAAAGATAAAGAAACATCATACTTAGCACAGATTTCTAAAATATCATCAAATGCTTCATAAAATGGGTTTTCTTTGTGGTAATGCATCATCCATGCAGCCATTAAAGAACCACCACGTGATACTATTCCCATTTTTCTTTTTGCAACATTTGGCATATTTTCAAGTAGGAAACCTGCGTGAATTGTAAAGTAAGAAACACCTTGTTGTGCTTGTTTTTCTAAAACTTTTAACATAACATCAATAGATAAATCTTCAATCTTATCTTTACAATCATGTAAAATTTGATAAATTGGAACGGTTCCAATAGGTACTGTTGAATGTTCTACAACAGCTGTTCTAATAGCATCTAAATCTCCACCTGTACTTAAATCCATAATAGTATCAGCACCATATTTTAAACATACATCAACTTTTTCAATTTCTCCATTAATATCTGAAGCAACTGCAGAAGAACCGATGTTTGCATTAATTTTACATGATGAGGCAATTCCAATTGACATTGGAACTAGGTGTTTATGATTTACGTTTGCAGGAATAATTAATCTTCCTCTTTCAATCTCACTTCGTACAAGCTCTGGATCAATTTTTTCAACTTTTGCAACATACTCCATATCACCAGTAATGATACCTTGTTTTGCATAATACATTTGTGTTCTAATTTTATCGTCTTTATGATTTTCTAACCATTCTCTCATTTTTAAAATCCTATTAATATATGTTTATTTTATTTATTTTTGAGTTTGAGTATATCAAAATATTTTTAGAGAAACTTAATAATCGAGAATAATTTTATTTACAATGATTAATGCTAATATTTGATACATGTTTTTAGTTCTTTTATTATATTATATTAGCTATGGACAATAACTTTATAGCTCAAATACAAAATTTAAACCTTGATTTTAAAGGTAAAAAACTATTTAAAAATCTAAACTTTAATATTCTAGAAAACAAAAGTACTGCCTTACTAGGAAGTTCAGGAGTTGGAAAATCAACCCTACTTAGATGCATAGCTGATTTAGAAAAAGAAAATATCACTAATGGGGAAATAGTATTAAAAAAAGGTGTTAGTATAGCTTGGCTTAGTCAAGAAAACTCACTATATCCTTGGCTTAGTATTTTAGATAATGTACAATTGTATCATCATTTAAAAGGAAGCAAGTCAGCGCAAACTTTACAAAAAGCAAAAGAACTTTTAAGCCAAGTAAATATGTCTGAACACGTAGATAAAAAAACTTATGAATTATCAGGTGGACAAAAACAAAGAGTTGCATTAGCAAGAACACTTATGCAAGATGCAAATTTTATTTTGATGGATGAACCTTTTTCAGCACTAGATGCAATTACAAAAATTCAACTACAAGATTTAACTTGTCATTTGTTAAAAGATAAAACTATTTTACTTGTAACTCATGACCCACAAGAAGCTATAAAACTAGCAAATCATATTTATATTTTAAAAAATCAACCAGTTATTTTAGAAGAAGTGGCTTCCTTACAAGGAGATTTACCTCATAAACTTTCAAATGAAAAACTATGGAATTTACAAGATGAGTTAATATCTAAACTTCAAGATAAAGAAAGTCAAGTATGAAAAAGTTTTTTAAAATACTACTTCCTATTATATTTTTATTTATTTTGTGGCAAAGTATTATTGTAATTTTTGATTTACCACACTATATACTTCCAAAACCAACAGATGTATTTTCTCAATTAATAAATCAATATAGCTTACTTTGGGAGCATACCCAAACTACACTAATAGAGATAATTCTTGGAATAATTCTTGGTTGTATTTTTGGTCTGGGTTCTGCTTTTACCTTACTTTATTTTAAAAAAATTGAAAAATATTTACTTCCAATACTCGTAATCTCTCAAGCCATTCCAGTATTTGCAATAGCACCTCTTTTAGTTTTATGGTTTGGTTATGGAATGGCTTCAAAAATAGTTATGACAGTAATTATAATATATTTTCCAATTACAACTGCTTGCTATGATGGTCTAAAAAATACACCAAAACAATGGCTTCAACTAGCACATACATATAAACTATCTGCTTTTCAAACTCTATTTAAAGTACGATTTAAAGCAAGCTTGCCCTCTTTAGCCTCTGGACTTAAAATAGCTGTTTGTATTGCACCTATTGGAGCAGTTATAGGTGAATGGGTTGGTTCTTCAAAAGGACTTGGGTATTTAATGTTACATGCAAATGCAAGAATGCAGATTGATTTAATGTTTTCTGCACTTTTTATACTAGTTATAATGACATTAAGTATCTACTTTTTAACTGATTTTCTAACAAAGAAATTTATACCTTGGGCTTCACATTTACATTAAATTGACTTAAATTTCTTTTTGTGATAAGATTTAATTTCTTAATATATAGGGAGCTTATAAATAGGCTGAGAGGGAGTTTTGAACTTCGACCTTTGAACCTGATCTAGGTAATTCTAGCGTAGGGATTTGTTTTACAAATGTATTTTTATACTTCAAATTTTGTCTATCTTTATCTTGTATTTAAGAATTTAAAGGAGAGATATGACTATCACACAAAATCTTATCAAAAATTCAAAACCTTATTGGGATGATTATATTAAACATGAATTTGTACAACAACTTGCTAATGGAACCTTAAAGCTTGAAAATTTTCAACACTATTTAAAACAAGA
>NZ_WFKJ01000049.1 GCF_009208075.1 Poseidonibacter ostreae | reverse complement strand
AAAAGATGAATATTTTAGAAACAATATTAAAAAATGGTTTAGATGAAAATATATTAGGTGCAATTTCTGCTAAAACTGGTATTGATACTAGTTCAATTCAAGATATTGTCTCACAAGTAGCTCCAAAGTTAGTTGATGGTGCAAAGCAAAACTTAGCAAGTACTAATGATTCAGGAAATTTAATAAATATGATTTCAAATACTGATTTAGATTCATTAAAAAACAATCCTGATGCAATTGATAATTCTGATAATTCAAATATGCTAGGCGAATTATTCTCTTCACTAGATACTAATGAAAGTGATGTTGCAAATGAATTAAGTGCTAAAAGTGGTGTTGATGCAACATCTATTTCATCTTTATTACCGATGTTAGCTCCTCTTGTAATGGGTGCTTTAAATCAAAAAACAAATCTAGGTGCAACAGATACATCAAATACAAATGACATTACATCAATGTTAACAAACTTTATAGACCAAGATAATGATGGTTCTGTAGTTGACGATTTAATGGGTATGGCAAAAAAATTCTTTTAAATAAGAATATTTTAAATTATTTTCAAATAAAATATCACAAATAAACTCAAGGAAAAAATATGACAATTAACTTAAGAAAAAGCGAAGCAAAAGAACCATTTTCATTTATTTATGTAAATGCTGAGGGAAAAACAATTGTTAAGAGTGAAAACTACTCTCAAAAACCAAGCGCTAAAAATGGAATTGAATCAGTTAGAAAAAACTGTCAAGATGATGCTAGATATGAATTTAAAGAATCAACTAATGGTAAGTTCTTTTTTAATATTAAAGCTACTAATGGTCAAGTTGTAGGAACAAGTGCTTTATTCGCAACTGAGCAAGAAAGAACTGCAGCTGTTGCTGAACTTAAAGCTGATTCAGCTGATGCAGAAGTTAACGAAGCATAATAAACTTCTTTTAAAATATATATAAAAAGTGAATGCTTATATTTTAGGCATTCACTTTTTTTTTGCTATAATATCCCAAAATTACATGAATAAAATTATAAAAGGTCTATCATGAATAGTACTATTGATTATGAAAAATTAAAACTTTTTTATATTGGAAAAGAAAAAGTTGATGAAGACACTACTGTTCCTCTTGTATATAAGAACAAAGATTTAAGAACACATGCCGCAATTATTGGAATGACAGGAAGTGGAAAAACAGGTCTTGGTATTTCATTACTTGAAGAAGCAGCTATTGATAATATTCCATCAATTATTATTGACCCCAAAGGTGATATGGGAAATTTACTTTTAACATTTCCTAATTTAGAAGCAAATGATTTCAAACCTTGGATTGAAGAGCAAGATGCAATAAATAACGGTCTTACAATAGATGAACAAGCTGCTAATACAGCGAGTCTTTGGGAAAAAGGAATTACAGGAGATTTTCAAAGTAAAGAGCGAATTACAAAACTAAAAAATGCAGCTGATTTTACTATTTATACACCAGGAAGTACAGTAGGTGTTCCTATTTCTATTTTATCTTCTTTTAAAGCTCCAGGAATTGAAGTTTTAGAAGATCATGATTTATTAACTTCACTTATAAATTCAACTGTTTCATCGCTACTTTCACTTGTAGATATTAATAGTGACTCTTCATCAAAAGAGAATATACTTCTTAGTTCTATTTTTATGAATGCATATACAAAAGCTAAAGATTTAACACTAGAAGAACTAATTTCGCTAATAGTAACTCCACCTTTTTCTAAAGTTGGAATTTTTGATTTAGAAACATTTTTTAAACAAGATGATAGATTAAAATTAGCACTAAAATTAAATACAATAATTGCAAACCCATCTTTTAAAAACTGGATTATAGGAGAGGCTTTAGATATTTCAAACCTTTTATATGATGAAAAAGGAAAAGCTAAAGTATCAATATTTTCAATTTCACATTTAGATGATGCTCAACGAATGTTTTTTGTATCACTTTTACTAAATCAAATGCTCTCATGGATGAGAAGACAAGAAGGAACATCATCACTTAAAGCCCTACTTTATATGGATGAAATATTTGGATATTTTCCACCATCGAAAAATCCACCATCAAAACAACCAATGCTTACACTTTTAAAACAAGCACGATCTTTTGGACTTGGAGTTATACTTTCTACTCAAAATCCTGTTGATATTGATTATAAAGGTTTATCAAATATTGGAACTTGGTTTATTGGCCGATTACAAACTAAACAAGATAAAGAGAAAGTTATTGATGGATTAAGTTCAGCTGCTAATGGAAAAGTTGATAAAAAAGAGTTAATGAGTACAATATCAAACCTTGAAAAAAGAACATTTATAATGAAAAATATAAATGAAGACAATATTAAAATATTTAAAACAAGATGGGTTTTATCATACTTGAAAGGTCCTATATCAAAAGATGATATTAAAAAATTAATGAGTGATAAAATAGCTAAATTAAAAGAAAAAATCACTTCTAATAAAACTAATATTCAAAGAGAAACAAGAAAAGAAACAGTACAAAAAAGTAAAGAGTATGTAAAACCTATTATTCCAAATAGTATTGAACAAAAATACTCATACATATCTCAAAGTGATGAATATTCACTACAAGCATATTTATTATGTTCTACTACTATAAGTTTTGTAAATACAAGTAAAGCAATTGATAAAACCCAAGAGTTACAATATAAAATTTACTTAGATGAAAGAATGAACGATATAGATTTTCAAGAGCTTGAAGATATTGAGAATTCATCTTTTGAAACAAGAGCAAGAACAAACTCTATTTTTTATGAGCTACCAAGTTTCTTACAAAATCAAAGAGAAGTAAAACTAATTTCAAAAAACTTTGATAATCATATTTATAGAAATAATAAACTAGTATTATTTAAAAATAGCAAGTTAAAAATAACATCAAAACAAGATGAATCAATAAATGATTTTAGAGCAAGAGTGCAAGATAGATTAAATGAAAACATTGATGAAGCAGTAGAAAAGCTTCAAATTAAATTTGAAAAAGCTAATACTTCACTTGAGAAGAAACTAGATAAATTATATGTTAAACTAGAAAAAGAAAAAAATCAAGCAGCCTCAAAAACAACAAATACTTTAATATCAATAGGAACATCAATACTAGGTGCATTCTTTGGAAATAATGTTCTTTCAAAGACAAATATGGGAAAAGTAGCAAGAGGAGCTAAGGGAGCATCTGATATATTAAAAGAGAGATCAGATGTTAAATTTGTTGAAGAAGATATATTAAATATTAATCAAGAAGCCCAAGAATTAAAAGAAAAGTTAGAAATTCAAATAGAAGAAATAAATGAAGAGTTTTCAATCTCAAACTATGAAATTGAAGAGTTTTCTTTAAATTTAAGAAGAAAAGATATTTATAATACAAAAATAGAAATTTTATGGGAAGAAGTATAATGGCAAAAGATTTAAATGAGTTTTTAGAAGATTTTAAAAGTTTAAGTATGAGTACAATTGATGAAAAAGGAAACCCATTTTCATCTTATGCACCCTTCATTAAAATAGAAGATAAATATTATGTTTACATATCTTTAATGGCAAAGCACACAACAAACTTAAAAAATAAAAATATTTGTAGTCTATTTTTTGTAGAAGATGAAAGTAAATGTTTAAATATTTTTGCTAGAAAAAGAGCAATGGTACAATGTAATTCAAATGTGATAAAGCAAGACACAAAAGAAGAGATAGATTTATTAGAACAATTTAAGATAAAATTTGATGATGGTATGATTACAATGTTAAAAGGCATGAAAGATTTTCATGTCTTTGAATTTACTCCCTTTTATGGAGAAGCAGTTTTTGGTTTTGGTAAAGCCTATAACTTAGGTGGAAAAGATTTTAGCCAATTTGTTGAACGAGAAAATACAGGTACTAAAGGACATGGAAAATGAAAGGTTTAGTTTTTACAGAATTACTTGAATATGTTGAGGATAACTTTGGTTTTGATATGGCAGATAAGATTATTGAAGATGCAAATTTGGCTAACGATGGGGCTTTTACACAAGCAGGAAATTATCCTTTTGAAGAACTAGTAAAACTATTAGCTGCACTTAGTAAAGAATCAAATATTGAAATACCAAAACTTTTAGAGATTTTTGGGGAGCATATGTTTACACGACTAATATCTTTAAATCCACAGTTAAAAAATAATTTTGAATCTTCATTAGATTTAATATCAAAGGTAGACAATATTATTCATCCTGAAGTTGAAAAGCTATATCCAGGTGCTGATTTACCGAAGTTTAATCTAATAAATAGAAGTGAAAATAAAGTAGTAATTGATTACATTTCAAGTAAGCACTTAGAACCATTTGCAATTGGTTTAATGAAAGGCTCTGCAAAAAACTTTAATGAAAAAATAATTATAAGTCAAGAAAAAGTTAATGATATCACAAGATTTACATTGGAACTGGAAAAATAAGAATGACAGAAGAGAGTCCTTGGGAAAAACGTTTTAGAAGAGAAAGAAAAGCAAGGAAAGAAGCTGAAGAACTATTAGAGAAAAAAAGTAGTGAAGTATATAATATAAATAAAAATCTAGAAAAATCAATTTATGAAAGAACACTAGAATTAGAAGAAGCTTTAAAAATTGCAACTACTGCAAAAGAAATCAAGTCTAATTTTCTAGCAAATATGTCCCATGAAATTAGAACACCAATGAATGGAATATTAGGGTTCACAGAATTACTTTTAAAAACAAAATTAGATGAAAAACAAAAGAAATATCTAGATATAGTTGAATCATCAACTAAAACCTTAATGTCAATAATAAATGATATTCTAGACTTCTCTAAGATTGAAAGTGGCAAAACTGTAATTGATTCAGTAAAAGTTGATATTAAAAAAGAACTTAAAAATAACATCTTATTATTTTCAGAAAATGCACAAAAAAAAGAAATAGTTTACACTTTTAATATTGATGAAAAAATTGCTGATTTTTTATATGTAGATATTCATAAATTAAAACAAGTATTATCTAACTTAATTACTAATGCAATTAAATTTACAAATAAAAATAAAAAAATCAATATTAACATAGAGTTAAAAAATAATTCTATTAATAAACAAAAATTGCTATTTTCAGTACAAGATGAGGGATGTGGAATTCCATTTGAAAAACAAGATAAAATTTTTGAAGCCTTTATGCAAGCTGATAATTCTACAACAAGAGAGTTTGGTGGAACAGGACTTGGATTAAATATCTCAAGTACAATTGTAAAGTTATTAGCAGGAGAATTAAAGTTAGAAAGTAAAGAGAATATAGGAAGTACTTTTTACTTCGAACTTGAATTAGAAAAAACACAAAATGACGAACAAGTTACAGAAGAATATTTAGATCTAAAAATAAGTAAAAATAAGACTACTGAAAATTTAAATATTTTAGTTGTTGATGATAATGAAATTAATTCACTTTTAATATCTGAAATTTTGAAAGACTTAAATATCAACTTTGAGCTTGCTCAAAATGGTCAAATAGCTATTGATAAATGTAAAGAAGAGGAATTTGATATTATTTTAATGGATATTAATATGCCTATATTAAATGGTATTGAAGCAACATATATATTAAAGAATGAGTATAAACTAAAAACACCAATTATTGCATTAACTGCAAATTCATTAGAGGGCGATAAAGAGAAGTTTATAAACTATGGAATGGATGATTATTTATCTAAACCTTTTAATGTAGATAAATTTATAGATATATTAAATAAATTTTCTTAAAAAATATTGAGATTTAAGCAATGAAAATATCATATCATAGAAGAAGAAAAATAAAAACTAGAAGAATAGCATTAGATAAACTAATTAAAGATGGTATTGAAGAACCTAAAGAATTAGCTGAACTTTTAAAAGTTACAATACCAACTATAAAAAGAGATATTGAAGAACTAAAAACAATGAGTAAAAGTGATTTAACTTTTAAAACTAAAGAGAGTTCACAACAAATACTAGAAAAGAAAGATACTATTTTAAAAATGCTAGATGATGAAGAGTATTATACTGACAAAGGAGAGATAAATATAGCAAAAATAAGCTCCAAGCTTAAGACAAGTAGAACTACTGTTCTTAGTGTCTTAAATGGAGAATAAAGCTATATTTTTATTTATTTGAATATATTTTTCCATCAGCTGAAATTAAAATAGCCATCGCTTTTGTATTTTCAAATTGAGAAAGAATAATCAAAAGTATCATCATCATAGGAACAGATAAAAACATTCCTACCGTTCCCCACATAGCTCCCCAAATAACAAGAGATAAAATTACTACAAATTGAGAAATATTTAATTTATTTCCCATAAGTCTAGGATAGATTATATTTCCAATTACAAACTGAATAGAAGCAAGAGAAATAAGAACTATTAAAACTTCTGAAAGTTCTGAGAACTGAACAAGTGCAAATAAGGTTGGAATAACTACTGCAATTATACTTCCAATTGTTGGAATAAAGTTTAAAATAAATGCCAAGAATCCCCAAAGAACTGCACCTTGAACTGAAAAGAATTCACATATTAAATAAGTTAAGAAACCTGTACATAAGCTAATTATTGTAGTGATTGAAATATACATTCTAATTGTTTTTGAAACACTTGATAATATATCTTTTGCTTTTGCTCTATTTTCATAATTAGGAAAAAGTGCATTAATTTTTGCATTAAAAAAACGTTGATCTAAAAGTAGAAATAAAACATATAATAAAATTTGCATAATATTACTAACTATTGAACTAAAAGCAGCTATTACTTTATTTATTAAAGAAGCAATACTAAACTGTTCAAATAACTTCTCAAATTTATCTGATAAATCAAATCCTGTTGATAATGAAAGTTTTTCAATTAATGCATAGAACTTATCATCTAATTGTGCAATTGTTGAGCTTAATTCAACCATACTTGAAGCTATGAAACTTCCTATTTGAAGCATTGAAATAACAATAATTATTAAAGAAAGAGGAATAGAAATGAATTCACCTAAATTTGAATTCATAAAAGGAAGCCTTTTTATTTGATTTGCAAGAGCGTTTATTAAAAACCAAATAAGTATTGCTATTGCAATAGGCGTTAAGATTTTACTTAAGCTAGAAAAAGTAAAAACAACTAATGATAAAAATGCAAAAAAATAAAATGCAGCTGCAAAATTGGTATTATATATTTTTGCAGGAGAATTATTTTTCGTTACTATATTTTTTTTTAAGTGGTCCAATATCTACCTTTTTAATTTATTTAATATAATAACTAATAGTTTATTTAAACTTCTTTCTCTGCAGCCTTTTGTGCATCTGTTTTTAACAATTCAGCAATTTTAGCATCAATTACTTCTAAACTTTTTTCTTGTGTTTTTATAGATATATCAGGTAGTTCTCCACCAAAAAGTTTTTGTGCTTGTTCAAAACCATCAACTAAGCCTTTTCTACTTTCTTGTAAAGCTTCAATATTATCTCCTGTCATATTTATTACAAATGAAGTAACTCTTGCTGATGTCTCCTCTATTCCAAAGAATCCACCCTCTGATACTAAGGCTTTTGCTTCACCTTGGCTTAATTCATTTAAAGCCTTACCTTCATAACCAATTGATTCTAAAGACATTCCACTTTCTGTAGTTTTTCCACTAAAAAAGTTTACATACTCATTATTTCCACTAACTAAGTTTGTTAAAATTTGTTGTGCACTTGTATTACCTTGTGTGGCTTCAGTACTTTTAACTTTTAAATAATTCATAATACTATGAGTAGATATTGAAACACTAACAGCAGCATTATGAAGTTTAGTTTCATTTTGAGTTTCAAGTGATTTTGTAGAACTAGATTCTGTGTTAGCAATTGCATCACTAGCTTTTAATATATTCTCATTAAAAGCATTTAAATATTGATTTGTTTGGCTTGGATTTATATCATTCATAATTTATCCTTTTATTATCCAATATTATACTTGTACAATTCTTAATTTTTTCTTAATTTTACAGATAAAAATTATTTATCAACTTTTCTAGTTACTTTTTTATTTTTTAGTAAGAAAATAATCAATTTCATTTCTCATTGTATTATAATAACCTTTTGAGCTAGTGTATAGATAAAATATAGATTGAATCATGAAAAAATAGTATGCATTTGTATATCCTATATAAACGAACACAATATCAGCAACAAAAAAACAAATAAACGCATACCCTCTAACGATATGTTTGTGACTTGATAATAAGAAACTTCCAAGTATTGCAATAAAAGAGGCAATAAAATCTATAATTAATATACTAAAATCAATATTTGTAATATTAGGGAAAACTGTAATTATTAGAATTAGTATATAAATAAAAAGTACTCCAGACATGATATAAATGTCTCTTTTTCTATTATTAGTAAGCTTGTATATTCCAATAATTGCTGTAATAAAGAATAAAACCATTTGAATAATTACAGGAACTTTTCCATTTAATAAAAAAAATGTAAGTAAGGCAAGATTTGAAATAAAGAAACTAATAAATCCAAAATATAAAGGTTTTGTATCTTCTTTGCTACTTAAAGACATCAAATATGCACCAATTATAGAAAAGATTGCACCTATAGCTTCAAGTATTATCATTTATATCTCACTTAATTAAATTTATGCAATTATAATCATTTAATCAAAAATATTTATAAATATAATAACTATTTGACTATAATTTCAAAAATTAATTTGAAAGTTAGACTTGGAAGATTTTACAAATAGAGAAAAATGTTATAAATGTTATAGACCAAAAAGCTCATGTATGTGTGAACATATAATTAAACCCATTGAAACAAATACAAAATTTGTAATTTTAATGCATCCAAAAGAGTTTAAAAAAACAAAAAATGGAACAGGTCACTTAACAAACAACTCTATAAAAAACTGTGAGCTTCATGTTGGAATTGACTTTTCAAACAATCAAAGAATAAATGCACTTTTAGATAATGATGAATATGAACCTTTTGTTTTATATCCAAGTAAGAGTTCAATAAAACTAAATGAAGAAAAAATAGGATTGAAAAAAAATGCTTTAATTTTTATAATAGATTCAACATGGCCTTGCTCAAAAAAAATATTAAGACTTAGTAAAAATTTATCATCTTTAAAAAAAGTAAGTTTTACTCATGATAAATCATCTATTTTTACAATTAAAACTCAACCAAATGAACATTGTTTATCAACAATAGAATCGACACTTTGTGTTTTAGAACAATTAAATAAGCATAATATTGAAGATATAAAACAATCACATCTAGAAGATTTTTTAAATCCTTTTAAAAAAATGATTGATTTTCAAATATCTTGTACAAGTGAAGATAAAAAATATGTAAGATTCAAAAAAAGTTTTTCTTATAAATAAACTTAATTCCTGTAATTATAAGTTAGAATTGCCTTTCTATCAAACTTATTAAAAAGCCAAATTTTTTGTACAAACTTATCAATTAAAACTATTCCTATATTCTCTCCATTTGGAACAAGAAAAAGTTGTGGTAACTCAAGAGAAGATTTTTTAAAATGATAATTAAAACCTAAAAGCTTATTTTCTAAGCTATATTCATTATCAAAATTTCCTTGTTGATCAAAAACAATAAGTCCATTTTTTTTCCAATTTGAAGAAAGAAATGTATTCGTTAAAGTATCATAAGATAATGAGTTTATGTAAAAATCATCAATATATTTCCTAATTGATTTCCAAGATTCAGTCTGTGCATCAAAAATATAAAATTTTCCATCTTTACTTGCAATATAAATCATGTCACTTAAATCATCATAAGCAATACCCTTTGGATTTATTATTTTCTTTAAAACTGGAATAGGTTTTAATATCTCTTTTTTTGTTAATATATTCGTTATTTTTAAACCATTAGTAACTATTTCATATATTTTTGTTTTATCAGGAGAGCTTACCACATTAGTTTTTATTTCTGTAAATTTGTCTTCATTAAATCTAGGTCCATTTAAAGAAAATGGAATAAATTTATTATCTTTTGAAATCAATTCAAATTCAAAATTACTTTTTGTTTTTTTTGCTAATAAATAATTTAAAGATAGTTTAGGATCAGATTGAGTGTTTTTAAGTTCAATTTTATTTTCTAATAATTCTTTACTGTAAAAATAATCAATTTTATTTTTTTGTGTAATTTTTTTAACATAGCCTAATAATTCTATGAATTTTATATTTTCCAAACTTATATCTAAATCTATACTTTTTTTATATTTATAAATTGATCTTTTAGAGACTACACTACTTTTAGTATCGTAAACTACTAGTTTTATATTTGTATTTTCACTTGGGACAATATTCCAAATAGTTTGTTCCTTTGAGTTTAAAATCAAAACAACATCTCTGTTTTCTCTTTCTATCTCAATAGTTATTTCTTTTTTGCCCTTTGAATTATTTTCACTTCTATTTCCATTTATAACAAAAATTTCATTCTGTTTTTCTAAGGAAAACTCAATGATATTATTTTCATTGTTTGTATCTTTTGCAGAATAAGTAATACTATTTTCTGTATTTGATATGTTAATTAATTCATTAATATCTACACTTTTTTCTAAATTCAAATTTACATAATAAAATGAAAACAAAATAAAAACAAACAGTATAATCCATCCAAAAAATAATTTCATAAAGTTCCTACAATTTAATTATTTTCTATTATATCTTTTTAATATTAAAGCTCTATTTATTAATTATCTATTATTTAGTTATTTCTTATTTATGCATTTAATTAGAATATAATTATCTAAAAATCAAGATTCTGTTACCATTTTAATAAGAAAGTTGATTATTTGAGATATTTTCTAAATTTTTATATAATTATTAAAGATATTTTTCTTCTTTTTTGACTATAATATGCAAAAATTATAAATTCGTTTGGAGATAATACCTATGTACAATTCAAAGTTTGTATTATCTGCTTTATTTCTTTCTAGTTCACTCTTTGCAACAACAGATATTAAGCCATCTGAAATCAAGCAAGAAGTCCTAAATGAGAAATATGTAAAAGTAGATAATATAGCCCCTAGTTTAGAAGAAATATTTATTAATGATAGTACACAAACTGTTAAAAAACTACTATCTTACAGAAAAATACCTAACTCTTTTTTATCTAAATCATCAATAAAAAACTATTATAAAAACTTTAATAATCAACTAATTTGGAGTGATAAAAATGGAATAAAAGATATTTCAATTACTTTATTAGAAACAATTAAAAATGATCCCGTATTAAAGCCAAATATAAAAAAAGCATTTAATCTTGAAAAGATTTTAAAAGAGCTTACAAAGTTAGAAAAAACAGATGATAAATATTTAGAAAGCATGACAAAAATAGATTTTATGCTTACTAGTATTTATGATAAATATATGAGATATTTATCAAAAGGATATATCAACTGGAAAGGCTTTAAAAGAGAGCTTAGAAAACTTGATGAAAAAGAAGAAATACTTACAGATTGGGAAAAATTCAATGTTAATAAAAACACTGCAAAACTTTTAAAAGAAGCAATTATTCAAAATGACTTATCATTTGCTTTTAACGAAGTAAATTATACTTATCCAAAAGCAAAAGAGTTAGCTTCTACAATAAACGATTTTGAAAAGTTATCTTTAGAAGGTGGATATATTAAACTTCCAAAGTTTAAAAAGTTAACACTTGGAGATACTTCAGATATTGTAAAAATATTAAGAGAAAGATTACTTCAAAGTAAAGATTTAAAAGAGAACACTTGTGATATTCAAAATGATATTACACCTGATACTATTTCACAAATACAAAGAAAAGAAGATAATTTACAAGTAAATGCTCAAGTTGCAAATGCTGTTAAACCTGATACTTGTGAAGTTTATGATGAAGATTTAAAAGAAGCAGTTATTTCATTTCAAAAGAACCATGGTTTATTAGCTGATGGAATAGTAGGACCTACAACAAGAAAATATTTAAATATCTCTGTTGAAAGTAAAATTGCTAAAATGAGACTTAACTTAGAGAGAATGAGATGGCTTCCAAGATCACTTGGAGAAAAATACTTATTAGTTAATATTCCTGATTACAGATTAAAAATGTATGAGAACAATGAAGTAAAACTTGATATGAAAACAGTTGTAGGAACAAGAAAGAATCCTACTCCAATTTTCTCAAATGAAATGTCTTTTATTGTTTTAAATCCATACTGGAGAATACCTCCTAGAATTGTAAAAAGAGAAATCATTCCAAAGTTAGTTAAAAACCCTAGTTATTTAGATGGTAGAGGTATTAGATTACATGAAAACTGGGACCACAATTCTGCTGAATTCGATTTAAATAGTATTGATTGGAGTTTATATGATGAAAATAGAGTTGCTACAACAAATATAACAACTACTATTGTAAATGGAGAAGAGGTACAAACAGAAGAAGTAGTTGAACCAGAAAAAGGTCCTACTATGAGATTTATTCAAATTCCAAGTGATAAAAACCCATTAGGAAGAATGAAATTTATGTTCCCTAATAAATATGCTGTTTATTTACATGATTCTCCTGCAAAAAGATATTTTAACTATACTAAAAGAGCTTATTCTCATGGATGTGTAAGATTAGCAGAACCAAAGGAATTATTAAAAGCAATTGCATCAAGAGATGATAATTTAGATTTTGATAAAGCTAGTAATATTTTAGAAGATATTGAGAAAACACAAATTGGATTAAAGAAAAAAATACCTGTGCATATGGTATATCTTACATCATGGGTTGATGAAAACAATAACTTACAATTTAGAGATGATATTTATAAATATGATAAAATTCAAAAAAGATTAATGTATAAATCAAATAAATATATGTAAGAAAGTAAAAATAAAAAGAGTTAAACTCTTTTTATTTTATTAGTTGTAAATTATCTTTTATATGATTAATATTTGAAACATATAATATATGCTTAGGATTTAGAACCTTCATAAAGAATCTTACTTCTGCATTTGTAAAACCGTCTAATTCTTTATCTTTAATAGAAACTTCATTCTCTTGAAGCCTAATTCTTTTTAATTTACCATTCTCTTCTTTAGCATAATAAACTAAATCTAATTCAGTTTGATTAACTTTTTCAATAGTTACAATAACTCTATTTGTTTTTACTTTTAGATTAAATTCTGGATATAAAACTAAAAAATCATCTTTTGAAATATAACCAATATAAAGCTTTGTATAGATATCAAAAAATAATCCTATTTTTGCAGATGAAAAAAACTTTAAATCAACCGGAAATTTAGGATGAGATCTTGATTTATTTAAAATCCATTCTAAGGTTGGAAAATATTGAAATTTTTGATATTTAACTCTATATGTTTCAATATATTTTTTATGTTTTTGAGCTTTTAAAGTTGTAATATTCTTTTTAGTCTTTTTTGCAAAAATAATTCGTTTTATTAAATCATCATTATCTAAATCTTTAGTAACCCAAACTGTTGCATAATCAGGAAAGTTTCGTAAACCAACTGACCCTTTTGTTACAATTATTAAAGCTCTGATTGTTAAAGTAGGAAAAATCATTTTTAAAAGTGCATATTTTTTTACTAATCGTTTATTTAAACTTGCAGTTTTTTTTGATGTACTCATTTCCACAAAGTAAACTGAATCTTTAGTAAAGAATAAAGCATCAAACTCACTAATATCTTTATATGCTGACTTATATACTATTTGAGCACTTCTATCTATTAGAAGTCCACTTTTTATAAAAGCATTCTCTTTATCTTGATATGGTCCTTTTAGTATAAACCTAGTAATTAGCTCTTCACTAAAAGCATATTGAAGTAAAAGTTCATAAACAACATTTTCATAAACTTCTCCTCTAAAACTACTGTAAGAGGATATATAAGCAGGATTGTCTTCTGATATATTGTTTCTAAATAATGATTTTAAACTTTTACTATCGTATGGATAATGAAATAGATTATCTTCTAAGTCATGTATATCTAAATTTTTTATTTTTTCTGTAATATTAAATTGTTGCAAAATTATTAAAGTAAATAAATACTTTTTTCCTTTATTTATAAGTGTAACGATTATATCTAAATAAATATTAATCAAGTTTAATTTAGTATATAATATAAGTAAATAATAATTTATATGTGAAGGAAATAATAAATGTCAAAAAATATTCTAATAACAGGCTGTAGTTCAGGCTTAGGACTAGCACTTACAAACTACTATTTAAACAAAGATTATAAAGTTTATGGAATTAGTAGAAATAAGCCAGATATAAATAATAAGAATTTTGTATTTCACTCCTTTGATTTATCGAATATTTCTTTAATTAAAATGCAACTAAATGACTTTATTAGCTCAATTAAAGATATTCATATTGCTTATTTAAATGCAGGAATGCTTGGAGAAATAAAAGAACTAAGTAAGTTAGGTATAGAAGAGATGCAAAGAGTTTATGAGTTAAATGTGTATTCAAATAAAGAGCTTTTAGATATTTTAGCAACAATTAATACTACAAATATTATTGCACTATCTTCAGGAGCTTCAAAAAATGCTTCAAAAGGTTGGGCTTCATACTCTTTATCAAAAGCTGGATTAAATATGCTAGTAAGTCTTTATTCAAAAGAGCTTCTTAATACAAAAGTTATAGCATTAGCACCAGGTGTAATTCAGACACCTATGACTGACTATATTAGACAGGAAATAGACGATGATATCTTTACTTCAGCAAAAGTTTTAAAAGCAGGAATTATTCAAAAGCCAAGTGAAGCTGCAAAAAAAATAGATGAGTTTATAAAAAGAGTTGATGAGTTTGAATCAGGCTCTTTTGTTGATATAAGAGAGATTTAATATCTCTCTTACTTTTCATTAACTATTTATCTTTATAATCTATGAAAAACAATGAGATTATATAATGAAACTTTTAATAAAAACAATACTAATTCTAGCAAGTATCTTTACAATTACACTATTAGCTATTAAATTCAGTGGGATTCTAACTGTTGATGATATTAAAGCAATATTTACAGATTTAAAATCACAACCCTCATATATTTTAGGTGGATTAATAGTATTTTTACTATTTATTGATTTATTTATAGCTGTTCCTACTATGACAATTATTATACTAGCAGGATATTTTATAGGCTTTGAATTAGCCTTATTTTATACAACACTTGGTCTTTTATGTGCTTCTTTAACAGGATATCTTTTATCAAAGAAGTATGGAGAAAAAATTTTAGATAAATTATCTTCAGATGAAGAACAAAAGCAAGAAATGACAAATTTATTTAATAAACATGGTGTTTTAGTATTAATCTTATCAAGAGCCGTTCCTATGCTTCCTGAAATATCATCTTGTTTAGCAGGTACTTGTAATATGTCATTTAAAAGATTTTTACTCGCATGGTTTCTAGGAACAATACCTTATGTTTGTGTTATGAGCTATGCAGGCTCTATTAGTAATTTAGATAATCCAATGCCAGCAATTTATGCCGCACTTGGAATTACTACTATATTTTGGTTTACATGGATGTTATTTATGAAGTTTAATAAAAAAACAAGTACTATTTAAAATATTATATATTTAAATTTCTCATAAAATTACTTGTGATAATTGAGCTTCTTTCTTTGAACTTATTTGCAATATCTTCAGTAAAAATTTTATCAACTGAAGAGAAGAAAAGTCTTAACCAAGTTTCAAAAGCTTCTTTGTGTAAGCCTTGAATTTGCATATGAGGAGCAAAAGGTGAGCCATTATACTCACCTCTTCCATAAGATATTGTATACCAGAAATTTGTAAGAAGAGTAATATGCTTTTGCCAAATATCTGACTTTAAATCATCACCTAATTTTTCTATAAAAAAAGGAGCTAATACTTCATCTTTTAATACTTTAGTGTAAAAAGTTACTACTAATTTGTTTAAATTCTCTTTTGTAATTTCATTATCTAGCATACATATCCTTACTATTTTTGTTTTTTCTTTTCAATAGACTTAATATTTATTAACATTAAAATTGAAATTATAAAGGCAACTACGAAGAAACCTGCAAATACATATAATGTTTGTGAATATGAACCCGTTGAATCTTTAACCATAGAGATAATAAGTGGTCCAACAAGTCCTGCTGCTGCCCATGCTGTTAAGATATAACCATGAATTGCACCTAACTCTTTTGTTCCAAAAATATCTCCAATATATGCTGGAATTGAGGCAAAACCACCACCATAACAAGACATTATAAAGAATAATAAAACTTGGAATACTACAATTTCTGTAACTGTTGGTAATATATAAAATGCAATTGCTTGAGTTGCAAAGAAAATGATATATACAACAGGTCTTGTTAAATAATCAGATAATGAAGCCCAGAAAATTCTACCAGCTCCATTAAATATTCCCATTAACCCAACAGCTGCAGCTGCTGCGATTGTTGAAATTCCTATTACTTCTTGTAATAAAGGAGAAGCAACACCAATAATTGCAATACCACATGTAACATTTATAAATAACATCAACCATAACCCATAAAATCTTGGAGTCTTAACAGCTTCATTTAAACCTAAAAGGGCTAAATCTTCTTTTAACTTTTTCTTACCTTCTTTAATTTTTTTCTTAAATTTTTTAGGTAAATAACCCTCTTCTGGTTTTTCTAAATACAGTGCAGATGCAAACATTACTACAAAATAAAGAGCACCTAAAATAAAGAATGTTCCAGAAATTCCAACAGCCTCAATTAAAACTTTTATAGTTGGACCCCAAATTGCAGAAGCAAAACCAAATCCCATGATTGCAAGACCTGTTGCCATTCCTCTTTTATCTGGAAACCATTTTACTAGTGTTGAAACAGGTGAGATGTAACCAATTCCTAAACCACAACCACCTAATACTCCATAGAAAAAGTATAAAAGCATTTTTGATTCCATCATTATTGCAAGGCCTGAACCCATTGTTCCTAAACCAAATAGTGATGCAGCAATTATTGCAGATACTCTAGGACCATTTTTTTCAACAAATTTTCCCATTAATGCAGCTGATAATCCTAAAAAGAATATTGCAATACTAAAGGCAATTGTAACATCTGTTAAAGTCCAAGACATTTGCTCTTGAATAGGCTTAACATATACACTCCAAGCATAAACAGAACCTATACAAATATGAACACCAACAGCACTTAGAGCCATTAGCCATCTATTTTTTTCAATCAAAATAATTCTCCCCAATTTTTTAAATTAGATGAATTGTATCAAAAACTATTTAGAATTGATTAAAAAGAGTATTTACTTTTAAAGGAACTTGGATTTTTTATAAACTCTTGCACACAAGTTTTACAAATACAAGATTTATTTTTTTCTAAAGATGGGACTAGAAGTTTTAATTCATCTGGTATTTTTGTTTTCATACACCAACAAGAACTTGGCTTTAAAACTTCACAATTATTATCTTTTTTGCAAAAAGGACAAAGTTTAGTTTCAAAAGTCATCTATTCTTCTTTTTTGAAAATCAAGTTTTTCAAAGACTTTTCTTCATTAATTGCAGGAAAAGTTTTTAGATTATCTAATCTTTCTTCAAATATAAAAGTAGGTGCAAACTTTTTAAAAATATTTTTTATAAAATCTGTATCAAGTTCTGGAGCATTAAGTGCAGAAAAAACTATACACTCTTTAGCTGCTAGTTGTTCTAGTTTTTTAATTATCTTTTCATAATCTCTACTAGCTGCAAAACTTCCTTTTTGAAAAGAAGGTGGGTCTATTATGATGATATCATAAGGACCTTGCTTTTTTATTCTATTCCATGATTTTAAAATATTATAAGGCATAAAATGAATATTTGAAGTATTCAAATTATTTAAATGATGATTCGCTCGACCTATTGTTAAAGCAGTTTTTGACATATCTACATTTACAACTTTACTTGCACCTGCTTTGACTGCACTTAGTGAAAAAGCACAAGTATATGAAAATAAATTTAATACATTTTTATCTTTTGCAATTTGGGAAATATACTCATGCCCTATTTTCATATCTGGGAAAAAACCAATATTTTTATTTGTAAAACTTATTTTATATTTTATAGAGTTTTCTATTGCAATATTTTCTTCTTTTAAACTACCAACTAGCACTTCACAAGGAGATTTATCTAAATATCTTCTTTGTAATACTAAAGTTTCATGATTAGTTGAAGCAAAAATATTTTTAATCATTTTTAATAATTCGGCTTCTTTTTCTTTTTCAATCTCTTCAAATAAAACTATAAACAAAATCTTATCAATTGAATCAATTGTTAGAAAATTATAATTTTCATAATAATTACCACGCCCATGAAAAACTCTTTTAAACTCTTCATCTACATCTTCTATATTTTTTACTATTAACTCTTTTAGTTCTTCAATTTTCACTATTTTTCCATTTTATATTGTTCTATTTTTAATATTTCATACTCTAAAATATTTTCATTTATTTTAAACTCAAACTCATCATTTAACTCTTTTCCTAATAAGGCTTTTCCTAAAGGGGATTTATTTGATATTCTATTTTCATTTGGATTTGTCTCATAGGTTCCAACTATTATAAATATTTTCTCTTTATTTTCATTAAAATCAAAAAGTGTGACTTGTGAGCCAAAATTTACTTTTTTATGAGGGATTTTAGAAATATCTATAACTTCACTATTATTTATAATTTTGTTTAAAAACCGCAATCTTTTATCAATATTTCTTATTTCTGCTTTAGCGCTTATATATTCCGCATTTTCACTTCTATCACCATGTTCAGCAGCTATTCTTTTTTCTTTTACCCAATAAGGTTTTTCAATTTCAAGTAGTTTTTTAAACTCTTTTACAATATTTTCAAATCCGAAACTTGTGATTAATTCTTTTGCCATTTGATATTAAAGCACAAAAAGCCTATTACTTCTATTATTTATCTTTTTAAAATATATTGTATAATCACTCTAATTAATTAATAGGACTAAATTTGCCATATATACTAAAAAAATTTGATGTTAAAGATAAAAAGTTAATTGATGATTTTTTAATTGAAGATGCAAAGTTATCTTTAAAACTATCACAAAGTTTATTAGCAAAAGGAAAGGTTTTAGATGATAAAAATAGAAGATTACAAAAAAATCAAACTATAAAATCTGGTTTTATTCAAATTAATATATTTGAAGCTATTACAAAAGGTCTTAAACCGCTTTTTCAAACAGAGCATTTTGCAATATTTGATAAACCCTCAGGATTATTAGTTCATCCTGTATCAATTAACAATGAATATACACTATTAGATGAAATCAAATATCACTTTAAAGATGATGCCTCACTAGTTCATCGAATTGATAAAGAGACTTCAGGATTAATTTTAGTTTCTAAAAATAGATTCTCAGAAATGATTCTAAAAGAAAAATTTGAAAATAGAGAGTTTAAAAAAACTTATAAAGTAATAGTTCAAGGTGAGATTAAAAACGATATAGAAATAAATACTCCAATTACAAATGATACGGGCAGTATAAAAATAAAAATGAAAACAGATAAAAATGGAAAAAAATCTACAACTTTTATAAAACCAATTTCTTATAATGAAAGTAAAAATCAAACTTTAATACAAGCAATTCCAATAACAGGAAGACAACATCAAATAAGAGTGCATTTAGACTCAATAAATCATTCTATTGTTGGTGATCCAATTTATGGATTAGAAGAAGGGATTGCCAATAAAATTTTAGGAAAGAAAGTATCACAAGAAGAAAGAATCACTTTATCCGGAGATAAAAGACTTCTTCTTCATGCTTATTCTTTAGAGTTTGAGTATTTAAATACTCAATATAAATTTTGTTCAAAACAAGATTTTAACTTATAAATCTTTTAAAATCTTTTGGATAAGGAGGCTTTAAAAGGTCTCCTGTTCTTAAAGGTTTATATAGCTCATCATATCTTTTATATTTAGTTTCATCTAATCTATAAAATACATGTTTTCTAGTTAATTTTTCAAAATCATCTAAACCAGAAGATGCTAACAATTCTATAAAACTTTCAATTGTTCCCTCATGATAATTTGCAACTCTTTGTTTTTTATCTTCAACTATTAATGCACTTGATAATCTTTTATTTTGAGTAGCAACTCCTGTTGGACAAGTGTTTTTATGACAATCTAAAGCTTGAATACAACCAAGTGAAAACATCATACCTCTAGCACTTGCACATAAATCTGCCCCTAAAGATAATTTTTTTAGAATATCCATTCCATTTAATATTTTTCCAGAAGCAATAACTTTGATATCTTTTTTCAAATTAAAACCAATTAAAGCATCAATTACAAAAACTAAAGCTTCACGTAAAGGCATTCCAACAGAGTTTGTATATTCCAATGGAGCAGCTCCAGTTCCACCCTCACCACCATCAACTGTAATAAAATCAGGTTTTAACCCTGTTTCATGCATTACTTTACAAAGATTAATAAACTCTTCTTTTCTACCAATACATAGTTTAATGCCAATTGGTTTACCATCTGATAACTCTCGCAATTTTGTAATAAACTCCATCATCTCTTTTGCAGTTGAAAAAGCTGAGTGAGCAGGTGGAGAATCAACTCTAGTATGTGGTTCAACACCTCTTCCTTCTGCAATTTCAGGTGTATTTTTATTTGCAGGTAAAATTCCACCATGTCCTGGTTTTGCACCTTGAGATAGTTTCAATTCTATCATCTTTACATTTTCATTTTTTGATTTTGATTCAAATAAGATTTCATTAAAAGTTCCATCTTGATTTCGACAACCAAAATAACCAGTTCCAACTTGCCATATTAAATCACAATTTGCTTCAAGATGATATTTACTTATACCACCCTCACCTGTATTTAATGCAAAACCACCAATTTTAGCACCGTAGGCCAAAGAACGTACAGCTGCTGAACTAAGTGCTCCAAAACTCATAGCTGATACATTAAAAATACTTGCATTATAAGGTTTTGAACATAAAGACTTTCCAATTAAAACACGTGGGTCATGGTCTAAATCTTTAGCTTTTAAAGCATTTAAAGAGTGTCCTATCCACTCATATCCAGCTTTATAAACATCAACTTTTGTTCCAAAAGGGATAGTACTAATTAATTTTTTAGAACGTCTATATACTAAACTTCTTTGCTGTCTATTAAAAGGAACTCCATCTATATCTGACTCCATAAAATATTGTCTCATAGGTGGTCTTAAATCCTCTAAAACCCATCTTAGACGTCCAACTATAGGAAAGTTTCTCCATAAAGAATGCTTAGTTTGATTTAAATCATAAATTCCTAAAGCAATAAGACCTGAAATAATTATGATTAACCATAGAAACGAAATTTTTATAATTAGCCATATAGCAAGTAATACAGCTAAAGATATTAATATAATCTTTGCATTTTTTTTCATCTTCTCTCTTTTTTATATTTTAGATATTATATTCACAATAAGGTTAAAATGATAATTATTTAGTAAATTTTATCTCTTTAATTTGAATACCGTTACTACAATCATCAGCACAGTTTTTAGGTGCATATAAACAATAACTTAGCAGACCTTTTTTATCAAAACCTAGATATATATTATTTGATAATTTATCTTTTGTTTCTAATATATTTTTACACTCTATATATAAATCATCAATAAGTTTTAATTTAGCACCAGCTTTATGTTTTCCTAAATCTTTTTTTGTCTCTATCCATGTATTTTCTTTTAATTTATTCCAAGAAGTATATTCTCTTTTTGTAAAAATACCATTTTTGACTGTTATTTGTGTTTCATGTCCAAATCCCGACCAACTTACAAAGTTTGTAAAATATGTATATGAGTTATTTGAGTCTTTTTTATGATTAAGCCAAATTTCTTTACTTTTTTCTAATTTCAAAACATCAATATTTGAAGTTTTTTTATTTATAGAACTTTTTGAACATGATGAGAAAAATAAAATAAAACACAATAAATAAATTAATTTCATACTTACACCTTTGATAATATTTAATATTATTTTATCATAAACTTTTATAAACTTCAGAGTACACAAACAGTAAATATATTTTGTTTATAATATAATGAACAAAAGAA
>NZ_WFKJ01000048.1 GCF_009208075.1 Poseidonibacter ostreae | reverse complement strand
ATAATAAAAAAGGAATTATCATGAAATCATCAAAAAACTTTAAAACAATTTTTGCAATTATACTATTATCTATGATAGGAATTCAATCTTTTGCTGTTGAAGGATATAAAGATTTAAAATTTGGTATTAGTAAAGAAAAAGTTATAGCTAGTAAAATATGTAGTTTTAACACTTTTAATCCAGGTCAAATTGGAGTAAAAGGAATAGCCTGTACAGATTTTAAGTTTGGTGGAAAAACAACTAATGCTGCAGCTTTTTTTATAAATGATAAATTTTTAAGATTTGTTATCGAACCATCAATAGATATAATTGAAGGATTAAGTAAAGGTTTAGTAAAAAAATATGGGGCTCCGTCATCTATGTCGACTGATAATGAATTTAATGCTGTTGATAATCATCCTAATAAAGAAGCATTTCTTGCCTTTGACAATAATACCGTATACTTAAAAATAATGTCTGATAAAGTAAATATTCAAACTACTATATTAATATATACATCACCATTATATGATATTCTTTTGAGTAAAAATCAAGAAAATTCTTTAAAAGATGATTTATGAAATAAGTAAAGGAGATTTTATGAGAAAAAAAATAGTTATTGGATTGCTGGTATTAGGAAGTAGTTTATTTGCAGAAAAGAGTGTTCCTGTAATGGTTGGAGGAGATTCTGATTTTGATGCATGTGGTGGTACTGGCATTATAAAAGGATTAAAAGTTAATGGAGATGGTTTTCTAGCTGTAAGAAAAGGACCAGATTCTAAATACAAAATGATTGATAAACTTTATAACGGCAATAACGTATGGCTTTGTGATACAAAAGGAAAATGGGAAGGAGTTGTCTATGGAAAGAATTGTGGAGTAGGAGGAACTATTCCAAAAAGGCAAAAATATTCAGGTCAATGTAAATCTGGATGGATTTATGGAAAGTTTGTAACACTATTTGCTGGATAATTATAAAATTGAAATAAAAGTTTTGATTGTTTAAATTGTAAGTGGATGGGGTAGAAGGATTCGAACCTTCGAATGACGGCACCAAAAGCCGTTGCCTTACCACTTGGCGATACCCCAAGAACTAAGTTCGATAAGTTTGTAATAATAAAAAATTAATGGAGCTGGTGAAGGGACTTGAACCCCCGACCTGCTGATTACAAATCAGCTGCTCTAGCCAAGCTGAGCTACACCAGCAACAATAAAATTTTTGTTTTAAAATCACTCTTGTGAAATTAAAAGTGGTGTCAAGAGAGGGACTCGAACCCTCGACCTCCGGCTTATGAGACCAGCGCTCTAGCCAGCTGAGCTACCTTGACACATGGCTAAATTGGTTGCGGAAACAGGATTTGAACCTGTGACCTTCGGGTTATGAGCCCGACGAGCTACCGTGCTGCTCTATTCCGCGTTAACAAAATAATTTAAAAAGTGGAGCGGGAAACGAGACTCGAACTCGCGACAATCTGCTTGGAAGGCAGAGGCTCTAGCCAACTGAGCTATTCCCGCACACTATAGTAATAAAAAATCAACCTAAATAGTATTACTACTTCTATTTAGATAATGGAGCGGGAAACGAGACTCGAACTCGCGACAATCTGCTTGGAAGGCAGAGGCTCTAGCCAACTGAGCTATTCCCGCATACATTATAGTGGTGGGTCTAGAAGGACTCGAACCTTCGACCACTCGGTTATGAGCCGAGTGCTCTAACCAGCTGAGCTATAGACCCTGGTTAAAGTGGCGGACAGTGAGGGATTTGAACCCTCGATACCGTTGCCAGTATGCATCCTTAGCAGGGATGTGGTTTCAGCCACTCACCCAACTGTCCGTATTTACAAGTTTCATATATCATGAAATTTGGATGGGAATTATAATAGTAAATCACTTAAAACATACTTAAAAAAAATCTTTTAAATTAAATATATAATAAATGAAGAAAGTAGTATAATTTTAATAGATAGTTAAGGATCAAATTTGAAAAATATATTTAAACTTTATAATATATTCATTCTTTTATTAATTCTATTTTTTTTTAGGATTAAACTACATTTATCAAAAAGAAGAAAATAATTTTAATAATAATAAACTTCAAAAACTTACAAATAAAGCAAAATATATTAATGAGTATTTTTCAATAAATAAAGCATTTATATATTCATTAAAAGATGTATTAAGCAATAACTTACAAATAAATGAATTAAACCATCCAGCTTACAATGAAATAAAAGAAGAAAATACTACTTATAATATTTTATGTGTATTAGATGGTATAGAATCATCTTTAAGTGGTATTGGTAAACTTGATGAAATTGACTTAGATACTGTTGCTGAACTACATTCTGTTTTGTATTTAAAACCCTTATTTAAAACGATTTTAAACTCAAAGCATAATATTCAATGGGTTTATTATACATCAGCAAAAAAGTTTTTATATTTAGCCCCAACAAACAAAATCTTCAAAAAAGAGTTTTTAACAAATATTTACAAAAAAGAGTTTTGGACAGAGGCTATTCCTAGTAATAATCCAGGAATTGAGTTAATTCTAACTAAACTATATGATGATGCTGCAGGAAAAGGTTATTTAACTACATTATCTTTACCTATTATGAATAATGAGAAGTTTATGGGCGTATTATCAATTGATATTGGTCTTAAAACACTAAATAGTATGATGGAAAAGGATGATTTAGTAGGCTCTATTTACTTAGTTAATCAAGATAATGAAATTCTTGCTAGTAATAAAGAGTTTGAAATAAATTCTGTTTTAAAAAGAGGTAATTCTACTTTTGAATTGTCAATTTTTGATGATACAATTAAACTTGTTTATATTGAAAATATTGAAGAAAAAATTATAACGATATTAAAAACTTCTATATTTCAAATATTGTTATTAATATTTATTTTATTTATTATATATATGCTGTGCTATTTACTAATTTTAAATAAAAAAGTAGAAAACCTCGCAAATAAAGACTCTTTAACATCTCTTTTAAATAGACGTGCTATGAGAATCGAATCTAAGAAACTACTTAGTATTGCAAATAGATATAATCATTTCACTTCTTTATTACTTTTAGATATAGATTTTTTTAAAGATGTAAATGATACATACGGCCATCATATTGGAGATTTAACAATAAAAGAAATAGCAAAAATATTAAGTAGAAACTCTAGAGAATCTGATTTAATTTCAAGATATGGAGGAGAAGAGTTTTTAATTATGTTATCTAATTCAAATAAAGAAAGTGCATATACTCTTGCAGAAAGAATAAGAAAAGAGATATCTTTAATTAGTATAGAAAATACAGATTTAAAAATTACAGTAAGTATTGGATGTACAGAGTATAAAAAGAAAGAGAGTTTAGATAGCTTTATAAAAAGAGCAGATCTTTTACTTTATAAAGCAAAAGATCAAGGTAGAAATCAAACAGTAAAAGCTTAATTTTCTATATATTTGATAATATTTTTTCTACAACTTCACTAGGATTAGAAGCTTTGTAAATAGGACGTCCTACAACAATAAAGTCAACTTTATTCTCTTTAGCAAAAGGAATATCAGCAACTCTTTGCTGATCCCCAGCATCCTCACCAAAAGGTCTAATTCCAGGACATAATGTGATAAATTCATCTGAAGTATTATTTTTAATATCTAAGCTTTCAAAAGCAGAACAAACCACACCATCAATTCCTGAATTATGAGTATCTTTTGCAAACTGTGTAGCTTTTGAAGAAATATCTTCATTATAAATTGCTTTAAAAGAGTCATTATCAAAAGATGTAAGAGCTGTTACAGCTAATACAAGAGGTTTATTTGGAATGTCTTTAATTCTATTCATAACAGTGCTCATAGCTTTTACACCAGCACTTGCATGAACATTAAACATATCAACAATACCAAATTTTGCAATCTCTTCTGCTGCATCTGCCATAGTATTAGGAATATCATAAAGTTTTAAATCTAAAAATATTTTAAAGTTTGGATTTATAGCTTTTATATCTTCTAAAAACTTTTTTCCATCTCTTATGTAAGATCTAAATCCAACTTTTAACCAAACATCATAATCTTTAATTGCTTGGACAAGTTCAAGATTTTCTTTTGCTGTTGGTAAATCTAAAGATACACAAAGTTTCATTGCATTATTCATTATTTAATCTTTTCAACTTTGTCTAGTAATCCATTCATAAACTTTGGAGCACCATCACTTGCTAATTTTTTTGCTAACTCGATTGCTTCATTAATAATAATAGCTTTTTCAAGTTCTTCATATTGAATTTCATAAACTGCTAATCTTAAAATAGATTTTTCAACAGAACCAATATCAGATAAAATACCTTGATTTAAGTGAGAAACAATCTCTTCATCAATTTTTACAATATTATTAATCACACCATTAAAAAGATTTAAAGCAAACTCTTTTTGTTTATTTCTGATTTTTTTATCTTCTAAAATCTCATCAACATATTTAACAATACCTTCATTACCTAAGTCGTAAGCATATAAAAGACCAATTACAGATTCACGTGCTTGTGTTCTAGTTGCCAAATTATTTCTCCATTTCTGAATAAAGGTCTAACATCTCAATGATTGTAACCATAGCTTCAGCACCTTTATTTCCAACTTTAGAACCTGCTCTTTCAATTGATTGTTCAATTGTATCAGTAGTTAAAACACCATTTGATACAGGTTTACCATATTTTAAAGCAACCGTTGCAATACCTTTTGTAGCTTCTGCTGAGATATAATCAAAATGTGGTGTTGCTCCACGAATAACTGCACCAACACAACAAATTGCATCATATTTTCCACTTGCTAATGCTTTATCTAAAGCAAAAGGAATTTCAAAAGCACCTGGTACTAAGATTAACTCTAAATTATCTACATTTCCACCATGTCTTTTAAATGCATCTTGAGCACCTTCAACTAATCTATCTGTAATAATATGATTAAATCTGCCATTTATAATAGCAATTTTTTCATTACCTTTAAGACTTAAATTACCTTCAATAATATTCATTTTTTTCTCCAAAAGAATAAGTAATAACAAAAAAATTACTTATTATATTTATTTATATTTTGCGATTATATCTAAAGTTTGATTAGTTTTAAGGAAAAGATTTTTTTAGTAGTTTATAAAAGGACAAAAAGTCCTTTTATTTGTTTAAATATTAGTGAAAGTTTATTTGTAATTTAATGCATTTTGAATAGCAAATAAATCCTCAATTACTTTATATAACTCATCTACTTGAACCATATTAGGACCATCACTTAAAGCAACACTTGGGTCTGTATGTGTTTCAAAAAAGAAGCCATCAACACCAACTGAACAAGCAGCTTTTGCTAAGCTTGGAACAACAGCTGAGTTACCTCCAGTTGTTCCTCCTGTACTTGGTACTTGTGCTGAGTGAGTTGCATCAAAAATTACAGGAGCATATTCTCTCATAGCAATTAAGTTTTTCATATCAACTACTAAAGCGCCATATCCAAATACATTTCCTCTTTCACAAAGCCAAACACCATTATCATTTGAAGATTTATAATTAACTTCATTAATTCCTCTAGTTTTAAGAACTTTTTCAACTGGATGTTTCATACTTCCAGCTGCTAAAAACTGTCCTTTTTTAATATTAATAGTACAGTTAGTTTTTGCAGCTTCAACTAATAAATCAGTTTGTCTACATAAAAATGCTGGTATTTGTAAGATATCTAATACCTCACCAGCAGGTTTTGCTTGGCAAGATTCATGAATATCTGTTACAAGCTTATAACCAAACTGTTCTTTTATTTCTTGAAAAAGTTTTAAACCCTCTTCTAATCCAGGTCCTCTATATGAATCTAAACTAGTTCTATTTGCTTTATCAAATGAAGCTTTAAAATAAAATTCTACTCTTTTATCTTCACTTAATGGGATTAATTTTTCAGCAATTCTCATTACAGTGTCTCTATCTTCTAAAACACATGGTCCTGTTAATATCTTCATTTTTTTCCTTTAAAAATTGTTTGTTTTTCTTCACCTGTCAAAGCATAATGAAACTCATATATATTTTGACAAATATATTCTATATCATCTTTTGCATGTTCATCACAAGCAAATAAAATTTTATCACCTATTTTCAAATTGTGTTCAAATACAGGCAGAAGAGTAACTTCATCTTCTCTTTGTAATAATAATGGTAGCACATTATTTCTCTGTTCTTTATTATGTAAAGATGTAGCTAAAATATCTAATGTTAAGGAATTACCTTCATCTAAATGTCTATATATCTCAGGAGTGTATTTTTCATTTATACTAAACTCTACAAGTATTGGATTTTCATTTATTTCTTGTACTAATTTTCTTACTACTTTTGAAGCCCAGTTCTCATCTTTTTTTAAAATTAATCGAATAAATTTATCTGAAAGTGGATTTATCAAAGCATTCGCAGTTTTATTAATTAGAATTTTTGAAGGCATAAAAATATGGTCAATATTAGCATTATTAAAAATAGAAAAATCTTCCATTTCATTTTCTCGAACTATTGTCATAATTTCAGGATTTAATTTTTTTGCAGTTGCAAGTATAGACAAATTTGTAGTATCATCATTAGTTGCAGCAATAATTGCAACAGAATCCTTAATACCAATTTCTAATAAAATTTCTTTATCATCAGCATCTCCAAAATTAATATGTTCAATTTCATCTTTTGAAAATCTATTTATATTATTCTTATCTATTTCAACTAACTGAGCTTTAATATTATTCTTTTTTAATTTCTCATAAATCTTTCTTCCCATTCTTCCATAACCACAAATAATATATTTTCCATTAGGGAAAGAAGGAAGGGTAGCACTTAAATTATCAATTCTATATAGCCATTTTTCAAGCTTTAATAAATTTGGTGCAACGAATGCCATATTTACTTCAGATGAGATTATTGAGAAAGGATTAGCAATTATTTCAACATCTAAATCTTTTAAGTTCTCACTATGATTTGTAGTTGTTGATTTTGCTGCAATCTTTACATGCTTATTTAACAATCTTGCAATTAATGAAATTTTTAAGTTTAAAGCATCATCTTCAAATAAAGAGACAATTGCCTTACAATTATATTTTTTTATTCCAGCTAACTCTAAAGCTTTTAAACTATAATTTTCAGAATATAAAACCGGAACAGTAGGAGTGAAACTCTCTAAAATAAGATGATTGATTTTATTCTTATCTTTTTCAAGTACAACCGTTCTTATACCTTGCTGTAAAGATTTTTTGATTATTTCACTTGTAATTTGATTATATCCAAGAATGATAATAAAATTTTCTTTTAGATTTTTAATTTGTCTAGTAAATTTTGCACGTTCAATCTCTTGTAAAAAAAGCTTATCTTGAAGTAGTGAAACTAAAGAACCAATTCCATAAAACCAGCCAAGTACAGTTAAATAAATAGAAAAAGTAACCCAAATTCTTTGAGAGTAATTAAACTCAAAAGGAGCCTCTCCAAAACCAATAGTAGTAGCCATATATGATACAAAATAAAAAGCATCAAATATTCCCATATGATAAGGATTACCTTGCTCATCAACTCCTTCAATTAAAAGTAAGCCAATAATTGAAATTGTATAAGTTATGATAATCACCAAAAATGGCATTCTCATTCTATGTAATATTATGAATAATGAGCTATTTTCCAAAATTTAACCTATTTTATCTTTTAGACTTTAAAGTATCACCTACATATAATGCAACTGATACAATATTTGCTAATAATGCTCCACCTGATAAAGAAACAATTATTCCCATTATCTCAGCATCTACAACAAATACATATGCAGCAACTGTCCAAACAATAGCAGCAGCAATTAGTTGAATATCAGCAACAAGTGAAGTTGCTAAAAGAACAGAACCCATTTGAGTTTTATCACCTAACTTTAGTGTTGTTGCTATTATATTTATGATAATTGCAGCAAATAACTCATATTTACTATGTGCTTCTAAAGAGTGCATATCTCCATAAAAAAATCCAAAGTTTATAGTCATTGCTAGAATAATAAAAAATCCAGATATTACCTTATCTAAATTCATTGTATTTCTCCTCTTTTGTCTTTTTTATCTTTTTTAATATCGTGTCTTCTTTCAAATACTTTATCAATATCATCATGAATTTTTGAATTTTTATCAATAAATATTATTCTATTTTTATTTAATTGATTGATATTTTTTAAGCCCATAATTGCAAGCATTCCCTTAACACTCTTTAATAAATTATTATGATAATTTCTTACTTTTTTAGCCTGTTTATATACAAAATATTTTTTTCTTTTACTTTTATCTTGAGTTGCAAGTCCAACTGGACAAACATGACTAGTTGTACCTGAACAATATCGTGCACGTATACATCCTGCACTCATCATAAAACCACGTGCAATTTGAATAAAATCAGCACCTAAAGACATAATTACAATTATGTCATCAGGAGTTAATATTTTACCACTAGCTACTAATTTTACTTCATCTCTAATACCATAATCAAGTAATACTTTATCAACTAAATAAATAGAGTCTCGGATACTTAATCCAACTCTCTCCATCATTTCAATAGGGGCAGTAGCACTTCCTCCTGAACCTCCATCAATAGAGATAAAATCAGGATATCTATCATCTCCTGCATCAATTCTTCTTTTTATTTCAATTGCATATGGTTCAATATTTTCCATATCTGAAATTACTATTTTAATACCCACGGGTTTATCTGATATTCTTTGTAGTGTTCCAATAAAATCAAATAACTCTTCTATTGAATTTGCATAAGGGAATCTATTTGGTGAGAAAACATCTTTATAAGCTTCTACATTTCTATAATAAGCAATTGCAGGAGTTACTTTATGAGCGGCAAGTTTACCACCTGTTTGTTTTGCGCCTTGAGCAATTTTAATTTCAGTCATTTTACAAAATCTCATCGTTTTTTCATATCGATCAGGATCAAAATTTCCTTCTTTATCTCTTGCACCATAAAGACCTGAACTTAATTGTAAAATAATATCAGCCATATCTTCTGGAACTTCTTTAGGAAAGTTTTCTATTGGAGCATCCCAATTTATTCTATGAAACAATTGTGATTTTAAGTCAAAAACATAAGTTTCAGCTTCTTTATCTTTTCCAAAAACCATAGCTCTATAAGCATCTGCTGCCATTGCTCCATTGAATAAAAAGTTTACTACATCTTTTACTTTTTTTGCAAAACCAGTTCCATGGACAATCTTCATATACTCAGGTTTATACTCTTGATGTGTAATAAAGAAGTTAGATGTAACACCACCTTCACCTGAATTAATAGGAAAACCACCCATATGTGCACCTCGAACAAAAGCCCTTGTACCTTCAGGTGAAATAGAACCATCACTCATTGCAGATCTTGCAATAATTGATTTTGCTGTATATGGTTTTTTTCTATTTTTACCAAATGTTACTTCAAAATCTTTATCAACCTCATCATCATTTAATACAATATTTGCATGTTTAATCATAAATTTTGGATTAGGTAAAGGCTGAGAAGGAGAAAAAGATGCATAATTAGGAACATCACTAGCTGCTTTATAAACCCAATCTAATTTATCTTTTGATTCGTAAAATTTCTCATCACCAAAATATTGCCTAAAAGGCTCTCTAGCTTCTTCTAAAACAAATCTAAGTCTACCTATTATTGGATAATTTACTAATAATTGATGATCTCTTTGAACATATTTATCATAAACATACCATGCAAAAATCACAATAGCAAATAAAATCCACTCTATAGTACTTAATTCTAAATCCATAATTTTCCTTATTAGCTTTTTTTACTTGATACTAAAAGCCCACTTAAAACTATAAGTAGTATACCAAAAGAAATCCAAATATCAGGAAATGCGTCACCTAAAATAACTCCTAAAATAATTGAAAAAATGATATTTGAATAAGAGATTGTTCCAATAATCCCTGCTTTTGCACATGAATAAGCTTTTGTCATATAAATTTGTGCCATAGTGGCAAAAACACCTAATAAAATAATGTAATACCAATCATTAGGCTGTGGCATTACAAACTTTGCAAAAAGAAAATCTAAATTAGGATTTTGATAAAAAGAACCAATTATTAATAATATTAAAGGTCCTATTGTTCCTATTGTCATAAAAGATAATACAATTGCTCTTGAATCATAAAACTTTCGAAGTTCCCTAATTGATGTATATGCTAATCCAGCTCCTACTCCACAAAGAATTCCTAAATAATCTGTTTTTTCTAAATTATCAGGATTAAAGCCTGTCATAAATAATATTCCTATGAAACCCACAAAAACACCTAACCAACCTTTTATCCCTAATTTTTCTTGTACAAATAAATATGCAAATATTGCTGAAAAAATTGTAGATGTTTTAGAAAAAGTCATAGCTTCAGCAAGTGGAATTTGGGCAATGTTATAAAAGAAAAATAATAAAGCTATAAAACCAGCCATTCCTCTAAAAACAAGTAACCAAAATTTACCTCCAACTTGAGATAAAGGTTTTCTA
The DNA here is from genome assembly GCF_009208075.1 of Poseidonibacter ostreae. Lineage (GTDB taxonomy): Bacteria > Campylobacterota > Campylobacteria > Campylobacterales > Arcobacteraceae > Poseidonibacter > Poseidonibacter ostreae. Next base: position 13,036 of record NZ_WFKJ01000048.1, on the reverse strand, counting down.
TAAATTGATATTAAAATTAAAAAAACGCCAAATACGTTTCTAAAGAAAACTACTTCTATAGAACTCATTGAGTCACTTAACTCTTTTGCAACAGCTCCCATAAAAGCAAAAAGCAAAGAAGCAAATAACATATATTTAGCACCCTGTATTACTTGATTATCCATTATAATTCCTAAATTAAAATCGCAATTGTATTCCTATATATATTAAAGAAAGATTATTAGTTTTATTCTTTAAAGCATACTTTAGATAAAATATCTACTTTATATAAAATAACAATATATTTATAGTAGGAATAATATGGAATATTTAAAAATTCTTGGAGAAAATAAACTTTCTGGAGTTGTTGACATCTCAGGTGCAAAAAATGCTGCATTACCTTTAATTGCATGTACAATTTTAGCAAAAAATGAAATCAAAATGGGTAACTTACCAAATGTAGTTGATATCAATACATTTTTAAAGCTTATTGCTAAACTTGGTGGAACTTTTACTAAAGAAGGGAATACTGCAAAAATATGTACTTCTTTAATTAATAATACAACAGCCACTTACGATATTGTAAAAACAATGAGAGCTTCTATCTTAGTTTTAGGGCCAATATTAGCTAGATTTGGACATTGTGAAGTTTCACTTCCAGGTGGTTGTGCAATAGGTCAAAGACCTGTTGATTTACACTTAAAAGCATTAGAAGCTATGGGTGCAAAAATTGTAATTAATCATGGATATATTGAAGCTACTGCACCTGAGGGCTTAAAGGGTGCAAAAATTGTATTTGATAAAGTAACTGTTGGTGGAACAGAAAATATTGTTATGGCAGCAGCTTTAGCTTCTGGTGTTACAACTATTGTAAATGCAGCAAAAGAACCTGAGATAGTTCAACTTTGTGAAGTAATTGCAAGTGCAGGAGTTCAAATAGAGGGAATTGGTACATCAACACTTAAAATTACAGGAACAAATAAAGAACTTTTAGAAATAAAAGATTTCGATGTAATTCCAGATAGAATTGAAGCTGGTACTTATATGTGTGCAGCAGCAATTACAAACCAAAAAATTAAAATTAATAACGTTATTCCTTTACACTTAGATGCTATTACTTCTAAACTTGAAGAGATGAATTTTGAAGTACTACAAGATGAAACAAGTGTAACTATTCTTCCTACAGATGAAATTAAGCCTGTGAATATTATAACAACAGAATATCCAGGATTTCCTACAGATATGCAAGCACAGTTTATGGCGCTAGCAACTCAAGCAAATGGAACAAGTACTATTGATGAAAGATTATTTGAAAATAGATTTATGCATGTTAGTGAATTATTAAGATTAGGTGCAGATATTCATTTAAATGGTAATACAGCAACAATAAATGGAAAAAGTGGAACACTAAATGGTACAGATGTAATGGCTACAGATTTAAGAGCTTCATCTGCACTTGTACTTGCTGCTCTTGTTGCAAAAGGTGAAACAAGTATTCATAGAATTTATCACCTTGATAGAGGTTATGAAGACCTTGAGGGGAAACTTACAAAAATTGGTGCTGATGTAAAAAGGTTTACTGAATAGCACAGCATTTAAAATGATAGGTTAAAAATTCATAACTTATCATTTTTTTAAGTATAAATTAAATAAAATCATAACAATTATACACATTACAAAGGTGAAACTATTAATATGAAACTAGAAATCTCTTTATTCAAATTTGACAAAAACTCCGATTATTTACCATTTTACACTAAGCATTTTTTAAAAATTACTAATGAAATTACACTATTAGATATTTTAAATACTATCAATAATGAAAATCCTTTCGGATATGAAAATGATGAAAACTTTAATTTAGTCGTAAATTCAATATATTTAAAAACATCAACAAAAATTGAAGACTTAGTTAAAAACTTTGGAAAAGATTTAACAATTGAACCTATATCAGTAAGACGTGCTTGCAATGACTTAATAATTAATGAAAATGATTTCAATGATAAATTAAATATTTTAGATGACTTCATATCACAAGAAGATAAAAGAAATTATCAAGATTTAAAGCAGTATTACTATGCATCTAATACACTAAATCATAAAAGTGAATATATTGGAGATTCAGTTTTACTTTTAGCAGCAGATTTAATTCAAGCAAATAAAGAAAATGAAGAAGCAATACTTAATATTTTAAAAGAGCAAGAGATCGGAGCTTCATATCATACAAGTTTAGAAAAAAGAATATTTAACTTTGATTCTTCAATTGAAGAAAAGATTATTAGTATTCAAAAAAAGCTTGGTCTATTAAATAAAGAGGAAGAAAGAAACTTTAGAATTAAAAATACTCTAATAATTGATTTTGGAAATCTCCAAGATGAAACAGAAATTAAACATAATTTTAAAGATTTTAATATTGCATATTATCCAGCTAATAAAAGTGAGCAAACAAACTCTTTATTAGAAAGATTAGATGCAAAAATTTTAAAGCTAGATAGTTTAAAACTAGATTTAGCAAGAAATACATTTAATAAAAATCAAGAAATTACCTATTGTGTTGCAACTACTATATTATTAGATGCATTTGATAATAATGCTGATTTTTTACTAGTTGATAATGATGATGATTTTTATCTTTTTGATTACAATAGAAAAGCTTTAGAAAAATGTTCAGGAAGAGAAGTAATTTTACCAGTAATTCATGTAAATGAATTACAAAAATTAGCAAATGGTGAACATAAACTTGCTAATGAAACATTAGTTAAGCATCAAATTAACCCTGAAATTATTTAAGGATTAAAAAAAGTGATTTTAGATTATTCCTTTGTACTTTTTTCTAGTTTATTAGTCGCTTGCTTAATACCTCTTTATATTTATAGACAAAAAGTTTTTCCTTTTGTTTATAAAACTGGTCCTTTAGAATTTTTTATTCAAGATTTAAAAGCTCATATGCAAAAATATCCTAAAATGATTTTTGACTACTCTATAATAGAAAAAACAAAAGATGAAAAAGATATTAGAATAAGACAAACTTTAATAGCAGAAGATATAGTAAGTCAATTTTATTATTATGCATATGAAAAGAACACTCAAAAAGGGATTCCTAGAGAAAAGCTTTGGACTACTTATGAAGAGAGATCTTTTTCAAACCCTAAAACACCAATTGATTGGCAAGAAAGACGAGAATTAGCATGGAGAAGAGATAAAAATAAATGTAATAGATGTGGGACAGAAATAAAACTTGAAGATGTATACACAACTTTTGCTAAAGATATTGCAAAAGGTGGTGGTTATAACTTTGAAAATATCATAATATTATGTGCAGATTGTAACAAAGTATTAAATGCAAAAAATCCCAAAAATACAATTGCTTCTTTACACTTAAATGATGAACTCATGAAGTATGTAACAAGTTAAACTAATACTTAATATCCTAATATTTCAGCAACTCTTTTTTCATGTTCACTTTGATTATTGAGTTGCACATCTTTATTTTCTTCATCTTTTAATTTTATGTAATCTTCATCTAAAGCTTTTATCTTTAAGTCATAAGCCTTTTTATTTTTTATATCTTTTATTTGTTTTTCTTTTAATCTTATTAGTGAATCTTTTAAATACTTATCTTCCAAAAGTTTTAATTGCGATAGTTTATTTCTAACATAGGTTAAATCTTTTGATTTTGGTATTATGTATGGAGTTACTATTATTACTAAACTTCGTTTTCTTATATTTCCTTTATTATGTGTAAATAATTTTCCAACTATTGGAACCTCACTAACACCTGGTACTTTATCTTCTGTGGATTCTTCCTTATCTTCAATTAAGCCTCCAAGGATTACAGATTCACCATTTTTTACAATTGCTGTAGTTTGTATCTCTTTTTTTGTAGTATCAGCATTTCCACTATTTGTTGCGGTAGTTTTTACATCTTCAAGAATTGTATTTATTTCTAAAGTTACTTTATTATCATTTGAAACTCGTGGTTTTACTTTTAAAGTTAAACCAACATCCTCTCTTTTAAAATTTTCTTTTGTAGTACCTCCATCTGTTACACTTGAAGATGTTTTTACAGATATTGTTTCGCCTACATATATTGAACTTTCTTTATTATTTATTGCTAAAATTGAAGGTTCTGATACTATATCTAAAGCACCATCTTGATTTAAAAGACTAATTGATGCGCCTAGTGCTAAACCTGATGCAATAGTTGGAATTACTAAACCTATATCACTTGGATTAAAAGAAATTGCACTTCCACCATTTAAGTTTGAAGCAAAAGTACTTAAACCATTTTTACCAGAGTTTCCACCAAATATTCCATACTTTATTCCCACTTGATCAAGTAAGCTATCACTTACTTCAATTATTTTAGCTTGCACATAAACTTGTGCTTTCTCTTTATCAAGTTTTTCAATTAATGCTTTTATATAATTTATTTCATTTAAAAGTCCCATAATAACTATAGAGTTTGATTCTTCATCAACAGAAGATAAAGGTTTTGCATTTGGATCTATATATTTCTTTTTAGAGATAATATCATCTAATATTTTTATTACATTTTTTGCTTCCACATTTTTTAAAGCAATTACTTCAACAACTCTTTTTAATAAAGAGTCTTTTGAATCAATTTTCTGTATATATTTTTTTAAATAATTAGTATTTGTTTTATTTCCAATAATTACAAGAGAATTACTCTCTTTATTTACAATAATATTAGTCTTTTCTGTTTGAATTTTTTCATTAAACATAGATTTTGCAATAGCATCAATATTTTTCTTAGCTTCGATTGCTTGGATATTGTGAAGTTCTATAATCTCTAAATATCTTTTTGCTCCTTGAGTCATTATCTTTATTACTTTCTTTACCGTTATAATATTGTTTCTAAAATCTGTTAGAGCTAAGGTATTTGAATCTATATTAGTTACAAGTTTCGCATTTTTTGAGATTAAGTGTTTCACTTTAGAAGCTATGTAATCTGCATTTACATTATTTACTTTAAAGATTTCAGTTGCCATTTGATTATAATTTTGTTTTACATTTAGTTTAGAATTAACAATAGGAACATTATTTTTAGTACTTTCATTTAGTTTTACTATTCTTAATATATTTTCATTATTGATTAATGTATAACCTTTTGATTCTAGAACGAAGATTAATATCTTTACTAACTCATCTTTTGATACATCATTATTAGAAATATAATCAACTTTGCCTTTTATATCTTGAGTTATTAATATATTTTTATTTAAAATTTTTGATGTTATTTTTACTAACTCCATAATATCTAGTTCTTTGAAGTTTATATTTATTTTTTCATCTGCTTGTAAATAAAATCCTAGTAAAACAATTAGCAAAAAGACTTTTTTTAGTTTCATATAATAACTCCGATATATTTATAAAATAATTTTATGAATTATTATAATGAAATTAATATAAATGTTTACTGTAAAATAATATTTCGAGGTAGTTTAAGAAGTAAGTCTTTTAATTCTTTTTCTGAAAGTTCAATATTAACAATGATTTCTTCTAAAAAATCTTTTGATTTTATAGTTATATTTTCTTGTTTTAGAAGATACTCAAGTTTAGAAAGTTCACTATAATCACATTTTAATTTTGCAGTTTCTAGTTTTTTGTATTCAAATAATTCACTTATATTTATTACTTCATTTACACTAGAAGAGTATGCTCGAACTAAACCACCAGTTCCTAGCTTTACTCCTCCAAAATATCGTACAATTATAACTGCACTATTAATAATCTGTGCACCAGATAACACAGCTAAAGAGGGTTTTCCAGAAGTTCCTCTAGGTTCTCCATCATCACTACAATTTTCTACTATTTGATCAAATTCATTTAAATATCTATAGGCATAAACAAAATGTCTTGCTTTTGGATGCTCTTCTTTTAATCTTTTCATTACATCATTAAATTTATCATAAGGCATAAAAAATGCAATAAATTTTGATTTTTTCTCTTCATAGCAGCTTTCAAATTCATTTTGAAGGTATTTCAATATATTTCCCAATAAGTAGTATAATAGAAGTATATATAAAGTAGTCTTGATAAAGATTTAACTATAATGCCAAAATGAGATTAGACCAATATTTAACAATACATTATGATATACAAAGTAGAAATAAAGCCGCTGAATTAATTAAAGCAGGCAAAATACAAATTGATGGAAAAATAGTAAAAAAAAGCTCTTTTGATATTAATGAAACATCAGAAATAAAAATACTTGAAGATGACTTTTTTGTAAGCCGTGCGGCATATAAGTTAAAATATTTTTTAGAAGAGTTAAGTGAAGTTCAAAAGTTATCAATATTAGATAAAAATACACTAGATATTGGAAGTAGTACAGGTGGATTTACACAAATATTACTACTTAATAATGCAAAAAAAGTAACATGTGTTGATGTAGGTTCAAATCAACTACATGAAAAGATAAAAAATGAAGATAAAATCTCTTTTTTTGAAAACACAGATATTAGAGATTTCGTTTCAGATGAAATATTTGATGTAGTTACTTGCGATGTATCTTTTATATCAATTTTATATATTATTGAAGATATAAATAGATTATCTTCAAAAGATATTATTATTCTTTTTAAACCCCAATTTGAAGTTGGAACAAATGTAAAAAGAGATAAAAAAGGTGTAGTTAAAGACAAAAAAGCAATAGGTAAAGCTAAAGAAAAATTTATTGCATATACAGAGCAATTAAATTGGAAATTAAAATACTCTTCAATGAGTAAATTACAAGGAAAAGATGGAAATGAAGAAGAACTTTTCTACTTTAGTAAATAAAAATACAATAACATCTTTAGCAATTGGTGGTTTTGATGGAATGCACGCAGCTCATCAAGAATTGTTTAAACAGTTAGATAGTAATGGCGCGATTTTATCTATTGAATCTGGATATGCGACATTAACACCAAAAAAATATAGACAAGAGTATTCAAAACATCCAATTTATTATTATGTTCTAGATGAGATAAAACATCTTGCAGGCAATAAGTTTATTGAACTTTTAAAAAAAGAGTATCCAAAACTTAAAAAAATTGTAGTAGGTTTTGATTTTTGCTTTGGTAAAAATAGAGGCTATTGTATTCAAGAGTTAAAAGATATATTTGAAGGTAATGTAATAGTAATTGAAGAGTATAAAATCGATAATATTCCAGTTCACTCAAGAACAATAAGAGAATATATTTCAAATGGCGATTTAAAAACTGCTAATAAACTTTTAAATAAAGAGTATAAAATATATGGAACTCAGATAAAAGGTCAAGGTTTAGGTGCAAAAAATTTTGTTCCTACTATAAACTTAAATGTAGAAGATTTTTTATTGCCACAAGCAGGTGTTTATATTAGTAAAACTATATTAAATGATATAGAATACAACTCTATAACATTTTTAGGACATAGAGTTACAACTGATGGTTCTTATGCAATTGAAACACATATTTTTGATGAAAATATAATTAATGATGATTATGAAATACAAATAAAATTTTATGAAAAGCTAAGAGATAATAAAAAATTTGATTCTTTCGAAGAGTTAAAAGAACAAATTTTATTTGATATAAAAGAAGCAAAAGAGTATTTCATAAATAAAAAATAAAACTATAAATACTTATTAATAAGCATTTAGATAAAATAATACTATGGTAGATAAAGTATTTGAAAAATCAATAATAAAACAGTTCGAATTCGATGAAGAAGTAGCTTCAGTATTTGATGATATGTTAAATAGATCAGTTCCTTTTTACAAAGAGATGCAAAGATTATCAATAAATTTTGCATGTAATTTTTTAGATGAGAATGACAAAGTTTATGACTTAGGTTGTTCAACAGCTTCAACTTTAATAGAGTTAAGTAAACACTGTGAACATAACTTAGAACTAATTGGTATTGATAACTCTACTGCTATGTTAAATAGAGCAGCTAAAAAAGCTAAGGCTTTTGGTGTAGATATAGAGTTGATTAACAAAGATTTACATGATGTAAACTATTGTGATGCTAAACTAATTCTCTCAAATTATACATTACAATTTATAAGACCACTTCAAAGAGAAAAATTAGTTAAAAAAGTTTTTGATTCCTTAAAAGATGAAGGAATATTTATTTTTAGTGAAAAAGTAATATCTTCAAACTCAAAATTAAACAAACAAAGTATAGATGAATATTACGAATTTAAAAAAACACAAGGTTACTCTGAGTTTGAAATATCTCAAAAAAGAGAAGCATTAGAAAATGTTTTAATACCATATACAGAAGAAGAAAATAAAAAAATGATATTAGATGCAGGGTTCTCACATTGCGAGACGATTTTTAAATGGGTAAATTTTGCAACATTTATTGCAATAAAATAGAAAGTAAAAGGATTTAATTATATGTTAGAAATAGGAAATAAAGCACCAGATTTTTGTGCACCAAATCAAGATGATGTAGAGATTTGTTCAAGAGATTTAGATGGAAAATGGATTGTATTATATTTTTATCCAAAAGATTTAACACCAGGGTGTACTACTCAAGCTTGTGATTTTACAACATCACATTTAGAATTTGATGATTTAGATGCGGTTATTTTAGGTGTATCTCCTGATGACACTGCTAAACATAGAAAATTTATTGAAAAACATGATTTATCTATAACATTACTTGCAGATGAAGATAAAAAGATTTGTGAAGATTATGGAGTATGGCAACTTAAAAAATTCATGGGTAAAGAGTATATGGGAGTAGTTAGAAGTACTTTTATTATCTCACCTGATGGAAAAATTGCTGCTGTTTGGGAAAAAGTAAGTGTAAGAAAGAAAAAGACTGTAAAAGGTGAAAAAATAGAAATTTTACATGTTAATGAAGTTAAAGAAAAACTTCAAGAATTACAATCAAATTAAGGACTTATAAAATGAATAAACTTTTACTAATTGCAGTAACAACATTATTATCAATGACAATTGCAAATGCAAAAACTACAGTTTGTTATAAAAAAGATTGGAGTTCTCCATCTACAATTGAAACTACAGCTTTAGATGGTGGAGCTTGTGAGGGTAAATATTCTATAGAACAAATGAAAGAGATGGGCTGGAATGTTTTAGATATTCAAGTAAACTCAGAGCAAAATAGTCTAAGCTATCAGTATTTACTTACAAATGATAAAGTAATAAGTGAAGATACTGCAAAAAAGACTCAAGTAGAAGAAAATATTAGTTCAGAAAAAAGATTATCATATAAAGCTATTGGTGTAAAAGTAACTGATGTAAAAGATAATAAAACGACAATAGATGTTGGTAATTTAATTATTGGTCAAAGTGGAGTTGTTATTCATATTTATGATAATGATAAAAGATTAATTGTTGCAAATGCAGAAGTTATAGAATCAAATAAAACTACATCTGTTATTAAGTTTTCAAAGTTTAACGACTTAATGCAAGATGCAATTCCAACATCAAATAGAAATGTAGAAAAAAATGATATTTTAGTTTTAAACTATTTATATACGGCATCTCTTTTAATTGCTCCTAATTTAGATACATTTCAAACTATTAGATCAAACTTTAAATATAACAACTTTTTACACTCAGATATATTTGCAACAAAACTTAAACAAGATAATATGCCTTATTTAACGAAAAAATATATTCAAAAGTATGCTATTTCACAAAATATAGGAACTATTTTTATAGTAGCTGATCAAAATATTTATGTATTAGATACAAAAACTTTAAAAATACTAACAAGTTATAAAGTACCATATGATAAAAATAAAACTGAAATGCCATTTTATACAAGAGTTACAGATATAGAAACATCTAACTTAGATATAGAACTATTTTCAGATAAACAAAACTTAACATATGATCAATATTATAAAAAAATATTAGGATTAAAATAATGATAGAACAAAAACATTTAGATTTCATAACAACTATTGTTGGAGATGAAAATGTAAAAAGTGATAAAGCTCACCTAATTGCATATTGTTATGATGCAACAAAATCAAGATTTGAACCTGATGCTGTTGTTTTTCCAAGAAATGAACAAGAGATTTCAGAAATTTTAAAATACTGTAATGAACATGAAATTGTAATCGTTCCAAGAGGAGCAGGTTCTGGATTTACAGGAGGAGCACTTCCTGCAAATGGAGGGATTACGCTATCTTTAGAAAGACATATGGATAAACTTCTTGAAATTGATATGGAAAATATGGTTGGTGTTGTTCAACCAGGTCTTATAAATATGGACTTTCAAAAAGCTGTTGAAGCCGTTGGGTTATTTTATCCACCAGATCCAGCAAGTGAAAACTACTCTACATTAGGAGGAAATGTATCTGAAAATGCTGGTGGTATGAGAGCTGCTAAATATGGTATTACAAAAGATTATGTAATGGCATTAAGAGCTGTTTTACCAAATGGTGAAATAATTAAAGCTGGTAAAAAAACTATTAAAGATGTAGCAGGTTACAATACAGCTGGAATTTTAATAGCAAGTGAGGGAACATTAGCAATAATTACAGAAATTACTTTAAAGCTAATTCCAAAACCAAGACATAAAAAAACATATATGGGGATTTTTCCAAGTGTTGAAAATGCAATGAATGCAGTATTTAAATCGCTTGCAAAAGGTGCAAATCCAGTTGCAATGGAATTTTTAGATGCTCTTGTAATTAAAGCTTTAAGAGATAAATTAAATGTAGATCTTCCTGAGAGTGCAGGTGCAATTTTAATTGGTGATGTTGATGGAAACTTAGAAGATGAAGTAACATTCCAATTAAATACACTTAAAGAATCATTTGAAGAAAACGGTTCAAGTGATTTTATAATTGCACAAAATGAGGAAGAAGGAAATAAACTTTGGTTTGCAAGAAGAAATGCATCACCAGCAGTTACAATATATGGAACTAAAAAATTAAATGAAGATATTTCAGTTCCAAGATCTAAACTTCCAGAAGCACTAGCTTCTATTTATGCAATTGGTGAAAAGTATGGATTCCAAGTTCCTTGTTTTGGTCATGCAGGAGATGGAAATATTCACGTTAACGTAATGGTTAAAGATAAGAATAATGAAAAAGAGATGGCAGATGGTCATAAAGCAATTGAAGAAATATTCCAACTAGTTGTTGATATGGGTGGAACTTTAAGTGGTGAGCATGGAATTGGAACATCAAAAGCTCCTTTTATGTCAATTGCTTTTAATGAAGCAGAAATGGAACTATTTAGAAGTATTAAAAAAGCTTTTGATCCAAAGAATATTTTAAACCCAAATAAAATGGGATTATAATGAAATTATGAATGAAAATAATAGTGAAAAAAGCTTATTAAAAAAAACTCTAAATCTTTTAGACTCTTTTTTTAATGATGATACTACATATTATGCAGCATCATTAAGCTTTTTTACTATATTTTCAATTCTTCCAATTATTGCTCTTCTTATTGCAATAATCTCAAACTTTCAAGAGTTTGACAGCTATTTAGAAATATTTACATCTTACATCTTTGATATTATTAATCCAACACACTCAGAAGATATAATAACCTCACTAAAGAACTATATATCAAACTCAAACCAACTAGGTACACTTGGAATTGTTTATATGCTTTTTGTATTTATTATGTTTTTTAAAGATTATGAATATATTGTAAATAAAATACATAAAACTAAAAGAAAATCTATACATATTTCATTTATTTTTTATTCAGTATTTTTAGTTTTAATTCCTATAATATTTATAGCACTTAATATTATAATGTCATTTTATAAAAACACAATATTTGATACTTTTATATCATATGTCTTTTCATGGTTAATCTTCTACTCTTTATTTAAATTAAGTGTAAATAGAAAAATTGATAATAAAGCTGCCTTAATATCATCATTAGTAACATTAGTAAGCCTATCTCTTACAAAAAACTTATTTATATATTATGTAATTTATAATAAAACATATACAACTATCTATGGCTCCCTTGCGACATTATTATTTACATTTTTCTGGATTTATATATCATGGATAATTTATTTATATGGAATTAAAATGTGTCATAAGTTAAATTTAAAGGCATTACTCAATCAAAAAGTAGGTTAATTAATTAATAATAATGTACAATTAATTATGAAAAAATTATTATTACCCCTAATCCTTATAAACAGTATAAATGCTTTTGCTCAAGAAGAACCATCTTTTTTAGAAACATTTATTTCCGATACAAATGATCATAGAAAAAGTATTCATAATTATATAGTAAGTATGTCTAATAGCTTAGATAATTATATAGATGATACTGATCCAATCGATATGAAAGAGTACTCATCTGCCTATGGGTTAATAGAACTATCTGCCTTTCAAAATCAACATGAGAGTATTAATTTTGATCAAAAAGTTAAAATTAAATTAAAACTGCCAAAACTAAAAGATAAATTCAGATTAGTTTTTGAAAGTGATGAAGTAGATGAAAATAAAAATTATATAGAAAAAAGAACTTCTAATAAAAATGATGATTTTAATTTAGGACTTACTTATGAAACTTTGAAAAAAGATATAGAACTAAAAACAAAAGTTGGAATAAAATTAAGATCAAAATTAGATCCATTTTTAAAGTTAAGTGCTAAAAAAACATGGGAAGATGTAAAAGGCTTTGATTTTATTATAGGTCAAGATGTAAAGCAATCAGTAATTAAAAAACTAGAAACAACTTCTTATTATGAAATACGTAAAAGATTTAATGATTATTACTCTCTTCATCAATATACAGAATATTATTGGCATTCAAGCGAAAGAAGAGATAGTCAAGTATTACCATCAATACATTTAAAACAAATATTAGATGCTAAGAACCACTTAACATACAGTTTTAACACTGATATTGATAATATTGATACAAACCTTAGAATAAAAAGACATAGTGCTCAGATAAAATATAGACACTTTATAAAAAAATGGATGTATGTAGATATGATTCCAGAAAACTATTATAGTTATGATAATAATTTTAAACCAAGATATGCAATGAGATTCAACTTTGGAATATATTTTAATAAGAGTTCATATAAATAAAGA
>NZ_WFKJ01000047.1 GCF_009208075.1 Poseidonibacter ostreae | reverse complement strand
GTACTTTTTGGAGAAACTACACAAGATAAAAGGTAAAAAAAAGCTATTATTATCTTCTACTTCATAATTACTTGTATTATTGGTAATTTTATAAGCCATCTAAAAGTAAGTCCTGAAGATAAAAGAATAATATTATTCGGACATGGAGACATTACAGTTGATAATGAAAATGTTACTATTGACACTAACATAGGTGTAGAGTAAATATTATCCATTATTTTTTTTGATAATGAATTTGAACTATAAGATTTGAAATCACTTTAGACCCAATAAGTGTAAATTCTTTTGACTTAGAAAGCTCTCCAAATAATGATTTTCCACCACCAAGTAAAATAGGTATAGTTGATATAATCATCTCATCAATCAAATCATCTTTTAAAAAGTATTTCTACCCATTACTAAAGCATCCACACTATCAATGATATTATCAAATCCAGATATAACTTCATCTGTCATAGGAATAATACTAAGCCAGTCTATTCCACCATTCTTATCTACTATATATCCATCTAAACTCGTTGCAATATAAATCTTATTTGACATTATCTCTCACTCAATGCTAATTTTAATCCTAAAGATACCAAAATAACTCCACTTGTCTTATGAATATAATTTAAAACCATTGGTCTTGCCTTTATCCAAGAAGAAAGTAAACCTGCTAAAAATCCAATAGGTGCTTTTAAAAAGAATGTAATAACTGCAAAAGTTGTACCTAAAATAAATAGTTGTAAGGATTCACTTCCTGCACTTGGTACAATGAATTGAGGTAAGTATGAGAAATAAAATATTGTAATCTTAGGATTACTAATATTTGTAATAGCTCCTTGCATCAACATTTTTTTATAAGATACTTTTGGCATATCTTTCATTGCTAATTTATGCTCATTTGATGTTAGAAGTTGATACCCTAAATATATTAAATAAGCAGCCCCTATATATTTGATAGTATTAAAAAGCCATTCACTTGCAAGTAATAATGTACCAAGTCCTAATGTTGCGAGAATAGTATGTCCCATTAATCCAATTGCAACACCAAAAGCGGTAATTATCCCAGCTTTTTTTCCTTGAGCAATTAATCGTGACATAACAATCATCATATCTTGTCCAGGTGTTAATATAATAACCATAGATGATATATAATAAATAAGAAACTAAGTATTTCCATTTTTATCCTTTAGAGTATTGATATACTCACAAATTAAAGATTAGGCTAAACTTTACTCTTATCAAAATAAACCATAATAAAAAGTGCTACTAAAGTTATACCCATACCTAAAAGACCAATCATATTTGGAAACATTGCATTTAAGAAAACTACTTCCAAAATAAGCGTAAAAATAACTTCTCCAGAAATAGTAGCATCAACTAGCATTATCTTAGAGCTACTATCAGCTTTACTTCTAGCATATAAAAATATTGAAGTTGCAATAACTCCTGATAGAATTGAAATGAATGCAACATTAATTAATTGAGAACCAGAGGGTTTTCCTACCTCTAAAAATAGAAATAAAACTAGCCATAAAGGAGAACTTCCTATGGTTAATAGGAATACTTTTGAAAAAGAATTATTTAAAACACTTGCATCTCTTTTTTTCTTCTCTTCCCAAACCATTTGATTTCCATAAGGGAAAGCAAAAGCTGCCAAAACAATTGGTAATATAGAGTAAAGTAAAGAATCAATATTTGAAAGTTCAAAATGGGAAAGATTCACAATTGTTATACCCACAACAACAAGTATACTTGAAAGTATCGTTATCTTATTTAGCTTTTTACCAAATAAAACTAAAACAAAAATAGAAGCAAAAATTGTAAGCTGCCATGTTGTAACTAACACCCATGCAGGAGAATACTCAGCTGCAAAGCATATCATTGAATAAAAAATACCAAACCCAATGGAACCAGCAATAGTCCAGAATCTGAAATTTTGGAGATACTCTAATAAAACACTTTTATAGTAAGCTAGCCCCTTATAAAGAATCAACAAGATTGAAATAAAGAAAATAGTATAAAAATATCTAAGACTTCCAGAGTAAAACCAATGTCCACCCTCATTTGCAATTACTTTGTTAATTAAAAAAGTTGCAGAAAAGAACAGTGCAGATAAAAGTCCAAGACTTAATAAAAAGATTGGACTGTTTTTCATAAAATTGGTAACTCTTGACTCGCCCTATTACTTAACCAAATTGGTCCATCTTTTGTTATTAAAATATTCTCTTCATGTACCATCTCTTTACCTCCTAAATATTCCATTCCTGGCTCTAGAGTTAATACAACACCTTCTTCTAAAGGGGTATTATCACTTATTGTATTTGAAGGCCATTCTGTTAGTTGTAAACCTAATCCATGACCTAATCTTCCAACACTATTTCCTAAAGCTCCGCCTCTTTGCATTACATTATTCATAGCATTAAATACATCTGTTGTTGTATTTCCTACTTGACAAGCTTCAAATCCTGCATCTGTTGCTTTAAATACTACTTCATAAGCTTTTTTGGCTTCATCACTTGCAAACCCAAAAGCGTAATTTCTGTCAAAATCACAGAAGTAACTATCAAACACACAGCCTGTATCAATGATAAAAATATCTCCATTTCCTAAAATCCTTTCACTTGGTCCCATAATTATTGAGCCATAACCACCCTGCCCTGAGCCAGAGATTAGATAAGGAAAATCATCAACACCTAAAGTTAATAAATGATTTTTAAATCTTTGACAATTTGCTCTTTCACTTTCACCAACTTTTAATAAACTTGGTAAATCTTCGAAACCTTGAGATGCTACTTGACAAATATAATGTATTTTTTCAATCTCAGCAGGAGATTTTACATATCTCACATATCTTAATATATTTGTAGCATCTTTTATTTCTATACTTTTTAAATTAAAAAGAAGTTTATTATAATCACTTAATGGCATGCGAAGCGTGCTTTCATGACCTTGCGGAATTCCCAAACACTTAAATTTTTTCATTAAAGAATTAATTGATATCGTTAATAATGAAATACCCTCATCCTCAGGATTAGGAGATACCCACGTTTGAATATCATCAATCCAAGTTCCTCTCATACCACTTTCTCCAATTACAGGAATTATTGCTTTTGGTTTATTGTTTAAAGGAATTAGCACAAACCAAGGTCTTGTAGGACTTTGGAAAAACTGTGATTTAAAACCAGTGTAATATTCAATATCTACTTGAGTAGTTAATAAAATAGCATCTATACCCTCATCAAACATAAGCTTTTGTATTTTTGCTAATCTATTTTCATATTCACTCTCTAAAAAGCCTCTTCTTGGTACTTGTAACATATTATTTTCCTTCTAACATTCTCACATATACTGATGGAATAGCAGCGTATAAAGCAGCACATAAAATTAAGTCTGCTTTTTTAACTTCTTCATTTGGTGCATGTGCAAATTTTAATTCACCTGGTCCATATCCAATTACTGGAATATTGTGTTCACCCATAATAGATACACCATTTGTTGAAAATGGCCAAATATCAATTACTGCATCTTTATTAAATAACTCTTTGTATGCATTCGCAACACTTTGCGTAACATCATGTTTCTCTTCCATTTTCCATGGTTTAAAGGAACACTCTTGCCCATATTCTAAACCTGTATATGAAGGTTCATCATAATGGTAAATAGAAACTTTAGCATCTGCCATTTTAACAGCAGGAAGGTTTCTAATTTCCTGTAATGCATCTTCAGGTTTTTCACCCCAAGTTAAACGTCTATCAATAGAAATACTACAAGAATCAGATACCGCACATCTAGAAGGTGCAGTTGATCTAATTTCTGAAACAGTTAAACACCCTTTTCCTAATAAATCATCTACTAATAAGTTTTCATTTAAAGCTCTTAATTCTGTTAGAATTCCTGACATTTTATAAATTGCGTTGTCACCTGTGTGAGGAATTGATCCATGTGCAGAAGTACCAAAAGTATCAACAGATATTTCCATTCTTCCTTTTTGAGCACGACATATTTTTCCATCACTAGGTTCCGCTAAAAGAACAAATTCAGGTCTAACATTTTGTTCTTCAATCATATATTTCCAAGATAAACCATCACAATCTTCTTCTGCAACTGATGCTGATACTAAAAGAGTAAAATCATCTTGAATATCTAAATCAATAATAATCTTTGCAGCATATACAATCGATGCAATTGCCCCTTTCATATCTGTAGTTCCTCGACCTATGATTTTTTCTTCATCTTCAAAACCTTCATAAGGATCATAATTCCAGTTATCAAGATTCCCAACTCCAACTACATCTAAATGACCATCCATTGCAATAAGATGTTTTCCCGTTCCAATATAAGCTAAGATATTTCCCATTGGGTCAATATCAATTTTATTAAAACCTAATTTCTTCATCTCATCAATAGTACATTTAGCAGCCAGAGATTCATCACCTGAACCTCCTGGACATCTAACTAAATCTCTTGTAAATTTATAAATATCTTCTTTATAAAATTCTGCTCTTTTTTTGATTTCCTCAAAAGGAATACCTTCAAATATTTTTTCCATTATTCTCTCCTCTAGGCTTTTGCTAAAACTTCAGATGAAGATTTTCCAACCATTTTTTCATAAACAACAGCATCTGTATCACCTTCAGTTCCTAAGAAAAGAATTTTTGAGTTTTCATCTATTTTTAAAGCTTTTCTATACTCAGGACTATGTTGAGTAATCATATACCCTGCAAGTCCTGCAACTGCAGATTCTCCCGCAACTACTGGTTCTTCTAATGAAGCTAAATATTTCATAACTTTTGCAATAGGTTCATCAGGAATTGAGAAAAATGCTTTTGTTTTATTTTCTAAAATCTTCCAAGCTAGAAGTGAAATTTCTCCACAAGAAAGACCTGCCATTACAGTGTCTAAATCTCCATGAACTACTGTTGGAGTTCCATTTTTTGCACTTTGAAGTAAACAATCTGCATTTGTTGGTTCAATCATTACAAAAATCGGTGATTCTTCTTGGTATGTTTCAAGTATAAATGATGCAACAGCTGCTGCCATTCCACCAACTCCACCTTGTAAAAATACATGTGTTGGTTTTTCACCCATTTGTTTTAAGGCTTCATCAACCATAATTGTATATCCTTGCATTACATCTTTTGGAACTTCTGTATATCCTTCGTATGAAGTGTCAGAAACTGTAAAATAACCTTTTTCTAATGCTGTTTTATCTGCAATATGAACTGAATCATCATAGTTACCATCAATTCTATTTACTTTCGCACCATATTTTGCAATCTCTTTTTCTCTACTTACACTTACATGAGAGTGAATAAAAATTTCACAATTACATCCAAAATTAGATGCTCCCCAAGCTACTGATTTACCATGGTTTCCATCTGTTGCACAAGAAACTGTAATTTTATTTGTAATATCTTTGTACGTTCCTGCTAATAAATCATTTGAATTTGCATCTATCCCTTGGTCTTTTAATTTTCCAATTAAAAGATTTGCAACTGCATATGCTCCACCTAATGCTTTAAAACTTTTTAGTGAAAATCTATAGTGCTCATTTTTATAATATAGTTTTGAAACACCTGTTTGCTCTGCTAATTCATCTAAGCTAACAAGTGGAGTAACTGCATACTCATCCCAAGAAGTAATCTCTTTTGATGCTTTTTCAAAACCTTCAAGACTTAAAATATCTTGGTGCTCATACTTTCCTATTACTGTATTTGATGTATTATCAAAAAATTCTGTATTATCTAAATATTGTTTAAAATTATTTATCATTTTTTATCCTTATTAATTAAATTTATTTTTTATTTTATTTACTTATCAAATGCTATATCTCTTAAGAATAATGCAGAATCAGGGAAGAATATTAAAATCGCTGACATCAACATTAAAATTAAGAAGAATGGTAAAATTCCACTTATTACTTCTAGATATGATTTTTTAAATACTGCAATTGCTGTGAAAATATCACATCCAAATGGTGGTGTTGCCGAACCAACTGCCATTTGTAGAGTAATTACAACTCCTACTAATACTGGATCAAGTCCAGATGAATCAATAATTGGCATAAATACTGGTGTTAAAATCAGTAATACAACAATTGAATCAACAAACATACATCCAATTACAAATGCTACTGAGATAACAAAAAGTATAAACTCAGGACTTGCATTTTCTAAATCAAGTGCACCTAATAATTCTTGAGGAATCATCTCAAAAGAGATATACCAAGAAAACGCTTGTCCTGCACCAACTAAAATGAATACAACTGCTGTAATTAAACCAGTACTAAGTGATGAATCAATTAAATCACTAAATCCTAATTTTCTATAAATCACCACTTCTAAAATAATCGCATACAGTACTGAAAATGCTGCTGCTTCTGTTGGAGTAAATGCTCCAGAATAAATCCCACCTACGATTAGTACTGGGAATCCCATTGGTAAAATTGAATTCTTAATTGCTTTAATTCTTTTTGGCCAATCTGCTTTTGGTGTTAATGTAATTTCAGCTTGGTGATATACAGAATATACATAACAATAAACAGAAAATAAAGCAGTTAAAATAAGTCCTGGACCAATTCCCGCTATGAATAATTCGGCAATATTTGCATTTGCTAAAACACCATATAAAATCAAACCAATACTTGGTGGTATTAACCAAGCAATATCACTAGCATTTATTATCAATCCTAAAATAAAGCTATCTTTATACCCTGCTTTTAAAAGCTTTGGTCTCATAATCGTTCCAACAGAAACAACTGTTGCTTGAGTAGAACCTGAAACTGAACCAAAAAGCGTACATGAAATACAAGTAGTGATTGGCAATCCACCTCGATAGTGACCAATAAATACTTCAATTAAATCAAGTAATCTTGTTGCAGTATGACCACGGGTCATAATATCTGCCGCAAAAATAAACATAGGAATTGCTATTAGAGCATTTGGTGTAATACCTGTAATCATTTGCTGAATTATATTTTGCAGTGGTAAATCTGAAAAATGTAAAAAACCTATCATTGTTGCAACCGTTAAAGGCACAACCATTGGAAAACTCAAAAATAGAAGGATTACCATCACTGTTAAAAGAGCAAAAGTAATAACATAAACATCAAGCTCGCCATTTATCACATTTTGAAGAAATTCTAACATGCTTGATCTCCTATAGTTGGATTACAATCTTTCTCTTCAATAACATCATAAGATAGGTATATTTCTTCATGTAATAGATTTTGAATAAATCTAATAAGAAACTGGATTCCTGACATAAAGAAACCAATTGGTACAATCATATATACTATATATACTGGTATTTGAAGTGCTGGACTTTGTCTATTAATTTCTTTTATTTGCATTACATATACATATGCCTCATAAGCTAATAAAAACATTAACATTGAAGTTGTAAGTGCAATAAAAATCATTAAAAACTTTTTCTTTTTATGTGATAATGAATCATATATTGCAGTCATTCTAATATTTCTACCATTTCTTACGGCATATGCTAAACCTACAAACGTTACAGATATCATTAAAAACTGATTTAATTCTTCAGAGAAATATATACTTTGGTTAAATACATATCTCCCTATTGCATTTGATGTCGTATTAACCATCATTAGTAAAATAGATAAAGATAAAAGTATCTTTTCTGTTTTTGCTGTAATGGAATTTATTGTTGCGAATACATTTTTCATAATTATCTCTCTTTCTCTAAGAGTTGGCCAAAACCTTTTATAGGTTCTTTATATTTTGCTAATCTTAGAATATCCCAAGCCATAACTTGGTTACTTGTTAAGATTCTTTTGCCAGTAACTTTTTCTAATTCATCTATATATCTACAAATATTTAAATTTGTACAAGAAACAAAAATAGTCTTAACTTTTTCATCTTTAGCCATTTGGATTACAGCATCTTTAATAGACTCTGGTGTAATACTTGGAACTAAATTATCATTTGGATTATTAAAGGTAAAAGCAGACATAGTTTTAATATCTGGTTCCATTCCATCTATAATCCCTTGCGTAACTTCTATACTATAAGGTGTAATTATTCCTAGTTCATCTATATCTAAAAACACACAAGCATTTTTTATTGCTGAATAAGGATTAGTCACTTCTTTTATTTCTCTTTTTGGATCACTTTGTTTAATAATTCTTGCAACTTCATCTTCTCCAATTGTCATAGAAGCAGATGTACAAGAAAGTGCTGCAACATCTAGTGTTAAACCTGGTAATATTGTATTTGTAGCTGTGGCTAATTCATTTTTAATTGCCATTAAAACTTCAGGTGTAAGTTCTACTGAATCCATCATAACTCTCGAAGGAAAACATAAAACTCCTGTATCTTTTAAAATTGCATCAAATTCATATAGTGTAATTTGGTCTGTTGCAAGAAGTATTAAACCTACTTTTCCATTATGAGAAATTGTATTCTTAAGTTCGCTATTAATTACTTTTATTTTCATTTTTTATCCTTATAAAAAAGCCCTAAAGGCTTTTCTAATTAATGTCTACTCTCTGCGTCTTTTACTTCTTGGATTAAATTATTTAAAATTTTCTTAGCATCTTTTTTAGCTTGTTCTTTTTGTCCATCTTTGTAAGTATTTGCTACTACATCAATGAATGTTCCATGTAAAGATTTACTAATATCTTTAAATCTAGCTCTTTCAGCTTCTGTTAAAGTAATAAGTTGTAATTCTTTATTTTCTTCTAACATTTTTGCTGTATTTTCTTTATTGATTTTCTTTTGGTAAATAAATGCTGCTTTGTTTGCTGCTTTAATTGCCTTATTAATAATTGCTTGTTTTTCTGGAGTTTGTTTTGCAAACCATTTTGCATTAGTTGAAATTGTTCCAATATATGGTTGTTGTCCTGGGAACATAATATATTTTTGAACCATGTGCCATTTAGCATTGTAAATGAAATACATAGGATTTACCATACCATCAACAGTTCCTAATTGTAATGAAGAATAAACTTCTCCCCATGATAATGGAGTTGGAACTGCACCAAATGCTTTATAAGTTTCTACAGGAATTGTAGAAGTAAATGTTCTAATTTTTTGACCTGCAAAATCTTCTGGTGTTCTAATAGGTTTATTTGCACCCCATGCCATTTCACCTTCAGAAATCATTGATAAAAGTTTTAAGTTAGCTTTTTTAAATTTTGGAGCTAAATCATTATAAATAGTTTTACTTGTAGTTAATACTTCATAAGCTACATCTTCATTATTAGTTAATACATAGGGAATTGAAATTGATTGAACTTCAGGAACATATGAACCTAAGTGACCCGTTCCAACAGATACAAATTGAATTGAACCATTTGATGTTAATTCAACAATATCATTTTCACCCCCAAGTTGTCCGTAATAATAAATTCTAACTTTGATTTTTCCATTAGATTCTTCTTTAACTACTTTTGCAAACTCTTGAGCATAAATATCTTGAACATCTTTTTTTGCTTCTTCACTCGCAAACTTCCATGTTTCTGCACTTAAACTAACTGCACCTAAAACTAACGCACACGCTGTACTTATTATTTTTTTACTAAACATATCTCTTCCTTTATAGTTTGTATAAAAGAAGTTTACTCCTCATTAACTTAAAATATACTTAAGATATATTCTATGTATATACAATAAAATTGTTATAAACTAATTTCTTTCTTTATAGTTATTTTTTGTTTGATTTTTAATCCAGTTAAAAAAGGAGGTTAAAGGAGGGATTTAAAAAGATAAGTCCTAATTAATAATTAGGACTTACTTCTTATATAGAGTGGCTTCGTACGAACTCTTCAAGATAGTCCATTAAATTATCTACATGTAAAGCAGCAGCTTCTAAATCTTGTGATAATACGGCTTCTAGAATATTTTTATGTAATGTTTTCCCTTGTTGATGATCATCTTTTTTAGCATAAAAATACCAAAATCTATGAGATAAACCTTGCACATTTCTAAGTTCTTCATAGATAAATTGATTTTTTGAACATTTACATAGAACTTTATGTCTTTGTTTTAACCAATATAAAAACTCAACATCATCTTGTTCATATACACTATCTAATAACTCTTGAATTGCTTTTTTATCTAGTTCAGTTAATCTATTAATAGCAGACTTTACACAAAGTTGTAAAATAGCACGTCTAACTTCTAATAATTGTAATTGTGTTGAACCACTCATTTCAGGTATTAAAACACCAATTCTTGAAATATTTACTAAAGATTCATTGGCAAGCAGACGTAAAGCTTCTCTAACTGGTGTTCTACCTGCTCCTACCATTTCAGATATTTCTGCTTCTGTTAAAACAGTACCTGGTTCAATTTCACAAAATACGATTAGGTCTTCAAGTTTTTCATAAACTTGCTCTGTCATTGTTTTATTTTTTGTTCTTTTTAGTTTATTTTTCATATATGCTTCCATTCATTTATAAATATATTTATTATATTATAATGAAGTTCGTTTAAAATATACTTTTAATATATTTTAAATATATATTTAAGCTCATAACTTTCATCTTTTTTGTATAAAAGTATTACTATTTATTAATATATAAAAGTGACCTATCTAAGAGGATAAAGCATTATGAGATAGTCTATATCCAATACCATTAATATTTTCAAGAAGAGAGGGAGGCATTTTTTTCTTGAAATTTTTAACAAAGCTTTTAATAGCATTATCTGTAATATTCAAGTTATCCTCCCAAATAGTATATAACATTTTCTCATAGGTGACAATCTTATTTTTTAGTAAGAGTTGAATAAATATCAACTCTCTTTTTGTTAAAAATTGTGTTTTATTAGGACTAATAATTGAACAATTCTTTTCATCAATAAACCAATCATCAATTATTTTTTTTAAGTTAAGCTCTTGGAATTCATTGAGAAAACTTTCTATAATTAATTGATTTTCAATAGAAATTGGAATTTTAATATTAAAAAAGTTCTCTTCTTTATTTCTAAAATATTCTAAACCATGAATTCTTGAATTTAATACACTCAAATTTTATCCTTTTATATTATTTACTTTTTACTAAAGTAATATCTATAAATTTATACGATGGAGTAAAGCTTTTTTTATCAAAATGTTCAATTGAAACCAAAGGTGTTGCTTCAGGGAAATACGCTGCAGAGCACCCTTCTTTAATATCATAAGATATTATTTCAAAGCCAAAAACTTCTCTTTTTATCTTGTCTTTTGAATGAGATTGAATATCAACCTTATCACCATTTTTAAAGCCAAGCTTATTAATATCATTTTCATTTAAGAAAATAAGTTTTCTTTTGTTTTCAATTCCTCTATATCTATCGTTCATACCATAAACAGTAGTATTAAACTGATCATGAGATCGTAAAGTCATTAGAATTAAATGGTTTTCTTCTATGTTTAAACTTGGTACTTTATTTATTAAAAAATTTGCTTTTTTTGTAGGTGTTTCCCATACTCTATTTTTTGCACTGTTGTATAATTCAAAGCCACCTGGTTTTTTTATCTCTTCATTATAAGCGTTAAATTCTGGTAAAACAGCTTCTATTTTTTCTCTAATTTTTCCATAATCACTAATCAAATCTATAAAATCAACTTTCTTATTTCCTAAAGCTGCATCAGCAATTCCTGCAATAATTGCAGGTTCTGATTTAATATCTCTTGTAATTGGTATGTTTTTACCTTTTGAACCATGAACCATACTCATTGAATCTTCAACCGTAACACGTTGCACACCATTTTTTTGAATATCTAATTCTGTTCTCCCTAAACAAGGAAGAATTAATGCTTCATTTCCACATATTAAATGACTCTTATTTAGATGCGTAGAAATATGTACTGTTAAAGCACAATTTTGTAAAGCTTCATATGTCATTTTTGTATCTGGTGCAGCGTCTGCAAAGTTTCCACCAAGTCCAATAAATACTTTATTTTGTTCTTTATTCATTGCTTTTATTGCATGAACTACATCATAACCATGAGATCTTGGACTTACAAAATCAAAAACACTATCAATCTTTTGTAAAAACTCTTCTTTTGGGGCTTCAGAAATTCCTACAGTTCTATCACCTTGAACATTACTATGCCCTCTAACAGGACAAGCGCCCGCACCCTCTTTTCCAATGTTACCTTTTAAAAGTAAAAGATTCATTACTTCTTCAATTGAAGCAACACCGTGTTGATGCTGTGTTAATCCCATAGCCCAACAACAAATAGTTTTATCAGATTTCACATAAAGCTCGGCTATTTCAATTATTTCTTCCATGGTAACAGAACTTTGCTCAATTAGCACATCCCAAGAAAGTGATAATATCTCTTCTTTATACTCTTCGAAACCAGCCGTATGTTCATTTATAAAACTTGTATCTAAAGTATCTGAATGTTCTTCAAGAATATATTTTATAATGGCTTGAACAAGTGCCATATCACTACCCATTTTTACTTGATAATAATTCGTACTAATTGGTGTTGCCACATTTGTAATCATTTGCGCTATATCTTGTGGGTGAACAAAAGATACAAGTCCTGCTTCCTTTAGAGGGTTAATAGAAACTATTTTTGCCCCTCTTTTAGAAGCTTCTTTAAGTTCACTTAACATTCTAGGATGATTGGTTCCAGGATTTTGTCCAAAAATCATAATCAATTCTGCTTTATGAAAATCTGCTAAGTCTACTGTTCCTTTTCCAATACCAATAGATTCACTCATGCCAACACCGGAACTTTCATGACACATGTTTGAGCAATCAGGAAAATTATTTGTACCTATCATTCGTCCCATTAGTTGGTATAAAAATGCTGCTTCATTTGAAGTTCTTCCTGAAGTATAAAAAATTGCATCATCTGGACTTGGTAAATTTTTTAAATGTTTTCCTACAGTGTAAAAAGCTTTTTGCCAAGAAATAGCTTCATACTTATCTGTTTGTCTATTATAAACCAAAGGTTCCGTTAAACGTCCTTGATTTGTAATGGTAAAAACATCTAATTCATTTAACTGCGTTACAGTTTTTTCTTTAAAAAGTTCTAAAGAAGCTCTTTTTTTTGTTGTTTCAAAGGCAATGGCTTTTACACCATTTTCACAATATTCATTCATCGCACGGTCTTTTTCATCTGGATCTGGCCATGCACATCCGGGACAATCAAAACCATCTACTTGATTTAAATTTAATAAAGCTTTAGAAGTTTTAAAAACATCTGCATTTATAATAAATTTGGCAGAAGATTTTAAAGCTCCCCAACCTCCAGCTGGTTTAATATTTAAATGAGAATCACTCATGTAATTTTCCTTTTGATTTCAATGTATATCACTTTATTAAATTTAATAAAGTGATATTTAATTTTTAAAGTGTAACTACTCCACCAGCATCATTTTTAGATTTTTCACTTGATGCAACATAAATAGCTTTTGAGACTTCTTTTATATTATTCCAATCTTCTAAATCAATTACTAAACCATTTTCAACAGATTTATTAAATGAGTTTTTTAAAGTAGAGGCACTAATAACCTCTGAAGCCTCACAATTACTTGGTATTTTATTTTTACTTATCTCAATTTTCAAGCTTCTAACATCAGAACTATCACTCTTACTTTTGCATAAAGTTGGTAATTCATCATTTGCACTAATACAGTAAGAAATACTGTCATTATTAGATGAATTATTCCATGAAAACCTTGCATTAAGACCTTTTTTAGCAATTCTTAAAGCTTGTGAGAATACTAACCATCTATTATGGCAGTTTTTAATCTCTAAAGTTACGCACTCATATTTAGGAAGTGATTCTAAAGCATAAGCTACTAGTATTTGTATATGTCCTAAAATCGTATCATTGTTTAAATCAGCAGTTATTACAGACTCTTCTGATGAAATATTTAATGATAAATTTGTATCTCTTTTTAAATATTTTAAAGCAGTTGAAAAATGTTTAACACCATCTAGTCCAACCATTTCTAAATCAACAACCATCTTAGAAATTAAATCTGCTTCTCCAGCATCTCTATTTAAACCATTAAAAGCGTTATTACATAATGTTGCTAACTCTGTTCTTGAAACAGAGATTTTACCCTCATCCACATTTAATCTATCATCTTTATTTTTTGGTAATTGTGGAAACAACCACTCGCCATTGTGAATTTCATCAAGTAATGGTGCACTTTGGTAAAATGTAACTTGTACCCATCTATCAGATCTTGGATCAAATTTTGTAGCGCCAAACATTGCAAGTTTTGCACGTAATAAATCCATTGGTAGAAAGTCTTCATCTAAAACATTTGCTTGAATTTCACCCATCTTACAAGCACCCATCGTCCAAACTCGTCTAATAATTGATGAGTATTGAGGGTTGTCTAACAAAAATTTTGTTGTACTTTCTTCCTTATTTACAGTAGATAATTTTTCACTTAATTTACTCACTTGTCTTGCTATATCTAAAGGAAGTTCTTGAGCAGATCCATTATCAACATCTCTTATTCCTAATCTTGGCTCACCTTTATCTTCAGATACATACCAAAACCAATAATTACTCTTTTTTTGTGAGAAATCATATTTTAATGCCCATGAATAATGAGATTGGATTTTTTCTTTTAATAATTTTATTGTAACACCAGATAATTCTAATGGTTGTTCATCAACTCTCATACTTTGTTCATGAACATCAACATGTTCTGGATATAACTCAAGAACTGAAGAAATTAAAACTTCTTGTGCTTCATAAGAAAGATTAGTTGAACTGTCAATTAATTCTTTATAACTTGATCCTAATAAATTATTTACAGATGCAATAATAGAAGGAACTTCTAAAGCTGCCTTTGTATTTAACTCTTTTTGTTTTTCATTAATAGTTACAACATCATTTAAATGACTTATTGATCTATGTAAATATGAAATTAATTCTTTTGATTTTTCTTTTGTAATCTCTTCTAATGATACTTTAGAAATTGCTTGTTCTCTTTGGTATAACCAGTTATCAACAACTTTAGGATGTCTAAGTAAATATGGAGCCATTCCAAGTCCTGTAGCATTTCCAATACCTAAGAATCTTTGAATATCTTTATCTAAAGTTACAGCTTTTTCACCACCTTTATTTTTTGCAATAAAGTTTGCCCAATCAAGTGAAAACTGTCTTAAAATATAAACAGCACACATTTCAGCAGAAAAAGATTGTGAGAAATCAGGATTCTCATCTAAAGCAGCATAATCATTAATTCCAAACTTACCACTTCCATAAACAGCAGTTGTTCTTAAGATATACCCAACTTTTGAAATCTCTTCAACACTTGGTTGTACTCCAGAAGATAATGATTCAATCACATGATCAAAAACTCTTACACTTTTATTAGCACGAGCTAATACTAAAGCTCTATTTGAATTTCTTCCAGCTTCTTGTAAGGGAACATTATTTCTTAAGGCATCTAATAGCGTATCACTAACATCTCCATGAATTAACGTAAATGTCGTATCCCATTTTTCTGCAATAACCCTATCATTTCTTTCATCATCTTTAATATAATTAGAAAAAATCACTACATTATAAATATTATGTGGCGTTTTTATTTCATAAATAGCAGTTCCATATCCATCTTTACATAGATCCCATTTAGTTTTTGTAACAAGCCAATTCTCATTTGACATCTTTCTTATTAAACTTCTTACAAAACTAACTCTTGATTGATGCATTGCACCCATTCTTTTTAAATCCATTACAACTTCTGGACTTCTTAAAATTGCTGACGTATTAATATTATTACTCATACTATCTCCCTTAATTTTAACTCTTATAAAAAGCAGTAAATACTGCTTTTTAGATGTTTATTTTAAACCTTGTTCATCTGCCATTTTAATAGCAATCATTGGTGCACTCCATAAAGCTGGTAATAAGACCAGGGATACAGGAACTGCTGTTATAACAATAAATGATTGAAGTGCTGAAATTCCACCAGAACCAATTGAAATTAGAATAATTGCTAGAACTCCCATTAAAACTCCCCAAAACATTCTTAAGAATGGACTAGGTTCAGTACTTCCACTTACAACAACACTCATAGTATAAGTCATTGAATCCCCAGTAGTAACAATAAATACTGTTGTCAATATTAAGAATAATATTGAAGTAATTAAAGGTAAAGGTAAAGACTGAGTAATTGCTAATAATGATGCCGGTAAATTAAACCCTTTAAATGCTTCACTAATAACACCTGGATTTGCAATTTCAAATGATAAACCAGCACCACCTACAATTGTAAACCAAAACATTGTAATTAATGGAGCAAAAATACTAACTGCTAAAATTAGCATTCTAATAGATCTACCTCTTGAGATTCTCGCAATAAAAATAGCCATCATTGGACCATATCCTAAGAACCATCCCCAGAAGAACACTGTCCACCAGCTTAACCATCCAGTATCACCTCTAAATGTAGCCATTGGTAAAAAGTTTTGAATAGATGTTCCTACACCTTGGATATATGCATCAACAATAAATGCTGTTGGTCCAAAAATAAAAACATATGCCATTAATACAACTGCTAATGTAATATTCCATCTAGATAAAACTTGAATACCTTTAGTTAATCCACTTAAAGCTGAGATTGTATAGATTATAATTGCAAGTATAATAATAGTCATTTGTGTAGCAAAAGTATCTGGAATTTCAAATAATGCATTTAAGGCATACGAAATTTGTAATCCTAAAAACCCTATTGGTCCAATAGTACCAGCAGCAACTGCTACAATACAAAATGCATCAACAATAGAACCTAAAGGTCCCGTAATAACTCTATCTCCAAATACAGGATAAAGTAATGTTCTTGGTTTTAAAGGAAGCCCTTTGTCATAATGTAAATGAGATAAAACAATTGCTGTTAAAGTTCCTAAAATTGCCCATGCTAAAAATCCCCAATGCATAAATGATTGAGATAAAGCATTTACTGCTTTTTGAAACATATCAGTCTGCTCACCATATAAAGGAGGAGGAGAAACAAAGTGTGCAATTGGTTCACCAGCTGCCCAAAAAACTCCACCACCAGCTAATAATGTACACATTATAATTGAAATCCATTGGAAAGTACTCATTTCTGGTTTTTCTAATTTACCAAGTACTACAGAACCAGTTCTTCCTAAAGTTAATCCAATTCCTATTAAAAATGTTGCTAAAAGTAAGAATTGCCAATATGCTCCAAAAAATTTTGCAGACCAAGCAAAACCACCATTTACTACAACACTTAATAATTTGGCATCGTAGAGTGCTAAAACAACAAACGCCATTAGAAATCCACTACTAAGAACTAAAGCTAACTTATCAATTTTATGTACACCTTTATCATTTAGCTCTTTTAATGTATTTTCTTTTTCTATAATATCTGACATTTCCATATTATAATCCTTTTATTATATTTCTGATAATATCACCCAAATTTACTCTTAATAATTTAAGATTAATTTTTAGGTTCTAAACCGCTTTGTAAGAAGCTAAACCAGTTTCCACCAAGAATTTGATTAGCTTCTTTCTCATTAAATCCATATTTCATTAAACCATTGTAAATATTTTCCATTCCTTTTTCATCTTTAAACCAAGGTAAATCATCTGGCCATCCAGAATTTGAAGCATTTCCTTCTCCATAATCCATAGCCTTAGACCATTTTCCATTTCTCATCCACTCTAAAACTTCTTGTGGTTGATCTAAACATAAATCACTTCCAATTCCTAAAGAATCAACGCCAACTAAATCAGCAGTTTTTGCGATCATTTTACAAAAATCTTCTAAAGTACATTTACTTCCATTTGGTAAATGAAATGGATATAAAGAGAATCCTAATAATCCACCTTTAGCTGCAAGTGCTTTAATAACTTCATCTGATTTATTTCTTAATGCATCATGAGCAAAATTTGGATTTGCATGTGAGATACATATTGGTCTTGTAGAGATTTCAATAGCTTCTAAAGTAGATTTTTGTGCTGAGTGTGACATATCAATTATCATTCCAACTCTATTCATCTCTTTAATAGCTTGCTCTCCAAATCTAGTAATCCCACTATCATTTTTCTCATAACAACCAGTAGCTAATAAGCTTTGGTTGTTATAAGTTAATTGCATAATTAATAGACCTTGTTTTCTTAAAACTTCAATTAATCCAATTTCATCATCAATTGGTGAGCAGTTTTGAGCCCCAAAGAATATTCCTACTTTTCCTAATTTCTTAGCAAGTACAATATCTTCAACCCCATCAACCCTCATAATTAAATCATGATTCTGTTCAAATAAAGTATTCCACTTTGCAAAATTTGTAAGTGTCTCACGTGCCATTTCATGATAAACTAATGTTACATGAACGGCTGTGATTCCACTTTTTTGCAAAGTTTTAAAATAATCTCTAGTCCAATTACAATATTGTAATCCATCTATTATGATTTGGTCTTTATACATTTTAATTCCTTAGTATGGACGTTGGTATGCTGTTTTAACTACTGTGTAAAATTCTTTTGCATATGAACCTTGCTCTCGTGGCCCAAAACTAGATTGTTTTCTTCCACCAAAAGGAACATGATAATCAGTTCCTGCAGTTGGCAAGTTAACCATTACACAACCACTTTGAGCAGATTTTTTAAAGATTGATGCAGTTTTTAAACTTGACGTAATAATTCCTGCAGTTAATCCAAATCTTGTATCATTTGCAGTTTTTATAGCTTCATCCAAATCTTGAACTTTAATAACGCAAGCCATTGGAGCAAATACTTCTTCTTGATTTACATCCCAATCATTTTTAGTATCAACAAATAAAGTTGGACTCATGTAGTATCCTTCTTTTTCTAATGATAATTTTTCACCACCAAATGCAAGTTTTCCACCAAGTTCTTTAGTTCTCTCAATCCATTTAAAGTTAGAATCAAATTGTGCTTTATCAGAAACAGGTCCCATGAAAATACCTTCTTCTAAATAATGACCAACTTTTAATTCTGCCATTCTCTTAACTAAAGCAGCAACAAATTCATCATGAATATCTTCTAATACAATTAATCTTGAAGAAGCTGTACATTTTTGACCAGTTCCAGAAAAACTTCCACCAATAGCAGCTTCAACTGCAATACTTAAATCAGCATCAGATGCCACAATTAATGAGTTCTTACTTCCCATTTCTAATTGACATTTAACAAAGTTTGCAGAAGTTGCAATTGCGATTTTTCTTCCAGTTTCAACAGAACCTGTAAATGAAATAGCATTAATATCTTTTGAGTTAATTAGCGCATCTCCAACAGTTGCACCAGAACCAAGAACTAGATTGAATGTACCCGCTGGGATTCCAGATCTTGAAATAATTTCAGTTAATGCAACAGCAGAAGCTGGAGTTAAATTAGCTGGTTTCCAAATTACTGCATTTCCAAATGCAAGTGCAGGAGCTATTTTCCAAGCAGCAGTTGCAGTTGGGAAATTCCATGGAGAAATAATACCAACAACACCAACAGATTCTCTTGTTACTTCAATATCAATACCAGGTCTAACAGATGCTGCATTTTCACCAATTTGTCTTAATACTTCAGCTGCATAATATTGGAAAAATTGTCCCGATCTATAAATTTCACCTTTACCTTCAGCTTTTGATTTACCTTCTTCACGAGCAAGTAATTCCCCTAATTCTTCACATCTTTGAATTAGTTCATCACCAATTTTTTGTAAAGCATTTAGTTTTTGCTCTAAAGGAGTTTTTTCCCATAAAGGTTGTGCTATTCTAGCTGCGATTATTGCTTCTTGAACTTGTTCAATACTTGCTTGTGCAATATTTCCGATGTTATCAGAAATATCTGATGGATTAATATTCTCTATTGTTGAAACACCTTTTGCCCAAGAACCATTTATATATAAACCTTCTTCATAATTATAAGTCATTTAATTTCCTTTATATTTTAATTTATTTGCTAGCTTGAGCATATACAACAAACTCAACTAACATCTCTTCTCTTGCTAAACCTGCCACAATAACTGCTGCTCTATTTGGGAATGGAGCTGTAAAATATTCAGCATATACTTTATTTACTGTAGCTAAATATTCCCTATTGGTTACATAAATTAAAACTTGTAAAACTTCATTTGTACTAACCCCTGCACACTCTAAAGTATGTACTAAGTTTTCAAATGTTTTTCTAGTTTGTGCCTCAATTCCACCCTCAACTACTTTTCCTGTTTCATCAATTGGTATTTGTGCTGTATATAAAGTATTATTAGCAGTAATTGCCCACTCTAATGGTGCTTTAGAAGCAAATAATTCTGTTTTTACTGGTGTTTTTGTACTCATTTTAGTCCTTTGTTTTATTGTTAAAATATTATTTGTATAGTTTACAAGACAAAACTCTATTTATTTAATTTAATTTAATATTTAGGAGAACATTTATAATCGCGTGTATTAAATAGAATTTTATCTCATAAACTATAGATCCCTAAAAAAGGGATATAATTTAAAATCTATTAGAATTTATACGATGCATAAAGTCTTGATTGATATTCATTACCAGCATTATCTAATTGACCATGTAATAATCTAAGTGAAAGATCTTTAGAAGCTTTGTAATCTACAATAAAATCTGTTTCTCTAGTAGTTGAAGATGTACCTGTTTTCCAACTAATATTCATAATATTTGCAGATAACTTATCTGTGAATTTATATCCTGCTTCAAGTTTTGTTGCTTTCATATCAGCTGAATATCTAGACCCAGCATACCAACTCCATGTATAAATATAATCAGCCCCATTTCCTAAGTGCCATGCATCAACTCCACCATCTTTTGAAACTTCACTATATGATGCAGCTAAAGATAAATCTCCAAGCTTAGTTGAAGCCTTAAGAGCATACGCATTTCCATCATTATTTGCTGCACCATTATCATCAGAACCATAATATTGTGCGCCTAATTTAAATATATTAAAATCATATTCACCATTTAGATAATAAATACTTACATCTTTAGTATTATTAGCCAGTAAGTTTTTAGCATTAACATATTGTGCTGCTAAACTTAAATTTTTAATTGACTTATTAGTTGCATAAATAGAAAATACACCATCACCTAATCTGTCAAAAGAAGGAGCACCTTCATTTCCATCAGTTCTTCCTTGATACTTTTTTACATACATTAATGAAATAGAAGTATCTTTTATATCAGTGTTTGTTAAAGTTGCTGCTTCAAAAGATTCTTTAAAGATTCTTGAACCAGAAGATGCTATTAATGGACTTGATAAGTATTGTCTACCTACTTTTATATTAGTATTATCTATTTTATATTGAATATAAGCTTGAGATAATACTGAGCCACTAACATTTTGATCTGCATTATATGCAGTAAGATTTTCATCTAAATCCTCTCTTGCTACAGATGCTGCTTGAAATGTAACTCCAGCAGTTAAACCATTATAATCAGCTGTATCATATGAAAGATTTAACCCATTTGTCCAAATATTTACTGTTTTTGAAGTGTTACTTTCTTTTTGATAAAATTGTGATTTTAACTCACCTGAAACTTTTCCATTTGTTAATGCTTCAGATAAAGTATTGGCATTTAAACATGATAGCATTGACAAAGTTCCAATTGCTACTAAACTCAATTTAATATTCTTCATTTTTCAATTCCTTTTGATTTAAAATATTTATATTTACTGTTAATAAAACTGTATATGAAAATATTACTCTATGATTACTTAATGTAAACTTAATATATATTCTATGTTGACAACAAAAAATTTAATTAATAATTTTCTTTATATTTTATTTTAAATGCTACAGTATAGGAGATGGGGAGATTAAAAAGAATTATAAAAAGGTTTATTTCAACTTTTTATAATTTTTAAATTTAGATATTTTTTATTAAATTGCATATTTTTTTACAAAATTCTCTATATAGTCAATAATTTCATCAACATATTTTACTGCGTTATTAGTATCTTCATTAAAGACTGCTTGTAAGATTTTTTTATGTAAATCTCTAACTACAATATCATCTTCTTTTTTAGCATAGTAGTACCAAAATCTACGTGATAATCCTTGAACATTTCTGAGTTCTTCATATATAAAGAAATTTTTAGAAGCTTTGGATAAAACTTCTTGTCGTCGTTCTAACCAATTTAAAAATTCATGTTCATCTAAACTATCAACAACTGACAAAAGTTCCTCGATATTATCTTTATCAACTTGTGTTAATCGTTTTATCGCACACTCAACACATGTCTTAAGAATTGGTCTTCTCATTTCAAGTAATTGTAATTGAACTGAAGAATTCATTTCAGGAATCATAATACCAATTTTAGAAAAGTTTACTAGAAATCTTTTTGATAGTAGTAATAGAGCTTCCCGAACTGGAGTTCTTCCTGCACCCAGCATTGTACATATTTCTTTTTCTGTAAGAATACTACCAGGTTCTATTTCACAAAAAACAATTTTATGTTCTAGTTGTTCATAAACTTGTTCTGTGATTGTTTGAGTCTTGGATCTTGTAATTTTATTTACTTGCATTTTAATTGCCTATGTATTAGTTAACGTATTATAATCAGATTCCAATTAAGAGTAGTCTAAATAAAATATATTTTGTCAAATTAATACTGTTCAAATTATTTTTTAAATATACTCTAAATATATTTTAGGTTGACATTAAATAAACATATTTAAAAAGGGTTCATAATGGAAAATAATCATTTAAAAGCTATTCTTATCTCATCTTTAGGAGTATTATTTATGAGTTTTGAATCTTTACTTATAAAATTAGCTTCAATCGAAGCAGTGGTTTTTGCTTTTTATGTTGGAATATTTATGTTTATCAGTATTAATACTATTTTGTTTAGTACAAAAAAGAGTAAAACAATACTTATATATAAAGAAGGCATGAAAGCCATAATAATCTGCGGCTTTTTGTTTGGACTATCAAATATCTTTTTTATAACGGCAATAAAAACAACAAGTGTTGCAAATACTGTTATGATTTTTGCTTCAGCACCTTTGTTTTCAGCCCTTTATACCTATTTAATTTATAAAGAAAAAAGCAAAAAAAATATTTATATTTCATCTTTTTTTATTGCTGTTGGATTGTTTGTAATATTTTCTGCACAACTAGGAGGTGGAGATTTATTAGGTAATATTTATGCACTGATTTGTGTAAACTTATTTGCTTTATCTTTTGTAGTACTTGCCAAACATAAAAATGCCAATAGATTTGCAATTACTGCATTTGCTGGTTTATCAGCTGCGGTTATATCATTTTTATTTGTGAATGACTTTTTAATAGATATAAGTACTCTAATTATTCTTTTACTAGCAGGAGTAATAGTAGCACCCATTTCAAGAGTACTTATGGGTATAGGAACGAAAAGTTTACCTGCAAGTGAGATTAGTTTACTATTTATAATTGAAACGGTTATGGCGCCAATTTGGGTCTGGATTGTATTAAAAGAAGTTCCAGCCAATAGTACTTTTATTGGAGGAAGTATTATTCTTTTAACTCTATTTTTAAACTCTGCATATATATTAAAAATGAATAAAACAACTACTATCATCAAATAAGTATTTTAAAAAGAATAAATCTATTTATTATAAGAGTTGAAATTTAAAATCATTTGATTATTAAAAGAAATGAAAGAGCTAGTCGGACTCAAACTAACGTATACCAGATTTTCTATAGCTCTAATGTAAGTAAATCATTGAATGAAGCTTAAAATTTGGTTATATAATGACTGTTCAACAACCTGTT
>NZ_WFKJ01000046.1 GCF_009208075.1 Poseidonibacter ostreae | reverse complement strand
GTTGTTTACAGGTTGTGCAAACATCAATCTTAATGAATTGAAAAAATTAAATCCATTTGAGGATTTTAATAAAAAGTATACATCAGATAAAGATGTATTTATGATGATACTTGATAGTTCAGGAAGTATGAATGAAAAAGATAGATATGGTCTTGTTAAAATGGATGCTGCAAAAGATATTATAAAAGATATCTCAACAAAACTAGACCCTTCTAAGACAAATGCAGGATTAGTTAACTTCTCAAATGGCTGTTACAGCTCAAAACTTTTAGTCGAACCTAGCAATAATAATTTTAGTAAAATAGTTACAAGAACACAAACAATAAGTGCAGGAGGAAAAACTCCACTTGCAGCTGCAATTAGAAAAACTGGACAGATTATGCAAGATATTGATAAAAATATCAATATTGTAATTTTAAGTGATGGTGAAGAATCTTGTGGTGGAAATCCAGTTAATGAAGCACAAAAACTTAAAAATATATTTGGAGATAGACTAAATATTTTTGTTATAGGTTATTCTGTAAACTCAACTATTGAATATCAATTAAAGCAATTAGTTGCAGGCAAGGGTGTTTATTTTGCAGCTGAAGATGGAAATAAACTTAACACTATTTTAGACAAAATTACCGATGAGTTAAATATTAAAAATAACAATTGGTCTTCAGGTGTTTACAACTTTAATGTTAATTTTAATTCAGGTTCAAGTTATGTAAAAAAACAATATTACCCTCAAATTAAAGAGCTTGCAAAATATTTAAAAAACAATGATTATAAAGTTGAAATCCAAGGTCATACAGACTCAGTTGGAAAAGAGACTTATAACCAAAAGCTTTCAGAAAAAAGAGCTGCCTCTGTTAGAAAAGAACTACTAAAATATGGTATCAATCAAAATAGAATTTATTCTGTAGGATATGGAGAATTAGCTCCAATTGCATCAAATAAAACTAAGAGTGGAAAATATCAAAATAGAAGAGTAGAAGCTCATATTGTAAAAGCTGGTGGATTAAATGTAGATTTAATTAACAATGCCAACTTTGCAAAACCTGTTGATGTTAAATATGCAAATAAAAACTCATTTGTGGGTTATTATAAAATGATTGATAATAAAAGAACATATGATCAATACCATTTATATATCAAATTATATGCAAATAATACAGCTTATGCAGCAGAGTTTTTTCAAAGTGGAAAAGTAGATAGAGAAAAAGATATAGCTTGGGAATACAATAATAAAAGTCAAAAACTATTAATGGATTGGAAAAATGGAGGTGAAATAAATGCCTTTATTCAAGGAAATACTAATGATTTTAATGCTCGAACTAAATGGGCAAGCGGTTCAGTATCTAGTACACAGTTTATAAGAATTTCAAAAGAAGAAATGGATTGTATGGATGCGAAAAAAAGATTTCTAAATAATAGATGTCAGTATTAAAAACTAGAGAAAAAATCTCTAGTTTTTAAAAGCGATTGCGTCAACTTCAACTAAAACATTTTTAGGTAAAGTTTTAACTGCAACTGTTGCACGTGCTGGTGCAGTTTCAGCTTCAAAATATTGTGCATATACTTCATTAAAGCTTGCAAAGTTATCCATATCAGATAAATAACAAGTAGTTTTTAATACATTTTCATAAGAAGACCCAGCTTCTTCTAAAACTGCTTTTAAATTATCCATTACAACTTTTGATTGCTCTTTTATTCCACCTTCAACTAATTCCATTGTTTCTGGGATTAAAGGGATTTGTCCTGATGTAAATACTAAGTTAGCTAATGCTGTTGCTTGATTGTATGGTCCAATTGCTCCTGGAGCTTTTTGTGTTGATATTATTTCTTTCATTTTATTCCTTTTTTATTTTAATTTGATTTATTTAATTTCTTTTGGAAAGAACAACTCAAAATCTTTGTTTATGTGAGTTAGTGTTTGATGATTTGCTCTAGTAAAACCTTTGTATTCTATTGCAGCTATTACAACTGCTTTTGAATAAGCTAAAACATTCTCATCTTCAAGATATTTATCAATATCCATCCATTTTGCTTCTATAATTTCTGCTGTATCTTCAATATTAATTTCAAAAGATTTAGCCTTTGCTATACATAAAATATAAAGATTTGATTTATGGAATTGATGTGGATAAAAATGCCCCAAAGATATTATAGATTCAAACTCTACATCAATTCCCGTTTCTTCTTTTACTTCACGAACAAGTGCTGTTGAAATCATTTCACTATTATCTATATGACCACCTGGAAGTTTAAATCCTAAATTAGAAACTCTTTCTTTTATTACTAAAAGTTTATTTTCATGAATAACAACAGCACCCACTCCTAAAGTATGATTAGCAGCTGTTGGAATAATTGCATTTTTAATCAGTCTTTTAACTATTAAGACATAGTTTTCTTCACATGAGTGAAAATTAAAACCTCTTTTTATAGCAATTGGTATAAAATCTGATCGTTTTATATCAATATAAATCCATACAAGATTTCTTTTATATTCACACTCTTCTATCAAATAATCTAAATTAATTTCAAATTCTTGTTTAGAATCTGGCAAAGATACTTGGTCAATTGTAAGACCATTATACGGGTCTAAAATTGTTTTAAAACAGCCTATTGTTTCTACACTAGTATTATTCATAATATTTTACCTTTAAATAATTATACTAGCTAATATTTAATTAAATCTATTAAACTATAAGAGATTAATAACATAATAATTCCAATTGAAATATCAAGAATTTTCCAAGTAATTGGTTTTTTAAATAATGGAATTAAAAATCTTGCTCCAAAACCTAAAAGTGTAAACCAAGTAGCAGAGCCACTAATTGCTCCAAGTAAGAAATATATTTTTAAATCGCTTTGAATATTTGCTCCAATTCCACCTATTAATAAAACTGTATCTAAATAAGTATGAGGATTTAAAAAAGTAAAAACTAAAAGCATTCCAATAACTTGTTTTAAAGGATTAGTTTTACTCTTTCCATCAATTTCTAAACTTTCATTTTTAAATGCTGACTTAAAAGACATAAAAGAGTAAAAACATAAGAATAAAATTCCAATTATTGCAATAATATTTATCAGTAGTTGATTACCTTGAATAAAAAAACCAAGTCCGTAAACACCAGCAGTTATAAGTAAAGTATCAAATAAAATACATAAAGCAACAGCAATACCTACATATTGTTTTAGTAGTCCAAGTTTCAAAATATATGCATTTTGAGCACCAATCGCAACAATTAATGAAAAAGTTACTACAAAACCTTTAAAAAGTACTTCTAACAACATTATAAATACATCTTAGCTAGGTTTATAACACCAGAAACTATAAACTGAATTGAAATTGCTCCAACAATAAGTCCCATAAGTTTAGTAATTATATTTTGTCCTGTAATACCTAAATACTTTTTAATATAAATAGAATTTTTTAATACTATATAAAAAAGTGCAGCATTAACTAAAAATGCTAGTGTAATTGATATTAAGTCTGTATATCCTTCTGCTTGATGCTTAAAAATGATAATAGTAGTAAAAATACCAGTTCCAAAAGCAATAGGAATTCCAATAGGAATTACAGATAAATCATCATGATTTTCTAAGTCTTTACCTTCTTCTTTTGTAGGTTTTTTATCTGTTGCACTTCCATTTACCATAGAAATTGCCATTAAAAGTAAGATTATTCCACCCATTACTTTTAAAGAATGTTCACCAATTCCAAATAGTTTTAAGATAAAATCACCTGTAATCAAAACTACAAAAAATGCGATTATTACTGTTATTGTAGATTTTTTAGCTACTTTATTTATTTGATCTTTTGTGATGTTGTTATTAAGTAAAGATAATGCAATTGCACTAATTCCAATAGGATCCATAATTGCAAAAAATGTTATACCTTGTTGTAAAAAGGTAGAGAAAAAATTCTCCACCTAGGACATCCCGCCTTTTGCAGCCATTCTTTTTTCTAGTATATGTCCAATATAACTTAAGATTGAAGTAATACATAAGTATAAAAGTGCAATTACAATCCATGTTTCAAAAGGAGAGAAAGTATTTGCAACAATCTCTTTACCTACTTTTGTAAGGTCTGTAATTGAAATAACAGATACTAAAGATGAATCTTTTACAAGTGCAATTGTTTCACCAACAAGTGTTGGTAAAGCACGCTTAAACGCTTGTGGTAAAATAATATGTCTCATAGCTTGAAAGTTTGAAATACCAAGAGATTTAGCAGCTTCAAGTTGACCTTTGTCAATTGATTGAATAGCTCCTCTTAAAATTTCAGCCATGTAAGCACCAAAGAAAATTCCTAAAGATAAAATACCAGCTACAAATCTTTCAAGTTCAAAAATATTTGCAACTATAAAATAGAATAAAAATATTTGAACAAGCAGTGGTGTTCCTCTTACAATTGTAATATAAACAGTTGCAATATCTCTTAAGAAAACCATTGAAGATAGTTTCATTAGTGCAACTACTATTCCAATAATAATTGTTAAAATCATAGCAAAAAATGATATTTTTAATGTAACCCAAAGACCTGATAAAACAGGTCCTGCTCTCATTTCAGCTTTTGTGGCAATTATATCACCTTCATAAACATCTTCACCTACTTCATAATCAAATGAAAAACTACTATTTAAATTTTCGATTTCTACTTTTTCATCACCTTGAATAAAGTATTTATCATTTTCTAATACTAGTTTTCCATCTACTAAGGCTTCTATTGATGTTGTTTCTTCATATGCAAAATATTTTGGAACACTATTCCATTTCCAAACATAGTTCATGTTTGCTGCTGCTGCATAGAAAAAATATCCAACTGCTATAAAAAACACTAAGGCAATAAAATGCCCTAGTGTTTTATTTTGACTTAAAGCTTGTTTTTTAGCCATTTGCTATTGAACTCTTTTTAGCCAAGAAGTATCTCTTAACCATTTTTCATTTAAGTCATCATAGAAACCAACTACTTTATCTTCTTTAATTTGTCTTAAAAAGTTATTTAACCAGTTTAAGAAATCAGGATCACCTTTTCTAATAGCCCAACCTAAAGGCTCATAAGTTAATGGAGCATCTAAATGTACTAATTTACCTTTACCCTTATTTGACATAAATAAGATATTGTATGGTTGATCATAAACCATTGCATCAGCTTTTCCATTTAAAACTTCAGAAGCTGCATCAGATTCTGTTTCAAAAGTAACAATTTTTGCTTTTTTAAAGAATTTTTTAGTAGCGATTTCACCAGTAACACCTAGTTTTGTAACTACTGTATATTCAGGTTTATCTAAATCAGCAGCACTTTTAATTGTTCCAGCTAATTCTTTTCTAATCATCATTGTTTGTCCAACAACAACATAAGGGTTTGCAAAGTTAATTTTTAAGTTTCTTTGTTGAGTAATAGTCATACCTGACATAATAATGTCATATTTACCAGTTACTAAACCTGCAATAATTCCATCCCAAGAAGTAGGAACTAATTTTAATTTAACACCCATTTCTTTAGCCATTTTCTTAGCCATATCAACATCATAACCTATGATTCGACCTTTTTTGTCTTTCATTTCAAAAGGCATGTAACCAGGTTCCATACCAACTCTTAACTCACCTCTTTGTAAGATTTGATTAAGAGTTGATTTCTTCCATAACTCAATATCATCAGCTGATGAATTTGCAACAAACAATGTACTAATAGCAAATACTGCTACTAAAAACTTTTTAACTAAATTTCTCATGTTTTTCCTTTTTTTTAAGTTGAATTTGATTTATTTCTTAGTGCGTTAAAATTTCTTTTAAAAATTTCTGTGCTCTATCACTTTTTGGATTATTGAAAAACTCTTCTGGAGTATTTTCTTCTACAATTGTACCTGCATCCATAAACACAATCCTATCTCCTACTTCTTTTGCAAAACCCATTTCATGTGTTACACAAACAATTGTAAAATTCTCTTGGGCTAAATCTTTCATAACTGATAAAACATCACCAATTGTTTCAGGATCTAGTGCTGATGTTGGCTCATCAAAAAGTATAACTTTTGGCTTCATAGCAAGTGATCTTGCAATTGCAACTCTTTGTTTTTGTCCACCTGATAAGTCACTTGGGTATGAATCTGCTTTATCACTTAGTTTAACTTTTTCAAGTAACTCTTTGGCAATTTCAACAGCTTCATCATTTGATCTTTTCTTTACAAGATTTTGAGCAAGTGTGATATTTTCTAATATTGTTAAATGTGGAAAAAGATTAAAGTGTTGAAATACCATTCCAACTTCACTTCTTATTTCTTTTAAATTCTTTTTACTTGCATGAATATCAATACCATCAACTAAAATAGTTCCCTCATCAATATCTTCAAGTCCATTAATACATCTAATTAATGTTGACTTCCCAGAACCTGACGGTCCACATACAACAACAATCTCACCTTTTTTTACTGAAAAATCAATATTTTTCAAAACGTGAAAGTCATCATAATACTTATCAATTTTAGTCATAGAAATTATATTTTCGTTCATTAGTACTCACTTTCTAGAATCAAGCTTAAATATTACTGAAAACTTATTTAAAATACAATTAAGTTGTAATTTTTACATAATCAATTTACAATTAAACTATTTATTATTCTGTGATATAATCCGATTTTAATTTTAAGGACATAATATATATGACAAAAGCAAAACTATATGAATACAGAGCAGACCTATTACTTTTAACTGTTGCTATTGCTTGGGGTGTTACTTTTTTAATGGTTCAAGAAGCTATAGAGTCAACTCCTGTTTACTCTTTTTTATTCTTTAGATTCGGACTTGCTACTATTTTGATGTTTTTTATTGCATTTAAATATTTAAAACAGATTAATAAAAAAACTGTACTTTACGGTATATTATTAGGTACCTTTTTATTTTCAGCCTTTGCTACTCAAACCTTTGGTTTGGCCTATACAAAAAGTTCAATAGTTGCTTTTATCACAGGTCTTAACGTGATTTGTGTTCCTTTCTTAGCTTTTTTTATATTTAAAGAAAATGTAAGAAGAAATGTATTTATAGCTTCATTAGTTGCTGTTTTTGGTTTATATTTACTTACGATGTCTGGGGAATTAACTTTAGGATTTGGAGAGTTTTTAACACTTATATGTGCTTTTCTTTTTGCTTTACATATAATTTTTACAGGAAAA
Organism: Poseidonibacter ostreae; assembly: GCF_009208075.1. Lineage (GTDB taxonomy): Bacteria > Campylobacterota > Campylobacteria > Campylobacterales > Arcobacteraceae > Poseidonibacter > Poseidonibacter ostreae. The sequence goes on along the minus strand of NZ_WFKJ01000046.1, from coordinate 16,900 downwards.
TATTCAAAAGAAGTAAATGTATATTTACTAGTTTTATTTCAATTAATCACAGTAACTGTTTTATCTCTTGTTTTTTCACTCTCTTTAGATACTACAACATTTAATTTAACTTATGATTATACTTTCTTTAAAGCTGTGATTGTTACAGCAGTATTTGCAACAGTTTATGCTTTTTTAATACAAACGTATATGCAACAATTTACAACTGCAACAAAGACAGCTGTAATATTTACTATGGAGCCTGTTAGTGCATCTATTTATGGATATATAGCTGGTGGAGAGATACTTACAAGTATTCAAATAGGTGGTGCAGTTTTAATCATATTTGCAACATTAATAGCAGAGTTACAATTTAAGAAAAAACCATAGTTAAAACTTGCTTTTTTAATGCTACTTTAAATAGATAATATGATTATACATTTTATTTAGGAGCATTAAATGAGTAAATTTCTATATATTACAGACCAACTTGAGCACAAAGAACATAGTTTTATTGGCCCACTTTTTGAAAAGTATCTAACTGCACATTATGAAATAAATATTATCTATTTTTCTAAAACTAAAACCAATTTTGAAAGTTATGATAATAAGTTTATTATTCCTCATGACAAAAAAACAAATACACTATCAATATTGGAAGAAAATAATATAAGTCTAGCAGACTATGATTTTGTAGCTGTAAGAAATGATACTGATATTTTAAAAGAAGTTATCCAAAAAAGAGAAAAATTTAACTATAAAGTTGCATTTAGATTATCTTATCCAAAAAGAATTGCAAAACTTCAAAAAGATGAAGCAAACAATAAAACTAGTTTTTTAGATGTAATTAACAATAAAATCAAATTATATGGAGAAACAAGCCTTATAAATGATTGTGATATTTTCTTGCCAACATCTAGAAAAATGAGAGATGATTATCTAAAAAAAGTTAAGACAAGAACATTTGTTATTCCATCAGGAATTGATCCTGATATTATGACAAAAAATATTCAACATGAAGGTGTTGAAAAAAGATTTTTCTATGCAGGAACTTTAGATAAACTAAGAGAATTTGAAACTATTTTAGATGCATTTTCAGAATTATCAGATGGAACATATAAGATTATGATTTCTTCAAAAGACCCTGAATATACTCAAAACTTACTTGAAAAGTATTCAAATATAAAAGACCATATAGAAGTATATAATGCAAAAACAAAAGATGAACTTTTAGCACTTATTGCAAAAGCAGATATTGGTCTTGCCTTACTACCTGATATTGAACTATTTAATTCTTCAACACCAATGAAAGTTTTAGATTATTATTCTTCAGCAGTTCCATGTATTATGACAAAAAATGAAAATAATGAATCAATTTTTCAAAATGATACAAGTGCATGGATGAGTAATTTTTCAAAAGAAGATATAAAAGAGAAACTTGACTATATCTTAGGATTAACAAAAGATGAAGTAACACAAGTTGGACTTGAAGGACAAGGTAGACTTCTTTCAGTTAGAAACTATAAACGAATAGCTGATGATTTAGCTCATCAATTAAATATTTTATAAGAGGAAATTCCTCTTATAATTATCCCTTTTTATTAAATTTTCTTTAAATAGGACAATTTCTATCTTATATTGATTTAAATCAAGACAATAATTGTCCTATTTAATTATACTTCCTCTACAAATTTAAAAAAAGGATAAAAAATGAAAAGATCTTTCAAATCTATTTTGTTTTCGTTATTAATATTTAGTACAGCATATGCTGGAGACAAATTCAATAATCTTACAGAAGATTATTTAACTAACAGTGCTTCACTAAATGTAAGAACGGTTATTGCAAAAGATCCTAAAACTTCTTCAAAAGTTTTAAGACTTTTAACACACGACAGCAATAAGCAAGTAAGACAATATGCGAAAAATAATTTAAAATAATTAACACAAATAGAGTAGATACTCCCTTTTCTACTCTATTCTTATAATTTTGACTCAAATCATAATCTAAACTTAAAAATTACGATAATATTTTTTTAATTTAAAGAAGAGAGTATTTTAATGAAAAAGTTTCTACAACAATTTAAAAAAGTAAATTCTGAACCTATTGAAAAATCTAATATTATCTGGTCTTGGATAGCTTCATTTTTAGGAATACTAGCTATTTCATATTTTCATCAAGATATTCTAAATGACAAAGACTTGACTTTAGTAATAGCCTCATTTGGTGCTAGTGCAGTACTTATATATGGAGCAGTAAACTCACCTCTTGCACAACCTAGAAACTTAGTGGGTGGACATATTTTATCAGCAATTATTGGTGTAGCTTCTTTTAAATTATTTTCAGGAAATATATTATTTTGTTCAGCTTTTGCAGTTGCAAGTGCTATTTTAGTTATGCAGTTAACTCTTACTTTACATCCTCCAGGAGGAGCTACTGCACTAATTGCTGTAATTGGAAGTAAGCAAATTCATGATTTAGGATTTTTATATGTATTAGTACCTGTAGCATCAGGAGCTTTTATTTTATTAATAATTGCATTACTTGTAAATAATATCCCAAAACATAGATCTTATCCACTATCTTTTAAAGAGTATAAAAACAAATGGTTAAGTGATGACTAAAAAGTTTTCTTATCCCAAGAAATTACAGCCCAATAAGCAAAATCTTTCTCTTCTTTTTTACTTTTATCTAAAGAATCATAATATTTTTCTAATCTAGTAATCTCATCAGAGCTTAATCCATCTATACTCCAAGAAATACTTTCTATAAATTTTTCTTTTGAAGTATAAATAGTACTTCTTCCCTCACTTTGTATAAAGTTTACACTTGCATTTATTCCAAGTGAATATAAAATATTAACAAGATATATATAATCAGGTTTTCTAATAATCTCTCTTTGTAAAACTTCCAAAATCTCTTCACTTACAAAAGAGCCACCTTTTTTATATGTTAGAGCTACTTTTTTATTAGCCTTTTCATTTAATTTTAGTAAAGCTTCTTTCATATTCTTTACTTCCATAGAACGAGATGCAATTACTAAATCAGCAAACGGTACCTCATCCCATGAATCATACCAAGATTTATTTATAATATTTATATTTTTTATATCTCTTTGCTTTGCATTTTCTTGAAGTATTTCTAACATCACAGAAGAGTAATCTAAACTATTTACTTCTTTTATACTTTTTGCAAGTCTAAGTGATAAATTTCCAACTCCACATCCAACATCTAAAACACTATTAATATCATTTAAATCTAGTAAACTTAAAAACTGTTCATTATAAATTGATTGATGAACTTTTTTATTCATAAAAGGTGCTTTTTCATCCCAAGCATCTTTACCTTTTGCTTTAAAAGAAGTAAGCTGTTTTTGTTCTACATAAAGTTTATTAAAGTCAATATCCTCATATTTCATAATTAATCTTTTTTAACCCAAACTTTAAATTTCCAAGCAGGAGATTTTACTTTTCCATGTTCAAGTATTTCATCATATGCTTTCTCTTCTATTAAATCCCATGTTGAGAAATCAATAGGCTTTAAAAAAGCATCAGCAACACCTTCAAAATCTACTTCAGATAAATACATCTTATCTACATAAGGAAATAATGTTTCATATATATTTGCACCACCAATTATAAATAGTTCTTCTTCAGCAGATTGTCTTGCAAAATTAAAGGCTTCTTGAACATCACTAAAAGTATGTACGCCTTCATGTTCAAAGCCAGAGTTTGATAATACAAGGGATGTTCTATTAGGAAGTGGTTTTCCAATAGATTCAAAAGTTTTTCTTCCCATTAAAATATGATGCCCACTTGTGATTGTTTTAAAGTTTTTAAAATCTTCACTTATGTGCCATAACATTTTATTGTTTAAACCAATTTCCCAATTTTTTCCATAAGCAACTATCATTGATATTTTCATTATATTATTTCCTTATACAGCCATAACAGCTTTAATTGATTCGTGAGATTCATATCCAACTAATTCAAAATCACTCATTTTAAAATCTTCTATATTTTTAATCAAAGGATTAATTTTCATAGTTGGCAAGGCAAATGGTTTTCGTGAAAGTTGTAAATTTACTTGTTCATAATGATTTGAGTATATATGTGCATCTCCAAATGTATGTACAAAATCTCCAGCTTCTAAATCACATACTTGCGCAATCATCATAGTTAATAATGCATAAGATGCGATATTAAAAGGAACACCTAAAAATACATCTGCAGATCTTTGATATAACTGACAAGATAATTTTCCATTTGCTACATAAAATTGGAAGAATGTATGACAAGGAGGAAGAGCCATCTTTTCTAACTCACCTACGTTCCAAGCTGAAAGAATCATTCTTCTTGAATCGGGATTTGTTTTAATTTGATTAATTAACTCACTTAATTGGTCAACACTCTTTCCATCTGTACCCATCCATGATCTCCATTGAGCTCCATATACAGGACCTAATTCTTTTACAGTATCAGTATTTACATAACCTAAGTCTTTACCTTGTGCATCTGCATTTGCAGTCCATACTGTTTTTTTACCTATTAAATTAGAAGCCTTATCACCATAATTAATCTCTGCTAATCTTCTCTCATCCGTACTACCTTCAATAAACCATAAAAGCTCAGAAATAATCGCTTTTAAAAATGTTTTTTTAGTAGTTACTAAAGGAAAGCCTTTTGATAAATCAAACCTCATCTGGTATCCAAAAACTGATGTAGTTCCAGTACCTGTTCTATCTTCTTTCTTTACACCTTTTATTAAGATGTGGTCTAATAAATCTAAATATTCTTTCAATTGCTTTCCTTATTTCACTTCGCTTGGGTTTTCTATTTGACATTTTACCATTTTTAAATAAAATCTTTTATCATATTGTAATATGCTAAAAGATATTATTATGAAACAACTCATTATCATAAGGTAAATTTTATGTTAACTAACCAAGACTTTATTGACTTAAATACAAAAGTCAACACATCATGTAAATCAAAAGCTAGAATTTTTACATTACTTACAGTACCAACTATACTATTTGCTATTATTATATTAGGCTATTTAGGACACTTTCCATTAAAAGTTGAAGTGCATAGTGTGATTTTAATAGGCTTTATATATTTTATTTATCTGTTTTTTATTAGACATAATGCTTATTATGTTTCTTGTAAATTTAGAACTTCTTATGAAGAACTAGTTTTTTACTTAAAAGAGTATATAAACAAGAATCTTTTAACAATTGGAGATACTACTAAAGCAAATGGTAGTGCAGATGATTTTTTAAAAGATTTTACAAGTAATATTAGAAATACAAACTTTTCATCAATTGCATCAGGGATATTTCCAACTCTAGGAATTCTAGGAACTTTTATATCTATAGCTTTTTCTATGCCTGATTTTTCTTCTGGAACTTCAAGTGCTTTAGAAGAAGAAATCACATTACTCTTAGGTGGCGTTGGAACTGCCTTTTATGTATCTATATATGGAATATTCCTTTCAATTTGGTGGACTTTTTTTGAGAAATTTGGAATGAGTAGGTTTGAGCATGATTGCTTTGTAATTGTAGAAAATACCAAATCTTTCTTTTGGACAAAAATAGATATTGAGTCAATTAATATAAAAAGCAATATAGAGAACTTTGCGAAAATGACACATATTTTTGAGCAGTTAACATCAAAAGATGTACTTGATAATATTAATAGTTCCATACAAAAAAGAGCTGATTTATTAGAAAATATCTTAGATAAAGAGTTAACTTTATCTTCTAAAGTAAATGATAATATAGCAAATAGTGAAAAACTAGCTTCTATAGTTGATACATTAAATACAAATATTCAAGCAAAAATAGAGAACTTTAGTGAAGAAAAAGAGATTCATAGTGAATATACAAAGCTTTTAAACAATAATGTAAAAGAGTTAAATGAAGCCTTAAAAAATATAAGTTCAAAAAATCTAGAACTTATTTATGAAAATATTGTAAAAAGTATTGAGACGATGAAAAATGAAATGGATAGAATTGGTTGGAGATTTAATAAAGAACTAGATGAATATGATACTAAGTTTTCAAATAAACTAGAAAATTCTTTAGAAGCAATTGATGAAGAAACTGCCAAAATCATAGAAGATTTAAAAGAATTCAAAGAGATGCAAAAGTAATACTATGTATGATAAAAAACAAAGTAATGAAGAAAATTTTTGGATATCTTATGCAGATTTAATGGCTGGATTACTTTTTGTATTTATTCTCGTAATTGGTGCAATAATTATAAAATATCTTTATGCTCAAACTGATTTAAAAGCAATTAAAACAAATCTAGAAGAGCAAAAAGAAGCTTTAAATTTAAGTGAAGAAGAGCTTTTAAATAAAAAGAAAAAACTTACTAGTGTAAATAGCCAATTAAAGAAAATTCAAGAAGAGAAAGTTCACTTATCATTTGAATTAGTAAAGTCAAAAAATATGTTTAATGAAACAAAACTACAATTAGAAGAAGAAAAAATATTAGCTCAAAAATTAAGTAAAGAGTTAGAAACAAAAAATAAAAACTTAGAACTATCAATAGAACAAATTGAAAAGATAACTGCAATTTTAGAAGATAAAGAAAATAGTATCAAACTTCTAAATCAAAATCTTGAAGATGAAAAAAACGCGCTATTAGCAAAAGAAGAACAAATAAATTTCAATATTGAAGAGATAGAGAAACTAAAAGCTTTATTGTTTGATTATGAATTAAAAGAAAAAGAACAAAATGATATAAAAGAAGAGCTTTCAACAAAAGTTAAAAATCAAGAAAATATAATTTCATTAAAAGATGAAGAATTGCTAATGCTTGAAGAAAAAATTCTAACACAAAGTAAAATTCATCAAAAACTTGTAGAAGAGTTTGATATAACAAAAGTAAAAATCAAACACTTAACTGGTATTAAAATAAATGTAATTTCAAAACTTAGAGAAAAACTAGGAAAATCTATAAATATTGATGAAAAAAGTGGAGCTATAACTTTTTCTTCAAATATTCTTTTTGATCAAGGAAAATATACTTTAAAAGAAGAATCAAAACAAGAGCTTAGTGTAATTTTAAAAAAATACTTACAAGCCTTACTTGATGATGAAAATATCAGAAAATATATACATAGTATTACAATTGAAGGGCATACAAACTCTGATGGATCTTACTTAGATAACCTTGCTCTTTCTCAACAAAGAGCCTTAGAGGTTATGCAATTTTTATATACTTCCAAAATAGCAGACAAAACACTTTTAGAAAAGTATGTAAACGCAAGTGGTCGTTCTTACTCTGATATTATTTATAAAGATGGTGTTGAAGATAAAGATAATTCAAGAAGAATTGAAATAAAATTTAGAATTAAAAATGAAGCTGCAATAAAAGAGCTTCAAAACTTTTTAGGTGATAAGAAATGAAAGAACAGTTATTTGAACCTAAAAGATTAAAAGAGTTATCAAAAAAAATAAAAGATAAAAAGAGTAAAAAGAAAACATTTTTACAAAAATTATTAGACAAAATAAATCTATGAAAAGAAGAAACTTTATTAAATTTTCAGCTCTTGGAATACTCTTATTTCAAAAAGAGATTCTAATTGCTAAAAAAGTTACAAAAGATAATGCTATTGTTTTACAAGAAGTATATGAGATACTATTTCCTAAAACTTCTACTATGCCAAGCTCTTATGAGTTTAACGCTTTAAAGTTCCTACTCTCTACAATAAATCACAAAACATTTTTAGATTATGATAAAAATCTAATCATAAATGGAACAAATAGTTTTATAAGAAGCTTTCCTAAGTTTTTAGATTTAAGTAAAAATGAAAAAAAAGAGTTAGTTTACTCAATTGTAAATGACAATGATTATGCTAATACTTGGCTTTCAAAACTTGTATATTTTGGAATAGAAGCTATGCTATCAGACCCAATTTATGGTGGAAATACAAATGAGATTGGATGGAAAAGTATTGATCATAAAATAGGTTATCCAAAAGCTAAACGTAGATATGGGAAGAAATTATGATTTATGATATTTGTGTTATTGGAAGTGGAGCAGGAGCTGGTCCTATTATTTATGAGTTATCAAAACAAGGACATAAAGTTTGTGTTTTAGAAAAAGGTGATTTTTATAAAAGAGAGGATTTTTCCAAAGATGAGCTTGCAGTTACTAGAAGAAGTGTTTATAATCCAAAATTAGAAGAACAATATCATACCATTGAAGAATATATTGATAAAAAATGGACTAAATTTCCCACTTATGATACGGGTTGGGATTTTAATAATGGAAACTTAATAGGTGGTTCTTCAAACTTTATGAGTGGGTTTTTCTATAGATTAAAACCTGATGATTTTAAACTTGCATCTAAGTATGGAAAAATAAAAAATTCAAATATTGTAGATTGGCCAATATCTTATGATGATATGGAACTGTATTATGACAAAGTTGAAAAAATTATTGGAGTATCTGGAGAAGTTAGCGATTATGCACATCAAGAACCAAGATCCTCTAAAAACTTTCCTTTTAAAGCCTTAGAAGAACATCCAATTACAAAGTTAATTGATAATGCATCAAATGAGTTAAACTTTAGTATTGTAAAAACTCCTAGAGCAATAATTAGCAAAGATTTTAAGCATCGTAGTGCTTGTTATTATTCTAATTATTGTGGCTCTTATGGATGTTCTAGTGGAGCAAAAGGAAGTTCAAGAGAAGCTTTGATTTTGCCAGTACTAAAAACAAATAATCTAGACGTTATTACAAATGCAAATGTGATTAAATTAAATACAAATAAAAATAAAAAAATTACCCAAGCTATATATTTAACAAAAGACGGAAAGAAAAAAGAGTTAAACGCAAAGCTTTTTATTTTAGCAGCTCAAGCTGTTGAGTCTTCAAGATTATTGCTAAATTCTAAAGATGTAAACTTTCCAAATGGTCTTGCAAATAACTCTTTAAATGTAGGTAAGAATCTACTCTCATCAAGTGGTGGAATAGTTACTGGAAGATTTGATGAAAGGTCAATGCCTTTAAAAGAGTTAATGACTCCTGGACTTTTTGTAAATAGAGCAATAAAAGATTTTTATTTTACAAAAAAGTTTAAAGGTGGAATGGTTGAAATGGTTTTTGAACATGCAAACCCAATAAGAAGAGCAAACTTTTTTAAGTGGGATGAAAAGGATTCAAGTAAACTTTTAATTGGAAAAGAACTACAAGATAAACTTCATACATCTTTTACAAAAGCAAAAACTTTGAATATGGAAGTATTTGCAGATTGGACACCAAATGATAACTCTTTTGTAAGCGTTGATGAAAAGTACAAAGATAAATACGGTATTCCTGTTGCAAATATAAGAATTGGAACAATTAAACATGATTTAGAAGTATCAAATTTTTTAGCAAAAAAAGCAGTTAAACTTTTAAAACAAATGGGTGCAAAAGATATTCAAAGTAATATTGATGCACTTCCATCTTCAAACTTACAAGCAGGTGGGTGTAGGTTTGGAAATAATCCTAAAACTTCTGTATTAAACAAATATTGCCAAGCCCATGAAGTTAAAAACCTTTTTGTAACAGATGGAAGTTTTATGCCAACAGGAGGCTCTGTTCCTTTTACTTTTACAATTTATGCAAACTCTTTTAGAGTTGCTGATTATATTAAAGATAATTATAAGAGTTTAATTAACTAGACTCAACTCTATTTCTACCTTTTTCTTTTGCACTATATAATGCTTTATCACATCTTTGAAAAAAACTATCAGGAGTATCATTATCTTTATATTCACAAACTCCAAAACTAACCGTAACTTTAGTATCTAAATCATGTTTTATATTTTCTATATTTTTTCTTATATTATTTGAACATTGCACTGCATTTTCTAGAGTTGTTTCTATAAACAATATAACAAACTCTTCTCCTCCCCATCTTGCAAAAATATCTGTTTTTCTTAATTGTGGTTTTAAACTATTTGCTATTTTTATTAAAATCTCATCACCTTTTAAATGTCCATACTTATCATTAAATACTTTAAAGTGATCAATATCTAAAATTGCCATAGATAAAGGATGTTCATATCTTTTTACTCTTGAAAGCTCTTTTTCAAATAGTTCATCAAATTTATGTCTATTATATAAGTTTGTTAAACCATCATGATATGCTTTTTTTTCTATTAAAAACCGCTCATTTTTTATACTTGTAATATCTGTTAAATTTAATAAATATAGTTCTTTATTAGTATCAAGTAATGATATTGTTAAATAAAAAGATTTCTGTTCATTATCTTTACTCTTTATTAAAACGACTTTTTTTTCATCATTTAAATTATTTACCTCATTAAAAAAGTTTTTTCTAAAAGATGATTTATCAATATTAGAGTAATTACTAACTATTTTTTTATGAACATAATCACTATTTTGCATAAAAATATCTTCAACTCTTTCAAATTTTTCTTCAAACTTCTCAATACTACTAACATCAAAAAAGTTTAAAAAAGCTAAGTTTACAAAAGATAATTTATTAAAATCAGTAACAAATGAAATATTTTCTTGTGAATCAATAATATTTTGAAGAATACTTTGTTGCTCTTGAATTTTCTTTTGTTGCAAGCTATTTATTTTATTTAAGTATATATTTTTTGCATTAAGTTCTAAAGAGTCTAAAAGTTTATTTTTATTTATAGGTTTAAGTAAATATGCAGTAACTCCGCAATTTATTGAATCAATAAAAAAATCTACATCAGTGTGTGCAGAAATAACTATAATAGGGATATCTGAATTAACCTCTCTAATCTTTTGTGTCATTTCAATACCATTTAATTTTGGCATTGTAATATCAGTTAAAATTAAATCTGGTTTATGCTTAACAAATTTAGAGTATCCATCTTCTCCATCTATTGCAATATGTAAATTTTTAACTAACCTTTCTAATTTTAGAGATAATATCTCTCTGATAGATTGGTCATCTTCAACATATAATAAATTTAGTTCTTTAATATAATTATTTTTCATTTTTAATATTGAATTTAATCATAAATTCAGCTCCATTTTCATTATTTTTTGCAGTTAAACTTCCTTGCATATTATCTTCTATAATCATTTTTGACATATATAAACCTAAGCCTGTTCCCTTGCCTTGTTCTTTCGTAGTAAAATATGGTTCAAAAATTCGTTCATATACTGAATCTTTTATCCCACCTGCATTGTCACTAATAATTATATACCCATACTCATCATCACTTTTAATATTAATATTAATAATTCCAGCTTCTGTTTTTTGTTCAACTAAAACATCTTTTGCGTTATTTACAATATTTAAAATTACTTGTTGAAATTCACTTGCATGACCATGGAAAATAAAACTATCCCCAATAATTTCAGTTTTTATTTTATAATTTGATAATTGTGAAGACAAAATATTTGTTGTCTCTAAAATCTTAGTTTTAATATCAAAAGTACTTTTTATTTTGTCAATACTAAAAAAGTTTCTAAAGTCATCAATAGTTTTTGACATAAAATTAACTAAACTCATACTCTCGGCTGAATGTAGTTCTAAATACTTTTTATTAACTAATCCATCCTCATAATCATCAACTATAAATTGTAATTTAATTGCAAGAGTATTTAAAGGTTGTCTCCATTGATGTGCAATAGCACCTATCATTTCACCCATTGCTGCTAATTTCGATTGTTGTAATAAAAGTTTATCTTTTTTAATATTTTCAAGTACTTCTTGCTCAACTTTTAGAGAAAGAGTATTATTAAATGCTTCGACTTCTTTTTTTGCAGTTATATCTTCTCTTATTGCAAAATATCCTGCAATTTCTTGTTTATGATTCTTTTCAGGAAAAATTGTAATATTAACATAATAAAAACTTCCATCTTTCTTTTTATTTTTAATTTCACCTGTATATATTTCACCTTTTGATATAGTTTCCCACAACTGTTTATAAACTTTTTCATCTGTATCAGGATGCTTTATTATTCTATGGTTTTGTCCTAATAACTCTTCTTTTGAATACCCACTTATATCACAAAATGCTTTTGTAGCGTATGTTATAATTCCTTTTTTATTAGTACGAGAAGCAATAACTTTTTTATCAAACATAAAAAGTAATTCTTCAAGTTTCTTTGCTGAAAGATGATTGTCTTTATTCTTTATAATTAGAATATAGCTAATTAAAAACGTAATAAATAAACAAAGAAAAAATAAAATATTTGATAGATATGAACTATTTGTATTAATAAACTTTTCAGCAGGCTCAGATTCTAAAGTCCAAGTTCTACCTAAAATATTTACATTAATTGATTTTTTAGAAACAAAATTAGTATCACTATTTGTATATAAAACTTTTGATACATTATTTGTTGTATCTATTAATCTTATATTTAACATAGAAGAGTCTGTATATGTGTTTTTTAAAGCATTTTTTATTAATGGCTCAATTCTAAATACACCTGTATAAAAACCTTCTAAAGAAGATGTAATATCATTAAAAACTGGCATTAAAACTAGAAAAGCAAATCTATTACCTTTTTCTTGAACTAGTTTTATTCTTCCTGTTGCTAGCATTTTATTTGTTTGTCTTGCTAAGTTTAATGTATCAAATCTAGTTTTATTAGAAGATAAATCAAAACCAACTGCTTCTTTATTTCCAATTAATGGAACTAAAAAATCTACAGGAAAATACTCATTTTTACTTTTTGCTCTTATTATTTTTCCAGCATTAGTTTTCTCTTTTATATAAATTTTGAAACCTAAATCTTTTGTTCTACTTTTTTCAAACTCTTCTCTATTCTCTTCATTTACAAGAGGAACCCAAGATACAGCTTGAATACTTTTTTTATCTTTTATTAGGCTTTTTGCAAAAACATTAAAACTACTTCTAGTTGGAATACTTATTGTTTTATGATAGCTTTTTAAAGAAGACAAAACATTAACATTTAATTTAAGCTCTTTTTCTATAGATAAAAGTTCTCTTTCTAATAAGTTACTAAATTTTATTTGATTAGATTTATTTTCTGTATCTGCGATAAATAAATAGATAAAAATAGAAAAGACTAAACCTAAAAAAAATATTATTAAAATTAAAGGAGTTAAGATTACTTTTTTACTATTCATTTTTATGCCTATTTTAAATTTTTAATTCTACTAATGTTATAACAAATATCTTTTTCCCATCATCTTGAATTATTTCTTTTGTTTTAACAATAAAAATTATATCAATATTATTTTTATTAATCGAAATACGGAAATCTTTTTCTGGATATAAAAACATATAATCAATCCAAGAAATATCTTCTTTTATATCAAGTAAAGTAACATTTTTACTATTTCTTAACTCTTCAAACATTAACTTGCCATTACTTAAACTCTCTTTATTAAAAAAATCTAAAAAGAGTTTATTTGTAAATAGTGTTTTTCTTGATTGATCATAGGAAAAAATTATACTAGCTTGCAAATCTATTACTGTTTGTAATAGCTTCTGATGTCTAATATTTTCTCTATTGAATAAAATTGATTTTATATTAGTTAAAAGCATATCAAGTAGTTTATCTTTTTGTATTGGTTTTAATAAATAGTCATTTATTCCTATTTCTATACACTCTAATAATAGTGCTGATTCACTATGTGCTGAAGCCATTATTATAGAGGCATTAGGATTTTTTACTTTAATTTTTTTTGACATTTCAATACCATCCATAACTGGCATTTTAATATCTGTAAGTATTATATCAGGAGAAAACTCTAAGAATTTTTCATACCCCTCAGCTCCATTTTCTGCAACATATAAGTTTTTTACTCTTCGTTCTAAAACTCTTTGCAAAGCTGGACGTATTAAATCATCATCTTCTACATACAACAAGTTAATTTCAGATAACAATTCTTTCATTTTAATTCCTACTATTTACACTAATATTATATTATCTTAGCAAGTTTTACTTTATAAACTCTTCAATATTTTTTACAAGCATTTTTATAAGTCTAGTTCTAGATTCAATACTTGCCCATCCAATATGTGGAGTTAAAAGTAATCTATCTTTATTTTTTACTTTTAATAAAGGATTTGATTCTTCAATTGGTTCTTTATTTACTACATCAATACCACAATAAATCTCTTTTTCATCTATTAGTTTTGCCAAATCCTCTTCGTTTATAATTCCACCACGTCCTAGGTTTAATAAAATCGCTCCATCTTTCATACTCTTCATATTTTCATAATTAAGTAAATCCTCTGTTTGTTTATTTAGAGGGCAATGTATAGAGATAATATCACTATTTTTAAGTAATTCTTCTAGTTCAACTCTTTTAAATTCACTATTAGAGTTTTTTCCACTTGTAGAATAATATACAACTTCACAGTCAAAAGCCTTGGCTCTTTTAGCAAAAGACAAACCAATATCACCAAGACCTATAACCCCTACTTTTTTCCCATCAAGTTCAAAAAAAGGTTTATCTATATGTGTAAATATTTCTGATTTCTGCCAATTACCTTCATCAACATAAGACTTATAATAGTTTAGTTTTTGAATAAAATGAAATATCATTCCAAAAGCTACTTGTGAGACGGAAGAGCTTGAGTATCCAGCTACATTTTTCACTTCAATACTTTTTTGTTTTGCATACTCTAAATCTACATTATTCATTCCAGTAGCACTAATACAAATAAGTTTTATATTTGAATTATCCATATGCTCTTTTGATATTACAACTTTATTTGTGATAATAATATCAGCATCTTTTACTCTATGCTTAGTTTCATCTTTAGTCGTCATATCATAAGATATAACATCACCTAAAGTATCAAAAATAGATACATCAACATCAAAGCCTAAGGTTGCTCTATCTAAAATTACTATTTTCATATTTTTCCTTTACTTCTTAAACTATTTCTTTATATTAATAAGTTATTCTTAAAAAAAGGATTTAATTTGATTACTTATAATATTGATCCATATAAAACATTAAAATCAATAATCCAAGTTACATCTTCATGTTTAGGAGAAGAGTATCTTAAAATCATTTGTGATGAATTAAAAGTTTTATTTAATGCAAATTTAGTTTTTATTACAGAAGCAATAGATTCTAATCCAACGACAAAAGTTAAAATTTTATACTCAACAAATAGTGAATCTCCGGAAAACTTCTTACTTGAAGACACTCCTTGTAAATTAATTTATGATAATAAGATTATTCAAATTACTAAATCAGTTAATATAGACTTTCCAAAGGCTCAAGATACAACATTTGAGAGTTTCTACGGTATTCCAATAAATAATAAGAAAAATGAATGTATTGGTCACCTTGCAATATTTTCAGAAAAAATAAGAAAATTACCAAAAGAGATTGAAGATATTGCTCTAATTTTTTCTAAAAGAATTGAACTTGAATATCAAAGAATTATATTAGAAAATGAAAATAAAAAGATGATTCGTAAACTTTTAGAACTTTCTGAAATTGATCCTTTGACAAACTTATATAATAGAAGATTCTTTTGTGAAAAATGTAATCAAGTATTTATTCAATCAAAAAGAAACTTTAACAAAGCCTCATTAATATTTTTAGATTTAGATGACTTCAAAGAGATAAATGATAAATATGGACATGCAAAAGGTGATTATGTTCTAAAAGAAGTAGGAACAATTTTAAAACAAACATGTAGAAAAGATGTAGATTTTATATCAAGAATTGGAGGAGAAGAGTTTGGAATAATTTGTCTTAACTCCCCTATTCATAGCTCCTTACAATTAGCAAAAAGAATAATGGCAAATACAAATGATTTTTTCAAAAACGAAAAATATAATGTTACTTATAGTATAGGAATAGAAGAGTTTGACTCTTCTTATGATTCATGGGAAGATATTTATAACCTAGCAGATAAAAAGATGTATAAAGCTAAAGCTAGTGGAAAAAATAAAATCATATATTGATTTTATTTTTTATATTCTAATTTCTTCTTTGACCTGGTTTTGGAGCACTAACTTCTTTTTGTAAATCTATAGATAAATTATGATAAAAAAGTTCACCATAATCAGTAGTTCTATTAATAATCTCATAAGCTTGAACTAAAGTATTGTTATATTTTAATGCATCTTGTAAAATCTTAATAATCTTTACTGATTCTAAAAAATTAACATGTGAGGGTGCTTCTATTGGTGAGCTATAATACTTATGCATTCTTTCAACTAAATTTTTATTTCTAATTTCAATAAATACAGATTCAATTGGAGATTTGAAAAAAAGTATTTTTTGCTTTACATTAATAGATATATATGTTGTTTCCATTCCATATATTTTTCTTGAGAAACTATCAAAAAGAAAAAGTTTTTTATTATAGTTATTATTAAAAAGTTCATATATTAGTTCAAGAATTTTGATCTTCTCTTCTTTAGAATAAAAGTTTCCAATACTTGCAAAACAGAATGATAAAACAGATTTAATTGAATACCATTCAGTAGTATCATAATCATATCTAAGCATTTGATCAATTCTTGCTAATTTTAATTCTTCTATATCTTTACTAGTCTTTGTTCTGTACACTTCTTGTACAGCAGTATCTCTATACATAGGTCCAGGAAATTGTGCTTGAATGACAAATCTTCTATTTTGTTCTAATTCCATTATGTATTTTAGTCGCCCATAATAGTCTTCATCAATAATTCGAACTTCTTTTTGTGGTATTTGAGTAATTGATTTTAAAAACTCATCACTATTACAACCCTCTTCCCATATATAATCAGGATATCTAAAAATACTACAGATTTTATCTTTTATCTCATTACTTGGTTCTATATCAGTAACATTGTCAATCCACGAAGTAACGGTTCTTCTATCTTTGTTAATTAATGATGCAAATTTAGAAATACTCAAGTTTGATCGTTTAAATATTTCTATAAATTTATCAATAGAACTTTTATAATTCATTTTAATCCT
>NZ_WFKJ01000045.1 GCF_009208075.1 Poseidonibacter ostreae | reverse complement strand
AGAAGATGTAATCATCAAATAATAAAAGAAACTAAACCTGAAAAAGAGAAGATTTTCACTTTTAATGAATCTAAAATGGAAATTTCTAAAAATTCTGAATTATTAAATTTGACAAATGCAGAATATTATATTCTATTATATATGATAAAGAAAAACGGTTTTGTATTATCTAGACATGAACTATTGTCAAATGTAGAGTCTATAAAATATGAAAGTTCTTATAAAAGTATAGATGTATTAATAGGTAGAGTTCGAAGTAAAATAGAAGAAAATGTAAAAAAACCTAAATATATTTTATCAATTAGAGGTCTAGGTTATAAGTTTATTAATGAATAAAGAGAACTCTATTACTTTACAAATAAGTATTTTCTATCTATTTATTTTTATTCTACTTAATATATTTGTTTTATTTCAATTTAAAGTATCTTACCTTATAGAATTAGTATTAATAGATATATTACTTATACTATTTTATATTTTCTTATTAAAAAAATTAAAAGTACTAACTATACAAAAAGAAAAAGAGTTAATAAACTCAAGAAATCTATTTTTACGAAATATAATGCATGAATTAAAAACACCTATTACAAAAGGGAAGATTGTTACTAATAGTTTTGATGATACAAAAAAGAGGACTGTTTTATCAAGTGTTTTTAATCGATTAGAGTTTTTATTAAATGAATTCACGAAAATTGAAGAACTTACTTCTGGCTTTATTAAGTTAGAGATAAAAAGTTATAGAGCTGTTGATTTAATAGATGAATCTTTAGATATGTTACTTTTAAATAGTAGTAATAGTAATATTAATCTTAAAATAAATAAAGACCTAAAGATTGATGTTGATTTTAAGCTATTTTCAAGTGCTTTAAAAAATTTAATTGATAATGCAATTAAATATAACACCAATGATAAAATAGAAATTATTGTTGATAAGAATTCTATTGAAATAAAAAATAAAGGGAAAAAGCTTAAAAAGGATATTAATACCTACTATAAAGCTTTTAATCGTGACTATGAAAAAAGTAACGATGTTTTAGGCCTTGGTCTATTTATATCAAATAGTATAATCAAACTTCATAACTATAAACTTGAATATAAGTTTAAAAATAATTATCACCTCTTTCAAATCGTATTTTAATCTTCATTAACTTTTGTTAGAAACTCTTACCCTCTATTTACTCCTAATTGTTAAGATTGAAAAAATCTAAAAACTTAGGAGTTTCTTATGTCAACTACAGTTACAAGTTCAACAAGTACAGATATATATGGTAATACTTATACTACTGCTGTAAACAATGATGAGTTAGAGAGTGATGATTTTATTACACTTATGCTAACTGAATTATCTATGCAAGATCCAACTGATCCTGTTGATTCAAGTTCTATGTTAAGTACACAATTAGAACTATCCTCTTTAGAAGCTAATATAGCTACTGTTACTGCTATGGAGGCACTACAAAGTTCATTTGAACAATCAGCATTATCCTCATCTGCATCACTAATTGGTAATATAGTTGAAAATGGCAATTTAGATGATAGTGGTAATACTAAACAATATAAAGTTTCATCAGTAGAGGGAGTTGATGGAGAGATTTATCTAACAGCTTATGAAATATCTGGATACTATGATGTATATACTTTTTCTGCTGTTGATAGTGAAGATACAAGTATTGATTCATCAAGTGAAGAGGATACGGTAAGTTTTACAAATAGTGATGGGGATACATATACTTTCTCTACATATGGAAAAACATACCAAGAATTAAGTACTGAAATAAATGCAGTTGATGGAATCACATCAAGTATTGTAGAAAATTCATCAGGAAAGTATCAAATGGTAACTTCAGTAAGTAATGGTAACTCATCATTTAAACAAAGTGGAACTGAACTAGCTTATTCTTCAGATACCGCAACTTCGTATGATAGTGAAGCTGAAACAATTTTATATAGTAATATTAGTAAAATATACTAGTGTTACTTTTATTACAAATGTTACTTTATTTTAACCAAACATAGGGATTGCTTACAAATGCTTAAATAAGTGATACCCTATATTTACATCATTCCTTTATTATTAACATAAGTGAAATATCACATGCTACTTAAAGGATTTAAAATGATTAGTGCATTATGGACAGGGATAGCTGGTCTATCATCATCACAAACTGCTTTAGATAATGAATCAAATAATATTGCAAATGTTAATACTGTAGGTTACAAAGCATCTAGAGTCTCTTTTGCAGATTTAATGTATCAAGATAGTATAGGAAAAGGTTCTTCTGTAACAAGTGCAGAAAAGCAATATACGCAAGGAAGTTTAAACTTAACAGGTTCTTCTTATGATGTTGCTCTTAATGGAGATGGTTTCTTTGTTGTATCAAACACAGATACTTCAGGTACATCCGAATTATATTATACAAGAGCTGGAAACTTTAGAATGGGCGATGATGGAACATTGCAAGATTCTTCAGGAAATGATGTCCAAGGTTGGGCTTTGAGTGCAATTGATACAACATCAGATGTAGAATCTACAAACTCTAACTTAAATTCATTTACTGATATTTTTACAGAAGTTGCGGGAAATCAAATTATTAATTATACAAATAAAATTGAAACTTATTCTGCAAAGATGTCAGATTATACTGTAAGTTCAAATTCTGATGATGAACTTTTATCTGGATCGGGGATTAAAACACAATCAACAAAAATATCTGATATTGAAGCTTTAATATCAAACTATAGTATGGCTTTAGAAAATCTTGCGATAAGTCCAAATGCTACTTCAAGTCCATCAATATCACAAATAAGTACTATAGATTTTCCTAATGGAACATCTTCTTCTTTAGATGAAGAGGGTGACCAAATATATGTATATATTGATGGTGATAAAATAACACAAAATTATGAAAATGTAACTGCAAGTGATGCTTTCAAAAGTGAAGTAGATACAGCTGTGACTGCTGGTACTGTTGTGGCTGATTTAGATGCAGATGGTACAGTTACTGATGCTGAGTATAATGTTTTAGCAAGTAGAGTTGCAACATATAAAGCTTTAGCTGATGAAATATCGAATATTACAGGATTAAACGCATATACAGTTGATCCAATAACAAATGAAGCAAGTACTAATCTTGCAAACGTATTAAATGGAACTATAAAAATAGATTCTATTATTTCTGGAACTGCATTTACAATAGGTGATATAAGTGAAGTTTCAGGAACAAATGAATCTTCTGGTACAACAACAACCATTGCAGATGCAGTATCAGGAACGGGAGAAGCTGCAGTTGAAAGTGCTATGAATGATTTAAAAAATGCTGTTGCAGGATATCAGCAAGATGTTTATGAAGAAGAAGATATTTTGGCAGATGACTCTGATACTGCAATTACATTTGCAGTAGGTGATACTCTTTCTTATACTATTGGAACAGTAACAGTAACTTCTGATAATACATTAACAACTTATGATGAAGCAATGGAAGATATGATTGCAAAAATAAATTCTGATGTTGAGTTACAACTACTAGTTGAAGCAAAAGATGTAAATGGAATTTTAGTTGTTGAATCAGTAAATGCTGGTGAAGAATTTTCAGGAACATTAAATTTTTATGATGATAGTGCTACTGAAACTTACTTAAAAGATATGAATCTTGATTTAAGTGGTAACACAGGTGGAAATGCTGAATTTATGCAAATTGTATCATCTATTGATCAAACAGCTTCAAAGTCATCTTTACAATTAAAACTTGATACCTTAGGTATAACTGACTCTTCTTTTGGAGAATTTTCTGTTGATAGTAATGGTGTAATTACAATGTCGCAAGATGGAATGGATTATGCAATTGGACAAATTGCTATTGCTCAATTTAATAATAATATAGGACTAGAAGCAGTTGGAGACAATTTATTAGAAAAAACTACAACAAGTGGTGATCCAATTTATAGTATTAATAATGACAATGGTGTTGAAATGGAAAGTGAAACATTAGAGTTAAGTACAGCTGATTTAAGTGAGAGTTTAGTAAATCTAATGGTTTTTCAAAGAGCTTTTGAAGCTAATGCTAAATCTATAACAACTGCTGATGAAATATTAACTACATTAATCGGTTTAAAACGTTAATCTAAAAGGAATTTATGATGGTTAGCTCAATAAATACAATTATGTATAACTTAGAACTTCTAAATGAGAGAAGTTCTAAAGTAACTTATGGATTAAGTAGTAATAAAGCACTAGAACAAGGTAGTGATGACTCAATAAAGTTTGACTATTTATTAAGTATACAAAATAATTTAAATACTTATACAGCAATTGAAAATAGAATTGAATTATCAAACACATATAATACTTTTAGTGATACAACTACTTCTGATATAAAAACAGCAATGGAGTCAGTTAACACTGATATTATAAAAGCTTTAAATGACACTGTTAGTAGTGTTGATAAAAATGTTATTGCAAGTGAAGTTGAACAGATTAAAGATACTTTATTTTCATTAGTTAATGACTCAACTAATGGAGAATATCTATTCTCAGGCAATAATACAGATACAACCCCTTTTATTAAAGATGAAGTAACTGGACAAATAAGCTATGAAAGTGATTATTCAAATAAGAAAGTAAATGTCGAAAAAAACCAGTATACAACTCAAGGTATTAATGGTATTGAATTGATTTATTACACAAATGCAAGTGCATCAAATGGTGAAACATTAGATTTTACGAGTAATGAAATCATTTTAGATGAAGAAGGTAATGAGTGGAAGGTTCTAGATAATGACAATGATGGAACATATGATGGTTTATATTTAAATGGTGATACCTCATCAACACCTATTGCTCTAACTACAAACAGTGATGGAACTTTTTCTATAACTAATACAGAAGATACAAAATTAGAATCAAAACATAGCTATTTTGATGATTTAGATGAGTTAATAGCTGCATTAAAACAAAAAGATACTAATGGAAATGATATTACTTCAAGTGAAGCTAGTACTTTATTATCAAGTGCTTTGGAAAAATTTGAACAAGCTTATGATAATACAAATACTTCACATTCAAAATTAGGAATAAGAACTAATCTTATTGAATCTTATGCTCAAAGTGTACAGTCAAAACTAACCAATTATACTTTATTAGAAGAGCAGTATGAAAGTGCAGATTTAACTGCACTTGCTGTTGAATCTCAATCTTTAGAAAATACATACACAGCACTTTACTCAACTATAAATAAAATAAATGACTTATCTTTAGTTAAATATATAAATTAAAAGGAAAATAAAATGGGAACAAATATAGATATTAAACAGCTTGAAAATCAGGTGGTTGAATGTTATAGTTATTTTATGCATAATCATAAAACTTCTAATTTTGATAATTTAGAAAATATGCTAACTAAGCTACAAAAGTCTATGAATCTTCTTACTATGACAAATATTGTAAATATTATAGATAGAGTTATAGAAGATGGAAGAAAAAATAGTTCAAATAAAAACAAACAATATAATGTTTCTTCAATTCAAACTACAAAAGATAACAAAATATATTTAGTATGTCATGAAGTATTAGGCTTTGATGATATTGATAAAAAATTTATATTAGATAATGTTTTATCTTATATAGATTTTGTAGATATAAAAAAAATTTATTAAGTATAAATTATGATGGATTCCTTATATACAGCAAAGAGTGGCTTGTCAGTTGCAAGAAGTGCCGTTGATGTTACATCAAATAATATTGCAAATGAAAATACTGAAGCTTATAAAAAAAGAACAGTTGATGTATCAGAGATTAGTTCACTTGAAGATAATATAGGAAATGGTGTCTCTTTTGATGGAGTAACAAGAACTACAAATGAGTATTTGTATACACAGTTAACACAACAAAATAGCCTAATGGAATATTATAATCAAGAAGATTTAACCTCAAGTAATATTGAAACAATGTTTAGTGAAACTGATAGTAGTGGTTTATCTATTACAATAAGTGATTTTTTTAATGATTTAGAATCTCTAAGATCAGATCCAAATAGTTCTATATATCAAGAACAGTTAGAATCACAAAGTGAAACTCTTGTTAATAATCTTAGCTCTTTATATGAAGAATTAGATGAGATTGAAACAAGTACTTATTCATTATTAGAAGATCAAGTTTCAAGTGTTAATAGTATTTTAGAAGAGATTGTTTATTTAAATGAAAAGATTGTTAAAAATTCTTCTAGTTCAAATAATGATTTATTAGATAAAAGAGATGCTTTAGAAGAGGAGTTATCAAAGTATGTAGATTTTAAAATTGATACAAGTAGCTCAAAGTACAATTTAGAAATAGCAGGAGTTAGTGCTATATTTAATAATACAAATCTCCATGAAGTTAGTATTAATGAAACATATACTGCACAAAAAGATATTTATAGCTCTACTAGTTTAGAAGATTCAAATATTAATAGTAGTGATGAAATAACATTAACTTTAAATAATACTACAAGTATAACAATAACTGCTAATCCAGATCTTACAAGTGATGATTATGACTTTAAAAATCAAATAGTTGATGAAATAAATAATAATAGTGAATTTAATGAACTAAGTGCGTATTTAGATACAAGTAATAATTTAATTATTACTTCAACAAAAGAGGGTGAAGAATCAAAATTTGATTTAGCAATTACTATAAATGATGTTGAAATTCAAAAAAATGATAATTCAATACAAGGAAAGGATGAAGTCTTCTTATCAATATACAATGAAGAATTATCCCTAGAAAGTGGTTCTATTAAATCTTTAACAAACAACTTATCAACATCTACCTCAATAATATCATCATATAAAAGTAGCTTAGATGATTTTGCAAATGCATTAGTTTCTGAATTTAATAAAAATTCTTCTACTTCTGTATTTACAGGTTCTAGTATTAGTACTTTAAGTTTTGTACAAAATAGTATTGGAAGTTTATCTAGTGATGATTTAGAAAGTTTAGCTCAAATTCAATGGAGTGATGAAATTAATATTGATTCAAATAGTGATGATACAACATCTTTTAGCCAGTTTTATCAAAACTTATTAGTTAGTGTTTCTTCTCATGTTGAAAGTAATAATTTTAGGTTAGATTCTCAAAAATCTATAGTTAATTCACTAGAGAGTACTTATAACGAACTTACGAAAGTTGATACAGATGAAGAGATGGTAAATCTACTACAGTATCAAGCAGCTTATGAAGCAAATGCAAAGATTATAACAGCAGTTGATGAAATGTTGCAAACATTATTAAATATGTAAAGGAGAAATTATGGCAGATGGAATTTTAGGCTTAGGTAGTTCAGGAAGTTTAGATTTAAGTCAAGAGCTTTTAGATAAATTAAAAACAGCAGAATCAACATCTATTTTAGACCCAATAACAACAGAGATAGAAGATACCGAAACTGAATTAGAAGCAGTAGAAGAAATACAAGTTATGACAAATGAACTATTAGCAATAATTGAAGATTTTGACTTATATACAACAGGAACAAGTGTTTTTGATGAAATGTCTGCAACTACTAGTGGTTCATCTGTATCTTTTACAGCAACAGATACAAGTGGTTTATCAGAAGGTTCTATTAGTGTAAGTGTTAGTCAATTAGCACAAAAAGATGTTTATCAAACAGATGTTATTTCAGATATTACAGAAGAGATTGGTTCTGGTAGTATAAGTATTGCTATTGGTGAAGAGTCGTATACTTTTACAACTGATGGAAAAACTTATGAAGAGTTAGAAGAAGAAATGGGTTATTACACAGAACTTGATGTTGCATTAGAGCAAGTAAGTGATGATAGCTATAGATTAGTTATAAAAAGTGCAAACAATGGACTTGAAAATGGTTTAACAATAACTCAAAGTGACATTGATTTAGGTTTAGAAAATGAATCAAATCATGTGCTTAGTGCCCAAAATCTAATTGCAAGTGTTGATGGTATTGATTATAACTTATCTTCAAATAATATATCAATGACAAATGGCTTAAGTATAACAGCTTTAGAGGAGGGTGATTCATCTATTACATTAGTAAGAGATGATACAGTATTTGTTGCAGCTGTTGAAGATATGGTATATAAATATAATGAATTAGTAGATTTAGTAGATTCAAAAATTTTAGGGGATGAAGATGATCCTGCTGTAATTTCAGATTCAAGTACACTAAAAAACATGATGTCAAGTATAAAAGAGATTTTATTTGATTCTTATGGTTTAGATGATGAAGAAAACCTTTTTTCTTATGGTATGTCTTTTGATAGTGATGGATATTTAGAACTTGATAGTACTGAACTATCAAGTGCAATTAGTGAAAACTATGATGATATTAAAGAGTTATTTACAGGATATGCAGAAAAAGAGGGAATTGGAACAAGGCTTAAGACTTATTTAGATGCATTAGATGGCTATGATGGCTTGTTATATACTTATGAAGAGAAACTTGAGGATAGTATTGATACATTAGATGATGATTACACAGAAGCTTCTGAAGCACTTGATGAAAAATATGAAAGTATGGCTACTCAATTTGCTGCATATACAGTATTAATAACAGAAATGGAAACAGCATTCTCTTCGCTTGAAGCAATAATAAATGAAGATGATTGATTTTTATAACTATGCTTTTTTATAAGCATAGTTACTCTATTTTTATAAATTTTAATAAAAAATAAAAAAATCCCTAGCTTTATATTGTTAATTTCTTTTCTGTTTGTAGTGTATGTTATTTTTAATAATTTTTATGATAAAATTAATAAATTATTATTAAGGAGTTTGTTATGAATACAGGTATTGTAGGAAGACACATAGATTTAACAGAATCAATTAAAGATTATATAAATAGTTCAGTAGAAGTATTTAAAAAATATAACTTAGATATTATTTCGGTAAATTCAATTATCTCTCAAGAAGAGAAACATGGTAAAAAAGCATTTTCATTTGAATTTACTTTAAATGTTGCACATTTAGATACAATTGTTGTTAAACAAAAAGATAAAGATTTATATGCTGCTATTGATATAGCAGTAGATAGAGTTTCAAAAGTTTTAAGAAGACACCATGATAAAGTTTCTGCACATAAAGCTACTAAATTAACTGAAGTTGCTTCTTCTGAAATTGAAGATAAGATTGCACTTGAATTAGAAAGTTTTGAAACAGAAATCTATCCTGCAAGACTAGCTTCTTACAAGCCAATGGATATTGAAGAGGCATTAAAAGATCTAAAGAGTTCTGAAGCTGCATTTAAAGTATTCTATGACAAAGACGATAACATGAGAGTATTATATAAAAGTAGTGCTGAAGGAAAATTCGGATTATATTAATCTTGAGTTTTTATAATGAAAAAGGTGTTAGTCAAAAGACTAATGCCTTTTTTAATTTTAATAATACACAAATAGGATATTAAAAGTTTATGAATAAAACATTAAAAAAAATTGCACTTATTGGTCAACCAAACGTAGGTAAATCATCATTATTCAATAGAATTGCGCAAAAAAGAATTGCAATTGTTTCTGATTTAGCGGGAACAACAAGAGATATTAGAAAACATGAAGTTACTATTATGGATAAGTCTGCATTAATGCTAGATACAGGTGGTATTGATGAAACAAATGATGCAATATTTTCAAATGTAAAAAGAAAAGCTATTGAGACTGCAAAAGAGGCTGATATAATACTTTTTATGGTTGATGGTAAAAATATACCTGATGATAAAGATAAAGAATTATTTTATGAGCTTCAAAGATTAGGTAAAGAATTAGCTTTAATAGTTAATAAAATTGATAATGATAAAGAGTTAGAAAGACTTTGGGAATTTTTTGAATTTGGTATTGGAGAAGAGAATTTATTTGGAATCTCTGTATCACATAACAGAGGTACAAAGAATTTATTTGATTGGATTTATACACATTTACCAGAAGTTGAAGAAGAGGTTTTAGAATCTTCTGAAGTAAAAGAAATAATTACTGAATCTCATATCGTACCTTTAGAAAAGATTGAAGGTGTTGAAGATTTAGAGGATTATGAAATTCAAGAAGATATAATAATTCCTGAAGATGAAGAAGAAAACCCTGATACTTTTGTGATTGATAATAAAATTAAAGTTGGAATTATTGGTCGAGTTAATGTTGGGAAATCATCAATTTTAAATGCAATAGTAGGTCAAGAAAGATCAGTTGTATCTCCAATAGCAGGTACTACTATTGATCCTGTTGATGAAGTATTTGAATATGCTGATAAAAGTGTTACATTTGTAGATACTGCTGGTTTAAGAAGACGTGGAAGAATTGAAGGAATTGAAAAATTTGCTTTAATGAGAACAAAAGAGATGTTAGAAAAAGCAAATGTTGCTTTACTTGTTCTTGATGCTTCAGATGAATTAACAGATTTAGATGAAAAAATTGCAGGGTTAGTTGATGAATACGGATTAGGAACAATTATTGTTCTTAATAAGTGGGATGAAAACATGGAAACTTTTAAGAAAATGGAAGAGTTAATTAGAGGAAGGTTTAAATTCCTTTATTATGCTCCAATTATTGCAGTTTCTGCTAAAACTGGACGTTCAATTGATAGATTAAAAGATAAAATTATTGAAATTTATGATAATTATACTCAAAGAATTCCAACATCAGCACTTAATAGAGTAATTGAAAAAGCAGTAATCAGACACTCTCTTCCAAGTCCAAATGGTATTTATTTAAGAATTTATTATTCTACTCAATTTGAAACAAAGCCTCCTAGAATTGCTTTAGTTATGAATAGACCAAGATTACTTCACTTCTCTTATAAAAGATATTTGATTAACTTCTTAAGAGATAATTTTAACTTTGAAGGTTGTCCAATTCATATCATTGCACGTGGTAAAAATGATAAAGTTGGTGATGAGGAATATTTAGACGAAGATAATTAATTTAACTAGGAGTTTCCTTGCAAATTTTAAAAAATAATATATTCGCAGGAATTACTGCGGCAGTTGTAGCTTTGCCTTTAGCACTTGCTTTTGGAGTTGCAAGTGGAGCAGGTGCAATTGCAGGATTGTATGGTGCAATTATATTAGGTTTTTTTGCAGCACTTTTTGGTGGAACTTCTACACAAATATCAGGACCTACTGGTCCTATGACAGTTGTAACTGCAACTGCCATTGCAACTTTCCCAAACGATTTATCAACTGTTATGACTGTAATCTTTTTATCTGGTTTAATTCAAATATCCTTTGGATTAGTTGGAATTGGTAAATGGATTAAATATATCCCTTACCCTGTTATTTCTGGTTTTATGTCAGGAGTTGGTGTAATTATTGTAATTTTACAAATAAATCCTTTTTTAGGTGTAGAGTCTTATAGTTCAGTAATTTATACAATAACACAGCTTTTTGATACTATAAAACATGCAGATGATCATGCCTTAATCATTGCATATATTACTTTAGCAATTATGTTCTTAACTCCAAAAATCATTACAAAATATATTCCCTCAGCTTTAATAGCACTATTTGTAGTAACTCACTTTACTATTTATATGGGATATGATGTGGATACAATTGGAAGTATTCCTGTAGGATTACCAGAGTTTAATCTTCCTTTTTCTTTTGATTTATTAGAACTTAGTAATATAATTACCTTAGCGATAACTCTTGCTTTATTAGGTTCAATTGATTCTTTATTAACATCACTAGTTGCTGATTCTATGACTAAAACTAAGCATAATCCTAAAAAAGAGTTAATAGGGCAAGGAATTGGTAACTCAATTTGTGCCTTTTTTGGTGCAATTCCAGGTGCAGGTGCTACTATGCGTACAGTAATAAATATAAATAGTGGTGGTACATCTAAAGTATCTGGAATGGTTCACTCTATTACACTTTTAATTATTATCTTGTTTTTAGCACCTCTAGCTTCTCAAATACCACTTGCAGTTTTATCTGGTATTTTAATAAAAGTTGGTTTTGATATTTTAGATTATAAATTTTTACGAATTATGAACAAAGTTTCACGACAAGATTTACTTATTATGACAACAGTATTTTTACTTACAGTTTTTGTTGATTTAATAATGGCTGTTGGTGTTGGTATTACTATTGCTTCTATCTTAGCTGTTTATCAAATTTCTAGAAATACTAGAATTAAAACAAGAAGAGCTAAAAGCTCATTTGATATTGATATTACTAACAATAATATTGAAGTTATAAAAATTGATGGTTCTTTATTTTTTGGAACTGCTTCAGTTTTAGATAATAAATTAGATAAAATCACCGAAAATAAAATAGTTATTTTAGATTGTAAAAATGTCTCTTTTTTAGATATATCTGCAATTTTTACTATTGAAGATATGATAGATAAATTAAGTGCTAAAAATATAAAAACATTACTTGTTTTAAAGCATGCACATAAAAGAAATATACTAGCAGTAGATACAGATAACTCTTTTAAAAAGCATAAAATGTTTTTTCATATGGATGATGCAATTAATTATACTCAAGAATTGGAGCTTAAAATAAATGTCTAAAATATATTTGTTAAATAATTTAAAATATGAAGGGATTGAAAACTTAAGTGTTTTTGGTATAGAGTTTTTACCAAGTGATATTGATTTAAATAAATATGATGCTTTGATTTTTACTTCTAAGAATGCTATTTATTCTATAGACTCTTTTAATAAAACTTGGCAAGAAATACCCTCTTATGCGATTGCTCCTAAAACTGCAAATATAATAAATGAATATGGTGGAAACTTACAGTTTACAGGTATTAGTTCTCATGGAAATGAGTTTGCAAAAGAGTTAATTCCTAAGTTTAAAAATAAAAAAGTTTTATATATAAGAGCTTTAAAAACTGTATCAAAATTAGTTGATATTTTAAAAGAAAATAATATTGATATTGATGAATTAATAACTTACAAAACATCTTGTTTAAAGTCTAATAAAATATTAGAAGATAACTCTGTTTTTATATTTTCAGCACCTTCAAGTGTAGAGTGCTTTTTTAAAAATTATACTTGGAAAGATTCTTATAAAGCTATAACAATTGGAAAAACAACTGCTAATTATTTACCAAAGAACATAGATTATATTGTAAGTGAAAAAACTTCAATAGATGAATGTATAAAACTTGCAAAGCAAATATTAAATTAAAACTAAAATTAATCATCAATTAGATAAAATATTGCCATCTAAGTAGTTCGGGATTTCCATTGTTGAGGGTCCGATACTATATTTTAGTACGTAATTGTAAGTAGACGGTGTGCAGTGTTTCATTATGTTTTCACTCCTTAAGTCTAATTCTTATGTACGGTTATTGGCTTTTTAGGGCCAAATTGATGGTTAACGGCTGCTTGGGTCTTAAAACAAATTTAAATAATTATAATGCAAGGAATTATCGTGAATATATTAATACTTGGAAGTGGTGGTAGAGAATACTCTATTGGCTTGGCAATCTCTAAAGAAAATGAACATAACTTATTTTTTATGCCTGGAAATGGCGCAACAGACAATTTAGGGACAAATATTAATATTAAAGATTATAATGAATTAGCTTTATGGGCTAAAGAAAATTCAATTGATTTAACAATAGTTGGACCTGAAGCTCCATTAGTAGATGGTGTTGTTGATATATTTAAAGAAAATGATTTAACAATCTTTGGACCAAGTGCTGCAGCTGCACAACTTGAGGGTTCAAAAGTTTATATGAAAAATATATTAAAAAAATATAACATACCAACAGCAGCATTTATTGAAACTACAAATGAAAAAGAAGCTCATGATTTTATTGATACTATGAGTTTGCCAATTGTTGTAAAAGCAGATGGTTTATGTGGTGGTAAGGGTGTAATTATTGCACAAAGTATAGAAGAAGCAAAAGAGGCTGCATCTGATATGTTAGCTGGAACTTCTTTTGGTGATGCTGGAACTTCTATTGTTGTTGAAGAGTTTTTAGATGGTTATGAACTTTCAATTTTTGCTATTTGTGATGGTGAGAATTACAAAGTATTACCAGCAGCACAAGATCATAAAAGAATAGGTGATGGTGATACTGGACCAAATACAGGTGGTATGGGTGCATATGCTCCAACTCCTTTAGTAAACGATGATATTTACCAAAAAGTAGAAGATAGAGTAATTAAACCAACTTTAGAGGGTATGAAAAAAGAGGGTGCTCCTTTCGAGGGTGTTCTTTTTATTGGAGTAATGGTAGTTAAAGGTGAACCAATTATCTTAGAATATAATGTAAGATTTGGTGATCCAGAGTGTGAAATTTTAATGCCTTTATTAGAAACTCCTGTTTCTGAACTATTTTATAAAGGTGCAACTAAACAACTTGATAAATTAGATATTAAAATCAAAGATGAATTTGGTGTTGGTGTTGTAATGGCAAGCCAAAACTATCCATATTCAAGTTCACCTGCTGCTGAAATTATTGTTGATAAAATTGTTGATGAAGATTTAGCTTTAAATTCTCACATCTCTTATGCTGGTGTTTCAAAAGTTGATGGCAAGTTAATGGCAGATGGTGGAAGAGTTTTAGTTTGTGTTGGTTTTGGAAAAACTATTAAAGAAGCTAGAGATAGAGCTTATGATTTATGTGGTCAAGTTCATTTTGCTGGTAAAAAAATAAGAACAGATATTGCATATCAAGCATTAAAGTAGTTAAATGAGTAACAATACTGATGATTTACAATTAGCATCCTTAAGATCTAGAGCTACTGCTTTTGTTATTGATGATTTACTTGTAACGGCTATTATTCTTATAATTTTTTGGGATAATATTATGGCAGTTAGTCATGATGTTAATGCAATGATGTTTTTTATGAAAACTGACTTAGTGATGCCTTTAATTTTTTTAAAGCTTGTTTATCAGGCTTTATTTACTTGGTATTATGGTGCCACAGTAGGAAAGATTGTAGTTAAGATAAAAGTTATAGACTCTAATTCTTGGGGTAGGATTTCAATGTTTTCTGCAGTTTTAAGATCTCTTGGAAGAATTTTTTCTGAAATGTTTTTTTATGTAGGTTTTTTAATTGGTTTCTTTAATGATGGAAGAAAAACGTTTCATGATTTTACTGGTAAGACATTGGTTGTAAATGCTTAAAAATTATTTAGCCTCATTATTAGTACTTGCCTCTTTTTCTTTTAGTGAAGAGTTAAAAAATGAAAAGTTTCAACTTATATCTGAAAGTATTAATACTGAAGGTAATATTGTAACAGCAGTGGGTAATGTAGTTGTCTTTTCGCCAACTTATTATTTAAGTGCTTCTAAAATAGTTTATAATAAAGATAAAGAGACCTTTGAACTTTTTGATAATGTTTTAATTTTAAAAGATAACAGTATCCAAACACAAAGTGATTATGCTTTAATAAACTTAAAAAATGATTCTTATTCTCAAACACCTGTATTACTTTTTGATAAAAAAAGTAATCTTTGGGTAAATTCAAAAAAATCTACAAAAGATAATACTAATATAGAACTAGATAGCTCAATAATTTCATCATGTGACTGTGTTGATCCAGCTTGGAGTATAAAAGTTTCATCAGCTTCTTATGATACAGAAGATAAATGGATGCATACTTATAATCCAAGATTATATTTTAGGAACGTACCTGTATTTTATAGTCCTTACTTAGGTTTTCCAACTGATACTACAAGAAGAACAGGTGTATTACCTCCTACAATTGGTTATTCTAGTAGTGAAGGATTCTCTTATTCTCAATCTATATTTATAGCACCAAAAGCAAATTATGATTTAGAAATTATTCCTCAAGTAAGAAGTGAAAGAGGTTTTGGTGCCTACTCTTATTTTAGATATGCAGACTCACCACACTCTTTACTTAAATTAAATGCAGGTTTTTTTAGAGAACAAGAAAGTTACAAAGAAGAGAATGATTTAGATAATCAAAAACACTATGGATGGAGTATTGATTATGAAAGAACAAAACTTTTTTCAAGTGGAAATCATCAAGATGGTTTATACGCATCTATAAATTGGTTAAATGATATTGAGTATGAAACTTTAGAAGATGATGATACTTCTAGTGATGAAAAAGTTGAATCAAAAATAAACTATTTTTATAATACACCAAAATATTATGGTGGAATATATGGAAGACATTATATTGATACATCATTAGATTCAAATGATACAACATTACAAGAACTTCCTCAATTACAATTTCATAAATATAATAATGAACTATTTGGTTTAAATAAAGTTTTATACTCTCTTGATACTAAATATAGACGTTATACAAGAGTAGAGGGAGTTGGAGCTAATTACTATGAATTGTCACTTCCTATTAATTATAGTAAATACTTTTTAGATGATTACTTATATTTTAATATTCAAAATAAAACTACACTTAGTAAGTACAAATATACAAACAATACTTCAAATTATGAAGATGGTACTTTAACTCAAAATGAAGTATCTGTTTCTGTTGGAACTGATTTAATAAAACCTTATGAAGAATATCTTCATACTTTAAATTTAGAAGCTGAGTATACTCATCCTGAAAATATAAAAGAAGATGGTGCTTTATATGGTATTTCAGGTAATGATTATGAAGAAGAGGATGATTTATCTTCATTTACAAATAGTACAAATAATAAAAATATAAAACTATCTCTAAATCAATCTTTATATAATAATGATAGTTTAAAACAAATAGTAAATCATAAACTAACACAATCAATTTTGTATAATAGTGTAGATGAACCAAAGCTTCAAAATACTGAAAATTATATTAAATTAAATTATAATAATGGTTCTATTTCTAATAGATTAACTTATAATGTTCAAGATAAACAGTTTATTGAAAATACTATATCTGGAACATATAAGTTAAAAGATATATCTTTAACAGCAGGATATTATAAATCAAAAGATACAGATAATTCTGGAAAAGAAGATTTAGAATCATATAATGTTAAAGCAGAGTATCAATTTGCTAAAGATTATAAATTTTCTTATTATGAAAACTATAATATTTTAGAAAAAATTAAAAGTAAACAAGGTATTAATTTAAATATAAATGATAAATGCTGGAATTTTGATATAAAGTATGAAAGAGAAAGAGTTGCTTCTTCTAGTGATACAACAGATGTAGATCAAGAAGTTGTTTATTTAAATCTTACATTAAAACCTCTTGGTGGAATAAAACAAGAGTATGAAATTGAGAATGAATAATGACACCAGATCCAATATATTTTAAAAATAGAGAAGTAGCTGCTTATAGATTATTAGATATTTTACCAATTGAAAGTATGAAATTAGAAGATTGGACAGTATTATCTACATCATGTGGGGGATATCCAATTGCAAGTATTATTGCAAAAGAGTTAAATGCAAAACTTGATATGATGTTTTCTAAGAAAATATTTGCACCTAGTAATCATGAATGTGAAATAGCAATTGTAACTGAAGCTGAAGAAGTATTAATTCATGAAGAGTTAGTAAAAGTATTTGGTATTAGTTTAGATTTAATTTATGGACAGTCAAAATTTTTATATGAAAATGAATTGTCATATGAAGTTTCAAAGTTTAGAAATGGAAATAAATTAACAAATTTAAATGAAAAAAATATTTTATTAATTGATGAGGGATTAAATACGGGTTTAACAATGATGGCTTGTATTAAAAGTGCAATCAAATTAGGAGCTAAATCAGTTTCAGTTGCAACTCCTGTAATACCAACAGCTAGTATTCCAACAATTGAGTCAATTGCAGATGATTTGTATTATATAAAAAAGCTAGATCACTTTATATCTATTAACTTTTATTATGATACATTAGATGAAATAAAATTTAAAGATATAGAAACAATAAAAAAGGATTAAAATAAATGTCAACAGTTTGTGAATTTGAATTAAGTAAAAAACAAGAGATTTTTGAGTTTAGTAAAGTAGCTAAACAAGCTAATGGGTCAGTATTAGCAAAATTAGGAAATGCAGTTGTATTAGCTACAGTAGTTAGTGAATTTGATAATCCTGTAAGTGAAGATTTTACTCCTTTAACAGTTCAGTATATTGAAAAAACATATGCAGCAGCGAAACTTCCAGGTGGTTTTATAAAAAGAGAAGCAAAACCAAGTGAGTTTGAAACTTTAACTTCAAGAGTAATTGATAGAAGTTTAAGACCATTATTCCCTAAAGGATATGTATATCCTACAACTATTACAGTTATGGTTTTAAGTGCTGATAAAGATGTTGATTTACAAGCCTTAGCTTTAAATGCTGCTAATGCTGCTTTATATACTTCAAACTTACCAATTAAAAAATCAGTTTGTGGTGTAAGAGTTGCTAAGATTGACGGTGAATATGTTGCAAATCCTAAAATGTCTGAACTTGAAAATTCTACATTAGATTTATATATTGCTGGTTCTAAAGACGAATTACTTATGATTGAAATGAAAGCTATTTCTTCATCTGAAATGCTTGAAGTTGATATTGAAGCTTTTACAAAAGTTCATAGTACAAATGAAATGAATGAAGAGCAATTAGTAGAAGCAATTGCTTTTGCTCAAGAAGTTTTATTTGAAGCTAATACTACTTATGAAGCTGGTTTTGAAGTTGCTTGTAAAGAAATGAAAGAAGTTGAACTAGTTAAGTTTACAATTTCTGAAGATGTTATTGATTATGTAAGAGATAATTTCTCTTCAGATATTACTGAAGCTATTAAAAAATTAGCAAAAAGTGAAAGAGCAACTGAACTTAAAGATGTAGCTAAAATGATTTCTGCTAACTCATATTGTGAAGAGAATGAAATAGAATTTTCAGTAATTTATGAAGCTGTATCTATTGTAAAAAGAGAAATTGTAAGAAATATGATTGTAAGTGATAAGGTTAGAGCAGATGGAAGAGGGTTAAAAGACGTTAGACCTATTTCTATTGATACTAATATTTTACCATCAGCTCATTCATCTTGTTTATTTACAAGAGGTGAAACACAAGCTTTAGTTGTAGCAACACTTGGTGGTCCAAAAGATGGACAAATGTTTGAAAAGTTAACTGAAAAATCAACTTCAATTGAAAACTTTATGTTACATTACAACTTCCCAGGTTTCTCAGTAGGTGAAGCAAAACCAATGTTTGGAGTAGGAAGAAGAGAATTAGGTCATGGTAATTTAGGTAAAAAAGCTTTAGAAGCTACTATTGATGATGATTATACAGATACAGTTAGATTAGTTTCAGAAATTTTAGAATCAAATGGTTCTTCTTCAATGGCAACTGTTTGTGGAGGTTCACTAGCTTTAAAAGCAGCAGGAGTTCCAATTTCTGATTTAGTTGCTGGGGTTGCTATGGGTATGGTTGTTGAAAATGGTGACTATTCTGTATTAACTGATATCATGGGTCTTGAAGATCATGATGGAGATATGGATTTTAAAGTTGCAGGTACTACAAAAGGTATTACAGCTTTACAAATGGATATTAAACTTGGTGGAATTGAATTATCAGTTTTACAAGAAGCATTATTACAAGCAAAAGAAGGTAGAGATCATATTTTAGGTTTAATGCATACAGCAGCTGAAGATATTATTCCAAGTGAAGCTTTACCATTAATTGAACAATTTGCAATTGATCCAAGTAAAATAATGGTTGTTATAGGAAAAGCAGGTTCAACAATTAAAGAAATAATTGAAAAGTTCTCTGTAGGAATAGATTTAGATAGAGATAGTGGAAATGTAAAAGTAAGTGGAAGTAATAAGCAAAATGTATTAGATGCTTGTGAACATATTAAAACTATTTCTAATAATGCAGTTTCAAGAAAACAACCTTCAAAAAATCTTGACTTTGAAAAACTTTATACTGTTGATGATGTATTAATGGCAAAAGTTGAAAGAATTGTTGATTTTGGTGCATTTATGGCATTACCAAAAGGTGGAGAAGGTTTATTACATATTTCTAAAATTTCAAAACAAAGAGTTAAAAATGTTTCTGATGTTTTAAGTGTTGGAGATGAAGTAGAAATAAAAGTACTTAAAGTAAGTAAAGATAGAATTGAATTAGCTTCTAATTCAATTTAATAATTAACCCTAGTTTAATATTTCTTACGTTAGTATAGTTAAATAATTTTTTAACTATACAACCTAAGGGGTACTAATATGGCAAAACTTTTAATCGTAGATGATTCTACAATGCTAAGAGATATGTTAAACTATGCTTTAAACGAAGGTGGTTACACTGATGTAACTGAGGCAGTTGATGGCGTAGATGGTTTAGCAAAAGCTAACAGCACTAATTTTGATTTAATAATAACTGACGTAAATATGCCAAATATGGATGGACTTACACTTATTGGCGAACTAAGAAAAATACCACAATATTCAAAAAAACCTATTTTAGTATTAACAACTGAAAGAAGTGATGAAATGAAAACAAAAGGAAAGGCAGCAGGTGCTACTGGTTGGATTGTAAAACCTTTTGTTCCGGATCAACTGTTAAAAGCAGTAAACATCGTATTAAGTAGATAAAAAAAGGATCTAATATGTCATTTGATATTTCAAAATATAGAGAAATGTTTTTAGAAGAAGCTGAAGAACTTTTTGAATCAGCTGATAATGTACTTTTAGAAGCTGAAAATAATGGCTCATTAACAGATGATGAAATGGGTCAACTATTTAGAGATGTACATACTTTAAAAGGTAGTGGTGCATCTGTTGAATTAAAACTTTTTGCTGAATTTACGCATGATGTTGAAAATATGATGGATAAATTAAGAAATCATAAAATTGAATTCATACCAGAAATGGCAGGAACTTTAATTGATGGTTTAGATGTAATGAAAGAAATCTTAGATTTAGAAGTTGCAGAAGATTTAACAAAAGAAACATTCACAGAAATGACTACTTCTTTACTTGAAGAAATCCGTGCATATTCTAATGGTACAGTTGTTAAGAAAGAAGAAATTAAAGAAATTGTTAAAGAAGAACCTGTAATTGAAACTCCTGAAGTTACAATTCCTATGGTACAAGAGTCTTTAGATAATGAAAATTTTGGATTTTTTGATGATGACTTAAAT
Organism: Poseidonibacter ostreae; assembly: GCF_009208075.1. Lineage (GTDB taxonomy): Bacteria > Campylobacterota > Campylobacteria > Campylobacterales > Arcobacteraceae > Poseidonibacter > Poseidonibacter ostreae. The sequence goes on along the minus strand of NZ_WFKJ01000045.1, from coordinate 4,198 downwards.
GAACAAAAAAGTAGTAAATCATATGGTATATTTGCGGATGACGTAGATGAAAATCAAAAAAACTTTGGTTTCTATGATAAAGAGTTACAAGAAGCTTCTGATAATGCTAAAGATATTCATATAAATGATGAAGATAAAGAGAATTTTGGATTTTTTGATGATGTTCCATCTTTAACACCAGATTCTGTAATGCAAACAAATAATATCGAAGCTACTGAGAACACTACAGTAGAAACTTCAGAAGAAAGTGCCGCAGTTATTACAAATGAACAAACACCTCCTGCTAATAAACCAAGTGCTCCTAGAGTTAATAAAGAGATAAAAGAAAAAGCAACTAAAAAAGCTTCTACTAATAATAATATTAGAGTAAATCTTGATAAAATTGACTTACTTATGAATAATGTTGGGGATTTAGTTATTACAAATGCCATGCTTACTCAATTTTCATCAACTATTGATGATTCAAAAACAAGAAATTCTGTACTTGAAAGATTAGAGTTACTTGAAAGACATATTAGAGATATGCAAGACTCTATTATGAGTATTCGAATGGTACCAATGGAATCTATTTATTCTAAATTTCCAAAAGTTGTTAGAGATATTTCTAAGAAACTTGGTAAAAAAGTTGAATTCAAACACTTTGGTGATAATGTTGAAATTGATAAAGCAATGATTGAAGGATTAACTGATCCTTTAATGCATGTTATTAGAAATTCACTTGATCATGGTTTAGAAACACCAGAAGAAAGAGAAGCTTCTGGAAAACATGATATTGGTTCTATTATAATTTCAGCTGAACAAGCTAATGGACAAATGATTATTACAATAGAAGATGATGGAAGAGGAATTGATATAGAAAAAGTTGCCCAAAAAGCACTAGATCAAGGTCAAATTGATGAAAATCAATATAATAATATGAATGATAATGAAAAAGCAATGCTTGTATTTGGTGCTGGAGTTTCAACAGCAGATCAAATTTCAGAAATCTCAGGACGTGGTGTTGGAATGGATGTTGTTAAAACAAATATTCAAAAACTAGGTGGAGATTTAAAACTAGATACTACATTAGGTGAGGGTACAGTTTTAACAATTATGTTACCTTTAACTCTTGCTATTCTTGATGGTTTAGATATTGCAGTTAGTGATCAAAAATATATTTTACCATTATCTTCTATTGTTGAGTCATTACAACCAACATCTGATATGATTAAAAAAATTGGTGATGGAACTCAAGATTTATTAATGTTAAGAGAAGAGTTTATTCCAGTTGTACGAATACATCAATTATTTGGACTTGAAAATAGTTTTGAAAATTTAGAAGATGGTATGTTAATTGTTGTTAAATCTGGAAATACAAAAGTTGCCTTATCTATTGATGAGTTCTTAAATCAACATCAAGTTGTTGTTAAGCCTTTAGATAAAAACTTTAGATCTGTTGAGGGAATTGGAGCAGCAACTGTAAGAGGAGATGGAAGTATTGGTCTTATCTTAGATGTTGTAGGTATTATTAATGCTCAAATTAATATCGAAAGAGGTATAAATAAAGCAAGAAAAGCTTCATAAATGAAGTATACAACAGATGACGTTCATAATAGAGTAAAGAAAATTCTTTATGGATTAACTGGAATAACATTAGCTGATAATAAAGATATTATGATCTCTAATAGAATTGATAAATTAAAAAGAGATAGTAAATATAAAGGTGATATTATGGATCTTCTTCATTTAGTTGAAGAAGGTTCCTATGTTACTGAATTTATTAACTCTTTTACTACAAATAAAACACATTTTTTTAGAGAAGATTTTCATTTTTTAGATTTAAAAAATAGAGCCATTCCCCAGCTTGCAAAATCTGGAAATAAAATAAATATGTATTGTTCTGCATCTTCAACAGGTGAAGAACCATATTCAATGGCTATGACTCTTTTAGAAGTTCAAGATGAAATTGGGAAAAAACTAAATGCTTCTGTAATTGCAACAGATATAGATACAAATGTATTACAGTATGCTGCAAATGGTGTATATAGGTATTCTAAATCATCAAAAGAATTCCCTGAATGGATTAAACCCTCAAAATACTTTAAAAGAAGAATAGAAAAAAACTTAGCTGGAGAAGAGATTCTTATAAAAGTAAAAGATGAATTAAAAAAAATGCTTACATTTCAAGTTATGAATTTAAATGACAATACATATCCTTTTTCAAAAAATCAATTTGATATTGTATTTTGTAGAAATGTACTTATTTATTTTTCAGCGGAAGATCAGAATAAAATATTAAAAAAACTTTTTTCACATTTAAAAATTGGGGGAACTTTATACTTAGGTCATTCTGAAAACCCCCAAGATTTAGTTAATTATGTAAAAAGAGTAGGACAAAATATTTTCATTAAAGAAAAGGAAGCATTTTGATTGTAATTGGACATAAAGATGGAAGCATTGAAAAAGCTTCAGCTATAAGATTTACACAAAAAACAAAAGGTTTATGTACTCATACTGTAATTGGTGGAGAATTTGCTGTTGGTAATGATATAGAACAAATAGCATTTAAAACACTTCTAGGTTCTTGTGTTGCTATTATGTTTTATGATAAAGTTACTAAAATTAAAGCAATGAATCACTTTTTACTTCCAAGTAGTAATAATAGTAATGATGATATGAAGTATGGTCTTTATTCAGTTGAAGCAATGCTTAATGAAATGTACAAACTAGGTTGTAATAAAAATAATATGTTTGCAAAAATATCAGGTGGTGCAGATATTATGCAATTAAATGTTTCATCTGAATCAATAGGACATAGAAATGTTGAGTTCGCAAAAGATTTTTGTAAGTCTGAGGGCTTTCAACTAATGAGTGAACATACAAGAGGTGAGCATGGTAGATTAATTCTACTTGCAAATGAGTTTGAAACATTTATTAAAGTTACTCAAAAAAGTGAAACTGATAGTAAAATTTTACTAGAGGAAAAATCTTTACAAAAAGAGATTACAAAAGCTCCTGTTATCAAAGAATATGTTGGTGGTGTTGATTTATTTGGTATGGAAGATAAATCAGAGGAACCTGAAATGGAAATCGAACTTTTCTAGCTTTATATAATAAATAGGGTGGTTTTTTAGAGTGTATACAGTTTTAGTTATAGATGATTCTCCTTCAATGAGAAGAATTATAAAAGATATGATAAATGAAATAGATGAATTTGAAGTTATATCTATGGCTGTAGATGCATTTGATGCAAGAGAAAAAATTAAGCAGTATGAACCAGATATTGTAACAATTGATATTAATATGCCAAAAATGAATGGTGTAGTTTTCTTAAGAAACTTAATGCGTTTACATCCTATGCCAGCTGTCGTAATTTCAGGTGAGAGTGTAAGAGGAAATGATATTTTTGATGATGGGGCTGTAGGTTTTATTCCTAAACCTGAAGGTGGAGAATCAATGATATCTTTTCAAAAGAGAATAAAAGAGACTCTATTAAATTTAACTTTTTTACTTAAAAGATATACATTAAAAAAACCAAAGGCATTAGTATCAAAAACTAAAAATACTAATGCAGTTGAATATAAAATTCATCCTGATGAAGTAATCCCATCAACTCCTACAAGAGGTTCTGGATATAAACTAATTGCAATTGGCTCTTCAACTGGTGGTGTTGAATCTTTATTAAAAGTATTTCAAAATTTACCCGAAAATTTACCTCCTATTTTAATTTCTCAACATATTCCTTATGGTTTTTCTAACTCCTTTGCTCATAGATTAAATGATAACTCTAATGTAAATGTACAAGAAGCAAAAGATGGAATGCTTTTAGAAAGAGGGCATGCTTATTTAGCTCCTGGAAATATGCATTTAACTGTGGTAAAAAATGGACTAGAATATAAAACTAAACTATTAGATACAAAAAAAGTAAGCCAACATAAACCAAGTGTTGATGTATTATATAGATCAGTTAATAATGTAATAGGTTCAAGTGCAATGGCTATTATTATGACAGGAATGGGTGATGATGGTACAATTGGTATGAAAGACATGTTTAATAATAATGTATATACAGTAGCACAAAATGAGATAAGTTGTGTTGTTTTTGGAATGCCAGCAAAAGCCATTAAAGCAGGTGCAGTTAAAGATATAGTGCATTTAGATGATATTGCACAATATATAATTGATTATTCAATGGGTAAAAGAAGATAATAAAATAAAA
>NZ_WFKJ01000044.1 GCF_009208075.1 Poseidonibacter ostreae | reverse complement strand
AATAAACTTTTACTAGGTGGCATATTCTTTAATCCAGGGGATGATTACTTTACTACACCAGCACAAGAAGCAGTAGGCTTAGATAAGTTAGTTTTAAAAAATTTAAAACAAAGAAAAACTGTTGAGAATAATATTATTAGACATAATAAAGGAACAAACACATCTGTTATTGAAAAGATTAGACATCATTTAAGAAGAGCTATGCCTGTAGTTGCACTTATAAATGATGGTAATCATTGGGTTACAATTGTAGGAATGTCTTGTAAATATAAAACAAATGGTGATATAGATGTTGCAAATACAAATATTGCATATTTAGACCTTACTAGAGGAGAAGAGCATTATGTTTCATTTACTAGCTTAGAAATTTTAGGTTGGAGCTCTTACTGGGGTAAAAAATATGCTTCAAGTTATGTTTCAGGAACAGTTATAAGTTTAAAAAGTGATTCAGTTTTATGTAGTGATAAATGGACAAGTGGTTGGAATAGTAAAATATTTGAAATAAATGGAAAACAATACTTGTTCTTACTTAAATATAAAAATGGAACAGTTCATATCCATAAAATTAAAGCTGATGGTAGTATTGGTAGTAATATTGCTAAATATGACTGGTCAAAGGGTTGGAGTAATATAAACTTTTATAAAGTTAAAGGTAAAACCTATCTTTTTTTAATGAAAGCAGGAACATCTGATGACTATACAAATGGTTTAGTACATATAAATAAAGTAAATGATGATGGAACAATAGGAAAAGTTATTGATAAACATGATTGGCGTGCAGGTTGGAAGAAAATTGAATTTTTCACTTTAAAAAATAACACATATGTAATTTTAAATAGAGATAATGGGGTAGTAAATATAAGAAAAATGAAAAGTGATGGAACACTTGGAGATATTGTAGTAGATCAAAAAGAGTTCTTAAAAAATAAAGCATCAATTGTAGGTACTGATATTCAAGTACTTGAAACAGACAATGCTGTTTATATTTATGGAATAAATGATACAGGTAAAAAAACTATCTATTCTCAATATAAATTCTATTTAAAAAACAACAAATTTAAACTAGAACCTGTAGAAGAAAAAACTTGGTCAGCAGGTTGGGTTAGATTAAATATATTTAAAGATTCTGATAAAAAATCCTTTTTAATTATTAGTAAAGCAGTTAGCAGAAATGGAGTTATGCATGTTCATGAAATCAATAATTTAAAAAATGATGCAAAAATAGGTAAATTAATTGATGAAAACTACTTTAGAAATAGTTTTGCTATGGGGATTGTACCTACTGAACAATGGAGTAATATTCAATATTTCAAAGCAAGAAATGGTAAGTTAAAACTATTTTTATTAGATAAATATAGTGGTAGAGTAAGAGTTGTTAATATGAAAAATAGTGGTAGTTTTGAGGATGGTTTAGTTCCTAGTAAACAATTAAAACATTATCAAATTGAAATGAATACAAGTGACATAAAAAAAGCAGGTACAAGTGCAAAAGTATTTATTACTTTAAAAGGAGATAATTGGAAAAGTCCAGAGTATCACATAGATACTATTTGTGATGACTTTGAAAGAGGCTCTAAAACAATTCAAAATATACCTGTAAGTAAATATTTTGGAGATATAAAAAGTGTTGTTATTAGACATGATAACAGTAAGTCAAAGCCAGGATGGCACTTACGTAGTATTTATATTAAAGAGGGAACAAAACAAGGTGAAAAGGCAAATGCTTGGTCTAAAAGAGTAAATAAATGGTTTGCAAAAACAACTGGAGATAAAAAAATAAAAAGAGAAATTACTCTAGATAAAAAGTAGAACCTTAGGGTTCTACTTATTTCTTCGTATAAGCTTTACAATTGTTAAAATAACAACTGCAACAATAATAATACTAGCACCTGAACTAATATCATAAACGTATGATATTCCAAGTCCAATTATAGTAAATATTGTTGCAAGGATTGAACTTAATATCATCATTGAAGATAATCTATTTGCAAAGGTTTCAGCTAAATACGTTGGTATTGTAAGTAAGGCAATAACTAAAATAAGCCCTACAGCTTTAATAGCTGCAACAACACATAAAGCTGAAAGTATTAAAATAAGTGTATAAAAAAACTTTACATTAATTCCACGTAATCTTGCAAATTGACTATCATAAGAAACTGTTAATATCTCTTTATAAAAATATACAACTATTGAGATAATAAACACATCTAAAAGAGTCATATACAAAATATCATCACTTGAAACAGCAATTATTGAACCAAATAAATAAGACATTAAATCTACATTATATCCTGGAGTTAAATCAACAAAGACAATTCCTATAGCCATACCAAAAGCCCACATCATTCCAATAATTGCATCTACTCTATTTCTATTATTAAGTGTTAGTATTGCAATAATCACAGCTGTTATAATTGCAAATATAGTTGCACCAAAAAGTACAGGTAGACCTAAATAAATAGCAATTCCAATTCCACCATACGAACTATGAGCAATTCCACCTGTTAAAAAAGTAATTTTATTTACAACAACAAGTGAACCTATAATTCCTGCAGCAATTGAAATCAAAACACCAGATAGTAGTGCATTTTGTATAAAATCATATTCTAATATTTCTAACATTTACTCTCCTATTAGTGTTTATGGTCACAACAAACTTGTGTTTTACCTAAAGCTGATAAAAGTTCAACTTCACATAAATGTTCGTCTGTAGTATTAATATTTTTTTGTATTTTTTCTAAACCATGATAAACAAGATTTTTATTTACATGTGCTACATTTTTTGCATAATTTAATAAAATAGAAATATCATGACTAACTACAACAATACAAATAGATTTATTTAACTCTTTTAGCAGTTCATAAATCTCATTTTGACCTTTTACATCAATACTTGCAGTTGGTTCATCTAAAAGCATTACTTTTGGGTTTGAACATAAAGCACGAGCTATAAACACTCTTTGTCTTTGACCTCCTGATAAGTCTCCTATTTTTCTATTTGCAAAATCTTGCATTCCAACTTTTTGTAGTGACTGCATCGCACAAGCTGTATCTTCTTTGTTATATCCAAAGAGCTTTTTTTTATTTCCTATATGTCCCATTAAAACAACTTCTAATGCAGTAATAGGAAAGTCAAGATTTAAGTTTGTATTTTGCGGAACATAACCAATAAGTTCGTTTTTTATATTTTTTATTATTTGTCCATTTTGAGGTTTTAATAAACCTAAAATAAGTTTTAATAGCGTTGATTTTCCACCGCCATTTGGACCAATAATTGCTAAAAAATCATCATTTTCAATTGTTAAGTTGATATTTTCTAAAACTTTAAAGTTTTCTTGATAAGAATAAGATAGTTCTTTTATATTTAATATTTCCAATATTTACCTTTATTTGCAACAAAGTTGCAATTTTATCGAACTTTTGGTTAAATTATCTCTTTATTTAGATGTATCCTCTAATATAAGACCAGATCAGTCCTAAATACTCATGAAAAGCTACTTTTACTTTATATAAATTCTCACTTGAAAAAATAGAACTATAGGATTTATCTTCATATCCTAAATGATATGTTGGAGCTGCAATTGGATTTAGTCCTAATTTTTTAAATAGTAATATTGAACGTTTCATATGAGATGCACTTGTAACTAAAATAAAAGCTTTATTACCAACAATCTTTTTCATCTCAATTGCTTCTGCTCTTGTATCAACAGGCTTTTGAAGTTCTAAAATTTTCTCTTTTTTTACGCCTAATGAAATTGCAAGATTTGAAGCCATAAAAGAGTGATGATTTTTATCAAATCCTTTATATCCAGAAAACACAATCTTTACATTTTCATCTTTTTTCTCTATTACTTTATAAACTCTAATCCCTTCATTAATTCGTACACTTGCAACACTTGAAAGTTGAGATGTGATACTTAAATTTTCATTTGTATTATGTCCTGATCCTAAAACTAATACATACTCAACTTTTGGAATATCAAGTAGTGCTTTATGTGAATTTTCTAAAGGGCTTATAATTGCATTTGAGATAGGTTGGAAAGATAAAAGAACAAACCATAAAAAAGCTAAACTTAGAAATATTTTTGCTTTTTTATAAGAGTTTGTAAGTAAAAAGAAAAGAGCTAAAAAAAGTAAAAAAAGACCAATTGGAACTGGCAATAAAAAAGCTGAAACAATTTTTTTAAATACAAACATCTATTTTCCTATAAGTGCAGTTGCATAGCCTACAACTCTTGATTTATCATTATTTACATCATAACTTGTACTATAAGTTAAGACTTTTGTTTTAAGTGATTTTTTAACAGCAGTTTTTAAAATAGCTTTTATTCCTATTTTTCCACAAGCTTCGCCTATTTCTAAAAGTGATATATCTTTTTTTGTAATTGCATTTATACAGTAAGTATCAAGTTCTTTTGCTTTTTCTAAAGAGTGAAAATGACTTAAGTCTGTACTTATTACTAGAAGATTATTTTCATCTTTTATTAGCTCATCTATTACATCACTTAAAATATTAAAATCTTGCTTTGCATATATTATCTCTACTATTTTTGCATTTGAAAAATAGTGTTTAATAAAAGGAGCTTGAGTTTCAGTTGAGTGTTCAAAGGCACACTCTTCATTTGAATTTATAAAAGTATACTTACTTTTTAAAGTTTTTGAAAACTCTAAATCTACTTCAATATTCCCTAAAGGTGTTTCATACATCTCATCTAAACAAATATGAGAACCTTCAAATAAAGCATTATGCGAGGGTCCTATTACTATCACTCTTTTAGGATTTTGTTTTGATGCTAAAAAATAAGAGAGATTAGATAATCTTCCACTATAAGTAAAACCTGCATGTGGAGTAATTATTGCATTTATATGTCGAAATTCACTTTTTACAATACTTTTAATTTCTGATTTAGAAAAACTATTTATTAAACTAAGAAGTTCATTTTTATCATTTGGATAAAAACTTCCAGCAACTACAGTTTTTCTAATACTCATTATTTTACTTTTATAACTTCATAAATAGATACATCAATACCTTTTTCTAAGGCATCTTCATCAAAACTACCTTTGTGTAATAGTTTTTTAATAAACTCTTCAAAAGTTGGAGTTTGTTCCCAAACTTGCGGTAAAAAAGTTGAACGAGAATCTTCATCTTCTAAAACAACACCATGAACACCAACTTTAATTTTGGATTTTAAGTCTTCTAAACTTGTATACTCTAGTTTTAAAGCTGGAGTTAAAATAGATATTTCTAAATCTATTTTTTTATACTCTTCTTCAGATAATTCTAAAAATCTTGGGTCTAAAAAGGCTGCATTATAAGCATTTTCTACAATATCATCAATTAACATACCATATACTTCTAAGCTACCAATACAACCTCTTAATTCATTGTTTAAGTTTAAAGTTACAAAACAAGCACCTGGTTCTTCTAAAAAAGGATATTTTTTAAGTAACTCTTCTTTATCTATTTTTACTCTCTCATCAAATTTTGATCTAATTGAATCATGTGCAATTTGTAATAATATATCATTACTCATATAAATCCTTATTTTATAATATCTTTTATTGCTTCTATAAATAAGTCACTATCATTAACACACTTACAAACTTTATAATCACCAACACCTATTTCTTCTGCTATTTCTCTATACTCTAAATTAAGTTCAAAATCTGTTTCTGAATTATCAACGATAAAAGCTAAAGGATAAATAATCACATTCTTATCTTTAAAATCAAGTAATGCATCATCAAGAGATGGCTCTAACCATTTTAATGGCCCTACTTTAGATTGATAAGCTAGGGAAATTGAGTTAAAATTTATTCCTTTTTTCTTTAACATATTACTTAAGATTTCAACATGTTCATTCATTTGTTTTTCATAAGGATCACCTGCATCAACTATTTTTTGAGGTAAACCATGAGCTGAGAAAATTAAATTATACTCTTGTGGAGTATCAGTTTGACTCATAATTTCATCTACAATACAATTATTAAACTTTTCATTTTTATAAAAAGTTTTAATTATTTTTGTAGTAAATTTGTCATCTGAATATAATTCAAAATCTTCAAGAGATGATTTTGTTGTTGTAGTTGAATATTGAGGATATAAAGGCAGTATTGTAATATCATCAATACCATCTTCTTCCATTTGTTTTATTACATCACTTGCAAAAGGAGGAGTATATCTCATAACTTGATAAGTTTTGTACCCTTTAAGATTAGTATTTAATTTATCTACTAATTTTTCAGTTAACTTATGTAAAGGAGTTTCACTTCCTATTTCTTCATAATTCTTCCATGCAGAATTTAATCTACTTTTTACAATCATTGAAGCAACTAAACCTCTAAAAAAGCCACATTTGATAGTTAATATATTTCTATCATTGAACATATTTGTTAAAAAAGTTTTTAATTCATCTTTACTTCTAGCTCCACCCATATTAAGTAAAACTAATGCTTTATTTGTTTTCATTTTCTTCTAACCTTATTATTTTATCGCTACACCATTTTGCCATTTGTTCATCATGTGTTATTAATAATATTGCACATGAATCTAAATATTTTATAAGAAGTTTCATTACATCATAAGCAATAATATTATCCAAAGCAGATGTTGGCTCATCTACTAATAATAATTTTGGTTTCATTAAAAGTGCTCTAAGAATTGAACATCTTTGTAACTGTCCACCACTTAACTCATGAGGTTTTTTATCAAGTAAGTTTTTATCTAAATCAAGCTCACTTAAAAAACTTGTTATTTCACTTGAAAAATCTCTTTTTACTACATCTTTTAACTGTTCAATTATAGAGTATGTTGGATGAAAAGAGTTGTATGGATCTTGAAAAATAAGACTTAATTCTTTTTTTTCTATACTTCCCTTTTGTGGTTTTATTGTTCCCATTATTAACTCAAAAAGAGTAGTCTTTCCACTTCCACTTTTCCCAAAAATTGTTACAAGTTCTCCTTGCTTTAAAGACAATGAAAAGTTTTTGTAAATAGGAGTATTTTCTTTATAAGAAAAATCTAGATTTTTTATATCTAAAATAAATTCGTTATTCAATATTATCACCTTAAATTTAAAAGATACTATATAAAAATATGCCTTTATATTTGCAAAATTTAATTTTTTATACACAATTCATCTACTATTAAATGTAACACTTTTATTTGTAACTTAGATTAGTTGATAAAATTAAGCTAAGCAAAATAAAAGTAAAGCTAAAATATTGCTTTAAAAATTAAGGAGAAAACAATGAAAAAACTTGTATTAACTACATTAGTAGCAGCTGCGACTGCTGTAACTTTATCTGCTGCATCTTTTGCATCATGTGCTGCATGTCACGGTCAAAAAGCTGAGAAAAAAGCTTTAGGAAAATCTGCAATTATTGCTGGGTGGGATGTTGCTAAAACTACTGCTGCATTAAACGGATATAAAGATGGTTCTTATGGTGGAGCTATGAAAGGTGTTATGAAAGGTCAAGTAATGAAATTATCTGACGCTGATATCGCTGATTTAGCAAAACAAATTGCAGCAATGTAATTAGTTTTACCTCTTAAAAGCTAGTCATTTTTTTGACTAGCTTTTTCTTTTTCTTCAACTTTTAAAGCCTTAGCTTCTTTGGCTTCTTTAATTTTATTTTCTTTTTTTATTGCATCATTTAAATCTTCTGTACTATCAAAAAGCATTCCATCAATAAGTTTATTTGAATCATCAAATTGACCATTTTTTGCAGCCCAAACAAATAAAAGTAGTAATCCTGCTGATATTATTATTCCAACTATTAACATAAAAAAAAGTGTATCGTTTATCATTTTTTATCCTATTTGATTTTAATTCTAAGTGAATTTAGCACAACAAGTAAAGAGCTTAAACTCATTGATAAAGCTGCAACTAAAGGAATTACATATCCAAGCATTGCAAAAGGAATTGTAACTAAATTATATACTAAAGATATAGCTAAATTTTGCTTTATAAAGTTATAAGTTCTACTTGAAATTTCAAATGCATCTTTTAATGAAGTTAAAGATGAGTTTAGTAAAACTATATCAGAAACTGCCATAGATATATCAGCAGATGTTCCCATAGCAATTGCAACATCAGCATTTGATAAAGCAACACTATCATTTACTCCATCTCCAACCATTACAACTATTTTACCACTAGTTCTTAAACTTTTAATATATGCAGCTTTACTTATAGGTGTTTGTTTTGATAGATGTTTTTTAATATTTAACTGTGATGATACTTTTGAAGCAACTTGTTCATTATCACCTGTTAGCATAATTACTTCAATGTTCTTATTTTGCAAATATTGTATTAAATCTTTTGCATAATCTTTTACTTCATCTACAAGTTCAAAACTTGCAATTACTTCATCTTCAATTGCAAAAATAAATACACTATTTTCAACTTTTAAATCATATTTTATTTTTTCTTCTAAAATTAAATCTAAATTTCCACCAATTAAGCTTAATGCTTTACCTTCAGAATTTGTAAACTGTGCACTCATTCCTTTTGCATCAATATTTCTAATATTACTTAGTTTTTCTAATTTTAAATCATATTTAGATAATAAATATTTTTTTACAGATTTACTAATAGGATGTGTTGATGTATCTAAAAGAGAATATAGTAAGTTTAATTTTTCAATATCTTCATTAAGGATTAAAGCTTTTACTACTGTTAATTCACCTTTTGTTAAAGTTCCAGTTTTATCAAATACAACACTATTTACTTTTGCCAAAGATTCAATAAACTTAGCTTCTTTAAACAGTAATCCTTTTTTTGCTAACTCTGATATTCCTATTAAACTTGCTATTGGAGTTGCAAGTGCTAGAGCACAAGGACAAGCAATAACAATTACAGAAATTGCTACAATAAATGACTTTTCAAAGTGACTAGTTCCCTCATAATCAAAACCTAAGTCTAAACCAAAAAAGTACCAAACTAAAAAAGTTATTAAAGATAGAGTTAAAATGGAAACAGTAAAACCTCTAGATACTTCATTTGCTTTATCTTGAATTTTTGGTTTTGAATTTAATGAGTCTTCAAGCAGTGTAACAATTGATGAAAATGTAGAATTTTTAAAATCTTTTGTAACTTCAAAGTGAATAAGATTATTTGTATTTATTGTTCCACTATAAACACTATCTCCTATTTTTTTAAATATAGGAAGAGATTCACCTGTTAAACTAGCTTCATCAAAAGCACCCTCACCTTTAATTATAACTCCATCAACAGGAACTTTTTCTCCTGTTTTAATCTCAATAATATCCCCAATATTTATGCTATTTAAAGCTACTTGTTTTTTATTTTCACCTTTAATAACTACAGCTTCTAAAGGTAGAGAAGATTTAATTTTATCAAGTGTATCAACAGCAGATTTTTTACCTATTACTTCAAGATATTTTCCAACTAATACAAAGGTAATAATCATAGCAACAGAGTCAAAATAACTTTCTCCTTTTGCACCAAAGAGAATAAATAAAGAATAGATATAAGTTAAAAGGGCCCCTGAACTTACAAGAAAGTCCATATTTAGCATTTTATTCTTTAATCCGAAATAAGCACCTTTAAAAAATACCCATCCAGAATAAAACAGTACAGGAGTTGAAAGAAGAAACTCTCCAATATGAATCATATTCATAACTTCTGGTGTAATTCCTGTAAAAAAACCAGTATATTTTGCAACACTTAACATCATAATATTCATACTTGCAATTACGGCAACCATCATTTTTATAAAGTATTCTCGTTTTGCTTTTGTAGCTTTTTCATCTGCAACAGAAGAATCGTATGCATAAGCGTTATAACCAATAGATCTAATTCTTAAAATAATATCAGATAGTTTTAATTCATCACCATCCCAAATAACTTTTGCTTTATTAGTAGTGAAATTTATATTAGCTTCAATCAAACCTTTTGTATCATGAAGTATTTTTTCATTTAACCAAACACAAGCAGCACAATGAATTCCCTCAATAATTAAATCAACTTCATAAAAGCCATCTTTATTTAAACTTGTATAATTTTTCATAAAACTAGGAGTATCAAATTTTGAAATATCATCATCTTCTAAATTTAAAGGAGGAGTTATTGTTTTGTTCCCTAATTTATCATAAAAAGAATCTAAACCGTCACTTTTAAGTAAATGGTAAACTCCTTGACAACCTTTACAACAAAAATTCAATTCTTTTTCTTTTATCATTACTTCATCATCAAAACTCAAATGACAATGATTACATTTTACTTGGGGCACTAATGATTTCCTATTATTATATTATTTTATTGATTTCGCTTTATTTATTATGTTTAATTATGTTATTATACCTTAATAACATTGGAGTGATTCTTAATGATAAACAATATATCTATACTAAAAAATATTACTATATTATACGCTGAAGATGAAAAAGATTTAAGAGAAGTTACTCATCAAATTTTAAAAGGCTTTACAAAAAAACAATTCGTTGCAAAAAATGGTCAAGAAGGACTTGATTTATTTAAAGAGCATGAAAACGAAATTGACTTAATAATAACTGACGTAAATATGCCAGTTTTAAATGGTTTAGAAATGGTAAAAGAGATAAAAAAAATCAACCTAAATATTCCTATAATAGTTGCAACTGCATTTTCAAACAAAGAGTATTTATTAGAAGCCATTGACATTGGTATTGATAAATATGTACTAAAACCAATAGACATTGCAAAGCTATTACAAGTTATGTCTCAATCACTTTTATACCATGAATTAAAAGAATTATATATTGATACTTTAACTAATCTTCCTAATAGAAATAGATTGAAAAAAGACCTTGAAAGTAATAATATTGAATTAATGGCTCTTCTAGATATAGATGAGTTTTCAACAATAAATGACCTTTTTGGTGAAAAAAATGGTGACATAATTTTATATGAAGTAGCTAATTCTTTAAAGAATTATTTTAGTAGCAAAGATTTTTCTATTTATAGAATGGATGCTGATAAATTTGCAATTGTATCCCTTAATAAAGATTTAGATGTTAATGATTTTTATGACCTTTGTCTTGCTTTTGCTGATAAGATTGAAAAAGAGGCTGTATATATTAATGAAAATGAGATTGATATAAATATTACTATTGGTATTGCAAAAGGAAATGGAGCAATTGCCTATAAATATTCTCAAAGAGTTATAAATTATGCAAGAACAAAACTCCAAAGAATAATGATTTATAATGAATCATTTAATATCCAAAAGTCTTTTGAAGAGAATATAAAATGGGTTAAGCAAGTAAAAATTGGTTTTAGAGACAACTTATTTAGAGCCTATTTTCAACCAATTGTAAATGCACAAACACAAGAAATTTATAAATATGAAGCATTAATTAGATACATAACTCATGAAGGAAAAGAGATCGCACCTGCACAATTTTTAGATGTTGCAAAAAGAACAAAACTTTATCCTAACATCATAAAAATTATTATTAATGATTCTTTTAAATTAATTAAAGATAAAAATAAAAGAGTTTCAGTAAATATTTCATTTGATGATATTGCAAATGATGAAACTACTTCATTTATTTATGATATCTTAGAAGAAAATAGAGAGTATACAAATCTTATAGAGTTTGAAATTTTAGAATCAGAAGAGATTTCAGATTTTAATGAGGTAACAAGATTTATTGAAAATGTTAGAAAATTTGACTGTTCAGTCGGTGTTGATGATTTTGGTGCTGGGTATTCAAACTTTAACTTATTAACTCTATTAGATATTGATTTTGTTAAAATTGATGGTTCACTAATAGAAAATATTACAACATCAAAAGATTTAGAAATTATAGTAAGTACAATTGCAAACTTCTCAAAAGAGTTTGGTGTGAAAACTGTAGCAGAATATGTTTCAAGCGAAGAAATTTATGAAAAAGTTAAATCATTAGGAATAGATTATTGCCAAGGCTATTACTTTGACAGGCCTGTTGGTTATGAAAAAATCAAGTAGGTTTTATAACCAACTTGATATTATTGAATCTTTATCAAATAGTTTAGTTTTAATTCTTGTAATATTAGCAATTGAAACTAATTGTTTTGAGGCTTCTTCTAAAGTATCATTTATAATTAAATAATCATAATCTCTAAAATATTCAACTTCTACTTTAGCATTTTTAACTCTATTTTCAATTACTTCTTTTTCATCTGTATTTCTACTATTTAATCTATCCTCTAAGACTTTTAAAGAAGGTGTTGTAATAAATACTGAAGTTACAATAGAATCAAGTTTATTTCTTACTAATTCATGTCCTTGAACATCGATATCAAAGATAACTAGTTTCTTTTCTTCCAATGCTTTATTAATGGGTTTTAAAGATGTACCATAATAATTATCATGAACTAAAGCATACTCTAAAAAATTGTTATCTTCTATATCTTTTTCAAACTCTTCTTTTGTCACAAAAAAATAATCAATACCATTTTCTTCACCTACTCTTGGTTCTCTTGTAGTTGTTGAGATTGAAAAGTAATAATCACCAATGTCTTTATAAACTTCTTTTAATAAAGTAGATTTACCACAACCACTTGGTCCTGATAATATTAATATCGCACCTTTTTTTTCACTAATCAACTCTCTTCCTTTAATACTAGCCTAATATCTATACTCTCACCATGAGATAATCTATCAATCGTTTCTTGATTAAATTTTTCAAGTAAGGGTTTTAATTCATTAATATTATAATTACTCAATACAAGATTTAAAGGCTTGTTATTTGATTCAGATTGGTTTAAATCAAACTCATACTCTTTTACTTCATCTAAAGCATCATCAATAATATCTGCAATATTTTGCCAGTCATTTTTATTCATAACTTCATTATGTATTACATCTTCTTTTAGAATATCATTGATTTTAGATAGTTCTAAATTATCTAAAATTCCTCCATTATTTAATGAAGCTAAAGAAACAATACTCTCATCATTATCATCTTCAATATCTAAATAAACATCTTCAGCTAAAGATTCAACATAATCTGTGATAATAGGAACAGTAACATCCTCATCTTCTTCATACATGTCTTCATTTTGATTTTTATATTCATTTGCATCTATATAAGTATTTACTTTATTATCTTCTTTTGATGCTATTTCATCATCTTCAATAATATTTTTTAGTTCTTCTTTTAAAATCTCTTGTAGTTTTGTAGGTAAAAAAGGTCTTGGAATTATAAAGTCTCGTGATTTATCAAAAGGTAATTCTTCACTTGAAATTGCACCTAGTTTTTTCGAAAACTGCTTAATTATATTAAACTTATCATCTATGAAGTTTTGATCAATAACTATTAAGTCATATTTTTCGCTTACATCATTGGATTTACTAACTGTTAAATCTATATCTAACTTTTTACATACAAGTGAAAAAATTTGCTCTATTATTGCAGTTTCACAGATTAATAGCAAATTCATTTTATCTCCTGAAGTATTAAGTTTTCTAATTTATATACTTTGTCACATTTATTAGCTAGTTCATTTTCATGTGTAACTAGTATTAAACCTGCGTCGTTATTTTTAATATAATTAAATAGTGTTTCCATTACAATATTTGCAGTATCTTTATCCAAGTTTCCAGTTGGTTCATCAGCAAATATGATTTTTGGTTTTTTTGTCATTATTCTTGCAATTGAAAGTCTTTGTTGTTGTCCACCACTTAACTCTCCAACACCTTGCTTTAAAACATGATCAATTTTTAAATCTTCAAGTAGTTCTTGTGATACTTCTTCTCCACTTAAAAGTGTAGCAATATCCAAATTTTCACTTGCTGTAAAACCTCTAAATAAATAATGTGCTTGAAAAATTATACCAAAATCTTCTCTTCTAATATTTAGAAGTTTCTTTTGTTTTAAAGAGTATAGATTTTTATTATCATAAAGAACTTCACCTGAAAAAGGAGTTAATAATGATGATAAAATATTTAAAAAAGTAGATTTACCACTTCCGCTCATACCTATAATTGCAATTGATTCTTTTTTCTTTAGAGATAATGTAATATTGTTAAATAGTTCATAATCGAACTTATGAGAGATGTTATTTGCTTGAAGCAAAAGATCATCTGTCATGAGAGACTCGCTTTTTAGTTTATCGCTCATGAAGTGATCCTTTGTATAAAATTAGATTTTTACTATTTAGCCATTTGTGCAGCTACTTCTGCAGCAAAATCTTCTTCTTTTTTCTCAATACCTTCACCAAGTTCAAATCTGATGTAAGATGTTAATTTAATAGATGCGTCAACGTCAGCAATTGCTTCTTCAACAGTTTTTTTGTCATCCATTACGTAAGCTTGTGATAATAATGCAAATCTGCTATCTAATTGACAGTTATCATCAATCCATCTAGCAATTTGACCTTTGATAATATTATCAATAATTTTCTCAGGCTTACCTTGTGCAATTAATGCAGCTTTCATTGATTCTTTTTCAGTTTCAACTGCGCTTTGCGTTAATTGTGATCTAGAAACGAATTGAGGAATGTTTTTTAATGGTTTTTTTAATCTAACTAACTCATCATTCTCAGCTTCAATTTCAGCAACAATTGCTTTATTTTCAGATTCTACAAATGCAGGATCTAAATCAGTATAAGCAATTACTGTTGGTTTCATTGCAGATGCATGCATACATAATGATTTTAATAATGCAGATGTTTTTTCTTTAGCTGCTTCATCACAAGTTGCTGCTAATAAAACTCCAACTCTACCATTTGTATGAACATATGCGTTTACAACGTCACCAGTAATTGAAGTAACTTTTCTTGCAACTAAGTTTTCACCAATTGTAGCAATTTTTCCGTTTAAGAACTCATTAAACTCTACACCATTAATTGATGAAGCTGCTAATGCATCTGCATCAGTAATTCCATTTTCTTGTGCATGAGATACGATCTCTTGAGTTAAGTTTAAGAAGTTTTCATTTTTAGCAACAAAATCTGTTTGAGCATTAAGCTCTAACATTGTAGCTTGTGTGTTATCTGCATTAACTTTAACAGCAATAACACCTTCAGCAGCAACATTTCCAGCTTTTTTAGCAGCTTTTCCAAGACCAGCTTCTCTTAGGTTTTGAACAGCTTTATCTAAATCACCTTCAGTTTCATTAAGCGCATTTTTACAATCAAGCATACCTGCACCAGTCATTGCTCTTAATTCTTTAATTAATTTTGGAGTTGCACCAGCCATAATTACGCTTCCTCAGTCTTAACTTCAGCTTCACCTTCAGTTACAGCTTCTGCTACAACTTCAGCCGCTTCTTCAGTAGAAACAGGAGCTTCTTCAACAACTTCTTCTTCTCTTGATGCTTTACCTTCATTCATTGCTGCAGCCATTTCGTTACAGAATAATTGAATTGATCTAATTGCATCATCATTACCTGGAATTGGTAAATCAACTACATCTGGATCACAGTTAGTATCTAAAGGAGCTACAACAGTAATTCCTAATCTTCTTGCTTCTTGAATAGCAATTTTTTCTTTAACAGCATCTAATACAAACATCATGTCTGGAATAGTGTGCATTTCTTTAATTCCACCAAGGTATAATTCTAACTTAGTTTCTTTTCTAGTAAGCATTAATGCTTCTTTTTTAGTAAGTAAGTCTAATTGACCTTCTTCTCTCATCTTTTTGATGATTTCTAATTTTCTAATAGATTTTTTAATTGTTCCGTAGTTAGTAAGCATTCCACCTAACCATCTATGGTTAACGTAAGGCATACCACAATTCTCAGCAGCTCTTTTAACAGCTTCGCTAGCTTGTTTTTTAGTACCAACAAAGATCATTGTTTGACCTTCAGCAGCTCTATCTCTTACTACATTATAAGTGTATCTGAAGTATCTAAGTGTTTTTTGTAAGTCAATAATATAAATATTTTTTCTTACACCGAAAATGAATTTTTTCATTTTTGGATTCCATCTTCTTGTTTGGTGTCCGAAGTGTACACCACATTCTAATAAGTCTTTCATTGTAACCATGACAATTTCCTTGTATATTTTTAATTTGGGTTTAGCCTCTGTATCCCTTAATGTCTAGACAAGTCTAGTCACAACCCATACCAGGATTGATACATGTGAGGTTTCTAATACGAAATTAGAACCGTGATTTTATCTAAGTTAAGTTTAATTTTTCTTTAAGAGTATAAAAATTTTAAATATAGAGTTTTAATAATGAGTATTTTAACTTTTTAGAATAATATCTTTGATAGAATAAATCAATTAAAAACAAGGGTTATATTTGAGTTTTCATGATAAATTAACTAACTTAAGAGAAGAGATTCACAAAGGTGTTATAGGCCAAGAAGAGATGATTAATTCAATTTTAATTGGACTTCTTACGAATGGACATATTTTATTAGAAGGTGTTCCAGGGCTTGCAAAGACAACTGCAGTAAAAGCAGTTGCTGATTCAATTGATTTAGATTTTAAAAGAGTACAGTTTACTCCTGATTTATTACCTAGTGATATTATTGGTGCACAAATATATGATATGAAAAATGCAGAGTTTAAAATCAAAAGAGGTCCAATTTTTACAAACCTTTTACTTGCTGATGAAATTAATAGAGCTCCTGCAAAAGTGCAATCTGCACTTCTTGAAGTTATGCAAGAAAGACAAGTTACAATTGCAGAAGATTCTTTTAAAGTTGATACTCCTTTTTTAGTTCTTGCAACGCAAAATCCCATTGAGCAAGAAGGAGCTTATACTCTTCCTGAAGCACAACTTGATAGATTTATGTTTAAAATTGTAGTTGATTATAATAATAAGAAAGAAGAGTATGAAATTGCAAAAAAAGTTACAATGAACTCTTTTGAACCAATTAATAAAATCATTGATAAGCAAACTTTAGAAGCTTTAAAAGAAGAAGTTTTAAATACTCATATAGATAAAGAATTAGAAGAGTATATTGTAAATATTATTGATGCTACAAGAAATCCAAGTGATTATAATTTAGAAGAGTTAAAAGACATCATTCATTTTGGAGCAAGTCCAAGAGCTACTATTGATATGTTTAAAGCTGTAAAAGCAAATGCTTTTATTAGAGGAAATGATTACGTTTCACCTCTTGATATTACAATGGTTATAAAAAATGTTTTAAGACATAGAATTATATTAACTTATGAAGCACAAGCAAAAGAGATAAATGTAGATAGTGTGATTCAAAAAATTTTAGAAAAAATAGATATTCCATAAGTAATGAATCAATCTTTAAAAAAAATACTTATAAAAACTAAAAAGCAAGTTTTCTCAGAAATCATAGGAAATAATACTTCACTACAAAAAGGTGAAGGATATGATTTTTGTGAATTAAAAGAGTATGAGTATGGAGAAGATGTAAAAAATATTGATTGGATGATAAGTGCAAAGATGCAAAAACCTTATGTAAAGGTTTTTCATACACAAAAAGAGTTAAATATAAAAATAGTAAGCTTATTAAATGGCTCAACTTATTTTGGAACAAAAAGATTTAAACAAGATGTAATAACGCAAATCGCAAGTACTTTAGGATTTATATGTGTAAAGCAAGGTGATCCTTTTGCTTCATATATTGCAAATGAAACTTGTAAAGTTTGTACAAAAAAATCTAAGCAAATTTTTAATGTAAACTTTATGGCTGAACAAATGTTTAATTATAATGTTATTGGAAAAACCATTGATTATCCACACATAACAAATGAACTATTTAAAACAATTCATCATAAATCAATAATCTTTTTGCTTGGAGATTTTTTTGATATTGAAAAACTTGATTTAAAACTATTATCAAAAAAACATGAGATTTTTGCAATCATTATAAGAGATAAATTTGAAGAAGAACCAATTGAATTAGGAAATGTAAACTTTAATGACCCAAGTACAAATCAAAATTTTGAGGGTTTATTAAATACTAATACTATTGAAGCTTATATAAAAAGTGTAAAAGAAAATGACCATAAACTATTCACTCATTTTCAAGATAATGCTATTAGGTTTGTCAAAATATATACAGATGAAGACCCAGTTAAAAAACTAATAGGATTATTGAAATAATGAATGAAAATATTGCTTTAAAAATTCATGATATTAAAGATATTGTAAAAATTCCTGATAACTCAATATTTATTTATTTTGCTTTGATTCTTTTAGGGTTTATTGTAGCTTTAGTTATTGTTATTTTTATAATTAAATATTTTAAAAATAAAAAAGGAAGCAAAAGAAAAATATATTTTAATATCTTAAAAGATATAGAGTTTAAAGAGCCTAAAAAAGATGCTTATACTATTACGAAATATTTAAGATTATTAGTAAATGAAGATAGAGAAAAAAGATTGGCAGGCGAATTAATAAATGACCTTGAAGAGTATAAATATAAAAAAGATGTTTCAAGTATTGATACAAATATAAAGAATAAACTTACAACATTATTGGATATATTAGATGTTAAATAATATAACTTTTGAGTATCCATATGTTTTATTATTAGTTTTTGTATTTATTCTTTGCTCAATATATTGTAAAGCAAAGAGTCCTAGTTATTACATTCCTCATTTAAATATATTTCAAAAATCTAATGAAAAATCTAACTTAGTAATAAATATACTTAAGTACTTTATAATCTGTCTTTCAATAATTTCTCTAGCCTCTCCTGTAAAAGAAAAAGATACCCAACTTATAAAAAATGATGGAATAAATATACTTTTAAATCTAGATGCAAGTGGTTCTATGAAGTATCAAGATTTAGATAAAGACGATAGAAGTAAAAATAGGTTTGATGTTGTAAAAGAGATTGTAAAAGATTTTATATCAAAAAGAAAAACAGATAATATTGGACTAGTAATATTTGGAGATTCTGTAATGATGGCAAGTCCACTTAGCTTTGATAAAAATGCACAAAAAGAGATAATTGATTATTTAGAAATAGGAATGGCAGGTACAAAAACAGCACTTTTAGACTCAATTGCTAGAAGTGTAAATATATTAAAAGATAAAGAAGCTTCATCAAATGTGATTATAGTTTTAAGTGATGGTGTAGATACTGCTAGTAAAATTCCATTAAAAGTAGTTATTAAACTTCTTAAAAAGTATAATGTAAAAGCATATACAATTGGAATTGGGAATTCTAATAGTGTAGTTTTAAACCAAATATCACAGCAATCAAATGCAAAATCATATATAGCTTATTCTAAAGATGATTTAATAGTAATTTATGATGATATTAATAAGTTAGAGAAATCAAAGATTGATCAAAATAAAATAATATTAAAAGATTACCTATTCTTTTATCCACTATTTTTTGCAGTTTTTGCTCTTATATTTCTTATATATTTAAAAAATAAAGAGTAAAAGATTAAAGTATATTTATTTGATATACTTTAAAATCTCTTCTTTATCAGAAAAAGGAATCTTTTTATCATAAATAATTTGAGCTTCTTCATCGCCTTTTCCAAGAACTAAAACTACAGAATCTTCATTTGCCATTTCAATAGCTTTTCTTATAGCTTCTTTTCTATTTATATCAACCTGAACACTTTGATGGTTTTTTATACCTTTTAAAATATCTTCAATAATTAAATCAGGGTCTTCAAATCTAGGATTATCAGAAGTTACGATTATGTGCTTAGCATAATTTGCAGCAACCTGCCCCATTAAAGGACGTTTATCTTGGTCTCTATCTCCACCTGCTCCAAAGACACAAATGATGTCTTTATGAGCAAAACTTTGTAAAACCTCTTTCATTCCATCAGGAGTATGAGCAAAATCAACAATTACTAAAGGCTCAGAAGAGATGATTTCCATTCTACCACTAACTCCTGCAAAGTTTTCAACAGCTTCACAGATTTCATCTAAAGGTTTTGAAGTTACTATATGTACTGCACTTAGTGCTGCCATTAAATTGTATACATTAAAAATACCCATCATAGAAGATGAAAAAGAGTGCATTTGATCGAAATGTGAAAACATTACATGCATTCCATTTTTAAAAGAGTATGCTCCAACTTTATAAGTTGATGGTTCATCTAGTGAATATGCAAATCCATTTTTAGGATTATATTTTACAATTTTATCATCTTTATTGATTAACTTTTTAGTTTCATCAGTAAAAAATGAGTTTTTAATATTGATATATTCTTCAATAGTTTTGTGATAATCTAAATGGTCTCTAGTGATATTTGTATGAATTTTAAGTTCAAAATTTAAACCCTCAATTCTATTTTGTTGTATTGCATGAGAGCTTACTTCCATTACAAAAAAATCACATTCACTATTCATTGCTTTTTGAATATGTGCAAAATTACCTAATTGAATTGGTGTTGTTAAAGAGTACTCTTCAATTCTTTCATCATTTATATAAAAACCACGAGTTCCTTGAAGTGCAACTTTATATCCTAAATCTAATAAAATAGAGTAAATAGCAGCTGCAGTTGTTGTTTTACCATTTGTCCCAGTAATTCCAATAATTTTAATAGCAGACATATCAAGATAGTTTTTTAAATCTTTTGATTCAATAATCTCTTTACATCCATTATCAATTGCACTTTGTCTAAATCTTTCATTTTGTGAAGAAACAACAAAAGCAGAATTTTCATTTGCTTCATTTGAATTATCTGTAAATACTTTATTATTAATTGTTAGCTGCAAAATTTTTCTCTTCTAATCTTTTATATAATTTCTCAATTTCATCATCATAAGCAAAGTACTCATTAAATCCATCTAAATAAGTATATGCTGTATTATTAAAATCATTATCTATTAACTTAGTTACAAAATCAAAAAAATCATCTTTATTTTCAATTGCTACTTTTGTTGAAAACATAATATCTTCAAAGGCAATTCTAAAAGAACCCCTAGAATTTATTAATTTCTTAAAATCTTCATATTTTATTGCATCTAAAGCATCAACAGTTGAAAGACTTAAATCTTTAAGTACTTCCATCATCTTATCAATATCACCATCATACGCATCAATTATATCTTCAACATATCTAATAGCTTCATCTAAACTCTCTTCTTTTACAACAGAAAAATAGTCATATAAAGATAGTGCTTTTTCTTCATCTTCACTTGCTATATCACAAAACAACGCATAAATAGGGTATTCTTTATTATCTTTAAAAGTTGATGATAATTGAGCATATATAAACATAGCTTTTTCAAAATCTTTTTGTAGAAAAAAGCTATTAGCATCATTTAATAATCTACTTTCATTTATCATTAAAATTCCTCTAATTTATCTTCCATACCAATTGGAACATTAACAATTTCTAAATCAGGATGAATTGCAGCTTTTAACTCTTTTTCAACAATATATTTTAAAGTACTTCCACTTGCACTACAACCAACACATGAACCTTGTAGTTGTACAAAAACTCTTGCATCTCTAATCTCTAATAATTGTATTGCACCACCGTCACGCGCTAGCATTGGAGCAATTTTTGTTTTTATAATCGAACTTACAGGAGATTGTAAGTCTTCATCTGAAAATGGCATCATATTATTTTTCCTCTTTTGCTTTTTTTTTCACTAAATATATTCCAAGAGCAGTAAGAACTAAAATAGCTCCTATTGTTTGAAATATAAATGTTAATGTTACTTCTTCTTGAAACATATTTTCCTACTTTATAACTTCATCACATCTTGAACAAAGTGTATCTTCTTCTTTTGCCGTAAACTTCCAACATCTTGGACATTTATGGTCATTTGCTTTATAAACTTCAAAAGTATTATCTTCAATTTTAAATGTACCTAAAACTTCTGAATCTTGCTTAGTATTTGTAATTGAACTAACTAAGAACCAATCTGAAGCTTCAACTTTATCAAGAGCAAGAATATCAGAAGAATCTGTATAAATAGATAATTCTAATGTAGATTTAATTGTTTTTTCTTTACTTAATGCATCTTTTATTTCTGAGAATTTCTCTTTTGCTAATAATAAAATTTCTTCATTAATATTGTTTTCAATACTTGGTAATTCAGCTTTTGTATAATCAAAAATATCTGCACAATCTTCTTTCATAAACTCTGGTGCATAAGTTAATAACTCATCCATTGTATATGTTAAGATTGGAGCTAAAGTTGAAATTAGCTTTTTAGCAATTAAAGCCATTGCACTTTGAGATGCAAGTCTATGAATATCATTTTTGTCATCACAATATAGTCTATCTTTACAAACATCTAAATAAATACCAGATAAATCAACAACTAAAAAGTTGTTTAATTTATTTAAACCTTTTGAGAACTCATACACTTCAAATGAAGCTTGGATTTCATCAAATACAGATTTAGCACGTGAAAGAACCCATTTATCTAAAGGACCCATCTTATCAACTGATACAATCTCTTCTAAATCAGTAACATTTGCAAGTAAGAACCTAGCAGTGTTTCTAATTTTTCTATATAACTCAGCATTTTGTTTTAAAATGTTATCAGAGATTTTTAAATCTGATTGATAGTCACTCATAGCAACCCATAGTCTTAAAATCTCAGAACCATATTGTTTCATAACCTTATCAGGAGCAACAACATTTCCTTTTGATTTAGACATTTTTTCGCCCTTCTCATCAACAGTAAACCCGTGAGTTAAAATTGATTTATAAGGAGCAATTTCCGAAGATGCTAAAGTAGTTAAAAGTGAAGATTGGAACCAACCTCTATGTTGATCACTTCCTTCTAAATACATATCAGCAGGGAAAGTTCCAGCATCATAGTTTCTAGATCTTAAAACTGCATTTTGAGTAGAACCTGAATCAAACCATACATCTAAAATATCTTTAGTTTTTTCTAAATCATCAGGATTTAAACCAGAACCTGGATATAGTAATTCTGATATTTCTAAATCATACCAAGCATCACAACCTTTTTGTTCAAAAATCATTGCAGTATAATTTAATACTTTTTCATCAAAAATGATTTCATCAGTTACTTTATTTCTAAAGAATGCAATAGGAACTCCCCAATCTCTTTGTCTTGAGATACACCAATCAGGACGACCATCTAACATTGATCTTAATC
Source organism: Poseidonibacter ostreae (assembly GCF_009208075.1). Lineage (GTDB taxonomy): Bacteria > Campylobacterota > Campylobacteria > Campylobacterales > Arcobacteraceae > Poseidonibacter > Poseidonibacter ostreae. The sequence goes on along the minus strand of NZ_WFKJ01000044.1, from coordinate 3,662 downwards.
TATTTCTTCCCCACTCAGGATAGAAAGTTAAATCTTCTACAACTTTAAGAGCATTTTCTCTTAATGTTTTATTTTGTTCACCATACTCATCATCAATAGATATAAACCACTGTTTTGTAGCTCTAAAAATAATAGGTGTATGCGTTCTCCAACAATGTGGATAAGAGTGAGTAATATCAATTCTTTTTAATAAAGCATCACCTAACTCTTCTAAAATTGGTTCATTTGCTTTAAATACATTAATACCTAAATATTTATCAGTATCTCTAAATAGTTTTTCTCTTACAATTGTTTGATCATATTTTCCATATGCATCTACTGGCATAATTACATCAAGGTCATATTTTAAACCTACTTTATAATCGTCCTCACCATGACCTGGTGCTGTATGAACAGCTCCTGAACCACTGTCCATCATTACATGTTCACCTAAAATAATTTTAGATTTTCTGTCATTTAATGGATTGATTGCAAAAGTATTTTCTAAATCACTTGGATTAACTGAATCTACAATCTCACCTTTTATTACTTCATTTTCAATAAGTGAATTATAAAGTTTTTTTGCCACAATGAATTTATCACTAGTTAATACATACTCTTCTTCACCATTTAATGAAATACCAGTATTAGCAGGAAGTGTCCATGGAGTTGTTGTCCAAATAATTACACTTGCTTCAAGTGCTTCATGCTTAAATGCAACATAAATTGATGGAGATACTTTATCTTCATGTTCTACTTCAGCTTCTGCTAATGCAGTTTGAGCAGCCCATGACCAATAAACAGGCTTTGATCTTTGAACTAATAAACCTTGTTTAGCAATTGCGCAAAGTTCTCTATAAATATTTGCTTCAAATTTGAAATCCATTGTTAAGTAAGGGTTTTCCCAATCAGCAATAACACCTAAAGCTTTGAATTCATCTCTTTGAATATCAACAAATCTTCCTGCATGATCACGACATAACTGTCTTAACTTAGATTTAGGAAGTTCTTTTTTCTTAGTACTTCCAATCTTTTCTTCAACTTTTTGCTCTATTGGTAAACCATGACAATCCCATCCTGGAACATATCTGATTGATTTTCCATCAAAATAGTGAAATTTATTTATAATATCTTTTAAAATTTTATTTAAGGCATGTCCAATATGAATATGACCATTTGCATATGGTGGTCCATCATGTAAAGTGAAAGATTCTGCTCCCTCTCTATTGCTTTTCATTCTGTCATAAACTTTTAGTTCATCCCATTGTTTATACTTTTTTGGTTCATTTTGAGGAAGATTCCCTCGCATTGGAAACGCAGTCTTTGGTAATAGTAAACTATCTTTATAATCCATTTTCATAATACCTTCAATTATCAATATTTATTGTTTTTCATTAAATCGTAGATTATATCCAAAAATTAATAAATTTAATATAATCTACTTTTTACTAAGTTCAACTTTTTTCACCAATGTACATTTAATGTACATTCAAAATTCTTAGATAAGTTTAATTGGTGTTACCAAACTCTATATTTTATATATTTATTGCACAATTTCTAAAAATATTTAGATTAAATACAAGATTAATGTGCTAATATCTTCTAATAATTAAACAATACATAGGAAGTATACATGAATGAAAAACATTATGAAGTTGTAATAGTTGGTGGAGGAATCTCTGGAGCTGCTCTATTCTATGAGTTAGCAAAGTATTCAACAGCAAAAAATATTTGTATGTTAGAAAAATATGAAGCATTAGCAACATTAAACTCAAAAGGTACAAGTAATTCACAGACAATTCATGTAGGTGATATCGAAACAAACTATACTTTAGATAAAGCTAAAATCACAAAAAGAACTGCAAAAATGATTGAAAAGTTCTGTTTACAATATGGTTTAGAAGAAAAAATCATGTTTAAACACCAAAAAATGGCTTTAGGTGTTGGAGAAGAAGAAGTTCAATTTATCAAAGATAGATATGAATCATTTAAAGAACTTTTCCCTTATTTAGAATTATATTCTAAAGAAGATTTAAAAGAATTAGAACCTAAATTAGTTTGGGCTGATAAAGAACAAACAATTGAAAGACCAGAACCTATTGTAGCAATGGGTGCAAAAGGTGAATATACTACTGTTGACTTTGGTGCAATGACTGAAGAATTAGCAAAAGCTGGTCAAGCTGCTGATGAATCAAAAACTACTGATATTTTCTATAACTCTGAAGTTGAAGAAATTGAAGAAATTGGTGATAAATATAAATTAACAACTGTTAATGGTACTGTTTATACTGCTGATTTTGTTGTAGTAAATGCTGGGGCTCACTCATTATATTTAGCTCATAAAATGGGTTACGGTAAACACATGGGTTCTTTATCAATGGCTGGTTCATTCTATATTACAAGTGGTGAATTCTTAAACGGTAAAGTATATATGGTACAAAATGATAAATTACCATTTGCTGCATTACATGGTGATCCAGATATTTTAGAAGATGGTAAAACAAGATTTGGACCAACTGCACTTGCACTTGGTGTATTAGAAAGATACAAAGGCTTAGCATCAGTTGGTCAATGTATTAAAACAATGAACATTGATGGAAGTATTCTTAAAATATTCTGGGATTTATTAAAAGATTCTGATATTAGAAATTATGTATTTAAAAACTTCTTATTTGAAGTACCAGGTATCAACAAAGGTCTATTTGTTAAAGATGCACAAAAAATTGTTCCATCATTAACAAAAGATGATATCGAATATGCAAAAGGATTTGGTGGTGTTAGACCTCAAGTTTTAGATAAGAAAGAGAAAAAATTAATGTTAGGTGAAGCATCACTTAGCGAAGGTAATGGTATTATCTTTAATATGACTCCATCTCCAGGAGCAACTTCTTGTTTAGGAAATGCAGAAAGAGATATAAAAGTTGTTTGTGATTACTTAAACTTAGAATTTGATGAAGAACAATTCTTAGCAGATTTAACTGATCCTGAAATAGCATAATCTTTACATAATAGAGTAAGTATATTTTCTTACTCTATTACTTATAAGCAAATTCATTTATAAATTAAAACACTTACAAAGGCAATAACAATGTATGATGAGATATTTAATGAAAATGATATGATTACACTTCAAAATATACTAAGAGAACAAAAACAATCAATTACAACAGCAGAATCATGTACAGGTGGATTAATTGCACATATGATTACTAAAATACCTAATTCATCAGATATATTTAATGGTGCAATAGTAAGTTATTCCAATAAAGTAAAAAATCAAGAGCTTAATGTTCAAAATATTACACTAGAAAATTATGGTGCAGTAAGTTGTGAAGTTGTAAGTCAAATGCTTGATGGAATTGTTGAAAAATTTGATGCAGATTATGCAATTGCAGTATCTGGTATTGCAGGTCCAGGAGGTGGTTCAAAAGAAAAACCAGTTGGGACTGTTGTAATAGGCTGTATAGGGCCATCTAATGTAAAGAAAGTCGATATATATTCTTTCAAAGGAAGTAGAGAAGAAGTACAAATTCAAGCAGCAAAAACGGGGCTTAAAAAAATTTATAAATTTATTCAAAAAACTATTGACAAATAAAAATAAATCTATTATAATTCCACTCCATTTTAAGAAAATATTCTTAAGATAATAGTGACCCGTTAGCTCAGCTGGTAGAGCATCTCCC
>NZ_WFKJ01000043.1 GCF_009208075.1 Poseidonibacter ostreae | reverse complement strand
TAGGATTTATAAATAGACATTAGTTTTTTTATTAAATAAAAACACTTTTCTTTCTATTTTTGAACAGTTTAAATCTAGATTTCCTTTCTTTTCATAAATTACGAAGAAGAGCAAAGAAGTACTATTGAAGATAGTGTTCAGTAATACTTGCTCTAAAATGTTTCATCTCCCATGAAACAGCTTGAAGAGCTTGTTCATATGAATAATTGTAATATTGATACTCGCGCACACGATTTTGTGCAAAAGTCCACCTAAAACCGTGAGTACTGTGAGATAGAATATTGAGTTCAAGACATGATTGTTTAATGTCGTCTGTATATTTTGCGTATTTAATCCTAAATTGATTAATATTATTATCTTCAAAATAATTTTCTAATTCTTTGTATGTTGATTCAGAAACAAAGACATCCCCTTTCTTCCCACCTTTCTCAACAGTTTCAATTACACCTTTAGTATTATTAGAAATTCTATCTCTTTGAAATCCTCGTAATTGATGCAAATTTATTAAAGTTACAGCTTCAACTCGTGCACCTCCCTGCAATTGTATTTTTGCTGCTAATTTATGTTTATCATCTTTCATATTGTTTATTATAATTAAAGGATCTAAATAAACTCTATTATGATAATTGTTTGCTACTAGTTTTAAATCTCTGATATTATTAAGTGTCGTTTCTCTTATTCTGAAATCATAGATTATTGGGTTATTGTATTTTTCTTTTGAATATCGATTTAATGCAATTTCTAATTTCCCAATTGCAGAAGAAATTTTCTCTATATACTGTTTGCTTGGATGATACTCAACTTTATATAATAAATATGCTTCAACATGTTCAGCTGTAATTAATTCAGAGTTTTTTAGTTTCCAATGTTCTTTCAAATAATTTAGAAAGTTATTCCATACATTCCGATAAGTTTCCATGGATTTAAAAGAAGATATTACTTGATAATCTTGATGATTTGGATTTATACGATCTTTTTTTTTAGCACACTCTCTAAATATAATTTTAGTAAGTTGCGCTGTTTGGAAATAAGTACTTCCTCTCATATATAATTCTCCTTTTTAACTTTTAATAGCCAATTAATCATTTAATTGGCTATTAAAGAAGTATAATTATTCGCATTCCCATTTAACAAATGGTCTCAAAGTATTAATTTCAGGAACCTCAGTATGGTACATTTTATCTTCATGTTCTTTTACTTTTTTACACAGAACCATTCGCTGATCTTCTGATAATGCATTTATTTCATTATTTAAAGAATTAAAGAAATCCACTTCATTTATACCACTTTTGATAATTTTATTCTTAAACTTACTTCCAAAAATAACATCATAGTTTAGATAATATACATCCTCATTTCGATAATCACTTAAATACAAAGCATATATATTTTGTTCATGTTGTGATGTCTCCTGCACAAATATTTGTTCAATTGCATCATAATTGTCTATTCCAATCATTGTTTTTCCTTCCTCTTAATAATTCTCTTTAATTTAATTATTTCATTTTCTAATACTTCTCTATTCATAACTAAAACACCTAAGTTTGATATCTCAACATTAAGTATTGAGATATAACGATCAACCTCCTTAATTGTTGAATTTAATTGATTTATTAACTCATCATTAGAATCAAGTCTATTTTTTGTGAAATCATTTGAAGTTAGCAATTCTTTTACTTGTTGATTTAATATACCTTGCATCATTTCATGAGATTCTTTCATTTCAGAATTTAACTTTTCAAAAATACTTTTTATCATTAGACTTGTAATAAAAAGTGATGTAATCACTCCAAAAGAGAATATAAACGTTAGTGCTATTTCATTCAACTTCTTTTCCTTCATTTATATTTATATACATATGTCTCAACCATTGATGCGATATTTTAATCTTGTATTTTGTTAAAAAGTATTCTTCTATCCCTCTCCAACTAACAGACTCTGTTCTCAATCTTGTTACTATCGACCAACGATTCAAAACTTGTTCATATTTCTTTCTTTTTCTTGCTTTTCTTAACTTTATGATTTCAATATTACTTATACTTTTAATATTTTCTATTGTCATATTCTTATTTTTTTTCTTTAGATATTCTTCTTGTCTATTCAACTTTTCTATTGCTTTAAGCAAAGAAATATAATCCAGTAGTTCCTTATCAATATCAGCATCAATACTTTTTAACTTATAGAATTGATTCTTTTTTTCTTTGAAGATTTCAAGTTTAATTAAGATATTTTGTTTTTTAAACCAATTTACTAGACTATCTTGCTTTGAAATCGAGATTTTCATAAAAATCTCGATTTTCTGAGTGTAATAATTTATATCTTTCATCATTTTGATTTTCTAATTATGCAGTTTTTATTGTGTTTAATAAAAATTCTGCGATCTTTTGCTTAGGATAGAGAATACGTCCTTTTGTACCTATTCCAGTTTTTATATATTCTATTCCTATTCCTTGTTTTCGCCAGTTTTCTAGAGTACTGCTACTGACGCCTATTATTTCTGCAGTTTGTTTTTGATTTAATGCAATATACTTTTTATATTTCACGTTTATATTATTGATTTCATCAATAATATTTGCTATACTATCCATGCGATATATCTCCTTTCTATGTGTTTAGAAAAGTATTATCGCAAATTATTACTTAGTTAAGTCTTAAATATGTAATATTAACTAATAAAATGTAATATATGGAGTATTAATGAATGATTTAGAGTTTTATATAGATAAATTAATGGATTATTATAAGGTAAGTACTATTGTTGATCTTGCGCAAAAAATAGATAGTTCGCAATCAACTATTTCAAGTTGGAGACAAAGAGGATCTATTAATGCAATAAAAAAGAAGTGTCGTGAACTTGGTATTTATTCCGAAATATTTAGTACAAATTTTATTCAAAATGGTGCGAATAGTCAACAAATTGGGGAGCAATTAAATTTAGGTTCTAAAGATATAAATAATTTTGGAATAAATAAACAAGAAGATAGTAATATTGATAAAGATTTGATGTCAATTTTTAAAGCATTAACAAATTTAGCTTATACACAAGAAAAGAAAGAAAAATTAAAAACTGAACTTAATTTAATAATTCCTAAAATGATAGAAGAATAGTTATGGGAGAAAAAGATTCTATTTTATTCAACCAAAATGGAAAGAATTCAACACAGATTGGAACTCAAATCAATATTGGTGAACCTAGAACTCCAATAAAAACTCTTATATTTTATACTTTTTTTTTTAAAATTTTATTTTTATATCTTATCCTAGTTCCTATTTCCTATCTATTATTAAATATTAATAAAATGCAATATATTAGTATTGTAATATTATTAGGAGTTATAACTATTCAGTTTATGCTACTAAAATCACAAAAATATATACATCTATATCAAAACTTTTGCATTATAAATGGGAGCATATTACCTTATAATAATATTAAAATTAAACAGAAAGGTAATAGTATAATACTTACACATGAGAGACCTGATATTCCTAAAGTAATCGATTTTATTTTTAAAAAAGATGTAGAAAACTTCATGAGTTTCTATCAAAACTATTTTATAGATTTAAAATATACTACACTAAAGCCAGTTAGAGAAGAAGCCTCTACAGCGTAATATACCTTATTGTAATTTTGTCTTTGTATTATCAAAATAAAAATTAATGTTTGAATTAAAAAAGGACTATTTGATTTTTATAAATTAATATTTTTAAAATTCAAAGGAGACTTATCTAACATCTCTTTCCTTCTTCTAATAGTTTGTTTAATTGATCTATTTTTAAAACTTAACTCTTTGTCTTGTTTTATATATCCATCCCAATTCCATCTTTTATTATTAAAATTTAATCTATTTTCCCAACAGAAATTTGCAACATTATTAACTATATGTTTTACTTTTATTTTATTCTCAAATTTTTCATTAACTATATTAGCAAAGTTATTTAGTTCAGAATATAATAAATCATACCTATCACACTTCTTAGCAATACTGTAACCACGGTATCGGAGATCATTAAAGAGTTTTATATGTCTGCTAAAAAATGTATCTTCATCCCTAATTAATTGATTATTCCATTGCGATTTTTTTTTAATAGATTCAGAGAAATCAGATAAACAGTATCTTTTTAAATTTCCATATATTTTAAAACCTGATGGGTTCATGAAGTTTTTTGTAATTATTGTAGAGTAGCTTCTATCAGCTTCTAAATTAGTTGCCATGCCATTATAAATATCTGCTAAATACCTACTTGTTTTAATATTTGCATAATCTAATGGAATAGAATCTTTTAGATAGTAAAGATGATGATGTTTACCATTATGCTTATTAATCGAAGTAACAGAAGGAGATGGCATGTTAAAGTCTAAAAACCTGAAAATATCTTCATGATCACAGTCAAAAGCTAAAGCATTTATGTAGCAACTACTATTAACTTGTATTCCTGTATATCGTTGAGGATACTTTAGAATAGAACTCTTATTTACTTTTCCATATATTCCACTTTTCTTTCTAACTTGTAAAGTTTCGAAATTATTATTTTGCTCAAAAAAAGTAAATATCTCACTACCTATTTGTGGTAAGACTGACATTAGTAACCTATATATTCAATATTCTTATGAATCTTTGAGTATATGATTTTAAATAGATAAAATTAGTGCATCGTCAAATAAACAACTTATCTAAATAAATACTCTGAGCTCATCAAATAAAGTCTTCCGAATTATTTGTTGAGCAGATTAGTTGTTTGCTTGACGAGCTCACAATATTCATTTTCTAAGCATATTTTATCAGTTTACTAGAGTAAAGTAAATAAATTGAAATATTCAGAAATCACTTCAAATAACACTCATTTATTTCAATATTAATAAATTAATCAAATAATCCATAAAGGATAAATAATTATCCTTAAATTAGTTGAATCAGTACTTTAAATATTGACTATAAACAGTCATATTTAAAAAAACTTTATTTTTTACCTTTTAGGAAACTAGAAAACATCTGTTTTCCGACACCCTCTTAAAAAATCTATAAAACTTCTAAAAAACACCCAAATAATATACGATAAACACTATCGGATTGTGATACAATACGAATACTATATTAAAGGGGTTTTTCGTATGTTTGTAGGATATATAAGAGTATCAACAGATGATCAGAATTTAAATTTACAAAAAGATGCACTAATTAAATATGGTGTTGATGAAAGAAATATATTTTCTGATAAAACATCTGGTTCAAAAGATAAAAGAGTTGGTCTTGATAAAGCAATTGAATTTTTAAAAGAAGGAGATACTTTAGTCGTCTGGAAATTAGATCGCTTAGGAAGAAGCTTAGCTCATCTAATTAGTGTAATTACTTCTTTAAAAAATAAAAATATATCTTTTGCATCAATTACAGAAGGAATGGATACAACAACAGCTGCAGGAGAACTATTCTTTCATATTTTTGGGGCATTAGCTCAATTTGAACGATCTTTAATCCAAGAACGAGTAAAAGCTGGACTTGAATCTGCTAAGCAAAGAGGAATAAGAGGTGGACGACCTCGTGCAATAGATGATGAAAAATTAATTGCAATAAAAAAAGCTTTAGAAGGTGGTATGAGTAAAGCTGCAATATGTAGAACATTTAATGTAAAGAGAAGTACATTAATTGATAGTTTAAATAGAAGATAAACTCTTATGTACTCTAAAAAATAGTTAAAAATAAATACTCTTTCATTTCATTAAATGAAACAACACAATAAAGGAAAGTATACAGATGAAGATTTTTTATAAAAGAATAGATCTTACAGAACTTGAATATGATAATTTAATAAAATGTATTGATTTTGATAAATTAAAAGAAGTTGAAAAACAGTATGAAGATATGGAAGCATTTAAGGGATTTAATATAATAGCTAAATTACATAACCCTAAAAGTATTGAATATAGTTCTAGTAAATCTACTGCTGCATCTAAAGCTACTAAAGCAAGAACTGAAAAAGTTAAATATAAAATAGATTTAGCAATTGAAATACTTCAAACAGAGAAAAAAACTATAACTCATTATGCAATAGCTAAAAAATCTGGAGTAAGTTTTAACACTGTAAAAAAACATATATCTAATGATAATTTAGTTTCATTAAATGAAATGAAATAGTAAAATATATTAGTAATCCTTGTTCCATAATCCCTTAAGGTTTGTAGAACTTTACAGTTTTTACTTTTTGAACACTTTGTGGAACACGAAAAACTAATATGAGTGATTCGTGTTCCAAATATAAGAGGTTTTGACAAGGATATAAGTAAACCGTATGTATTTGATGTAAAAATAACTATGTCTTATCTGTAACCTACTGATGAGGACATTATGATGAACTTAATTTAGATATAACCAAGCACATGAAATACACTAAATTATGTGCTTAAAAAAGTATAGAAAGAATGAACTACCATCTTTTATTAGTTTTGTGACTTTTCCACTATAGATTCTTTAACTTTTTGACTTAATTATACAACTCTAATGGGTACATAAAAATCTAAACTAAAAGAATCATTTTCTTCAAGATAGTGATTTTTATGATATATAACATATGATGGTAAAGTCATTGCTTCATAGCCACTACCAGGCATCCAATATTGATAAATATAAGTCATAAGCTTACAAATATCTCCATATTTACCTTCATAATGAAAAACTGCACACAAAGATTCTAAAACTTCAAATTTACTAATTGAGTTTGTAGGTTTAAATGATGGTTCTACTTCAAGCGCAGCAATATAATTACACTCTTCATATGGTATTATAATTGTATTATCATGATATATACCAATTTGAATGCTATCTTTAATATTCTGTTGATAGGAAAAGGCAAGAAGTCTTTGCCATAGTTTAGATAAGGCAGCTCCATCATAACCTTTATGTCTTATATATGCACAAATTTTTGTAGGAACAACTTTTATAATAGGTTCTATATCTTTAAATATTTCATGAAAGTTTTCTTCTAAATCAAGTTTATCTTTTGTGAAATTTTTATATTCCCCTTTTCTCCATTGACTAGGTGTATAGATAAAACGTTTCTTAAAAGCCTTAATAAAAGAAGTATGAGAAGAATACCCACACATGTTTGCTATTTCACTAATAGTTGAATAAGTATTTGTAATTAAGAGATTTGCTGCCTTTTGAAGTCTTATTGTACTTATTCTATCAAAAAGATTTTCTCCAGTTTCTTCTTTAAAAATTCTATGAAAGTGATATTTACTAACGCTATTTAATTTTGCTAACTCTTCTAGTTTAATATCAGTATCAATATATTTATAAATATAGTTTAATGATTGATTTACAATATCAGCTCTGATATGTTTTGTGTCTTTTTTCATACTAATTATTATATCAGAGGGCAAGTAAAAAAGCAATATGGGATAATAAAAATCAAATATGAGATAGAGAATTATTTTTTTATATTAACTATACTTAATAAAAAAGTTAAGGATAAAAAGATGAATAGAAAACCTATAGTTAAAAATTTTAAAGAAAACACTTATTCAGGATTTGAATTTTTACCAGTTGAAACTTCTAATAATAGTATTCAGATATATCATCCATTTGCGGAATTAGCTTATAACCATTTTTCAAATAGAGGTTTAAATATTACTTGTTTAGAATCTGGTTCAACAAAAATTTCATTTAATGGAATAGATTTAGATATTAAAAAAGAAATATTAGAAGATTTAAAAGTATTTTTAAAAAAATCAAGAAAAGAAGTAATAGATAATTTTCTTATCTACAAATTTAAGGGACGTAATTATTTATAGTAAAGATAGTTAATTTATAGAATTAACTGTTATTGAAATTTTAAAGTAGTAAGATTTAAAATATGTAATAAAAAAAGGAAATAAAATGAGAGCAATAGGATTTAATACTTCATATGAGATAGATGAGGAAAATAGTTTAATTGAATTTAAAGCAGAAAAACCAATATCAAGTGAATTTGATATTGTTGTAAAAGTAATTGCTGCATCAATGAACCCTGTTGATACAAAAGTTAGAGTAAATTCAGCAAAAGATATTATTTTAGATGATCCAAAAATTTTAGGTTATGATGGAATTGGTGTAATTGAAAGTATTGGTTCAAAAGTTACAAACTTCAAGCAAGGAGATAAAGTATTTTATGCAGGAGATGTAACTAAAAATGGTTCAAATGCACAGTTCCAACTAATTGATTCAAGAATAGTTGCACTTGCACCTACATCTATTAGTGATGAAGAAGCAGTTGTTTTACCTCTTACTTCATTAACTGCATGGGAAGCTATGTTTGATAGAATGAATATAGATCCTAGTGAAAATAAAACTATTTTAATTATTGGAGGAGCTGGTGGCGTTGGATCAATTGCAACACAAATTGCAAAACAAACAACTAACTTAACAGTAATTGCAACTGCTTCAAGAGAAGAAACAACAAAGTGGTGTAAAGATATGGGTGCAGACCATGTTGTAAATCATAGAGATTTAGTAAATTCAGTTAATGAAGCTGGATTTGAAAGTATAGATTATATTTTTAATGTTGCTAATACTTTCATCCATTGGGATTCTATGGCTGAACTTATTGCTCCACAAGGTAAAATTTGTTCAATTGTTGATACTGAAGAACCTATTGATATAAATAAATTAAAAGCTAAATCAGTTACTTTTATTTGGGAATTTATGTTCACAAGAGCAATGTTTAACACTAAAGATATCCAAAAACAAAGTGATATTTTAGCTGAGATTACTTCATTAGTAGATCAAAGTAAAATCAAATCTACACTATCAAAAACTTTTAATGGCTTTAGTGTAGAAAACTTTAAAGCTGCTCATAAATTAAGTGAAAGTGGTAAAGCAGTAGGAAAGACGGCTATTATATTCTAAATTACTTTATTATAAAAATAATAGAAAACATTTAGAAATGTTTTCTATTACAGTATAAATATATTTAACCTAGAAGAATAACTATTGTTAAATTATACTTTTTATGTAATACTTTTCATTCTCTTCTTCAAGATTTATATCTATTTCAAAAATCTCTGATAAATTTTTAGAACTGAGTATTTTTTCTTTTCTTCCTTGTTTAAAAATAGTTTTATTATAAACAAGTGCTACGTGTGAAACCTCAGGAAAAATTTCTTCTATATGATGAGTCACCAATATAATTGAAGCTTTTTGTGAGAGCTTTTGAATTACTTTTATAAAACTTCTTTGAGCTTTTATATCAAGTCCAACTGTCGGTTCATCTAATATAAAAGCTTTAGGATTATGAACCAATGCACGTCCAATAATACAACGTCTTAGTTGACCCGTACTCATGTGCCCTACTCTTTTATCTTTTATATCTAATATTTCAAGGAACTCTAAAACTTCTAAAGCTTTAGCATGTTGTTCTTGTTTAAAGTCTTGATGTTTAAAAACACCAATGCTACTAAAATAACCACTAAGAATCACTTCGTAAGCTGTTAAAAAACTCCCCTGTTTTTCAAAGTAGTTATGTAAATCATTAGTAATAATTCCTAGATTCTTTTTAAGATCAAAGATACTCCATCTAGTTTTACCAAATATCTCTTTTTTGAAATGATATTTAGTATTTGGATAAAGATCATTTGATATAAGTTTAATAAGCGTAGATTTACCACTTCCATTTGAACCTAATATAGCCCAATGTTCTTTCTCTTTGATTTTAAGATTTATATTTTCAAGTATGGGTTTTACATCATAACTTACATAAATATTTTCAAAATTGATAATAGTATCAGAACTATTTTTCATATTAGTCAAAGTATTGTCCTATTTTTAATTAAACACATAAAGAGTTTATAGGTTTGATTTTATCATTTTTTCTTTTACTTTATACGCTTTGTCTTTTAGATACACTATTTAAAAAACTTTTATCAGAGATATTTATAAAGTAATCAATTGAATCAATCATTCTTTGTCTTTGAATAGGAAGATAACCTTGCACACTCACAGCATTTATATGATGATTACTAGCAAAATGTATATCTTCCACGTCAATTAATTCAATTAATTTTTTCTGTTCTTCTAAAATCTCTAATTCTGATGCAGGAGTAAATACTCCATTATCAACATCACTTAAAAGCTGAGTTCCTTCAAAAAAACCAAGTGTAGTTTCTCTAACCATTTTAGGTTTTGTTTCATTAATAAGCTTTGCAGTTTTTTTAGCAACTTCTATTCCTTTTCCTGTGCCACCCGTACCAAGCATTAGTTTACAGTTATAATCTATTCCCACTTTATTTAATCTATGTAGTTGAGTATAGGTATCATCCATTGTATAACCTTTATTAAAAGATTTCAAAATATCAGCATCGCCTGTTTCAACTCCCACCCATAAATCATTGATTTTATAATCTTCTCTTAGCTCTTTTAATTCTTCATCAGTTTTAGTCATAATATTTCTAATTGAAGAGTACATTGAAATAGTTTCCATCATTGGGAAATATTCTAAAATTTTGTTTGAAATAATCTTCAGTTTTTTTGCACTTAAAACAAAGGCATCACCATTTACTAAAAAGATTCTTTTTTGAGCTTCATAAATTCTTTTTGCTTCTTGTAAATCTTTTTCAATCTGCTCAATATTTTCTACTTTAAATTTTACATTTGTATACATAGAACAATATGTACAATTATTGTGTGCACATCCAGCAGTTACTTGAAGTAACATTGTATTTGATTCTGGTGGTGGTCTATATGTTATTCCTGTAAACTTCATGCTTTGTCCTTTTGTTCTTTTTTTAGAATAATAAAATATTTTCCCATTCTAAAAAAAGACATGGGCATATTTACACCCATCTCTAGTAAAAAATTATGCTATTTGTGACATTTCATTTAAGATGAATTCTTCTACAGCACCCTCAGTTGACACCATATAATCGGCTAAATGTTTATTGCCCATATGTATTTGCCATAATTCTCTAGATTCCCAGTTTTCATAAAATAAAAAATGAGCTTCATTCTCATTATCTTGATGTAAGTCGTAGTTAATACAACCTTCTTCTGATCTTGTGATATCAATAAGTTTTAAAAGCTCAGTTTTTACCATTTCTACTTTGTCAGCTTTTGCAATAATATTTGCAACAATTGTTAATTTTGCCATTTTTTATCCTTTGTTTTTTATTTATTTATTTTGAATAATCAATAGCTAATTTACCTATTGAAGTACTTGATTCAACTCTTTTATGAGCTTCTTTTAATATCTCTACAGAAAAACCATTTAGTGTTTGAGTTAAAGTTGTTTTTATTCTTCCACAATCAACTAAATTAGCTATATCTGATAAAATTTCACCTTGTCTATGCATATCTTTTGTATTAAATAAAGACCTTGTAAACATTAGTTCCCATATAAATCCAGCTGCTTTAGCTTGTAATTTACTTAAATCAATGCCACCTTCAAATTCAACAACTGAAGATATCATTCCTTGAGGTGCAATCAGTTCAACCATTGAATCCCAATGTCCTTTTGTATCCGCTACATTGAAAATATAATCAACAGTATCAAATCCAGCTTCATTAACTGAATTAACTAAATCTTTATGGTTTACTACATGGTCTGCGCCCATGTCTTTACACCATTGGATAGTTTCTTCTCTTGAAGCCGTTGCAATAACTGTTAAATTTGTTAACTGTTTAGCTATTTGAGTTGTGATTGAACCAACTCCTCCTGCTCCTCCAATGATTAAGATAGTTTTCTTTTCATGTGGATTAATTCTCAATCTATCAAATAAAGCTTCGTATCCTGTTAGAGATGTTAGAGGAAGTACTGCTGCTTGAGCATCACTTAAACTAACAGGAGCCAAAGCTACTATTCTTGAATCAACCGATTGGAATTCTGCATTTGAACCATCTCTTGTTACATCACCTGCATAAAAGACCCTATCACCAATATTAAAGTTTGTTACTTTTTCTCCAATCTCTTCAATAATACCAACTGCATCATATCCCATGATTTTTGGAGTATCTAATATTTTATCAGGAGCTGTTCTAATTCTTATTTTAGTATCTGCAGGATTAACTGATATTGCATTTACTTTAACTACAATATCAAAACCTTCTGCCTTTGGTATTTCTTTTTCAATTTCAATTAAACTTTCATTTTCTTCTATTTTAAGTGATTTTTTAAATCCTACAGCTTTCATTGATTTTCCTTTCATTATTTAATTAGCTCTGTTCTAACAATTAAAAAAGGAGCAGTACTCTCATCTTTTTTGTCAGGACTTAAAGCAGCTGTTCTATTTAACTGATCAACAGTTCCATAAAGATATCCATCTTTTTCATTTATAACTAAACCATCTGGCCAAGAACTTCCTTTTGGTACTTTTGCAATTATTTTATACCCATCTTTATCGTTTGAAAAACCAATAGCATTATTTATAACATCCGTTATATATAAATTTTGACCTTTATCTACAGTCATTCCATCACTATATGATTTTGGCGCATAGTATTTAATATTCTTTGCTACTTCTTTCTCATTATCAAAAAATGAAGCTTTTACTCTATAAACTTTTTTTGAATGCATTGCTCCAAAATAAAGCCATTCAAAATTAGGATCAATTGCGATGGGGTTTAAGGCAAATCCTCCTTCAATTTCAGGCATCATAGATGGGTGGTTTTGAGCTACTCTTGAAGCTTTACCAGTATCCATATCTATAACAACAAATGCAGGAGTTGGAGCACTTTGCAAATCACCTTGAGTCATATCAGCAATAATTACCCTATTTCTTTTTTCATCTAAAACAAAATCTTGTAAAAATGAAGTTGAAGTGGTTACGTCTGCTGGAATCTTTATAATTTTATTTATTTTATTTTCTTCTATATTCCATACAATAAATTGTCTTGCACCTAAATCCAATACCCACAGATTATTATTAGCATCAATTCTAATTCCAATAGTGGCTTTAATAATTGAATCTTTACCATGCGAGAATTCATCATTTGGATAAGGTTTAGCAGTACCCATAGCTGATAATTCAAATACTTTTGTCTCAGGATTAATTAAAGGTGTATTTGTTGCAAAAAGTCTACCGTCTTTTGAAATAACAAAGTTTCCAGGTCTTTGTTTTTCAAATTTCGCAAAAACTTCTGTTTCTTTTACATCATTAAGACTATTTGCTGATGCAAAAGTTAGTACAGCCAAAATTGAACCTATTAATATTTTACTTAATTTCATTTCATTTCCTTTTTTTAATACTAATCTATTTTATCAATGGAGTTTTTACTATTAAAAATGAACCTTGGGTATCATCTTTGCCATTATTAAGTGCAGGAGTTCTATTTAGTTGATTAATAACTCCATAAACATAACCGTCTTTTATTTCTACACCATCTGGCCAAGATTGACCTTTTGGAAGAGTTGCAATTATTTTATATCCATCTTTATTCGATACACCAATTGCTTGCTTTTCAATATCTGTAATATAAACATTTTGGTTTTTATCTACTTTTATTCCGTCACTATATGATTTTGGAGCATATTCTTCTATATTTTTTATTAATTTTTTTTCATTATCAAAATTTCGAGCAGGAACTCTAAAAACTTTTTTACCATTTAATGCACCATAATATACCCACTCAAAAGTAGGATCAATAGCAATAGGATTTAAAGCAAATCCGCCTTCAAAATCAGGCATCATAGAAGGATGAGACTGTGCTATTCTTGAAGCTTTTCCTGAAAGTGTATTAATAACAACAAATGCAGGAATTGGAGCACTCTTTAAATCACCTTGAGTCATATCTGCAATTATTACTCTATTTCTTTTTTCATCAAGTGCAAAATCTTGTAGGAAAGATGTTTTAGTAAGTACATTTTCTGGAATTTTTATGATTTTATTTAATTTGTTTTCTTTTATATTCCATACTACAAATTGCTTTGCTCCCATATCTAAAATCCAAAGATTTTCTTTACTATCAACAGTTATACCAATTGTAGCTTTGATAATTGAGTCATAACCATTAGTAGAATCAGAATATTTTACATTTGGATAAACATTTTTTGTACCAATAGCAGAAACCTCTATAACTTTTTTAGTTGAATTAACAATAGGATGTCCGGTTACAAACATTCTTCCATTTTTTGAAATTGCCATATTAGCTGGTCTAATATTCTCAAAAGTTGCTACTGTTTCTACCATTTTAATATTGTTTGCAGATGCAAAAGTTGCAAATGTCAAAAAAGTACTTAGTAAATATCTATTAATTTTTATCATTGTTTTCCTTTTATTTATTATTCTATTTGAGACATTTCATTTAAAATAAATTGTTCTACAGCACCCTCAGTTGCTACCATATAATCTGCTAAATGTTTATTGCCCATATGTATTTGCCATAATTCTCTAGATTCCCAGTTTTCATAAAATAAAAAATGAGCTTTATTTTCGCTATCTTGGTGTAAATCGTAATTTATACAACCTTCTTCAGATCTTGTGATATCAATAAGTTTTAAAAGCTCAGTTTTTACCATTTCTACTTTGTCAGCTTTTGCAATAATATTTGCAACGATTGTTAACTTTGTCATGTAATTTCCTTCTATTAATTTTAAATTTTATTTCTTACTTACTTTTTTGCTCTTTACAGCAAAAAAAGTAAGTAATGGAATATTAACACTAGTGGACTTAAAAATACCTTACGATACTTTTTGAATGTAAGGTAATATAATATTCTTTATAGTATAATTATTCTAACTGGGTATTTTAGAAGGAGTTATAAATGAATAAAATAGAAAAAGATTTTTATGTTGTGGCAAGAGAATCAGGAGCAGAGAATAATTTAATACCAACTTGGGCTACAAATAATGAAAATCAAGTAAATTTGTCAAAAGATACAACTTTAAAAATAAAAAGAATTGAGGTTGATAATTTACCAGGTACTTTTCAACTATTAAATATATTATCTAAAGAAGAATGTATACGTTTTATTAATCAAACAGATACCTTAGGATACGTGGAAGATGCTGCCGTATCTTTACCTAGAAGTGTAAGACATAACAATAGTTTAACTTGGGTTATTGATGATACAATACATGATATTATTTGGAATAGGGTAAAAGATTTTATGTTTGATAAGCATTCTCTCTTTAATGGTAAAAAAGCTTTAGGCCTAAATAAACGATTTAGATTTTATAAATATAAAAAAGAAGATTTTTTTAAAGTTCACTCTGATGGAGCTTGGCCTGGAAGTGCAGTTATTAATAAAGAAATTATTGCAGATGCATATCCAGACAGATTTAGTCAAATGACATTTTTGATTTTTTTAAGTGAAGATTTTGAAGGTGGAGCTACGCAGTTTTTGACAGATAAGAATAATCCTTCCAAACCGGCAAGAAATATTGTAAATACAAATAAAATAAATATTAGAACACCTGCAGGTGGCGTTCTATGTTTTCCTCATGGTTCTCATCCTTTACATTGTTTACATAGTTCTGAAAAAATTCTTTCAGGGCTTAAGTATATAATTAGGACAGATGTTCTTTTTGAAAAATAAATAAATATAACTTTTCAAAAGTTATATTTATTTATGAAAACATCTATTACAGTAAGTAAAGTAAACTAAGGAATTTTAAGGTAAGGTTCCATTTATAAAGGATTTAAATGTACAAAATTAATGATAAAGAATATGAGTGTTCAGTAGCAGTAACTCTTGATATCTTCAACGATAAATGGAAACTATTCATTATTTGGCATCTACTTGCAGAGAATAAAAGATTCAAAGATTTACACCAATGTATTCCAGAGGTATCTCAAAAAACATTAACAATTAAGTTAAAAGAATTAGAATTAAAGAATATTATAAATAGAGAAGTATTTGCAGAGGTTCCTACTAAAGTAGTTTATTCTTTGACTGATTCAGGTAAAAAGTTAAGACCCCTATTTAAAGATATGTTTCATTGGGGAATAACTTACGTAAAAGATCATGGTGAAGTTTTAGAAGGTAGTAAATGTTGTGAATCTGAAGTTGTTAAAAAAATTGGATCGATTGGTTAGTAATATTTAAGTAAATCAATACTTTGGTAGCATTGATTTAATCAGTAAACTATTTTTATTATATTTATCTTTTTAATCTTGTTTTCTTATTTTTTATAAATGAGGTAGTAAAGTGAATCTCACGTAAAAAAAGAAAAAGTGATAAGATCAATGAAATCATGGCAATTATAAATAAAGATGAGATAAATATTGAATCTTTAAATGCAAATAAGGTACTTAGAAACATTGTTACAATTACCATTGCAATTAACAATCCAGTAGTTGTACTAAAAAAAATAGAATAGTTAATATTTTGTAGCCTTTTTGTAAGAAAAATTCTTCTTTGGAAAAGTTTTTCCTCTGCTTTTTCTCTATCCTCTATGGTTTTTTGATTTGCAATATAGCTATCAACTTTTTCAAGTCTGTCAACAATTCTAGCCATTCTTCCTGTAAAAACATTAAGTAGTCCAGCTACTCCTGCTATTAAAAAAACTGGAGCTACTGATAATTGAATTAGATGAGCTACAGTATCTACAGTTTCAATTGTTGTTTGCATATATAATTAACCTATTTTTCAATTTCTGCGAAAAGATAGATTAGTGTAGGAGAATTAAGTGGAGAAGAGCTCATCCCTTGTGCTGTTCTTGTATGGATTCCAATATCCCCAAATACTTCATTTAATAATTCACTCGCTCCATTTAAAACTTCTGCATGGTTATAAAAATCTGGTGCCGTTTGAACATTTCCTTCAACTCTAATTATTTGTTTTACCTTTGTTAAGTCTCCATTAGTTGCTTCTTTTAATTGGGCAATTGCATGAATAGTACATAATCTTGCACAATCATATCCCGTTTTAATATCAACATCTTTTCCTAAAGTTCCTGTATAAACTAATTTGTCACCCTCCCAAGGAAGTTGACCTGATGTACAAACAATATTATCAGAGAATATTGCCCATGATTTATATGCTCCAACTCCTGGCTTTGCTTCAGGAAGAACAATATTTAGTTCTTGTAGTCTTTTTTCTATTTTATTCATTTTCTATCCTTTATTTTAAAATCCATTTTTTTACTGCTTCATCTTCACTTAATCCTTCTACACAATGATAATAATCAAGTTCTGAAACTATTTCATTTGATAAAACTATGTTATTTAGAATATTAATTTGTTCTGTACTTAGAATCTTATTTAACTTATTCTCTGAACATAATAATACTGCTCTATCAACTATTCCTAATAGACCTTTAGGTTCTTCTAATTCTCTAATATCATAATTGTTATGTAAAAATTGTGGTTGCCAAAGAGGTACTATCACCCACTCTTTTTTAGAAACTGCATCCTCAAAAGCTTTCACACAATCATCCTGAGTTCCTGTTTTAAATGTATACCCTTCAGCATTTAAAAAGTACTCATCCATCATTTTTATTGAGAATCTTGTAATACCTGCACCTGGACCAATACCTTGGATTTGTTTAATCATTTTTTTTGATATTTCTGGTTTTAGTAAATCTGAGATTTGATTTAGTTCATCTTTGGGAACGTAAGAAGGAACGCCCCACAAAGCATATGGTTTATAATGCAAACCTAATTCAACTATTTTTATCTCTTTTTCAACATTTTCTTTATAAACACCATGACTTGAAGGTATCCATGCAGAAGAGAGCATATCAATTTCCATATTCTTTAATCTTCTAAAGTTTTCTTCATGTAAGGCATATTTTCTTTCAACTTCAAATCCCATTTGTTCGAGAACATAAGTTACTAAAGCTCCTGTTACCCTATGAAAAGATAAATCAGTAATCCCTAAAACTATCTTTTCTTTTTTACCTTTTTGTTCTATTGCATTTTGAATAAATTCTTTTTTACTATTAATAAGTTTTCCAATTGCCATTTTTATTCCTTTTTATCTTTGGGAATTGCTTGAATCTCTAAAATAAGATTTTCAGGTGCATTAATAAATATTTGTTCGATAGAACAATCTGGTACAAGGTTTATAGAATAATCTAAATTCATTTTTCTAATTCGTGCCATTAATTCTTCATAATCATCACTATAAAAACATACATGATTTACAATATTTTTTCCAGTAGATTCTTCTTCAATATTTTCTTTAATTAAACCTTTTTTATAAAAAGTTGCTTGTTCATTAAAAATATGAACTACATCTTTTTTCCCTGAATATAACCAATACCCCTCAAAAGGGAAGTCTGGTCTAAAGCCTATTTCAAAATCTAATAATTCAATTAGAAAATTTTTCATTTCAGATGGGTTTTTAGCTCTCAACGAAATGTGATCAAAATTTATTTTCATGTAAGTTCCTTTTCTTTTTCTATTTCAGCCCATAATACGACTAATGTAGTACAATCTAAACACATGCCCGGGTCTGTGTAAACCATACGAGAATGACGTCCTTTATCTCCAAATACATAATTTACTAATTCTGATGCTCCATCAAGTGCATTTGGTTGATCTGTAAAATCTGCTGTTGCTTGTACCGAACCTTCAAGTCTTACAATTCTTTTTATTCGAGATAATTCTCCTACTGCATCTTTTAATTGTGCAATTGCATTTAGTGCTGAGATTTTAAATGATTCATAGCCATCTTCTACAGTTAATTTATCACCTAGTTTTCCTGAATATTTCATATCTCCATCAATCCAAGGTAATTGACCAGATGTATATATCATTCCATTAACTTCAACCCATGGAGCATAGTTCCCTACTGAACCTGCTACAGCTGGTAGTTCTAAATCTAATGATTTAAGTCTTTCTTCTGGTGTTAAATTGTTTAATCCAGATTTTTCTTCTGTAATTCTTTTTATCATGATTTTTCCTCCTTTTAATTTTTAAGATATAAAAGTATAACTATAGGAAATGTTATCGAGGTGTACTTTTTATAAAAAGATAAAAGAGGTCAAATTGACCTCTTTTTTATACAAACTGTACTAAATAAAGTGTGATTTGAGGGAATATAATTAGTAAAAATGCCATTAATAACATAATTAATACGAAAGGAATACATCCTTTCATTACTTCTACTATAGTTCCTTTTTTTCTAATACTTTGAACTACGTACAAGTTAAGCCCTACGGGTGGAGTAATTAGTGCCATTTCAATTAATATGATTAAATAAATTCCTAACCATACACTATCAAAGCCCATAGAAATCATGACTGGTGTGATAACTGGAATTGTAATTACCATTAAAGATAGTGTTTCAATAAATAATCCCAAAATGATAAAAACTATAGTTACTATAAATAAAAGCATATATTTTGAAACATTTAAATCTTCAATTAAATACTCAATTTCATCAATTAAACCTACTGACATAAGTACAAAGTTTAAGAAGTTTGCTGCAACTATAATTAACATAATCATTCCAGTTGTTTTTAAAGTTCCTTCAACTGATTTTATGATAACTTCTTTATTTAACATTTTAGAAAAGTATATAATTATTAATGTTCCTATAACTCCAAGTGCTGCACTTTCAGTGGGAGTTGCCAGTCCTGAATAAATTGAACCCATAATAACCATAAATAAAAATACTACAGGTAAAAGGTTTTTCAGTTCAGAAAGTTTTTCCTTCCAAGAATACTTTTCTACTTCTTTTTCTACACCTTTTGTATATATTGAGTGTAAAAATATAAAAAACATAAATAGTAAAGCTAATAAAACACCTGGTACTAATCCTGCAATAAACAATTCAGGAATAGAGGTATTTGTTAAAAACCCATAGATAATTAGGTTTAAAGAAGGAGGAATTAATATACCTAAAGTTCCACCTGCTGCGATTGACCCTGCAAATAATCCTGCGTTATATCCATATTTTTCACCTTGAGGCATTGCAACTGTTGTAATAGTTGCGGCAGTGGCTACTGAGGAACCTGATATTGATGAGAAAAATGTAGATGCTGCTATATTTGAGTGCATTAAACCACCTGGAAGCCAAGATAACCAAACATTAAGTGCAAAATAAATCTTTTTTGCGATTCCTGAATGCAGTAATAATTCACCTAATAATACAAAGAAAGGAATTGATAAAAGTATATATTCTGTACTTGTTGTCCACGTGATTTCTCCAATTGATCCAAAAATAGGATAATCAGAAAAGAAAAAACCAACGATTATTGCAACTCCTGCAATTGATGAAGCAACAGGTACAGATAATACTAATAAACCTAATAATACAACTAAAGATACTATTATTACTGTCATAAAATATCCTTTTTTATAACTGCTATATCATTCTTTCTTTCTGAAAAAATATTCTGCAGACATTTATATATTAAAATTATGATTACAATTAAAAAAAAGATAAAGCCACTTGCCCATAGTAATTGAGGTATCCATAAGGGAGTTCCTAAAGGAGTATTAGCTAAAGAATTCTTTTCAAAAGAACTTAAAAATACATCAAAAGCAAAAAATGAAATTAGACTAATAAAAACAAAAGTTGAAAGCATAGATATTAAATCTAAAATATATTGAGCTTTTTTCGAAATTTTATGATATAAAATATCTATTCTAATATGCATTTTCTCAAATAGTACATAGGCTATTGACCATGAAATACAAATTCCTAAAACATAAGATGATATTTCATCAACACCACCTAAGGAAATAAGAAAGAATTTTCTTAATAAAACCTCTACGCCCGTAAAAAAGGCGCAAAGAAATAGTAGGAGACCACAAACATAAATAATATATTTTGAGCTTTTCTCTAAGTAATTTGTCATACTAGACTTCTTATTCTGCAATAGCTTTTAAATCAACTACTTTTCCTACTGTATTGTTCCACTCAGTTACAATTTCAGGAGATACTTTACTTGCCCATTTTGGTAATACATTTTCAGTTAAAACTTTTCTTGATAAATCTAAATCTTTTTCTTTAAAGTTTACAAGTTTCATATTATAAGTCTTTCCAAATGAACAATCTTGTCCAGTAAGACATTTAACACCTTCTTTTGATTCAAAGTCAGTTTTTTTCCAAACAGGTTCTATAACTTTAGTATTATATGAAGTTAATAGTTTCTCTTGTTCTTCTTTTGAGAACTTATTCCACGTTTCCATATTCATAGCAGTAAGAACATAAGCCCATCCACCTACAGGAATAGGGTAAAGGTGGTTTGCAATAGCTCCCCATCCTGCTGCATATCCTGGAATACCTCCAGCAATTGCACAATCAAGAACACCTCTTTGTAATGCCTGTGCTATTTCTCCATATTGCATAGTAATTCCTGTAGCTCCAACTCCATCAAGGAACTCAGCAACAGTCCATGATCCAGCCCTTACTCTTTTCCCTTTTAAATCTTCTAATGATGATATTTCATCTTTACAAAATAAGATTTGTGCAGGGTAAGGCATTATTCCTAAAAGTTTTGAATTGAAATCTTTTTTCAAAGTTTTTTCTATTGTAGGTTTATATGCATCTACAACATTTCTTGCTACTGTAATATTTTGAGCGATAGCTGGTAAATCAAGTCCTGCTATGGCTTGTGAATCAGATACTATATATCCACCAATTGTTGAAACTACATCAAAAGTTCCTTTTCCTAACTGTCTATAAAGTGCGGCACCTTTTAGCTTTACTTGACCAAGACTTGTTACTCTAGCTTTGATTTTTGGAAATTCATTTCTAATTTCTTTTTTCCAATATGGTTTTTCAAATTCACTATACATAGTAAGACTGCTAAATGAACCTACTACTCTTAATTTATCAGGTGCAGCTATTGCACTTGATGTAAGAACTAATCCCGCTAATGTTAATAAGATTGTTTTTTTCATTTTATATCCTTTTTTTATTATTTAAAATTTTAACCTAGGAGAATGTATTTGAAGTGTCTTTTCTAAGAAATCATTCTTTATATTCAAAAAAAGCTTTTATATGCTAAAATTACTGTTATATTATTAAAGTAAAGTAATAGGAATAAATAATGTTTTCAGAAAAAAATATACCAAAACTAATTATCTTCGCACCAATAGTTACTATTTTAATTTTGTCTACGATGATTTTATATTCATTAATTCTTATTCAAGAAAATCACTTAGAAAGAGAAGTTGTAAACATTGAGAAGGATTACATATCAGATCAAAAAACCTTACTTCAAGAGGAAATTGAACATATATATAAATATATAAAGTTTCATAAAGAAAATACTATAAATATTGTTAAGGATAATCTTTCAGATAAAATGAAAACTTTTTATAAAGTAATTAAAAATAAAAATTTGAAAGAAGATGAATATTTAAAGGTAATAGAACAAAGTTCAAGTCTTGATAGTGATTTCATCATATATGATATAAATAAAGATTTGTTAATTAAAAATAAAGATGTTTTTTTTAATAAAACTGAAATCACATCTATATTCAATGATATAAAAAAGAAAAAGGTCTACTCGATTCTAAAAGAACAAACAAATCTTTATTATTTTCAATATTTTAAAGACGAGAATATCATTATAGCAATTAAAAGAGATGTATTTAATGATATTGATATTTTAAAAAATACAGTTGCTCGATGGCTTGAAAATCTAAGATTTGGTGATGATAATTACTTTTTCATATATTCAAATACAAATATTTTATTATCACATCCTTTTCGACAAGAAGAAATAGGACAAGATGATACATTCATGCAAGATGGTGATGATCCAGAGTTAATACAAAAATTTGTAAAAGCAGCAATAAAAAATCCAAAAGGTACATTTGTTAGATATGTCTGGCACAAGCCATATAAAACAAAAAGAATACAAAAAAGAACTTTTGTTAAGTTATATAAAGAATGGAATTGGGTTTTATGTGCAGGAGTTTATGCTGATGATATTCAAAAAGTTATAACTCAAAAAAAAGAACAACTTGAAACTACTATATTAGATTATATAAGAACTATTACTATTATCTCCTTATTGCTTATATTAATTTCATCATATATTGCAGTTGAAATTTCAAGAAAAATTAATTTGACATTTAGTAATTATCAAAAAAGAGTAAAAAGTAGAGAAGATGAATTAAATGTCTTAAATTTAAATTTAAATAAAAAAATTGAAATAGCAATAACAGAGGCAAAAGAAAAAGATAGGGCAATGCTTCATCAATCAAGACTTGCGAGAATGGGAACTCTAATTAATATGATTTCCCATCAATGGAGACAACCTCTTAGTCAGTTAGCTGGAATTATAATGGAACTTCAAGCATTAATAGAATGTAAAAAAGCTAAAAAAAAATATATTAATAGCTCACTAAGCGAGGCTACAGTAATCTTGGAACATATGTCTTTGACAATAGAAGATTTTAAAAAGTTTTTTAGGCCAGAGAAGGAAAAAGAATATTTCTACATTTCGAAAGCTTGTGAAGATGCTAAAGCTTTAATTAAAGATACTTATGTAAATGAAGAAATTGATCTTGTGTTTAAGATATTGGAAGATAAAGAAATAAGCGGATATAGAAGAGAGTATTCGCAAGTAATATTAAACTTATTTATCAATGCAAAAGATGAATTAATCTCAAAAGAAATAGAAAATAAAACAGTAGACTTAATAATAGATGTCATAGATGATAACTCGGTAGTAATTGTAAAAGATAATGCTGGAGGAATCAAAATGGAAAATATGGAAAGGATTTTTGAACCCTATTTTTCAACTAAGAAATCTCTAGGAACAGGACTTGGACTTTATATGAGCAAGATGATCATTGAGAAACATATGAATGGAAGTTTAAGTGTTAGTAATGATGATAATGGGGCAGTTTTCAAAATAGAAATAGGAGAGGTTTGATATGAAAGAATTAGCAAAGAAAGTTAAGAATTTAAACGTACTAATAGTAGAAGATGATGATAAAATTAGAAAAAGAGTGGCAAATACATTAGGATTATATTTTAAAAATGTATATGAAGCAGATTGTGGTTACGATGGCTATGAACTTTTTATTGAGAAGAAACCAGATTTATGTATTTTAGATATCGAAATGAATGATGGTAATGGTATTGAACTTGTAAAAAAGATAAGAAAAATTTCTTTAGATACCCCAATTATTATGCTAAGTGCTTATTCAAAAGAAGAATATTTGCTTGAGCTTATTAATGACAAGATTGATCACTATATTTTAAAACCTGCCACGTACGAAAAACTTGCAAAAGCAATTAGAAGTGCACTTTTTAAAGATATGAATAAAAGTTTACAATTAACAGAAGAGTTATATCTTGATTTAGAAGACAATCAACTACTTTATGGTGAAAAAACAATACGTCTTAGAAAAAGAGAAAAACACTTTTTAAAGTTTTTATTTGAAAATAAAAATAAAATAGTTACTTATGATATGATTCAAGAATATATTTGGGGTGATAAATTCATGACGTTTAATGCTGTAAAAGTATTTATTAAAGACCTTAGAAAGAAAATTCCTGAAGATATTATAGAGAATATAGTAAATGAAGGATATAAGTTTAAATCTTAAAACTTATATCTTTTGTTTGTTTTTATATTAATTTATCATTACATATAATTACGCCGTCAGCATCTGCATAAATATAATCTCCATCGTTAAATGTCACTCCTCCAAAACTAAGTTGAACAGCCCTTGAAGAATTTGTTTTCTCAAAATTTCTTAAGGGACAAGTACCAATAGCATAAAGTGATACATCTATATCTTTTGTGTATGCTATATCTCTTACATATCCGTTTAGTATTATTCCTGACCAATTGTTATTCTTAGCAAATGCCATTAGTTTATCTCCCACAACACCATAAAAATATTTTGCATTTTCAACAACTACAACTCTTCCTTCTCCTTCTTCATCTCTAAGAAGTTCTAGCAGTCGCCAATTACTTTTATCTAATTTAATTGTTACAATTTTTCCAGAGCAATTCTTTCTTCCTCCATAGTTTTTGTAATCTGAAGACAGTACTTGTATTTTTTTATTTTTATTATCATCGCATAAATCTGCTGTATCAAAATTCATATAATTCCTTTTAATTTTTTATTGGTAAACCCAAAAGGTTTGAGTATGAACTATTTTTATTTTTGAAGAGCCAGAAAAAGTTTTGTTTCAAAAATCATAAGGATGTTCATACTCAAACCTTTTGGGTTCTTTTGATGAGAAAAGATTACGAATAAATATCCGTAATCTTTTTTATTAAAATAGGTAAACTACTTTAATTTATTTGTGTTTCAATTTCTTCTTTTGTATTCTCTTGTTTATTAGCATTTCTATTTCTCATATAGAAATATAAACCACCAAATGCAAAGATTAAAATTATTGGGAATGTTGTAAGTGTTGACAATACAGCTTGTCCTGCAATTAAATCAGGATCTACTCCTTCAGTTACTGCTGATAATGCTTTTTCTTTAGCCTTATCAATCCATCCACCTACAACTGGATTCCACATACTAACTGCAAACATACCAGCTCCACCCATCATTGATAAACCAAGGGCTCCTGTTTCATGATTGTTTTCAGCAACAAAACCTAACATAGTTGGCCAGAAGTATGTAATTCCTATTGCAAAAATGATTGCAGATAAGTATGTCATTGTTCCAGTTGTTACACTTAATAGGTATAAACCTATTGTTGCAAAAATCGCAGAGAATAATAATACACCAGTAGTATTAAATTTATTAATAACTGGACCGGCAAAGTATCTTAACACTGCCATTAGTCCTGTAATCATTGCTAAAGCAAGCATTGGTGATGCGCCTGAAGCCTCTAGAATTGTATTAATCCATTGACCCGTTGCTAACTCTGTTGTAGCTGTTAAAGTCATACAAATAATCATAAATATAAATAATGGACTAAAAAGAGCTTTAAAATTATTCGTTGTCGATTTCTCTTCTCTTTCAAAAGTTGGAAATGCACTTTTAAATATCATCATTCCGTATATCAATGTTGGTATAAGCATAAATGCAATTTGTATTTGCCAACCTAATCCCGCATCAGTCATAAATTTAGAAACTAAAGCACCTATAACAATACCTGCAGGGAACCAAACATGAAATTTATTTAACATAGTACTTTTATTCTTTGTATAGCTATCTGCAATAAGTGGATTACAAGCTGCTTCAACTGAACCATTTGCAAAGCCTACAAATAAACTTGAAATAAATAAGCCCCAGAAATCACCTGCAACTATAGTTAAACCTAAACCTAATAAGTGAGAAAAGAAAGCTAATGTAATTAGTTTTTTAGCACCTAAAGTATTATAAAAAAAACCTCCAAATATTGTCGCAATTGGAAACCCTAAGAAAGCCATTGAATTAATCCAACCAAGTTCCGTACTACTTAAACCAAAATTGGCACCTAATTCTCCTAATATTCCTGCTCTAATTGCAAAAGTCATAGCTGTAACAGATAATGCAATACAACATAGAATAAATATATTTTTGTGATTTACTTTTTCCTTAGTCATCATTACTCCTTTTATTTTGGAAAGTATATACCTTGACAGTGTATTTGAAGTGTATAAATAAAAAAAGAAAAATGTAATGGGGAAAAAGAGTACCTAATAAACAACTCAACACTGTTGTCTATTGGCCTGGAACTAAATAAGTGATGAATACTAAGTAAAATCATAAATATGAAGCATATTATCACCCTAAGGAGAATCATTCTGGGAGTGAACTTACGCAAGATATTTGGTTATGCTGAAGATAAAACACTATATCAAACTTGGCAATTTTTTTATATTGGAATTGGTAAGTTTGCAGTAATAACATACATTTATACTTAGAATTTAAAAGTATCTAAGTTAAAATAACAAGTTCAACAACCTGTAGAGACTGTGAAAGAACTAACCCTATATAAGTAAAAGAATCAAGCTTAAGAAAGATTTTTCAATATTCAGATGTATAAACACATTTTTTGACGAAATAAAGCTTTAAAAAAGTGTAGAACTGTAATATACTCTGCTATCTCTTGTTTTATACTTTCAATATTGCCACTTTTACTGGCTTTTATCAGCTTTTGAAACAGTGTAATACCAATTAGATTCAACAGTCGTCTAAAATTATAGGTGAGCATAA
>NZ_WFKJ01000042.1 GCF_009208075.1 Poseidonibacter ostreae | reverse complement strand
AATATTTGTATTGTGTAAAAATAAAGTACTTATTCTTTTTTTCTTATAGATTACTAGTGGTAGTTCTTCGATTGGATTATTTGATATATCTAAATAGAATATATTTACATGCTCTATCTCATCGGGAATTTTTGATATTTTGTTATTTGAAAAACTCACCATACATAGTGATTTTAAATTAAAAAGCTCTTTAGGTATCTCTTTTATATTGTTATCGCAAGTCATAAGCACAAGTAGTTTTGATAAATGTTCTATTTGGGGTGGAATTTCAATTATGTTTTCATTGCAAATTTCAAGTTGAATCATATTTTCTAGTAAGGTTTTATCTCTTGGAAACTCTTCATGATCTAAATCATATTTATTAGCCCATTTACAAATATCTTCAAACCAATTTAAATCGTTTGAATTATCTATTAAATGATCACTTTTCATTTTATTCTCCTATCACTATTCAAATAATATATTTTCTTTAAATCATTAAAACTATCTCTTGCATCTTTTACATTTAAAATGACTTTTTGTTTCTCAATAGTCTCTATTACTACAAACTTAGTATTTAGATTATCAATCAAAGATATGAAATGATTAAAGTTCTTAACTTTTATATTATTTACAGTATTAACAACATAAGCAGCAGATCTATATCCTCTATTTACTTTATGAGGAAATATATCTTGCATCCAAATAACTGCTTCTGTAAACTCTTTTGTTTTACCCTTATTATAAAAAAGCATATCAATTCCACTTGCTTTATTTGATATAGCAGACATATAGTTTTTTGTAAGTGGAGTAAATGCTAATCCACCAAATATAAAATATCTAGCTTCTTTTGCAAATTCTTTTTTTATAAGAGGAGATAATCTTTTTATAGTATGCGTAAATGAGATAATCTTTTTATCTCTTAGTACTTTTACTTCAATAGTATCACCTATTTGTTTTTCATGCATAAGTAGTGTAGTATTTACTCTTCCAAATTGTGAATCAATAGTTCCATCATTTGCTATTGTTTTTCCATCAATTTCAAGTAAAATATCGTTTTCTTTGAAGTTCTTTACTCCATATTCTAATTTTGTGATTAAAACACCTTTATCATCTTTTAATCCATAGTATTCTTTAACACTATCGTTTCTAATATAATTAATTGATAATCCATCTTCTCCAAAACCATCAACGTTTCCATCTTCAATATCTTTTAAAAATGTATTTATAATAATAGAGGGAACAATATAAGAGATATTATTAGTATTTTTTAAAGTCATCATAGCAATACCTATAATATTACCATCTTTATCAATTGCGGGACCACCACTATTCCCACTATTAATCGCTGCATCAACTTGAATTGCTAAAAGATATTCACTACTCCATACATAGCTAATATATTCAATTCTTGAAATAATACCCGTTGTAGTTGAAATAGTTTGACCACCTACTGGATAGCCTAATACTGTAACTTCATCTCTAGGTTTTACTTTTGAATTAAATTTTAAAGGTTTTGTATCATCAAAAAATGTTTTATCTTCAACTTCTACAATTGCTAAATCTGCTTGATGAGATATATATTTCACATTTGCAATATATTTCTTAGGATTATTCTCTTTTTGGACTTCCAAAAATCTAGCTCCACTTACAACATGTGCTGATGTTAATATTTTATTACCATCAATTATCGCACCTGAACCTGTATATCTTAGTATTTTACTTGTTTGCCAAGGGTATTTATAGTTTGAACTTGAAGCTGATGTATGAAGTTTAACTATAGAGTTTGTTGGTAAATTTGATGATAGGGCTATTACTGCTGTTAGGAATAAAATTATTAACGTTCTCATTGTTTTAGGTATTCCTTTAATTCATTTTTAATTTTCTCTTTTAATGAGATTGGTTTTATTACTTTTATATATGGCAACCAACTTTTTATGAGTGATTCTACTTCCCTCTCTTGTGTAACTTTGAAGTTAACAATGATATTGCCATTTTCTTTTTCTTCAATAATGTCTTGAGATTTTAGGTGCTTTTTTGCTTTAAAGAAACTTGCTTTGCTACTATCTACTTCAAGTAAAACATCTTTTAAAAATTTTTTATAATCAGGTACATAAGCGGCAAATGGTGTTTGAATATCTTTTATAAATTCACTTAATTCTCTATTTTTTTGAAAAGTTCTTTTTGTCTCTTCTATTGTATTTATTTTAGATATTCTATACATAGTTAACATATAATCTTCATGTTCAACTTCACAAGCTAAATAGAAATTTTCATTCATAAAAACTATTCTATATGGTTTAACTTCTATTTTAATCATATTTCCATCTTCTGGATATTCAATAATAATACATTTACCAAACTTTATACTATGCTCTAAAACTTTCAAAATATTTTTATCAGATTTTGTTGTTTCAAATGGTTTATTTTTAAATTCATAGACTTTACTTACATTTTTCAACTCTTTTTCAATAATTTTTCTATCATTATCATCTAAATCAAAATTCTCAAAAAGTTCACTTTTGCTAGCCATGCTAAAAGTAAGTGCCATAAGTGACAAGGTTTCAGGATTCATAAAATTGTCAAAGGCTTGTTTTGTTACTGCTTTATAGCAACCTTTCTCACCTTTACCACCACGAATTAGTTCAAAGTTAAAGTATGGTTTTAGAACATCTAAAACTCTTCTAATAGTTTTATCAGCTACTGGTTTGTTTTTAGAGTTTAGCCATATATTTGGAATATGATCTTGAGCATCACAAGATGCTTCTTCTATAATTTTATCGATACATACTGTTTCATTGTTGTTAAATCTTTTTAAAAGGTCTAATACTCTTGTTGTTTGATTTGATTCCATTTATTACCTTTTTGAGGTTTTGTTTTTTATATTACAGAAGTATATATTAAGAGATGGACATATTTTGTCCTATTAAAATTATTAATTTCTACCTCTTATTCTATCTTTTCATTATATTTAAATTACATAGACTATTACCAAAACTTCTTCCATTTGTCTCATTTCTTTTTTATATGGAGATGTTTCATCTTATTCTTTCTGTGTAACATTGTTTAGTCCTACTTATATAATTATTTTTAAAATTTATTATGTTCTTTTTCAAATTTAACTGTAGTCTTCTTTATTATTAAATATAGGTATTGTATGGTTTAATATAGTCATATTGTAATTAGATTTATTTTTTAGCATTAGTTATACTTGGTAAAAGTTATTGCATATCATCTCTTTATCTTCATTTACAGCTAAAAAAGTATCCATCCTTAACATTAAAAAATAGAAAATGTAGTATCATATTAGTCTTTATTTAGTTTTATTTTACATTCACCTTTTTTATTAGATTAGTTCTCATATCAATCTTGGTTATCTGGAGATATCTTCATAAAGTGTTCTACTTTTATTCATCAATAATTTAATACTTTTTAATATAGGTGTTTCTAAAAATAGTTTCCAGTCCTAATCACGGATATCTTTAGAAGTTTTATTTCTGACTTTTTGTATTGAAACAATATTATTAATAGGAAGTATTAAAATCTCTTTATTTTATATATATCTAATAATTACTTCTTGATGCTACTAATATATAATTATTCTTATCTTGAGCATTATTTAGTATTAAATTATAATGAAATTCTTAATAATCATTTTTTAAACTTATTGAATCTATATGTGCAGATTGCAATGTAAAAACAAAGGTTAGTAACAATATTGTAATAATAGGCTTATCTAGAATAGTCTCTAAAAAAGAAGTTAACTTTATATTTTTAACCCTTTTTGTAATTTTACTAATATGTGCTATGTAATACAATAATATAATTATAATTAATACAAATGCGAAATATAAACCACTATCATTTCTTAACCAACTAAAAATAAAATCTTCTGTATTTGAATAATTTAAGATATTAATATTTAAATTTTTATAATATAAAATATCATACAGTACTCCAAGTAATGATAAGTATAAAAATGATGAGCTTAAAATAAAACCATAGTATTTAAGTATAAAACTTTATATAGATTATATTTTTTAGACATATCAATTTGAATATTATTTTCTTGGCATTTTTTTGGTATTATCAGAATTTAGAGTGTTTTTTTTATAATTAAGTTGAACTTGCTCGCCCTTATATTCAACATCATTTTCTTTAAGTTTATATTCTTCATATTCTATTTTCTCTTGTTCTGGATTAAAAGGTTCATTTGGTTTTGTATTTGTATCTCTCATTATTTAATCTCCTAAAATTTGATTCCACTTGAATCATATCCATTATTTGCTAAATTGATATCTCTATTTTGTCTTAACTTATCTAATGTATAAAATAAATCTTTGTTAAATTTACTATCATTACTATCTTTTTGTTTTTGTTGTTCTCTATGCAACCAATCAATCCAACCCGGATCTATTGATTCTATCTCTACTAGTGTTTTGCCATTGTGCTTACCAAAATTAATAATTTTAACTTCTACAGGTAGTTTAGTTAATTCTGCCATTTTGTCAAATATTTCTATAGAGTTACTTATATTAAATTTTTCTTTCACTCTAAAATACAATTTTAATAAAAATAATTTTAATATTACAACATCACCAATAGCATCATGTGCTTTTATTTCTACACCATATTTTTCAGCTTCTTTTTCTTCATCCTCTTGAGTTAATAACATATATCTAAATGTTTGTAGTTTATGATTTGGTACTTTATATCCATTTATATCATCACCTATCTCATACAGATGTTTTGCACATTGTAAAGTATCTATAAGTTTGTATTGATTTATAAATCCTTCTTTTGTAAGCATATTTAAATCAAAATCTAAATTATGTGCAATTAAATAGTTTTCATTACTATTTAAAGCATCAATCGTTTTTTTAAAGCTAGTATCTCTATATAAAGGTTTATTATCTATATCTACTTGCCTAATACCATGTACAGACATAGCTTCTATTTTTATAGGTATCTCAGTTGAACATAATTCATCATATTTCTCTATATGCTCGTTATTTCCAAGTTCAGATATTATTGCACCTACTTGTATTATTTTATCTTCCTCACTTAACCCTGTTGTTTCAGTATCGAATATTATAAGTTTATTCATATTTTCCTCTATTTTGTATTGTTTTTGAATAGTAATATCTACATATTAGTTTATTTCATAATAATATGATGATTCATATTAATGTGTCAACCCTAAATCAGACAAATAAACATATATATGTTCATCTCTTTCCATTTTCTATAAACCTTTCACAAATAAAGATACATCTCTAGGAAATGTATAGTATTGTCCATTTTTTTTACTTTTTATAGTAACATTTTTTGGTCTTGTAAAATATAGATTTGTCTTAGCTCGTGTACAAGCTACATAAAATTTTTTTAGTTCATTTGGTAACTCTTCTTGTTTTATTTTTTCATCTGAAAACCATCTAGGAAATGAATCTTGAGCCATACCAGGGATAATTACATTATCCCACTCTAATCCTTTAGCTGAATGAATTGTAGTGACCGTTACAAAATCATTACTATCTTCATATTCAGATTGTACTATCTCATCACTTCTTGAATAAAATTGCCCTAATTCTGGATGATTTGGTGAAAATGATAATTTAAATTTATCATAGTTATCTAAAAGTAAATCATTTTCTATTATTAGTTTTAAAGCACTAAACTCTTCTATAACTTTATCATCAAACATTCTTTCATTATCCACCAAAGATATAAAATCAGAGATAATATCAATCACACTTACTTCTATAGATTGTTTTAATTTAATAAACTTTAAAATTTTATATAATTTTTCATAACTCTCTTTTTTACTAAAATCCATATCGGATAGGGGAACTAAAATATCATCTATATTTTCACCATTTAATTCTGTATTTATCCAAAAGTTTTGAATAGATTTAAGTACATAATTATTGTTTGTATTTATTAAATTTATTACAAGCCTTAAAAGCTTAATATATGGACTTAATATATATTGACCACCAAATACTTTAAATGATATTTCGTAGTTATTAAAAGTTTCTAAAATTTCTTGAAAATAAAATGTATTTGACCAAATTATTGCTATATCTTTTAATTTTGCACCTTCTGATTTTTTAGTGATTATTTGTTTAGCTATCCAACTAGCTTCTTCTTCTTTGTTTTCAAATTCATTTAGAATGAGTTTATTACCATTATTATTAACTGCATTAGAAAGAGAAGGATTCTTGCAGTCATTAAAATTGAATTTATTAACAAAAGATAAAATATTTTGTGGACATCTATAACTATATTCTAGTTCTATATAACTAAAATCTTTTTCATTATTAAAATACTCCATAATATTATTGAGTGAACCACCTTTGAAAGCATATATATTTTGTCTTTGATCACCTACAAAAAATAATTTTATATTTTTAATATTTGAATAAAGTAAATATAGTATCTCATATTGTAATTTATCTAAATCTTGAGCTTCATCTATAATAATTTCATCAACTTTATTTGATAAAAAGTCTTTAAATTTATCATTATTTTTAATTGTATTTAAAAACATGTCTATAATCATATCAAATGTTAAAATTTTATTCTCTTTAAGATAATCAGATATTTCATTAGTGTTATTTTGAAATTCATCTTTTATATCTTGGAGTTCAGTATCATCAATAATAATAAATTCAAATTCTTTTTGATTAAATTCAAAATACTCTTGAATAAAGTACAAGGCAAATGAATGAATAGTCCCCGTAAAAATATTATCTTTTGTATCTGCTAAATTAGTTAAAAAGATTTTGTCATCAATCTTGTGTCCAAGTTCTTCTGATGCTTTATTCGTAAAAGATAATCCAAAAATCTTTTTTGTACTATTTGTATTTAACTCATTTAAAATTCTTCCTACAGTTAAATGTGTTTTACCAGTACCTGGACCTGCATTTACTAGGGTAATTTTACTTTGTGACGTAATAGCATTTTTTTGTTTTTCATTTAAAGTAAGTAGTTCTAATGAAAATGATTGAATATCTTCTTTTTTTAGTATATTGTCTAAACCACTAATAGCTTGTATTATATTTTTATATCTGACAATATAATCATTTAATTCAATATCAGTAAGTTTATTTGGTGTATCGTGTGACCATTGATTTAAATCTTTCCTTAGATTATGACAAATATACTGTAAATTGTATTTTTGTTGTTTAGTAGCGTACTCATTTATCATATCATGTAAAGTTATTTTAGACTCTGATGGATCATAGCCTAATATTAACTTTAATAACTTTTCAAAAGACTTTCTAAGTTCATTTGCTTTATTTTCATTTTTTATTAATGAATTATCTAATGTGTTTATCTCTGTATATATTTGTTGTATTTCTTCAGTCATTAATATTTTCCTAATATTTTATTTAAATCTATTTTTTCATCTTTTTTATAGCACCCTATAAAATCTAAATCAATAAGTTTATCTGTATTCGCTCTATATCTATGTTTCTGTTTTCTCAAATATCGCCATTTTTTATATCCTTGTTACTTATTCTAAATTTATTAAATCCTATCAGATGAAATTCCCATATCTTGTCCTAGAAAAATAAAACTCACTATCTTTTATAATATTTTAATAAATTATATCTATTTCTTTATATTGTAAAGTTGAGCTAATAAGTTAAATTTTAATTACTTTTAAATCTCATCATAAATAATTAATTTTTATTATAGACAATATATGTACATTAAATAAATTATAATTTTCCAACAATCAATCAAGGAGTCAAAAATGTTCAATGATACACAAAATGAGTTTGATAAAAATGTAAGAAAGATGACGGAAAGTAATCTTCTTAAAAAACTAAATAAGCAAGGTATTGATAGAACTGATATAACAAGTGGAAAATTTAATGAACTTTTAGAAATGGAAATAGAAAAATTAAAAAGTGATGGAAAAAAAGTTGGTACAGGTATTGGTGTTGGTATAGCTCTAACAGTATTAACTGGTGGATTATTTTAAAGGATTGAAAATGGATTCAAAAAAAAGAATTGGAAATAAGTATGTAAAAGATATATCGATTATGAATATAAATAAAAATACAAAGACACAAATAGTATGGTCTATTACAAAGTTTATATCATCTTTTTTATGGTGTAGTACAAAATTTGTAGTAAAGAATACACCTACTGCACTTGGTATGGCATGGGAAGTTAAAAAAGAGATTTCGAATGCTATTGCAGATGAAATTCAAGAATTAAGAAAAGAACAAAAGCAAATAGCTTTAGAAGAAAAAATCTTACAACTGAATGTGACAAAGAGAAATGATGCAAAATAAATTAGATGAGGCTATTAAGTCTATAAAAAATGGTTTAAATAGTGTTGAAAATAAATATGACTCTCATATTAGAGAAAAAGCTATAGAGGAAGTTAATAAAAACATAATATATAAAAGAGTATCTTCATATTATTTATGGAGTTTATATGAATAGCAAACAAAGAAAATCCAAAATTATATCTCAAGCATTAACTACATTATTAGTTGATACAGTTTCTGTTACGCTTATAATAGCAGTCCTTTTATATTTTGCTTTTTATTATTTTTTTGAAAATATAAGTCTAAGTTTTTTTACTTCCATTTTATATTCATTATGTTTAAGTATCTTTATTGAATGTTTATTTGTTAGAAAGCAAATTCATCAAGTTAAGTTAGACATAGAAGTAGTAAATTTACATGATGAATTAAACTATACTAATATTAATGAGATACTTAAAAAAGAGATAACTAAAATTAAAGAGAATATAATTGATATTGAACATGAAACTTATAAAAAGAATAAGAAACCAAAAGTTTTTTCAATATCACTTGAATTAAATATAAACAATACATTAAAAAAAACACAAATATTGGAAGCTTTAAAGAATATATTGCATATTAATGAACAAGAATTTATAAATATTGATGTAAATGGCATGATAAAATTTATATGTAAAAGTCATAGTCTTATTGAGTTTGTTAAGAATAAAAATAACACTGAAAATTCAGAAGCTAGAAATATATGTGAAGATAATTCAGATTTAGGTTGGGCATATGCATTAAATGATGAACTTGAACAATCTACAATTAATATTATAGAGAGTTTAAAATATAAGTTTATGGCTCTTATCATTAATGAATATACTATACAATCTACTTTTTCAGCCGTTACAAGTGATTATCATGCAACACTAATAAAATATGATATTTATTGTTCTATTAAACACAAATTAAATTTTAAAAATGACATGTTTAAGACTATTGCAAATGAAATGGAAGTAAATCACAGAGATGATTGTAAACATAAAGTATTATTATTTCAAATCTATAAGTTATTTGATGATAAATCACTAGAGGAATTTAAAAAAATACTTACAATTAATTATTTATATTTGTTAACTGAAAGTAGAAAAAAACCTGCTTACTTCTTAGATATGTTATATAATTATTCTTTGAGTTATCATACAGATTCTGAAATTCTATATGAATTCAGAAAAAGATTTTCAAAATATTTATTTAATAAGCATTGTCCTTCCCATTTTTATAATGATATTATAAAAATATGGACAAGTATCATAGAAGATAAAAGTGAATAGGAAAAATAATGACTAAAATATTACTATTAATGATCTGCCCAATTCTTTTTCTTTTTGGAAACAATAAACTTATAGAAGAAATAGTTAATGATTATAATCCTAAAACATCAGTAGGTGATTATAACTTTACAGATAAGCAATTAGCAGCTTTATGTGATGGTAGAAACCATTATTCAATCAGTTGTGAAACGACTTCAGTACATACAAGAAATGAATTAAGAAAAAAAAGAATTGAATATTTATTAAAAGAAATATCAAAAAAATATAATATTGATGACAAATTAATAATGAATTTAGATGATAAATATATAAAATATATTGAAGAAAATATAAAGTTAAAGCAGTTTGCTGATTATTGTTATTCTAATATATGTAGTGTAAAAACTATATGGGATGAATTATCTATTTTTGAAGAAATATTAATATTTATATTAACAGATGAACTAGATGAATATTTGGAAGTGGATTTTGAAATAAAAAATATTATGGTTAACTATAATAAAATTATTGAGCTTCTTTATCCTATACAATATAAAGAAGAGTTTGAAGTTAATATTAATTATGAATATATTCAAAATCATCTCTTTGCTATTGATAAATATTGGAAAGAATATGAAATGGCATTTTTAAAATTTTTAAAAGAAATAGATAGAGAAAACGACACTCAATTGAAGAAGATATTTTATAGTCATAGAAATAATAGCTTAATTGCAATTGAAGATTATTTTCGTAGTATTAAACCTGCTCTTTATCCAGAAACACATAAGTTAATTGAAATAAAAATAAAAAATAAAAACTCTTTTATTAATACAAATAAATTGAAGTAGAGTATTAAATATAATTATGGTTATATGAAAATATATATCAAGATACGATTTTATAACGATTCAATGAAATGAAGCAAATAATATAGAAGAAAATATCCAAAACTTTGAGCAGGACTGATAGAATATTAAATTCTAAAGTAATGATTTGTAAATAGGATCAATAACCTCTAAATTTTGGAACTTTGATTCATTAAAATCAAATTGTTTCTTCTCTTCCATCTATATCAATCCTTATAATATTTATTATATCAGACTGACACAGATTTTTTTACACTCCCATTTGGTATTTATTTGATAACTATTTTATATCCATGATTAGACTTATTTCTGATTAGTTGATAATATGTTTTTTCTCTTATATTCTTTATCATATTTCTCATTGTAAAAATACTCATGTTTTTACCTTCCCAGACATT
Organism: Poseidonibacter ostreae; assembly: GCF_009208075.1. Classification (GTDB taxonomy): domain Bacteria; phylum Campylobacterota; class Campylobacteria; order Campylobacterales; family Arcobacteraceae; genus Poseidonibacter; species Poseidonibacter ostreae. The sequence continues at coordinate 16,424 of NZ_WFKJ01000042.1, read as the reverse complement.
TTCTTTGATATCTTCAATTGAGCAAAATTTATCTTGATTAGATAGTAAGTATAGTAAAAACTTCTTTTCAAGCTTTGTTAATTCAATTTCTTGTTCTTTATGGAAAAGTTTATTAGATGATGAATTAAAATAATACTCATGTTCAAACTGAAAAATAGGCGCAAAGTCATTTTCAATAAGTTCTAATAAATATTCTTCTAAAGGTTTCTTTTTATTTTTGAATTTTTTATCAATACGATATTGTAAGTCAGATGAAAGATCTAATTTAATAGTTATTGTAGGCATATATGTAACCTTTAAAATAATTTAAAGTATTATAATATATTAAATAAATAAACTACTTAATAAACTTATTTATATTACCTTGTAATTTAAAAACTCTTTTATTTTTAGTTCTTTCCCAATTATCAACGGGATCTTGTTTATTCCAAACTTCCATTAGTCTTCGTTCTTGTTTTGAGAGTTTTATATTATATTTATCACTCATATAGAAATATATTCTTGCAATATCTCCTTTAATTTCTTTTTTTGGATATGCTCTTTTTATTTTAAAGTTTACTTCAAATTCACAATTACCATACTGCCCTACTTTTGGATAATCATTTGCAAATCTATAATTAGATCTATCCCCATTTACTTCGCCAATAGAAGGTACTAAGTTATGCATATCAGATTCCATAACTCTAAAGGTATTATCTCTTCTACAAGCTTTTCTACCACCTTTATTCCAACAAGGTAAATACCTACCAAAGTTATGTGCTGGCATTACATGTTCCCACTCTTTTAGCTCTATCATTTTCTTTTCCTGATTTGAAATAAGGATTTCTTGGAGTGTAATATTTACTATCTTGAACTATTAAAGCTTTTTCTTTATTTTTAACTCTTTTCATTTCATAAGGGTTTGAGCAATAAAAAGTAATTTGATTATCGAAATAAACTTTCTTTAAAAGTATCTTCTTTGATTTTGAAAGGCTACTTGCATTAAGAGATAATGAAAGTAGTATAATTGCTATTATTAATTTAATATCTTTTCCTTAGTTTTTTTAGTATTCTGTATTTTCCATTGATCTTTAAATCTTTGAGCTAATTGAGAGTAACTGCAATCATTACACTTAACAGTATCAGTTGGTTTGATATCTAAGCTTCTGCCTATAAATATATTCTCACTTTTACATCTAGGACACACTACTTGAAGTTCTCTTTGATTATTAAACATTATATATTCTCTTTCAATTTAATTTCTATAATACTATCATTTTTAAATTTAGTAGCATAAAAATATTTCAATTTGAAATTAAATAGGATTTTGTTTCATTTCATGAAGTAATAGTTATTGGTTTTAAATAGATTAAATAATATTAGAAGGATAATTGTACATAAAAGTATTGCAGTTTAAAAGATATAATTGTAAATAGCACATATACTTATGTCTTTAATACAAGATAGATAATCATAAAACAGCAATGTTAGAGTAAAGACTCAGTTTTCATTGTTCCTTTATGATTTACTATAATAATTATATCAAAAAACTTTTTTAAAATCTATTATTTATTTTCCAATTCATTCATTACATCACATATCTCATTTTTTAAATAATCATACTTTTTAGCTTTTTCAAAATAATTTAAAAAAGGCTCAACCCAATCTGGAACTGCTATAGCTTTACCATTATCCTTAACAAAACCCCAATTATTAATTGTTGAATAAGATATATTAGAAATTTTTGAGAAATCATTTAATGAAAGTTCTAAATCTTTTAGTTTTAAGTTAAATTGACCTTTTGTCATAAACATCCTTATTTATCTATATTAGCAGTATTATATCATAAAATTAACTGTTACAGATAATAAGCACTTGACAAATTATACTATATTAGGTTATACTTTTATTAAATTTATCCAATATGGATACACTAGGAGCTATAATGAAAGTTTTAATAGTAATCGGAGTTCTACTTTTATCTTACTTATTATTGATGTTTATAAATTATATAAATGATAAGACTTATAAAAAATACAAATTTAAATGTATAGAAATGGACTTCTTTTTTATTTATGCAGTAATTACAGGTATTGCATATTATGGAAATAGTTGGTATTTAAAAGCATTAGCAGTTGATGGTGATATTTTAAATGGAATATTACTTATGTCAATTGCAGCAGCTTTATTTATATTTATTTTAGTATTAAATATAAAACGTACAACTTTCTTTGTTGGTGTAGGAATTACATTACTACAAACAATTATATTTGTACCATTAGCAGTAATATCATTTTTTCTATTGTTAATTGCCCTGGCTTTCTTTTCACAAACAAAACCTGTATATGTAATCAATAAATAAGGAGTGAATTATGAATAAAGTAAAAGAAGAACACTATTCATATCTATCTTTTAAATTAAGATTAAAAGTATTGAAGTTATTACTTTTAATCTTTCTTCCAATAGTTGCATCATTTTGGATTAGTAATGATACAGAAACAAAAACTGAATTATTAAAGGAAAGATAAAATGAAACCTTTAGGATTATTAGATAGATTAATTTTTATACTTTTATACAAAATTAAAGAAAAATACTTTGAGAAGTTTCTTATGTATATTTTAATCACACATATAGTAACTATAGTTATTACAAGTTCATATGATTCATCTACAATTATGATATTTATACTTAGTTTAGGGCTTTTATTAACAGAGTATTTCTTTATAAGTAACGATTTTAAAAATGAGTTTGAAAGATATGAAAGATATTTAGAATTAAAAGAAAATAAATCTTTTATGAGATAAAAGTTTATAAAATATTAAAATAATTTAAATATAATAAGTTAAAAACAAAGGAAAAAATTGAAGAAAATAATGATAAGAAAAAAGTTAATTATTTTATGAATTTAGTTAAGAGTACCAGTAAACATGAAAAGAAATATCAACATAATGAATCTTTAAAAAAAATACTATTTTAAATTAATGAATAGCACTAGAACATATGCATTAAACTCAAAAGGTATATTAGTAAAAGCATCAGAAACAAAAAAAGAAGAAGATTCTTTCTTTTGTATAAATTGCAAAGAAAAAATGGGTATTAGAAAAGGTAATAAAAGAATACATCATTTTTATCATCTAAATTTAGAGTGTAGTGATGAGACATACCTTCACAAATTAGCAAAAACTATCTTATTTAATAAAATAAATGAAAATAGAACTAATTCCAAAGAAATTGGAATTGGCCTTCAAAAGAGTACAACTACTACTTCATATGAGTCTACAAACGGCTTATTTGGTCCAGAACCAATAGAAAATATTAATGATAGAATAGATTCTATCATATGCAACAATTTAATTGATTTTTTTGATAGTGAAATAGAATTAAAAGAAAGATTAAAAAATTTCTTTAAACAAGTTAAAGCAACTAAGAATAAACAATTAATTGATATCTTTATAAAATTTCATAAATGGTTAAATCAAAGAATAACATATTACATAAATATGAAAATAAACTATGCTCAAAAGGGTAAGTTTAAATATATTAAAAAGTGGCAAAGTATTCAAAATAGCTGGTATAAAATTAAAGATGAAAACAAATTAATTGAGAAACTCTTATTTGTTGATCAATTTCTGAATACAAGAAGACATAGATTTAAAGAAATTTATGATGATCATATTCATATAATAGATTATTTTAGTAACATTTCAAAAAAAAATAAAATTCTATTAATAGAAAATTGCTATCATCCTCATTATTCATTAAAAGAAAAAGAAGAATATAAAGATATATTTTTAAACTTTAATGATGTAAAAGAAATATATTTAGATAATAAAAAACATAAAGGCTATTTAGCAGATATTTTAACAATTGACAATAATGATGTCCCAATTTTTTGGGAAATAGCTGTTAGTCATAAATGCGATCAAGAAAAAATTAATAGTAATATAAGAATCATTGAAATATTAATTAAAAATAATGAAGATATAGAACTATTATCAAATTTAGATTTTTATGGATTAACACTCTCAATTTATAATTTCTAATACATTCTTTTCTTCAATAATTTATTATTACAAAATTACAACTTCTAAATATAAAGATTTCTAAAACTTATCATTTTTGTGAAAAGACAATTTTCATTCTGTAAACTCAACTGTAAACTACTGTAAACTCAAGTGTAAACTGATAAATTTGCAGGTTGTAAACTATAGCTTCTAAAGAGCTTATTTTAGGTATCTTTAGTTTTTTATAAAAAAAAGGAAACGGAGAAATTTTAAATAACAACTAAAAAATAGTATTCAGTTTACAATTTAGATGTTATTATTTTCTTTTTTAAACTGAGACTTTTAGTTTCACAATGTATGTACTCATTGTTTCAAAGTACCTTTAAATTTTTAGTTATCTAGATTCTAGATTTTATCGTATTTCAAAAATCTAAGTTATGCTTAAATGCATCCAAGTTATCAGAACTTTGTTCAAACTGAAAAGTAAGGTTAATACTATAATTACTTCGGGTTGTTAGTCGATTACTCTAACAATATTCATTGCTCTTTTGAAGAAAAATAAAAGAAGATTGACTCAACACATACCTGCAACTTTGAGGCAGGATTAATTTAAAATTTAAATAATAGGCAAATCAAATAAGGTAAATAATGAGAGGAAGTGTATATTATCAGACAGCCGAGCTTACTAAAGTAGTATTTCGGGAAGGTGCAAAAAAAGAGCATAGAATAGATATAAATCATGAACATTATAACTGCATCGCATCATTTAAGACAATGGAAACCTATCGTTCAGTGTGGAATAATTTCTTTAACTATTTAAAAGAACATTTTAAACTAAAAAACTGTGAATACATAACAGATGAACATGTCAAGTCTTACTTTGAATATAAGATAGAATACTATGCTTCAAAACAATATGCAGAAAAGATATCTAGTAGCCTGGGCAAGTTAGAATTTGCTTTAAATAAGTATTCCAAATTAAAATATACAAACAGTGATAAAGATCCAATTATTTATGATTTTAAAGTTAGACAAAATATTTTAGATAATGCCAGAGAATACAATCTCGTAGCAGATAACTATCACAATAGAACATATAAGAATCCATTGTTAATAATTAATAACTTAACAAATGAAAATCATCAAATTGCAGCAATGATTCAATTAACAGGAGGTGCTCGGGTAGAAGCAGTAACTTTAATTAAAAATGAACAGTTAAAAGGGACTAAAATTGATTTAGTATCAAATGAAGAAGTTGGAATTATAGAAAGTTGTGAAAAAGGTGGGAAAGTCGGTGATTTACTAGTTGATTTAAATACTTATAAAAAACTAGAAAAATATTTAGAAAATAATCTAAAATTTAAAATAAATTATCAACAATATTTAAATGATCTTAAGCAAGCTTGCAAGAAGTGTAACCATACCTATCAGAGTTCGCATGGTCTTCGCTGGACCTTTGCTCAAAATAGAGTAAGAGCTTATCAACAAAAGGCTAATTACAAATATTATGAAGCAATACAAGCAGTTAGCTGGGAGATGAAGCATTTTAGAGCTTCAATTACGGAACATTATCTTTCTTAACATTTTATACAATCTTATTTTTATGTAGTTTTCTATTGATAATATTTAACAGCTTATATATTTCAATTTCTTGTTTCTTTTGTTCATTCATTTCAACTTTTAAACCTTCAATTATCTCTATATGTTTTTCATCAAGGTATATTTGTAAATCATGTTGGTTTTCTATTATTTGATAAATATTCTCTTTTTTTAATACTTCTTGATGAATTTCATGGATTAATTTATCTACTTTTTTATCATTGATTAAATTTATTTCATTCTCTAAATTATCAAAATTGTTTACATTTTCAACTCTTAATTTGTAAATATCTTTTTTTATTAATTTATAAAAAAGAAGGAGAGATATAGAAAATATAATAAGAATAAGAATAAGAAGGACTAAGAATAACTCAACTAAATCAGTATATTTAATTAATTGCATTATTCATAGCTTCTTTTAAATCGAAAATTTCAGGGTATTTAGTTATTACCCTCCTAATATATGTATGAGAAATTGATTTGTTATGATATTTACTAAAGAAGTTTGAAATTTCACGATAACTTCTTCTTGAAAGAAGAAGATCATTTACTATTGATGATTTATCTACTAAAAACTCTTCTTTTAATGCACTTCTATTTTGTTTCTTTGATGATTTAATAGTAAACTCATTATATTTCTTTAGATCTTTTGTTAACATTGATTTATTTTTAGAGTTTGCATTTTCGTGTAAATTATAAAAATAATCGATAGCAGAATAAAAAGATTTTAACTCAAGTACTAAATTATCAGTACTTGAGTCTATATTTTTCAATTTAAAGAATTGGTTTCTTTTTTCTGAGAAAATATCTAGTTTAATCTCTTCATTTTGATTTTTAAAGAAATTGTCTAGTCTTTTGATTAAGATATTTGGTAGTTTTGTACTCTCTATTGAATTATTCTTCATTACTGAAAATCTTATTAGTTTTACAATAGTCATCAATAGAATAAGAATTACATGTTCTTAATTCTCCATTGTAAATATCATAATTTGAACCAATCACTTTTTCAATTTTATTATAAGAATCAAGATCATCAGATAAGAGTTCCTTTATTGGATCCAATTTTAATGATATTGCATCCATATTTATTACAACATCATCATTTTTTACATGATATTTATTAGATAATCGATCTACTTTAGCAAATGCTATTTTTTCATTTCTTAATAATAATAGAAATAAACCTATAATTTTGGACTTCAATTCTTTATTATCATCATAGTTTAAGATATTTTGTGCTTTTTCATAGTTCTCTTTATTTACATTAATACTTAATAAAAAATATAAAAAAGAAATATATAATATTCTATAATCGATTAGTAGATATTTAGAATATTCATTTAAATAATTCCTCGTTTTACTTTCTCTTAAAAAAATTGAATCTATTTTATTATTCGTATTTTCCTTAACCTTTTGGCAAATATCAAAAATAATAATAATAAAATTTTTCAAATTTTTTTTATTACTTAAAAGTTCATGTATAAAGTTTAAATTCTCCGTAACATTAATTTCTTCAATTTTCGTTTTCATTTTATTTTAATTCCTTGTATAATTATAAATGAATATATCATTTAGTCTTAAGTTAAACAATATATTCTTTTTAATTCTAATTTCATTTTTAACTTGAAATCACCTATCAGCTTAGCTATCTTTATCTTTTTCCATTAAAGAAAGCTGATACTTCATCTATATCAAATAGAGTCACTCTTTTACTTATTTTAATTGGTGTCAATTTTCCTTGTTTAGCATATAGCCAAACAGTAGAAAGTCCAACTTCATAACGATAAGCAATTGTTTTTGCTCTTAGTTTTTCTTTTATAATATCCTCCTTTAATTTGGATATTGAAATTCTATAGTAATTATTTCTAACAAAATGGAAAAAAAAAGATCCTAAAATTCCTTTATTCCAAAAGAAAAATGGTATAGCATAGTTAATAATTAAAAAAGAGTAAAAGGGGAGACAGATAATGAAGTTGACAAAATATATTTTTTGTCAACTTATAAATGGTATTCAAGTTAGTTTTGTTGTTAGTACATGTACTAATATATAAATAGGCCTATTTTTTTAGTTTTAAAGTTTGGTAATACCCTATTATTAAATACTTACTAGTTCAAGGTATTTTTTCTCTTCAATCATTGATGCCATTTTTGGTATAAATTTTGCATAATTATCATCTGAATAATATCTTAGATCTATATTCGTATCATCAGTTGATTCAGTATCTTCAATGCCAACATCTTCATTATAATAATCCAACAGTTGCCAATCTATAAATTCATAAATCTTTTTTTTAGCTAATTTTGGATTATTTTGTTTTGCAAGGGTATAGTAATCGTAACAAAAAAAGTAATCAGCATATTTTATAGCTTGTTTTTTTTGTTTTTTTGAATTATTTATTGAAATAATATCTAGTTCCATTATCTCATAAGGAGTTTTAAGTATTGACGGATTATCTGTATAATCATTCTTTACTTTTTTAAGATAACAGATTAATTCATTAAGTGGCAAAGATAAATTCACCAATAATTCAGTACATTTCCCATTACGAAACCTTAAAAAAGGTCGCTTAAAATCTGGCATTATTTTATTTTCTAGAATAAAAGTATCATCCTCCTCAATTGGTCCAGATTGAATAATTTTATATCCTTCATTACTGTAAACATTGATCTCATCATCAAGTATATTAGGTTTTTCTTTTTCATATGTTTTTTTTATATATTTTATAATTTCAAAATCTTTGATCTCATCAATTTTTAATAATTCATACGTAGCTTTTTCATTTATACCTAAATCTCGTAAAGAGATTGATATTCTGTCAATCAAACAATTATTAATAAATTCATCTCTCGATTCTTTATTATAATCAAAGTTTGCATTATAAAATTCAATTAAGTCAATTAAACTTTTATCAGTAATCGGCTTATTATCTCTATAACTTAAAAATAGATCATTAATAGCACTAACCTTTCTTATAAGTGTAGCTTTATATTTTTTATTTCTAATTGCCATTTCGTATGCAATACAATTTTGTAATTCATAATCTTCAAATTCTTCTATCTCCTTGTATATATTATCACTTCTTGATAAACTTACATTCATTATCATAATTTTTTCACCTTTTTATAAAATATTTATCTTAGATTATCAAAAACTAACTTTATTATTTAAAATTTTATTAGATAATTTTGTAAAATATATAGTAATAATAATAATATATTTAAGTACTTTTAAAAGGTATATAATTAACTAAATAATAAATATCTCAAAAAGTAATTTGGTTATTTAAGAAATATTAAATGAAAATAAATTTCCTAAACCTATTAAATTAAGTCCTAAAATTACTGTATGGGAAGAGGAGAAGATTAATTATTGGATGAAAGAAAAAATATAAAATGATTTATGATATAATTATCATTATGAACAAAAAAGAAATCTTAAATAAATTAAAAGAACTAAAACCAATATATCAAAATGAAGGCTTAGAAATACTTGGAGTATTTGGAAGTTATGCTAAGGATACTAACACTAAATATAGTGATATTGATATAGCTTATAAATTAGATTATGAAGAATTTTCTAAAAGATATATTGGTGGATTTTCAAAACTTATAAGATTAGATGAAATTAAAGAAGAACTACAATCAATTTTTAAAACAGAAGTTGACTTTGTATCTGATTCAAATAAAAAGATTATGAAAGGCTTAATATATGTCTAAACAAATCAATAAAACAAATATTCTAAATTATTTAAAAGAGCATTATTCTGAATTTAAAAATAAATATAATGTAGAACAAATAGGACTATTTGGAAGCTATGCAAGAGATGAAGCTACAAATAAAAGTGATATAGATATATTTGTAAAAATGAAACCATCATTATTCGATATGGTAGCTATAAAAGAACAAATAGAAAATGATTTAGAAAAGAAAGTTGATATTATTAGAGAACACAAAAATATAAAACCTTTCTTCCTTCAAACAATTAAAAAAGATTTAATCAATGTCTAACAAAGAATTAATACTTTCAACATTAGAAGATATAAAATATTCTCTTGAGTTAATCCAAACAAGAGTAAAAAATATTAATTCTAGTGATGACTTTTTAGAAACTGAAAATGGACTTGAAAAACTTGACAGTATTGCAATGAGATTAGTTGCTATTGGAGAAGGATTTAAGAATATTGACAAACTATCAGATAATCAACTTTTATTAAATTATTCAAATATTCCGTGGAAACAAGTTAAAGGAATTAGAGATATTTTATCACATCACTATTTTGATTTAGATGCTGAAGTAATTTTTAATCTTTGTAAAAAAGATGTAAATGAATTACATGAAACTACAATTCAAATAATAAAAGATATTCAATAAAACTTACTTTATAATAAATTATAGGGTACCTTTTAGGGGTACTTTTACAAAAAATACCTTTAAAGTACCATATATAAAGTAACTTTAATCCCGGACATCTCCACCATATTACAATCTAACACAATTCAAATAAGCCTATTTGATGGTATCTAATCACTTATATAATCTATTCATTAATCTAATACAATATAATTAGTGTCAAGTGCAAACCAAAAATGCACCAATATGCAGTGCAAAAGTGCACCACTTAGTAACACCTATTTATTAGAAATATCTAACAATCCTGCTTCCCTTTTCTGCTTTAATCTATAACTTTCACCTGTTACATTTATTAAATGTGAGTGATGAAGTAATCTATCTAATATTGCTGTTGTTAATGCTTCATCATTGTTGAGTACTAATGTGGAAATTCTTATTTTACGAATTATATGTGATGTTTAAAAGTTGACTTTTATTAAATTATGTTCTATAATAGAGTACATCTATACTCTTTAGTAGAATATTAGTTCTAAATAAGAGTACTATATAAAGGAATATTTATGCTAGATATATTATTTGGAAGTAAAAATGCAGAAAGAGTACTTCAATATCTTTTATCAAAAGAAAGCGGTTACATTAGAGAAATTGCCCAATTTTATGAAGTTAGTCCATCAGTAATAAAAAAACAATTAGACAAATTTGAGCTTGCAAATATTATAGTAGGTAGAAATTTAGCAAATATAAGAATGTATGAGTTAAATAAAAGGTATCCATTTTATGAAGAACTATCTGCTCTATTAAAAAAAGCTCGTTCTACATATTCTGATGAAGAAAGAATGAAGCTTATTAGAAAAAAAAGAGCCCGACCAAGAGCTAATAATAAACCACTTATAATGAGAAATGAAAATGAAAAGTAATCCATTAGATAATTTGTTAACTTTAGAAGAAACGGCAGCTTATGTATGTACAAAGTTAAAAGAAAAGAATATTGATGTTGTCCTATCAGGTGGTTCGTGTATGGAAATATATACAAAATCAAACTTTTCATCTTTAGATATTGATTTTATTCCTAATCCTACAGTTACTTCAAAACAAATTGAAAAAACAATGCTTGAACTTGGATTTAAGAAAACTGAATCAAGATATTATAAATATGACAATAATCCTAACTATATTGAATTTCCAACAGGACCAGTTAGTTTAGGTAATGATTTAACAAAAGAATTTGCTGAATTGAAAACTCACGTAGGTACTCTAACTTTACTTACTCCAACAGATTGTGTAAAAGATAGATTATGTGCATTAATTTATCATAATGGAGAAGAATGTTTTAATCAAGCAATAGCTGTTGCACACTTAAATATTATAGATAAAGAAAATCTTATTGATTGGGCAAGAAAAGAGAATAATAAGATGTTAGAGAAAGTAAATATTCTTTTTGAAGATTTAAATATTTTAAATAAAACGAATATTACAAGTGAAGATATAATTATCTATCTTAATTCAAAAGCAAAAAACTTATATCTTGATATTTATAAAGAAAGTGATTTTGAAGATTTAAAAGATGATTTATTAGATAATTATGTACTAAGACAAATTCTAGAAATAAAAAAAGATATTGAATATTATCCTACAATGGATTCATTTTTTAGAAATTATTTAAAGTAAAATATAAATAATAGAGTATTATTTTATGATACAATTATCATTATGCACAAAGAAGAAATCTTAAATAGATTAAAAGAACTAAAACCTATATATCAAAAAGAAGGTATAGAAATACTTGGAGTATTTGGAAGTTATGCTAAAAATACAAACACTAAATATAGTGACATTGATATAGCTTATAAATTAGATTATGATAAATTTTCTACAAGATATATTGGTGGCTTCTCAAAAGTTTTAAGATTAGACGAAATCAAAGAAGAATTACAATCAATATTCAAAAAAGAAGTTGACTTTGTATCTGATTCAAATAAAAGAATCATCAAAGATTTAATATATGTCTAAAAATATCAATAAAACATATATTTTAAATTATTTAAGAGAACATTATTCTGAATTTCAAAAAAAATATAATCTTGAACAAATAGGATTGTTTGGAAGCTATTCAAGAGATGAAGAAAATCAAGATAGTGATATTGATATATATGTAAAAATGGAACCATCATTATTTAATCTAATAGATATTAAAGAACAAATAGAAAATGACTTAAATAAAAAAGTTGATATTATAAGAGAACATAAAAATATCAATCCTATATTTCTTAAGAGGATTAAAAAAGATTTAATAAATGTGGAATAATTAACTTTTGATATACCGACAAAAATCAATATACAATCCAAAAATGCCTATCCTTTTATAAAAATAACATTAAATAAGATATCACTACTTACACAGAAAGTAAACTATCAATGATTCGTAAAATTTAGATTTAAGAATCAAAAATGATGTGTAAAATTTCCATTACCAACTCATTTGTGATATACTATCAAATCAAAAATGATGTGTAACAATTTTAAATACGCATCAACCACTAATTTATTTAAAGAAAAGGACTTGTTTTGCATAGAAAAAGATGGATTTGGGAACAAGAAAAATACCCTAACTTTACATATGATAGAGATTTAATAGAAAGTTTACATAATAAAGCATCATTTAAACAAGGTAAGTTAAGTAGTTATTTATCAATTCTTGACAACAAAAAGCTTGAAGAGTTTAAAGAAGAAGCAATAATAGATGAAACTATGAGTACGTCTGCAATTGAAAGTGATTATTTAAAAAGAGAAAGTGTTAGAGACTCAATAAGAAAAAAACTTGGATTACTTGAATTATATGAAAATACTGAATACAAAACAGATAATTTAGTAGCTATTCAATTTGATGTTAATTCAAACTATTCACAAGAATTAGAAATTGAGAAGATTTATTCTTGGCACTCTTCCATATTTCCTACTGGCTATAGTGAAGGAATTAGGATTAATGTTGCAAGCTTTAGAGATGAAGGTGAAATGAATATTGTAAGTTCAAGAGGAATAAGTAGTGAAAAACTATATTATACTGCTCCTCCTAGCGATATACTAATAGATGAAGTACATGAATTTTTAATCTGGTTTAATAAAACTGATGATACATTAATAAAATCAGCTATTGCACACTTATGGTTTTTGATAATTCATCCCTTTGATGATGGTAATGGAAGAATTTCTAGAGTTATTGGAGACCTTATATTATCAAGAATCGAAAATATACAAGTTTCGAAGATTTATTCTTTTTCAAAATCAATCAATAAAGATAAAAAGAACTATTACAAAGCATTAGAAGCAACAACAGGTTTTAAGAAGAAAAATGATCCTTTAGACATAACACAATGGCTTATTTGGTTTTTAGAAACATTTATAAAATCAATAGATGAAACACTTGATAAGTTAGCATATATAAAGATTAAAACTAATTTCTGGGATATTCATAAAGATGACAATTTAAATTCAAGACAACAAAAAGTATTAAATAAAATTTTAGATATTGGAGTTGATAATTTTGAAGGTGGATTAACTAAATCAAAGTATATAAGTATTAGTAAAACTAGTTCTGCAACAGCAACAAGAGATATAAAAGAACTTTTGGATAAAAAATGTATTTATCAAATAGAAAATACGGTTGGAAGAGGAACTAAGTATTCAATATTAATTTAAGAATTAATCTCTGTTCTTAAAGAAGGTAGTTAGATATACTGAAAAAAATCATTTTTTCGGTATATTATTTGATTTCTTACATATATAATTTTATAAACTAATATTATACTTTAGGGATGCTTTTATAAATTAAATCAATAAAAACCTATATTTAAGATAACTTAAATCCCGGACATTCCACCAATATACAATCCAAATAAATCTCCACTAAACAATTAAAAAGTAAAATAAAATTCAATACTAAATTTTCATTAAGTCAAGTTTTAGAACAAGTATTCTAAAATCTAATTACAAAATTAAAATAAGTGAATAAAATGAAAAATATAATAAAAGCAATATTGAAAATAACAATAATATCTCAATTAAGTTTTCTAAGTATAGGTGCACTAGCTTCACAAACTAGTGATAAAATCAAAATTGATATTATCTCAGATGTAGTCTGTCCTTGGTGTGCTATTGGATATAAAAGATTAAGTCTTGCAATAGATGAATTAGGAATTAAAGATAAAGTTGAAATCCAATGGCATCCTTTTGAGCTTAATCCTAATATGCCAAGAGAAGGTCAAAATGCAAATAAATACTTGATGAATAAACTAGGTCTTAATAAAGATGCATTAATAAAAAAAAGAGAAAGTGTTACAACACTTGGTGAAAAATCTGGATTTAAATTTAACTATTTTGAAGAGATGAAAAAAGTAAATACATTAAATGCTCATATCTTACTTGATTATGCAAAAGAATTCAACAAACAAACACAATTAAAAGTTCGATTACAAGAGGCATATTTTGGAGAAAAAAAAGATATTAGTAATCGAAATGTGTTAGCAAAGGAAGTTGAAAAAGTAGGTTTAAATGTAGGTGAAGCAATGGCTAGATTAGATAGTAAAGAAGCCATTAAAAGTATTAAAGATCAAGAAAAATATTGGAGAGACCAAGGTGCATCAGCTATTCCAATTATGATTTTTAATAACAATGTAGTAAGAGCAGGAGCAAATAAAGTTTATGAATATAAACAATTATTAACTAAATTACTCTTAAAAAACTAGTCTTTAATTTTTAAACGTAAATATACTTTATATTTTAATTTATCTAATTTAACTGATAAGTCTTCGATATTTTCAGATTCTAGTTTTACTAGCATTTTGTTATAGCTTCGAATTTCTTCATCAGTAATATCTACGATTAATAAATCTTTACTTGAAAATGATTTACTATTAACAGTATCAATCATTTCTTGTATACATTCTTTATTTACTTTTTTATATAATTTCCCATTTCTGTGGTAAACCTTATCAAAATAACCTTGTTCTTCAAAGCTCATAGTTTCCCCTATTATTTTTAAATTATGTTATTTTATCAAAAACACACTAACGATAAGCCTAATCTAAACATATTTAATTCACATCTGCTTGTTACTTTATGTTTACTTTAAAAGAGTACAATAAAAATATAGAAAGGAAATATTATGATAGATACAGCAAACATGGGTATTATGGCAAACCTTATACAGCCAACTTCTAGTTCTATTTCAACTCAAATGATCTCTAAAAAAGATTCAAATGACGATTCGTCTTTAAATAGTGAGGAAATGGGTGTTAGTAATGACATCTTCTCATCATATGATTCTGATTCAAATGGATTAGTAAGTCAATCTGAATTAACAACAGCTATTGATAGTGCAATGTCTGAATTTAGTGGAGGAATGCCTTCAAAAGAAGATTTTCAATCAATGCTTTCATCTTTTGGATTTGAAGGTGTATCACAAAGCCAAAGTGTTTCATCTTCACAAGAAGAGACTATTTCTTCTGTTTTAGCAGAATATGATGCTGATAACTTAAGTCAAAGTGATGCCCAAGCTATTGTGGCAGCTTTTCAAGAAGCAGGAATTGAACCCTCTGAAGAGTTAGAAGCAGCAATGGATGAAGCAGGTTTTGACGCCCAAGAAGTAGGAACGCTTGCAAATGTAGGTCAAGGTGGAACGCCACCACCAGGTGGTGGAGGTGGTGGTGGAGCACAAACTGCATCATCTGAAGAGGAAGAAGAGTATGATGCTCTTGATTTAAATGAAGATGGAGTAGTTTCTTTTGATGAACTTCAAGAAGCATTTGGAACGACTACAGAAGAAGGAACTTCATTAACTCAAAACCAACAAAATGCACTTGATAATTTAGGTATTTTAATGGATATGTTAAAAGCGGGTTCTGAAAATGAAGACTCAGCAGTTGATTCAAAAAGTTTTGATGGATTAATAAAAGCTATTAACAATCAAAACAACAATAGTAATATCAACTTATACTTACAAAACACTACAACAAGTTCACTATCTGGTTACGCATAAACTGCGTAACTAGAATAAGTAATCACAAAGTTATGATTACTTGTTTTTTTCAATCAATCTTTTAGATTCCTCAATACACTTAATAAAATATTTCTTACAATTTAAAATATATACTAATGAAAAAGCAAGTAAACATACAAGAATTCCAAAAATATAATTTATTCCTAAAATACTATTAACTAATTGTGATACTGGCTTAATATTTGTTAATAATAACAAGGCAGAAAATGACACAATAAAAGGCAAAACAACTTTCCAAAAAATTGAAAATGTACTAGAAACACTAATTAAAAGTTTTATACTTGCATAAAAATCGCTTTTTATATAATCTAAAAGTTTATCAAGACTTTCAATCGTTTCAACAGCTAAAATAAAAGCACTTATTTCTTTATATGTTTTATTAAACATTTACTACCTTATAAATTTTCTACTATTCTAGCAAAAAAGATTTACAA
>NZ_WFKJ01000041.1 GCF_009208075.1 Poseidonibacter ostreae | reverse complement strand
TTTTAAGGAGGTGGCCGATGGTTCGAATCCATCACGGGTCACCATTTAAATCACTCTTTCTTAAAACAATAATCAAAACTCATTATAAAGTAACTTTTTATTTATAAAAGAGTATTCTATAAGCTTTAAAACCTCACACCAGGATAACTCTTCATGTTTAAAGCCAAAAGTTTATACCACCTTATTGTCTACAGTATTTTATTTATTGTTGTTTTAATTTCATTTTTTACATTTATTATTATTAATAATGCACATGAAGAACTTCAAGAAAAAATTGTTACGTTAAATACTGATTATAAAGACAATCAGCAAGAACTTATAAAAAATGATGTTAATGCTGCCATTAGCTTTATTAAACATATACATGAAAAATATAAAGATATTAAAGATGAAGAAGCTATAAAAAAAGAAGCACTTATTGCAATTGATAAAATGAGAGATTTAAGTACAATAAATGAATATATATTTATTTACAATTTTGATGGAACATCAATCCATCATCCAATTGCAAAAAAAGATATTGGGAAAAACCTATTTGAATCTACAGATATAAATGGAAAGAAAGTAATAAAAGAACTAATTGAGGTATCACAAAAAAGTAAAGGTGGTTTTGTTGAATATAATTGGTATAAACCAGACATTTCACAAAATATAAAAAAAATATCTTATGCAAAATCATACGAACCTTGGAATTGGAGTATAGGAAAAGGCGTATATTTAGATAAAATAGATAATCTTGTACAACGTAAAAAGTATGAATATGATCAAAAAATATCTGATTATACTTTACAAATCACTTCATTAACTATAATGCTTGTATTATACTCAATATTTATATATAAAAATGCAACTATTTTAATTGTAAGTGATGTTAAAGAGATTGGTAAATATTTTAAAGAATCACAAAAAAATGACAAACCCTTAAATCAAAATAGGTTAATATTTGGTGAATTTAAAGTAATTGCAAATTATGCAACAGATGCTATGAATAATATTAAAATTAAAACTCATATGCTTGAAGACTTAAATAAAAACCTAGAATACAAAGTTGATGAAAAAACAAAAGAGTTAACAAAACTAATAGAATCACAAAAAAAATTTATAAATAACTCTGTTCATGAAATAAATACCCCACTTTCTATAATACAAACTAATATAGATTTATTAAAAATGAATATTCCAAATAATAAATATGTAACACATATAGAATCAGGTGCAAAGATTATTCAATATATATATGATGATTTATCTTACTTAATTAAAAAAGATAGAGTTATTTATGAGAAAGAGTATTTAAATTTATCTAATATAGTATCACAAAGACTAGAATTCTTTCAAGAAATTGCTACTTCTAATTCCTTACATTTTGAAAGTACAATACAAGAAGATATTTATATCAAATTTAATATTACTGAATTTCAAAGAATCATTGATAATAATATATCAAATGCAATTAAATATTCTTATGCAAACTCTGCAATACATATTAAACTTGACTACACAAGAGATGATCAGGTTGAATTTTCTGTAGCAACAAATTCTAAGAAAATTGATTATCAAAGTAAAATTTTTGATGATTTTTATAGAGAAAATAGTAATAGAGGTGGCTTTGGGCTTGGATTAAAAATTGTAAAAGAAATTTGTGACAAGAATTTAGTTATAATAAAGCTTCAATCAAATGACAAAGAAACAAAATTTACTTATAGGTTTAGAATAAATGAAAATATTACTGCTTGAAGATGAATTAATGTTAAATAACGCAATTTGTGAATATTTAAAAGGTATTGGCCATATTGCTGAAAGTTTTACAGATGGACAAGAAGTTTTAGACAGTGTTGATATATCATATGATTTATTAATACTAGACATAAATGTTCCAACAAAAGATGGTTTTGAAATACTTCAAGAATTAAATGCCAGAAAGATTTATATACCTGCTATATATATTTCAGCATTAGTTGATATTGAAGATATAACAAAAGGGTATGATTTAGGATGTAGAGAATACATCAAGAAGCCTTTTCATTTAGAAGAGTTAGGTATTAAAATAAACCAAATATTAAAAAAAGACCAAAATAAAACTACACATATTAAATTCTCTGAAAATTATTCTTACTCAAAAGACAAACAAACACTATATTTTAATGGTGAACCACAAGGCCTAACTAAAAAACAATTAGAGATAATTCACATCTTAGCACTTAATATTAATATGATTGTTGACTTCGAAAGATTTAGAGTTGATATATGGGATGGAGAGAATATAGACAACCCAACAATTAGAGCTGAGATTTCAAGACTGAAAAAAGCACTAAAAGAAGACTTCATAAAAAATATCAGAGGTTTAGGATATAAAATCGATAGATATTATTCAGTTTAAAAAAGCCCTATTTAAAGGGCTTAAAACCATTATTTGCTACGTTAAAACTACTCTTTAAAAAAGATTTCAAAAAAAAATTTCAATTGCTACCTTTTTGCTATAGTTACTTATTATAATTTCAATGTTAAATTATTAAACGATGTAGGTTGTTTGATAAAAATAATTAAGGAGAGCAGAATGAGTCCAGAAAAAGCACAAGCATACTGGAAAGAAAATATTTCTATGATCATGAAACTTTTAGTAGTTTGGTTCGTAGTTTCTTTTGGTTGTGGTATTTTATTTATTAATGAACTTAACGCTATTGAAATCAGTGGAGTTAAATTAGGTTTTTGGTTTGCACAACAGGGTGCAATTTATGTATTTGTTATATTAATTTTTGTTTACGTTAAAGCAATGAGTAGTATTGACGAAAAATACGGCGTTCACGAGTAGGAAGGAAAAGACATGGAATTACAATCATTAATTTACCTATTCGTAGGTATTACATTCGCAGTATACATTGGTATTGCACTTTGGGCTAAAGCTGGTTCAACAAAAGAGTTTTATGTTGCAGGTGGTGGAGTTCACCCAGTTGCAAATGGTATGGCTACAGCAGCTGACTGGATGTCTGCGGCTTCATTTATTTCACTTGCGGGAATTATTTCTTTCAAGGGTTCTGATGGTGGTGCTTACTTAATGGGATGGACTGGTGGATATGTTCTACTAGCTATGTTATTAGCTCCTTACTTAAGAAAATTTGGTAAATTTACGGTTCCTGATTTTGTTGGTGACAGATATTATTCTGATACTGCAAGACTTGTTGCTGTTATTGGTGTTATTTTTGTATCGTTTACATATGTTGCGGGTCAAATGAGAGGGGTTGGGATTGTATTCTCAAGATTCTTACAAGTTGATGTAAATACTGGTGTATTAATCGGTATGGCAATTGTATTCTTCTATTCTGTTTTAGGTGGAATGAAAGGTATTACATATACACAAGTTGCACAATATGTTGTTATGATTTTTGCATACATGATTCCTGCAATCTTCATCTCATTACAAGTTACTGATACATTCTTACCTCAATTAGGTATTTTTGCACAAACAACTTTCGCATTTAACGATGGTGTTCAAACAATTCCTGAGGGAACTTATCTATTACATGCACTTGATACTGCTGTAACTGATTTAGGTTTCGGTGCTTATACACAACCAGGTAACTTATGGAACACATTTATGTTAACTACAGCGTTAATGCTTGGTACTGCTGGTTTACCACACGTTATTGTTAGATTCTTTACAGTTCCAACTGTACAAGATGCTAGAATATCTGCAGGTTGGGCTTTAGTATTTATTGCGATTATGTATACAACTATTTCTTCAGTTGCTGCATTCTCAAGAGTTAACTTAATCAAAAACGTTCAAAATGTTGAATATGCAGCATTTGTTGAAGGTAAATTAACACATCCAGATGGATCAGCTAATAATGGTGGATGGTTCAAAACTTGGGAACAAGGTGGACTATTAGCATGGACTGATAGAAATGGTGATGGTAAAATTCAATATGCTCCAGGCGCAGCATTTGATGGAGCTAAAGGTAAACCTCAATTTGATGGTACAAAAGTTACTGAAAATGGTAACAGAGCTACTACAAATGGTAAAGCACCAGGAAACAGTGGTAAAATTGAAAATGAATTATACGTAGATAGAGATATTATGGTTCTTGCGAATCCTGAAATTGCTAACTTACCTAACTGGGTAATTGCATTCATCGCAGCTGGTGGACTTGCAGCAGCATTATCTACAGCAGCAGGACTATTACTTGTAATTGCTTCAGCTATTTCACATGACCTTATGGGTCAAGTTATCTTTAAAGATAAAGAAACTGGAAAATCTACTTTAACTGAGAAATCAGAATTAATGTGGGCAAGAGTTTCAGCTATCGTTGCTATTTGTGTTGCTGGTTACTTAGGAATTAACCCTCCTGGTTTCGTTGCACAAGTTGTTGCATTAGCATTTGGTATTGCTTCAGCAGCATTCTTCCCTACAATTATCCTTGGGGTATTTGATAAGAGAATGAATAAAGAAGGTGCGATTGCTGGTATTTTAACTGGTCTTATCGTTACAATTGGATATGCAATTTACTTCATCTGGGGTGGTGGAACACCAGACGAGTACTTCTTAGGAATTGCACCAGCTAGTTTTGGTACAATTGGTACAATATTACATGTTATTGTAGCATTTGCTATATCTAGAATGACTCCTCCTCCGCCACAAGAGATTCAAGATCTTGTTGAAAGAATTAGGATTCCTTCAGGTGCTGGTGAGGCTGTAGATCACTAGTCACAAATACATAAAAGTATGCCTTTGGGCATACTTTTAGTATTTTTTTATGTTATTATCTTATAATATAAAAAAATACTAAGCTAAGGAAACTTAATGAGCTTACAAGATCAAGAAGCCTTTCTTTCAAATATTCACCCTTTCGAAGTTTTAACTGAAAATCAAATCAACAATTGTATTAAACATATGGATATAGCATACTATCCAAAAGATTCTATACTAATCAGTCCAGATAAAATATCTGATCATTTTTTTATAATCATCAAAGGTTCAGTATATGAATATAAAGATGATGAAGTTGTAATGGATTATCATCAAGAAGACTCCTTTGATGCAAATTCACTTATTTATAATGAAACAAAAAATACATTTAAAGTGCATGAAGACTTAATTTGCTATGAACTTGAAAAAGTTACATTTTTAAAGCTTATTGAAGAGAATCAAAAATTTAAAGATTTTTTTCTAAAAAATCTTGTTAATAAAATTCAGACCTTAAAAGATAAAGAGTATACATCTGAGTTATCATCATTTATGATTGCAAAAGTGGAAGATACTATTATTCATGAAGCATGTATAGTAAATGAAGATACAAAACTAATTGATGCAATTGAAAAATCTATGACTTTTAAAACATCTACTATAATTGTTCAAAAAGAAGATAAATCGTATGGAATAATTACTGATTCACTTTTAAAGGTAAAAGTATTATTAGAAGGTAGAACTCTTGATATACCTGTAAAAGATATTGCAATATTTCCATTAATGACCGTATTTAATGATGATTATTTATTTGATGCACTAACAGTTTTAATAAAAAGAAATATTAAAAGAATTGGTGTTACAAATAATCAAGGTGAAATGATAGGAATTTTAGAACAAATAGATGTATTATCACATTTTGCAAATAATACTTATGTAGTTGATACAAAAATCAAAAAAGCTAAAACTATTGAAGATTTAAAAAACTCTAGTAATGATTTAATAAATATTATTAAAAGTTTACATGCAAAAGGTGTAAAAGTAAACCATATCTCAAATTTAATCGGACAATTAAATACAAAAGTTTATCAGAAGTTATACAATTTAGTAGTGCCAAGTGAGTTAAAAAAAGATGCATGTTTAATTGTAATGGGGAGTGAAGGAAGAAATGAACAGATAATAAAAACTGATCAAGATAATGCTTTAGTTGTAAAAGATGGAGTTGATGTTGAGCAATATAGACCTTATATGCAAAAACTAACAGAACATCTTATTGACTTTGGATATCCGCCATGTGAGGGTAATATAATGGTTTCTAATCCATTCTGGTGTAAAACAGTTAGTGAATATAAAAATGAGACTAAAAGATGGATTGAAGCTCCTGATATGCAAAATTATATGGATTTAGCAATATTCTTTGATTCCTTCGCTGTTGCTGGAGATAAGCAACTTTTAATTAATTTAAAAGATGATTTATTTGATAAATTACATGATAAAGATGTATTTATGGCTTATTTTGCAAAAGCAACTTTAACTTTTGATACACCAAGTACTGTTGCAAATTTTATGACAAAAGTACATTATATTGATATTAAAAAAACAGCTGTATTTCCTATTGTTCAAGGAATTAGGTCTTTAGCTTTAAGAGAAAAAATCAGAGAAACAACAACTGTAAAAAGAATAAAAATTTTAGAGCAAAAAAAAGTTTTAGAAAAAGAGAGAGCTGATGAGCTACTAGAAGCATTTGATGTTGTAAATACTTTAAGATTAAAATCACAATTAGAAAAAATTCTTGAAAATAAAGAGATTGATAATGAAATAGATACGCATAATCTTGGAAAAATAGAAAGAGATTTATTAAAAGACTCTTTTAAAATTGTAATAGATTTTAAGAAATTTATTGCATATTCTTTTAAAACTGACAAGATTTCATAATGTTTGATAAACTTTTTAAAAATTGGAATAGAAAAAAACTAAAAGATAAAAGATTTGATTTTTTATTCGATGAACCACTTCCAAATGAGTATGTATGTTTAGACTGCGAAACAACAGGATTAAGTCCTAGAAAAGATGAAATTTTATCAATTGGTGCAGTTCATATAAAAGATAATAAGATTATCATGAGAGAAACTTTTAATATCTTCGTAAAACCTTCTAAAAATATAAGTGCAGAATCTATTAAAATTCATCAAATAAGACCTATTGATTTAGAAAATGCAGTAAGCCCAAAAGTTGCAATCTTCAAAATTCTTGACTTTATAGGCTCAAGACCTATAGTAGGATACTATATCAAATTTGATATAGCTATGCTTTCAAAGTATACAAAAAAATACATTGGTGTTAAGCTACCAAATGACAGTATTGAAGTATCTTCAATGTTTTTTAAATCAAAAAAGAAAACAAGTGAGTATGAGTTTATAGATTTAAAATTTGATACAATTATGAAAGAACTTGATATTCCAACTTTAGGTAAACATGATGCCTTAAATGATGCAATTATGACATCAATGATGTTTCTAAAACTAAAAGACGTAACTCCTGCAAAAACTACATTTTACACTAGCTAAAAACTACAAAATAAAATTATTTATTCACTTTACTTAAGGCACAATAAGTTGAAAAACTTACATTGTGCAATCTAATATCAGGTAATAATTTTTTACTAAAGATAATGATTCTTTTTAGTAACAGATAATTTTTATTTATTACATTTTGTAACACATATTATAATTTTTTTGTACACTTATTAAATATTAAAAAAATCTTAAAATAAATTATTAAATTTAATAATTTATTTTAAGATTTAATGTTACATTTCTACTACCTTTACACAATTTATACATTATTATATAATTTTTTTTAACTTTATATAATAACTTCTATGTTAGATTTACTAAGAATTATCTTATTTGCTATTTTATTGCTATTATAATTATAGTATTTAGTTATATAAGAATAAGGACTAAGTATAAAGTATATTTATGTTTTATACTAAAAAAGGAAGCAGAATGAAAGACGAATTAGTAGAAAGGATCGAAAACAATCCTAAGTATCAAGAATTAGTTTCAAAAAGAACTAGCTTTGGTATTAAATTAGGTGTTTTTGTACTAGTTATGTTTTATGCATTTATTTTAACAATTGCATTTAACAAGGAAGTTTTAGCAACAAAAATTGGTGATGGGCTTACAACAGTAGCATTTCCTATTGCATTGGCTATTTTAGTTATTAGTTTTATTACAACTCTTATATATGTAAAAAGAGCAAATGGTGAATTTGAAGATTTAACTAATGAGATAAAAAAAGATGTAAAGGACTTAATTTAATGTTTAAAATATTAGCACTTATTACAATTTTTGCATTGACAGCATTTGCTGCAGGGGATGCATCATTTGAGGCAGTAAAAAGAGATCTTAATATTCCTGCGATTATTATGTTCTTTGTTTTTATTGTTGGTACTTTAGGTATTACTTACTGGGCTGCGAAAAAGACTAAATCAGCAAGTGATTTCTATACTGCTGGTGGTGGGATTACAGGTTTCCAAAATGGTTTAGCAATTGCTGGAGATTATATGTCAGCTGCTGCATTCCTTGGAGTTTCTGGTCTTATTTACTTAAAAGGTTATGATGGAGTTATCTATGCTGTTTCATTCTTAGTTGGTTGGCCAATTATTTTATTCTTTATGGCTGAAAAATTAAGAAACTTAGGTAAATTTACATTTGCAGATATTGCTGCATATAGATTAGGTCAAAAAGAGATTAGAACCTTAGCTGCGTTTGGTTCATTATCTGTTGTTGTTTTATATCTTATTGCTCAAATGGTTGGAGCTGGTAAATTAATTCAAGTTTTATTTGGTATGGAATATGAATATGCAGTTGTACTTGTTGGTATTATGATGATTATTTATGTAACTTTTGGTGGTATGCTTGCAACTACTTGGGTACAAATTATTAAAGCTTGTTTATTACTAACTGGTGTATCTTTTATGGCAATTATGGTTTTATGGCACTTTGACTTCTCATTTGAATCACTTGCAGTAAAAGCAGTTGAAAATCACAGTGCTGGTGAGTCTATTCTTGCTCCTGGTGGATTTATTTCAGATCCTATTTCTGCTATTTCTTTAGGTATGGCATTAATGTTAGGAACAGCTGGACTTCCTCATGTACTTATGAGATTCTTTACAGTTGGAAATGCTAAAGAAGCTAGAAAATCTGTTGTTTATGCAACTGGTTTTGTTGGTTACTTCTGGATTATTATTACTGTAGTTGGATTTGGGGCTATTGCATTCTTAAACTCAGCAGATGGTGCTCAATATTTTGTTGATGGTAAGTTATTTGGTGGAAATAATATGGCTTCAATCCACTTATCGCACATGCTTGGTGGAAATGCATTCTTAGGATTTATTTCAGCTGTTGCTTTTGCTACTATTTTAGCTGTTGTTTCAGGACTTACACTAGCTGGTGCATCTGCAATATCTCATGATATTTATGCAAATGTAATTAATCCAAATGCTACAGATGAGCAAGTTGTAAGACTTTCTAAAATTACTGTTGTAGTTGTTGGTATCGTTGGTGTTGTATTAGGTATTGCTTTTGAATCACAAAATATTGCATATATGGTTGGACTTGCATTTGGTATTGCAGCATCAGCTAACTTCCCTATTTTATTCCTTTCAATTTATTGGAGAGGATTAACAACTAGAGGTGCATTTATTGGTGGATTTATTGGATTAATTACAGCAGTTACTCTTGTAATAATTGGACCAATTGTTTGGGTACAAATTTTAGGAAATGCTGAAGCAATTTTCCCATATAAACACCCTGCACTATTCTCTGTTACAATCGCTTTCTTAGGAATTTGGTTCTTCTCTAAAACTGATAATTCACAAAGAGGAAAAGACGAAAAAGAGATGTTTAGAGCTCAAAATGTTAGAGCAAATACAGGTATTGGTTCAGCAGGCGCGGTTGATCACTAATATCTTAGAAAAGTTAAAGAGATTTTCTCTTTAGCTTTTTTATACTCTTTTAAAGTAAGTATTATTAAAAGTATTTATAGAAAATATTTTTAATAATAATTAAGGAAAAACTATGAGTATTTTAGAGCAAAAAACATTTTTAACATCAATTCACCCCTTTGAACATTTAAATAAAGTTCAATTAGAAGATTTTGCTCAAAGTATTGACATTGTATATTTTAAAAAAGATGAAGTTATACAAAAAGAAGCAATGCAACCAACTTTTCTATACTTTGTTTTAAAAGGTATTGTTCAAGAAAAAAATCAAGAAGAAGTATTGTCAATTTACCAAAAAAATGAAATCTTTGACCCAGTCTCATTAATTGAAAACTATTCAAAAAACACTTTTGTAACAGTACAAGAAACAATTTGTTATGCGCTACCACGTGAAATATTTATAAATACCTTACATGAAAATGTTGAACTAGAAAGCTACTTTTTTCAAACAATCTCTCAAAAATTAAATAAAAATATTCATAATGAAAAAAATAAAGAAATGGCTAATATTATGATTGCAAAAGTTAAAGATGCAAAAATTCATAAAGCTGTTATTCTTGATTCAGAAAAAACTATTTTTCAAGCTGCAACAATAATCAAAAAAGAGAAAGTTCCTACTTTACTTTTAAAAGATGATGAAGGTGAAATTTATATCGTAACTGATTCTGATTTTAGACAAAAAGTTATTCTAAATAGAATGGATTTTGATGATAAAGTTATAAAGATTGCATCAAAAGGGATAATTCATGTAAATGAAAATGACTTTTTATTTAATGCACAATTAATTATGGCTAAGTTTGGAATGAAAAGAGTTGTAGTTAAAAATGATGAACAAGAAATTATTGGTATTTTAGATCAAATTTCTCTATCATCATTTTTTGCAACAAATACTTTTGCTGTTTCAAATGAGATAGTTCATGCAGAAACCGTTGAGGAACTTAAACTAGCTTCTCATTCTTTTATAAAGATAATTAAATCTTTAAATGCAAAAGGTGTGAAAATTGAATTTATTTCAAAATTAATAAATCAATTAAATAAAAAACTTTTAGATAAGTTATATAAACTCTTTGCACCAAAAGAACTACTTGAACATTCATGTTTAGTAGTAATGGGAAGTGAAGGAAGAGGTGAACAAATACTTAGAACTGATCAAGATAATGCATTAATTATAGATGATGCTTGTACCTTAGATGTAAAAACTATTCAAGAGTTTACTCATACATTTACTGAAACATTAGTTGACTTTGGATTTCCTAGATGTAAAGGCAATATTATGGTATCAAATCCATATTGGTGTAGAAAAACTTCTGAATTTAAAGATTTAATTTACGCATGGATAAATGAGCCAAATCCTGACAATCTTATGAATACTGCTATATTCTTTGATGCTGCATGTGTGTCTGGAAATAAAGAGTTATTATCAAAGTTAAAGGATTATTTATTTAATGTAGGTGGAGATTCACAAACTTTTAATTCAAATTTTGCAAAAGTTATTACAAGTTTTGATGTTCCATTAGGTTTCTTTGATGGTTTTGTGGTTGATTCAAAAAATAGTCAACATAAGAATGAATTAGATATTAAAAAAGGTGGTATTTTTATTATTGTTCAAAGTATTAGGGCATTATGTTTAGAAAAGCACATATTTAAGACAAATACGGCAAAAAGAATTGAAGTACTTACACAAAAAGGCATTTTTGATGAAGAAAGTGCCCAAGAATTAATTATGGCATTTAACTTCTTATCAAAATTAAAACTTAAATTTGGTCTAGAAAAACTTGATAAAAAAGAAGAAATTGATAACTATATTAATCCAGATAATTTAAATACTATGGAAAAAGATTTATTAAAAGATTCATTTAAAATTGTAATTAAGTTAAAAAAGAAATTAGATTATCACTTTAAGTTGAGTTATGTTTAAAAGTATATCAAACTATTTTAATAAAAAAAATCTAAGAGATGAAAAATATGCCTATCTTTTTGATAAAACAGATTTAGATGAATATGTATGCTTTGATTGTGAGACTACAGGCTTAGATCCCAAAGTTGATGATATAATCTCAATTGGTGCTGTAATAATTAAAGATAATACTATAGTTTCAAGTAAAAAATTTGTAAAATTCGTAAAACCTAAAACTAAACTACAAGCAGAAGCTATTAAAATACATCATATTAGAGAGTGTGATTTAGAAGAAGCTGAAGATATTGATGATGTAATTGAAGAGTTTATTGACTACATTGGAAATAGAACACTTGTTGGCTATTATTTAGAGTTTGATATAGCTATGATTAATAAATATTTAAAACCAAAACTTGGAATAACATTACCAAATAAAACTCATGAAGTATCTGCTATTTACTATGATTATAAAATAGAAAAAATTCCACAAGGAAATATAGACTTAAGATTTGACACTATTATGCAAGATCTTGAAATACCTATTATGGGTAAACATGATGCCTATAATGATGCACTTATGACTTCATTAATATTTATAAAACTTAAAAACTTTCCAAAAGTAAAGATTTCATAAGTAACAAAAACATATATTTTACATATTATTAAGTTACAATATGCAAAAAATCAAGGATTATATATGTTAGTATTCATTTTAAATGCAGGTAGCTCATCTTTAAAATATCAATTAATGAACCCAGAAACAACAGAAGTTTTAGCTTCAGGACTCTGTGAAAGAATTGGAATTGATGGTAAATTAATCCATGAATCAAATGATAAAAAAATTAAACAAGAAATTGAAATGCCAACTCATAAAGAAGCAATTGAAGTTGTTTTAAATATCTTAACAAAAGGTGAAGAAAAAGTTATTGATTCAATTTCCCAAATAGATGCAATTGGACATAGGGTTGTTCATGGTGGAGAATTTTTCAATTCTTCAGTAATAGTAAATGATGATGTAATAACAAAACTTGAAGGACTAATTCCTTTAGCTCCATTACATAATCCTGCAAATATTATGGGTATAAAAATCGCACAAGAAATTATGCCAGGAAAACCAAATGTAGCAGTATTTGATACTGCCTTTCATCAAACTATGCCAGCTTCAAACTATATGTATGCTGTTCCTTATGAAGATTATAAAGATTATGGCGTTAGAAAATATGGTTTTCATGGAACTTCTCACTATTATGTTTCAAATGAAGCAAGAAAAATGCTGAATAAAGAAGATTCAAAAGTTATTGTATGTCATTTAGGAAATGGTTCATCAATTTGTGCAGTAAGAGATGGTAAATCAATTGATACGTCAATGGGTCTTACTCCATTAGAAGGTTTAGTAATGGGTACAAGATCTGGAGATATTGATGCTGGAGTATTATCATATTTAATGGAAAAGAAAAATATGACAGCTGCAGAAACAGTAAATTATTTAAATAAAAAATCTGGACTACTTGGAGTTTCAGGAATTTCATCTGATTTAAGAGAAATTATTGAAGCTGCTGCAAGTGGAAATGAAAGAGCACAAACTACAATTGACATGAAATGTAGTAGGATTAGAAAATATATTTGTTCATATGCTGGTTCACTTGAAGGTGTTGATGCTATTTGTTTTACTGCAGGAATTGGTGAAAATGCTGATTTAATTAGAGAAAAAGTTTGTGATGGATTAGAATTTATGGGTGTAGAAATAGATTCTGATAAAAATAAAGTTAGAAATGATAAAAATCGTGAAATTAATAAAGATTCATCTAAAACAAAAATCTATGTAATTCCTACTAATGAAGAGCTAGTTATTGCTCAAGATACATACAAATTAACAAAAGCTTTATAGCTTTTGTTAATTGATAATTTATTTCGTTTAATTTCTAAACATCTTGTACAACTTTAATACATTTACTATATATAAATATCTCTTTAAAACCTAAACCATCATATTTTATTACCAAAAGGCACAATTTCATTTTTTTATAAATTTTATGTATATTTTATGTACTTTTAGAAAAATATCATATACAATATATCTAGAATTAAATTATAAAATTATGCTATGTTAATGCAATGTTTTTTAATTATAATCTATCACAAAAGTTTAAATTAGAAAGGATAACTTAATGGGTTTAATCGAAAGTATTAAGGCAAAAGCAAAATCACAGTTAAGAACTATAGTTCTTCCAGAATCTGAAGATGAGAGAGTGTTAAAAGCTACACAACAAGTTTTAAAAGAAAAAACTGCAAATGTTGTACTAATAGGAAATGAAGAGACTATTAAAGCTGACGCTGCATCTTGTGGAGCATTCATTGACGGAGCTACAATTATAGATCCTAAAAAATTCGATAATATTGACGCTTATGTTGATGAATTAGTTGAATTAAGAAAGAAAAAAGGTCTAAGCAGAGAAGAAGCTATAGAAATCATGACTACTGAACCTAGATTCTTTGGTTGTATGATGGTAAGACTTGGAGATGCAGACGGATTAGTTGCAGGTTCAAACTCACCTACTGCTGATGTTTTAAAAGCAGCGATTCAAGTAATTAAAACAGCACCTGGTATAAATACAGTTTCATCTACATTTATTATGGAAACAGCTGATGGTCAATTTGGAGATAATGGATTAATTTTATTTGCAGACTGTGCAGTACTTCCAGAACCAAATGCAGAACAATTAGCTGATATTGCATGTGCAACTGCTGCAACTGCTGCTTCTGTAGTTGGTTTAGATCCAAGAGTTGCAATGTTATCGTTCTCAACTAAAGGAAGTGCAAAACATCCACTAGTTGATAAAGTACAATTTGCAGTTGATATTTTAGAAGATAGAAATGTTGATTTCGCTTTTGATGGTGAAATGCAAGCAGATGCTGCAATTGTTGAAGCAATTGGAGCTAAAAAAGCACCAGGTTCTGAAGTAGCTGGAAAAGCAAATGTATTAGTATTCCCTGATTTACAATCTGGAAATATTGGATATAAATTAGTTCAAAGATTCGCTGGAGCTGCAGCTCATGGACCAGTTGTTCAAGGTTTAAATAAACCAGTTAATGATCTTTCAAGAGGTTGTTCAGTTGAAGACATTTCAAACTTAGTAGCTATTACAGCAACTCAAATTAAATAATTTAAATTAAAAAAGGAAGCAATATATGTTAGTATTTATTTTAAACGCAGGTAGTTCATCTTTAAAGTATCAGTTAATGAATCCAGTTTCTCAAGAAACTTTAGCAGTAGGTCTTTGTGAAAGAATTGGTATTGATGGTGTTATTAAACATGAATTTGGTAACGATCAAAAACTTAAAGTTGAAGTTTCTATGCCAACTCATAAAGAAGCTATTGAATTAGTATTAAAAACATTAACAGATGGTGAAGGTAAAGTTATCAACTCTATTGATGATATTGATGCAATTGGACATAGAGCTGTTCATGGTGGTGAAGATTTTGCTGGTTCTGTTATGGTTACAGATGCAGTAATTGCAAAAATGAAAGAATTAATTCCTTTAGCACCATTACATAATCCTGCAAATATTATGGGTATGGAAATCTGTCAAGATTTAATGCCAGGTAAACCAAATGTTGCTGTATTTGATACTGCTTTCCACCAAACTATGCCTGATTATGCATATATGTATCCACTTCCTTATGAGCAATATACTAAAAATGGTGTAAGAAAATATGGTTTCCATGGAACATCTCACTATTTCGTATCTGAAGCAGCTAGAGATATGTTAGATAAGAAACATAATACTAGAGTAATAGTTTGTCACTTAGGAAATGGTTCTTCTGTTTCTGCTATATTTAATGGTAAATGTATTGATACATCAATGGGTCTTACTCCTGTTCAAGGTTTAATGATGGGTACTAGATCTGGAGATATTGGAGCAGGTGCAATTCAATATATGATGGATACAGAAGGTTTATCTATTAAAGAAATGTTAAATGTACTTAACAAAGAATCTGGAATTGTTGGTATTTCTGGAAAATCATCTGACTTAAGAGAAGTTCTTGAAGGTATGGAAGATGGTGATGATAGATGTAGATTAGCAGTTGATATGATTGCTTACATTATCAAAAAATATGTTGGTTCATACGCAGCTGCACTTGATGGTGTTGATGCATTATGTTTCACAGGTGGTATTGGTGAAAATGCTGCATTAATCAGAGAAAAAGTTTGTTCTGGTTTAGATTACATGGGATTAAATATTGATCCTACTAAAAATAATAAAAGATCTGGTGAAGCTAGAGATATTTCTACAAATGGTTCAAATGGTAGAATTTTTGTTATTCCTACAAATGAAGAGTATGTTATTGCAAATGATACATATAAAATTGTTTCAGGACTTGAAAAGTAATTTCTTTTCAAGCTTAAAAGATAAAGGCCTTTTGCCTTTATCTTTTATCTAGCCTTTGAAGCAGAGGTAACTCTTCTATTTCTCGTATTTCGAGATTTTTTAGCTTCATTATCTTTTTGTTTTTTTACTTCATTTTCCCATTTAGAAATCAAAGAATTACTTTCATCTTTTTTACTAGCTCTTTTTTTATCTGGAAATTTAATATTTGCTTTGTTTTTACTTTTGTCTTTGTTATTTGATTCTGAACGATTATTATCTCTACTTCTTGACCTAGAGTTTGAATCATTATTTGGTTTATTCTTAGCTCTATTATTAGATCTTTCATTTGTCTTTTTTTGAATATTTGGCTTTGCTAATTTTGCTAAAGTAAATCCTTCAACAGTAACAACATCAATTGATTTTTTAATAAGTTTTTCAATATCTGTTAAAAAGAAGTATTCATCACTACAAACTAAAGACATAGCAACACCTTCATTTCCAGCTCTACCAGTTCTACCAATTCTGTGAACATAATCTTCTGGAACATTTGGTAATTCAAAATTTATAACATGAGGTAAAAGTGCTATATCAATACCACGAGCTGCTATATCAGTTGCTACTAAAACTCTAATATCTTTGGATTTAAAATTACTTAAAGCTTTCGTTCTTGCACCTTGAGATTTATTTCCATGAATTGCTGCAGCTGAAATATTTTGTTTGTTTAAAAACTCTGCTAGCTTATTAGCTCCATGTTTTGTTCTAGTAAAAACTAAAACTTGATTCCAATTTCCCTCATTTATTAAATGAGCTAATAAATGTTTTTTAGTATCTTTATTTACATAATGAACAACTTGACTTACTTGATTAGAAGATGCATTTCTTCTTTCAACTTCAACAATTTTTGCATTATTTAATAAACCTTCAGACAGTTTTTTTATTTCATCAGAAAAAGTAGCTGAAAAAAGAAGTGTTTGTCTATGCTTTGGAATTATTGCTATAATTTTTTTCATATCATGAATAAAACCCATATCCAACATTCTATCTGCTTCATCAAGAACAAAAAACTCAACTCTTGAAAGGTCAATACATTTTTGACCAACTAAATCTAATAATCTTCCAGGAGTTGCAATTACAATATCAACACCTTTTCTCAAAATTGCTTTTTGAGGATTTATTCCAACTCCACCAAAAATAACTGCTGATTTAAGAGGCAAATATCTACTATAAGCTTCTATGTTTTCAGCTACTTGAGATGCTAATTCTCTTGTTGGTGTTAAAACTAATGCTTTAACATAATGTTTTTCTTTTGATGTATTTTTCTTTTTACTTAAAGTATTTAATAAAGGAAGTGTAAAAGCAGCAGTTTTTCCTGTACCTGTTTGTGCTGCAGCTAAAATATCATGTTTTTGTAAAACGATTGGTATTGCTTGTTCTTGAATTGGAGTTGCTTGTGTATAGCCTTGTTCTTCAATTGCTTTTAGGATATTTGGATTTAATCCTAGTTCTGTAAATGTCATTAATTACCTTTGATTTGTTATCTAACAAGAAACAGTATCTAGTCTAGTTTATCAATTAAATATTAGAAATATCAAAAATTTAGGGAAACAAAGAATAGTGAAGATTAATTACTAGATTTTTTTGAAGTATAACACAATTAGGGGAATTTAACAAATAATTAAAGAATATAGGAAAAGAAGTAGAAATAAATTCTACTTCTTTTATTTAGTAAGCTTTTAAACCAGAGCTAAAACTCATAGAAACTTTTGATATAACTTGACTCATAAATTTATCAAGAAATTTATCAAACTTATCTTGTTTTTGCCAAATTGCACTATGTACTTTTGAAAGTTTAACAATTGATTCTTCAGCACTTGAAATAGTAGCTACCTCATCAACAAGACCAACTTTTTGTGCTTGTGAAGCTGTGAATATTTTTGCATCTGCAAATTGAGTATGATTTTTTACATCAAGTTTTCTAGCATTTGCAACATCTGTTATAAACATATTATAAGTATCATCAATTACACTTTGTAATTGCTCTTTCTCATAATCAAACCACTTTCTTGTTGGTGTTCCTGATTCTTTGTATTTACCAGCTTTTACAGTTTGAGTTGAAATTCCAATCTTTTGCATTAACTCTTCAGTGTTAACACCTTGCATAATTACACCAATTGAACCAACCATTGAACCTGGATTTGCAATAATTTTATCTGCCCAAATTGAAGCATAATAAGATCCACTTGCGATTACTCCACTTGCATATACTACAACTGGTTTTATAGCCTTTAACTCTTTAATCGCATAAGCTAATTCAACAGAAGGAGCAACTGCACCACCTGGAGAATTTACTTCTAATAACACACCTTTAATATTAGTGTTCTGTTTTGCTTTTTCTATTTCATTTAATGTTTTACTTACATCTAAAATTGGACCAAAAAGCTCGATTTTTTGTAAGTTTGCAACTTCAAATGTCCCATTATCATTCATTTTATCATTTGGACTATATACAATAAAATACATAATAGTTAAAAAAACTATTGTTTTAAAGTATTTAGTTATGAAATCTAAAATTGCAATAACAGGAGAAAACAATATTTTAATAAAATTAAACAACAACTCCTCCTATAATAGTTTTATTTACAGATTTAGTATGTAAAATAATTTGCATTGCTAAATCTTCTTCATCTTCTACATTATCAGGTAAATTAAAAGATATGATATCTGCATCTTTTTGTTTTTCTAGTACACCTTTATTTAAACCTAAAGCCCTACTTCCATTAAGAGTTGCTGCTTTTAATAGTTTTTTTGAAAGCTCAATAATATTCTCATCTGTATGAATCATAAGTGCTGTTCTTAACTCATCAAACATTGATAAAGAGTTATTAGAACTTAAACCATCTGTTCCAATTGAGAAATCAATTTCTTCTAGTTTTGATAAATCTAACTTACTATTATTTAAAACTCTATTTGATGTAGGACAGTGATTTATAACGGCACCTAAAGATTTAATCTTTTCAAAATCATTATTACTAGCTTCTACACAATGAGTAAAAGAAAGTTTCTTAACATTTGAAAAATGTGTTAAAAACTCCATTGGTTTTGTAACTGCTTTACTTTGATTTAAAAAGTTTTTAAAGAATTCTACAAATAAACCTTCATCTTTATGTAACCATTCAAACTCTTCAGGTGATTCTAGAAAGTGAGCTGATACAGCTAAATCTTGAGCTTTAGCTAATGCTAAACTTTCTCTTACTAAAAAAGGATGAACTGAATATGGTGAATGAATAGCAACAGCTGGTATAAAATTAGCACTTGAATATTGCTTAGCACCCTCTAATCTACTTTTAAAATCAGCAAATAAAGTATCAGCCATATCTGCTTTACTCCCTATTACTTCACAAAAGAATACTGTATTTAAAGGAGATTTCACACATGGTTCTAAATCAAAAGAGTAAGATGATATTGCACCTATTGTTGTAGTTCCTGTTTTTCTCATTCTATCAAGTTTTGTAGAAATCAGTTTTTGTGTAGCTTTTTCAATTAAAGTATCTCTATTTTTAATTACAGAGTTTAACCATGCTAAAAAATTACCATATTTTAATGTAGTAGAGTTTGCGCAAAATTCTAAATGTACATGTGAGTTAATAAGTCCAGGCATTAAAACTGAATTTTCATCTGCCTCTTGTATTTCTTCATTTGGATATTTATTTTTAATATTTTCTATTGTATCTATATCAACTATTTTTTCATTAAAAACAATAGCACCATTTTTAATGATGCTAAAATTTTCATCGCAGGTAATAACCCACTTTGCGCTAAGAATATTCATAAGTTGATATTATTCAGTTATTTCTTGCTCTTGTGCTTCAGAAACAGCTTTAATTTCAGAAATGATTTGCATTAATGCAATTAATCCCATATGATAACCAAAAGGTCCAAATCCAGAAATTACACCAGTTGTTGCAGATGCTGTTACTGATTTTTGTCTAAACTCTTCTCTTTTATAGATATTTGAGATATGTACTTCAACTGTCGGAAGTTCAACTGCACTTAATGCATCTTTAATAGCTATAGATGTATGAGAATATGCTGCTGGATTAATTAAGATTCCATCAACTGTTCCTAAACATTCTTGAACTCTATCAACAATTTCACCCTCTAAGTTTGATTGAAAAAACTCTAATTCAACCCCATTTTGTGCTGCTGCATTTTTTAACTGCTCGTGAATTTGTTCTAGGTTCATTGGACCATAAATGTGTTGTTCTCTAATACCTAACATATTTAAGTTTGGTCCTTGAATTACGGCTATTTTCATATTATATTCCTTTTATAAAATTTAGGTAAGATTATATTTAAATTAAAGTTAAACCCTACCAAAGAGAGAGACATTATGAAGAATTTTATTTTACTAGATGAGAATGCAGTATATTTTG
This sequence comes from Poseidonibacter ostreae, assembly GCF_009208075.1. Classification (GTDB taxonomy): domain Bacteria; phylum Campylobacterota; class Campylobacteria; order Campylobacterales; family Arcobacteraceae; genus Poseidonibacter; species Poseidonibacter ostreae. The sequence goes on along the minus strand of NZ_WFKJ01000041.1, from coordinate 7,253 downwards.
AAGCAAAATTTTCTTGTGATAATGTGATTTTTTTATCATTAAATAATGATAATTATTTTATCACAGATGCAAGATATACAACTGAAGCCACTGAACTTGTTAAAAATTGTGAGGTTATAGAATCTTCAAATTTAATACAAACAGCAAAAGAGATTTTAATAAAGAACAAAATTAAAAAAATAGTATTTGATCCAAATGACTTTAAATACTCTACATATATAAATATAACACAAGATTTAAAAACAAAATTCGTAGCAATTCCAAGTTTTTCTAAACAAAAAAGAATTATCAAAAGTGATGAAGAAATAAAACTATTAAAAAAAGCTGCAAAACTAGGAAGAGCTGGATTTAAAGATTTAGCAAAATTTATAAGAAAAAATGGTTATAAACAAACTGAGCAGTTTTTATTTTTCAAAGGTATTGAAAAAATGAGTCAAAGTGGAAAACTTGACTTAAGCTTTGATCCAATTATTGCAATAAATGAAAATGCAGCAAAACCACATGCCTTACCTACTTCAAAAAAACTAAAAAAAGATGATTTGATATTAGTTGATGCAGGTGTAAAGTATAAAAGGTATTGTTCAGATAGAACTTGTGTGACAAGCGCAAACTTTGAAAAATTATCTTTTAAAAGAGATCAAAAGTTTAAAAATAAAAAACATCAAAAAATTTATGATTTAGTTTATAAAGCTCAACTAAATGCAATAGAAAATGCAAAAGTCGGAATGAAAGCTTCTCAAATTGATGCACTTACACGTAATGTTATTGAAAAAGCAGGATATGGAAAATATTTTATTCATAGTACTGGGCATGGAGTAGGACTTGATATTCATGAGTTTCCAAATATTAACTCTAGATCAGATGTAATTATTGAAGATAATATGGTTTTTACAATTGAACCTGGAATTTATTTACCAAAAGAGTTTGGTGTTAGAATTGAAGATACTGTTGTTATGAAAAATGGAAAAGCTGTAATACTATAAAATAAAATAAGAGAAAGAATTTGAAAAAAAAAATTAATCAGGATTTAACACTTTTTTATACTTCTAATTTTCCTAAAACTTATAATATATCTTCAAGAAAAAAATATCATGTAACTATTGGTATTGGAGGAAATATTGGAAATATGAAAAAAACATTTGATAAATTAATCTTATGTTTAAAACAAGATGCACGATTTACCATACTAAGAACTTCACCATTACTTCTTAATCCTCCCTTTGGATTCTTAGAACAAAATGATTTTTTAAATGGTATAATCACGTTTAAAAGTAATCTTTGCCCTAATGCTGTATTAAAAGCTATGCAAAGATATGAAAACAAATTCGGAAGAAAGCGATCCTTTCAAGATGCGCCTAGAACCTTGGATATAGATATAATATTTTTTGATAATAAAAAAATTAATACAAAAAAACTTATTATTCCTCACAAAAATTGGGCCAATAGAGAATCCGTGATTATTCCTTTAGAAAAAATGAAAAGGATATATAAATGAAGAAAAAAGTAGTTGTTGGAATGTCTGGTGGTGTTGACTCCTCTGTTACAGCATTACTGTTAAAACAACAAGGCTACGAAGTAGTAGGCCTATTCATGCGTAATTGGGACTATGGAGTTAAAGGTAGTCAATGTCCTAATCGTATAGAGTTTGAGGATGCAAAAAAAGTAGGAAAAATAATAGGAATTGAAGTAATTGGTAAAGACTTTGTAGAAGAATACAGAGGAAAAGTATTTGATGTATTTTTAGAAGGTCTAAAAAAAGGTCTTACTCCAAATCCAGATATTCTATGTAATAGAGAAATCAAATTTAATGTATTTTTAAATGAAGCTAAAAAAATGGGTGCAGATTATATTGCAATGGGACATTATGCAAAAATAGCTAAAATTAATGATCATTATGTACTTGATACTCCAAAAGATAGTTCTAAAGATCAAAGTTACTTTTTACATGCCTTATCAAGTGAACAACTCTCACAAGCTATGTTTCCACTTGGTGATTTAACTAAAAAAGAAGTAAGAGAAATAGCAAGAGAGAATAATCTTCCAGTTAGTGATAAAAAAGATAGTACTGGTATTTGCTTTATTGGGAATCAAAGATTTGATGATTTTATTACTCAACATCTAAAAGCAGTTCCTGGTGATATTATAGATGAGCATGGAAAAGTAATAGGAAAACATAAAGGTCTTATTTGTTACACACTAGGTCAAAGAAAAGGTATTGGTCTTGGAGGTATTAAAGAAACTGAATCAGAAGGTCATATTCATAAGCCATGGTATGCTGCACAAAAAAATATTGAGAACAATACATTAACAGTTGTACAAGATACTGTTCATCCATTATTAATGAATGAAAATGTTGAGGCTAGTCACATGCATTGGGTATTAGAAAATCCACCTAAAATTGGTGATAAACTCCTAGCTCAAGTACGTTACAGACAGCAAAAACAAGCTTGTACTGTAGTAGAAACTAAAGATGATAAAGTTTTAGTTAAATTTGATAAGCCTCAAAGAGCAGTAACATTAGGACAAAGCCTTGTTTTATATGATGGTATTTATTGTCTTGGTGGTGGTTTTATAAGTGATTACAACTAAAATGAAAAAAAAAGTAATGATAGGCATGAGCGGAGGAATTGATTCTTCGGTTACTGCTTACATGCTACAAAAAGAAGGTTACGAAATTGAAGGTGTTTATTTAAAACTTCATAATAGAAGTGATGGATATCACGAAAGAAATTTAGGCTATGTAGAAGATGTAGCAAACTTTTTAGGTATTAAATATCACATATTAGATTTAGCTGATAAATTTACTCGTGAGATTTATGACTATTTTGTTGACTCTTACTTAGAAGGTACTACTCCAAACCCATGTGTAAAATGTAATAAACAAATTAAATTTGGTGCGATGTTAAAATTTGCACAAGAAAAGGGTTGTGAATTTCTTGCAACTGGACATTATGTAAAAACTGATGGTGAATTTTTCTATGAAGCTGATGATAAAACTAAAGACCAAAGTTACTTCTTATCACAAGTTGACAAAAAAGCACTTCCTTTTATGATGTTTCCCCTAAGTACTTATAAAAAAGAAGATATTGTAAAACTTGGAGAAACACTTGCTTCTGTATATAAAGAGATTACACAAAAAAATGAATCACAAGAGATTTGTTTTGTTGAAACTGTTTATACAGATGTAATTAAAAAACATGCAAATATTGATTTACCAGGTGATGTTTTAGATGAAGATGGAAATATTGTAGGAGAGCATAAAGGTTATATGCACTATACAATTGGTAAAAGAAGAGGATTTACAGTTAAAGGTGCTCAAGAACCACACTTTGTAAAAGAATTAAATCCAAAAACAAATACTATTGTGGTAGGGAAAAAAGAAGTCTTAGAAGTAAATGAAGTTATTGCAAGTGGACTTAATATGTATATTGATGAAAAAGAATTTACAGCAACAGTTAAATTAAGATATAGGTCTGTATCTCTACCTTGTGATGTTACAATTAGAGATAATAAAGCATATATTAAATTAAAAGAACCATCATTTGGAGTAGCAGCTGGACAATTAGCAGTTTTTTATGATGACCAAAAAGTAATTGGTAGTGCTTGGATAGAGAGTACTAAGTAATTTTTTGATTTATAATTTAGACATAAAAAAAGGAGAAAGTTGAGGCTTTCTCCTTTTTTTTGGTAAATATATTTTCTTATTAGAAAGAGTAAGAAACTAAAACTGATCCATAAGTTGAATCAGACATTGTTTCAGCATTAATATCAACGTATAATAGTGATGCACTTAATGAATCTGTAAAAGAATAATCTGCTGTTAAATTTAACTCTTTATCTTTTAAAGAAGCTGCTTTAGTTTGAGCATAATCTGCACCTAAATCAATTCCAGCAACTGAGTAAGCTACTGTTCCATAAACCATTTTTGCATCAGCTAAATAAATTGCAGAACCATCATCCATTGGCTCATAATTATCACCAACTGCTGACATAGAACCAATTCCACCATCTTTATCTGTTTTAATATATCCAGCTGCTAAAGAAACTCCTGATAATGCTGTACTAGCTTCTAATGCTAACATTGAACCATCATTAGTTGTTGATACATCTTCACTTGAAGCTGCATAATGAGCTAATGCACCAAACATATCAGATGAATAAGTTACTTTTGCTCCATACCAATTAGCTAAATCAGGTACTGAGTAGTAATAAGGATTTATTTCAACTCCAGAAATTCCACCATATTTAACATCAGCAACATAAGCACCTTTGCTTCCATTAATTTTACTAAACGCAGTGATTTCATCTTCTGCTGCAACTGCTTGTTTATCTGAATAACCTAAAACAATAGTTGTATTAGGAATTACAGTAATTCCTGCAACTACAGCTTCATGATAATCACCCATCCATTCTAAATCAATAGCTTGTCTACCAGCTGTTAAAGCAAATCCATCCATAGCATATGTTAAATTAGCTTCATTCATAATAGACTTATCACTAAAAACAGATGTTGCAGAACCTTCAACTTCATGTCCTGCAAAGAATCCAACATTTGCACTTAAACCCATATATGATGCAGTACTATAATTTAATCCTATAGTTCCTGTTGTAAGAGTGTCTGATTTCTCAGTTACTTTTGAATATCCCATTAATGAACCAGATACCTTACCTTCTTTAAATGCATTATCAATTGAATCTGCTGCAAATGTAATTGTTGTAGATAATAATAATCCACTTACAATTGTACTTAATTTTTTTGTCATATTTATTTTCCTTTTTTTATAATTTATCTTATGAATATAGCGCGCAATTTTTATATTCATACTAGAAGAACATAGAAATTATACTAATTATTTAATATTTATTAGTCAAATAATTGGTATAAATTATATACAATCTGATAAAAACTATTAATTAATAATTCAATAACAATCCATTAAGTACTTTTTAGATAAAATCGCAAATATACTCATTCAATTAAGGAAATTTTCATGTCGACATATAAAATATTTAGTGGTTCTGCAAACCCTGAATTTGCTGCGAAAGTAGGTAAGTATTTAGGTGTTCGTGTATCTAATGCTACTTGTAAAAAATTTAGTGATGGAGAGATGTCTGTTCAAATCACAGAAAGTGTAAGAGGTCAAGACGTTTACATTATTCAGCCTACTTGTGCGCCAACAAATGACAATTTAATGGAACTATTAATTATGGTAGATGCATTAAAAAGATCAAGTGCAAAATCAATCTCTGCTGTTATTCCATATTATGGATACGCAAGACAAGATAGAAAAGCAGCTCCTAGAGTTCCAATTACTGCAAAATTAGTAGCTGATTTACTTGAAGCTGCTGGAATTACAAGAGTAGTTACAATTGATTTACATGCTGCTCAAATTCAAGGTTTCTTTAATATTCCAGCTGATAACTTATTTGGATCAATTTTATTCGCTAAATATATAAAAGACAAAAATTTACCTAACCCAATTATTGCAAGTCCAGATATCGGTGGAGTAGCACGTGCAAGATCTTATGCAGATAAGTTAGGATATGGCTTAATTATTGTTGACAAAAAAAGAGAAAAAGCTAATGAATCTGAAGTTATGAATATCATTGGTGATGTTGAAGGAAAAGATGTAATCTTAGTAGATGACATGGTAGATACTGCAGGAACTTTAGTAAAAGCAGCTGAAGTATTAAAGAAAAAAGGTGCTAATTCTGTAATGGCATGTTGTACTCATGGTGTTCTTTCAGGACCTGCTTATGAGAGAATTGCAAATGGTGTTTTAGATGAATTAGTTGTTTCAGACACAATTCCTACACGAAAAGATGCTAAAAAAGTTACAGTATTAACTGCATCAGTAATTATTGGTGAAACAATTAGAAGAATTCAGAATAACGAGTCTGTAAATTCAATATTTATTGCTTAATTAGCAATTAATATGCAAATAACTATTATTTAGCTATAACACGAAAAATTATTAAAATAAAGGAAATAATATGAAAAAAATTTTATTATCATCAGTTGTATGTGCATCAATGATGTTCGCTGCAAGTGAATACAAATACGAAATTACACCAATGGTTGGCGGAGCTTACACAGAAGGTAACTTAGGTTTAGAAAGAGATTATATCAATGGTGGTTTAGCATTAGGATTTAATCAAACTGAATCTATGATTGATCAAGTTGAATTAGCTGTATTTAGAACAGTTGAAGATGTTGATATGGTAGATGCTGCTGGAAATTCAATTAATAGAGATACTGGAATTACTAGAGTTTTTGTTAACTTTGTAAAAGATTATCCTTTAACTTCAAATGCTTCATTATATGCATTAGCTGGTGCTGGTGTTGAATTCTTTGACGATGCTGCAAATAACAACAATAATGAAAATGGTCTTGTAGGAAACTATGGTGTAGGTGCTAAGTATAAATTAGCTGAGCAATTTGCATTAAAATTTGATGTTAGACATTTAATTGAAGCAGATTCAGGTGATAACACTTTATTATATAACTTAGGTTTCTCTGTTCCATTTGGAAAAATTGCTAAAGCTGCTCCTGTAGTTGCTGCACCAGTTGTTATGGCTCCTAAAGATTCAGATAATGACGGTGTTATTGATGCTAAAGATAACTGTCCAAACTCTGTTGCAGGTGCTATTGTAAATGCAATGGGTTGTGAAATGGATGATGACAAAGATGGTGTTGTAAATAGATTAGACCAATGTCCTAGTACAATTGCTGGTGCTAAAGTTGATAATGTTGGTTGTATGACATTAGTTGATTTAAACATTAACTTTGATACTAACTCTGCAGTAATTAAAGACACTTATAATTCAAGAATTGTTAACTTTGCTAACATGATGAAAAACAATACTAAATTAAAAGCTACAATTGAAGCACATACAGATTCAATTGGTTCTGCAAAATATAATCAAAAATTATCTAACAAAAGAGCTGCTTCAACTGTTGAAGTTTTAAAATCTTTAAATGTTGATGCTTCTAGATTAACTGCAATTGGTTATGGTGAAACTAAACCAGCTGCAAGCAATATGAACAAAGAAGGAAGAGCTGAGAACAGAAGAGTTCAAGCAGTTATTACTAAATAATTTCACTTCTTAAAAAATAAGATTAGGGATTCTCCTAATCTTATTTTATTTCTACACTAATATTAAATTTTTCTACATAAAAAATTCTTTTTAATTAAACTCTGACTTTTTTTAGCTATAATGTATAAAATTATTTTAATACAAGGAAGTTAAAT
>NZ_WFKJ01000040.1 GCF_009208075.1 Poseidonibacter ostreae | reverse complement strand
ATAATCTTGATAAATAATTGTACCATTATTTTGCATAAAAACAAATATTGTACATATTAGCAAAATAGTAGAAAAAGTTGTATTTTATAATACAGAAATGATACATCACTAGTATGTAGAAATAATGTATACTGTTACACAAATAAATTTTGAAGGATATATATGAGCGCAGGAAAAAAATTTAGACAAGCTTTAAGTGAAGAGACACCTTTACAAATCGTTGGAACTATTAATGCATACCAAGCATTACAAGCTACAAAAGTTGGTTATAAAGCAATTTACCTTTCAGGTGGAGGAATTGCAAATGCATCATATGGTTTACCAGATTTAGGTATGACAATGATTGAAGATGTTTGTATTGATATTAGAAGAATTACTTCTATTTGTGATACTCCAGTAATCGTTGATGCTGATACTGGTTGGGGACATGCTTTTAATGTTGCTAGAACTGTTAAAGAATTCATCAGATCTGGTGCTGCTGGACTTCATATTGAAGATCAAGTTGCTGCTAAAAGATGTGGACACAGACCTAATAAAGAATTAGTTACTACTGAAGAAATGTGTGACAGAATTAGAGCTGCTGTTGATGCTAAAATGCAATTAGACCCTGAATTCTACATTATTGCTAGAACTGATGCTCATGCATCTGAAGGTCAAGCTGCAGCAGTAGCACGAGCTAAAGCTTATGTTGAAGCTGGAGCAGATGCAATTTTTGCAGAAGCTGTTCATACTTTAAAAGAATATAAAGAGTTCTGTGACCAAATGACAGTTCCTGTATTAGCAAATATTACTGAGTTCGGTGCAACTCCAATGTTTACTACTGAAGAGTTAGGTTCTGTTGGAATTGAAATGGTTCTTTACCCACTATCAGCATTTAGAGCAATGAATAAAGCTGCTTTAACTGTATACCAAGACTTAAGAGAAAAAGGTACACAAGAAGGTACTTTAGAATTAATGCAAACAAGAATGGAACTTTACGATATGTTAGGTTACCACGATTATGAGCAAAAAATGGATGCATTATTTGCACAAAGTAAAGCAAAGTAATTCGCTTTATTAAAATAAAGAAAACAATATTAATTAATTAACTATAAGAAGGAAAAAGATTATGAGTACATCTACAGGATTTAAGCCAAAAAAATCAGTTGCATTATCAGGACAATCAGCAGGAAGCACAGCTATCTGTACTGTTGGGAAATCAGGAAATGATTTACACTATAGAGGTTATGATATTTTAGAATTTGCTGACAAATCAGAATTTGAAGAAATTGCACACTTAATTGTTTATGGTACATTACCAACTCAAGCGGAATTAGATGCATATAAGAAAAAACTTCAAGGTTTAAGAGATATTCCAGCAGGTGTTAAAATTGCATTAGAGCAATTACCAAAAACTGCTCACCCAATGGATGTTATGAGAACAGGTTGTTCAGTTCTTGGAGCAATTATGTCTGAAGATGAGTCTCATCCAAAAGATGAAGCACAAGCAATTGTTGATAAATTAATGGCATCATTTGGTTCTATGTTATGTTACTGGTACCACTATGCATATAATGGAAAAAGAATTGATGTTGTAACTGATGATGATTCAGTTGGTGGTCACTTCTTACACCTTTTACATGGTGAAAAACCAAGAGAATCTTGGGTTAAAGCTATGCATACTTCTTTAATTTTATATGCTGAGCATGAATTTAATGCATCTACATTTACTTCAAGAGTAATTGCTGGAACTAATTCAGATATGTATTCTTGTATTACTGGTTCTATTGGAGCTTTAAGAGGTCCAAAACATGGTGGTGCTAATGAAGTTGCATTCTACATTCAAGAAAGATACTCTTCAGCTGATGAAGCAGAAAAAGATATCTTAGCAAGAATGGCTAAAAAAGAAATCATTATCGGATTTGGACATCCTGTTTATACTTCATGTGATCCAAGAAACGTAGTAATTAAAAAAGTTGCAGAAGATTTATCAAATGAAAACAACAACACATTAATGTATGATGTTGCTGAAAGAATTGAAACAATCATGTGGGACAACAAAAAAATGTTCCCTAACTTAGATTGGTTCTCTGCAGTTTCTTATAACCAAATGGGAATTCCAACAGATATGTTTACTCCAATTTTCATTATCTCAAGAGTTACTGGATGGGGTGCACACGTAATTGAGCAAAGAGAAGATGGAAAAATCATTAGACCTTCTGCAACTTACACAGGACCTGAAGATTTAAAATTTGTTCCAATTGAACAAAGAGGGTAATCTCAAGATTATTCAAGATTTAAAAGCCATCAAGTTTTTGATGGCTTTTATTTTTTATAGACTACTATAAATTCAAAATTAATAAAAAAATAAAATAGGGTATAAAAATATGACAAATGATAAATATCTTAAAAAACTAGAAGGTTTCGATACAAGTTTCTACGATGTAAAAGCAGCTGTTGAAGATATCACGCCTGGTTCTTTTGAAAAACTAAACTATACTTCAAGAGTATTAGCAGAAAATCTCTTGCGAAAATGTCCAAGTGCTGATTTAGAAGATTCACTAGTTCAATTAATTGAAAAAAGAACTGATAAAGATTTCCCTTGGTACCCAAGTAGAGTTGTAACTCATGATATTCTTGGTCTTACTGCATTAGTTGATTTAGCTGGTTTAAGAGAAGCAGTTGAAGCTGGTGGTGGAGATCCTAAACAAGTTAATCCTGTTGTTCCTACACAACTTATCGTTGATCACTCTTTAGCAGTTGAATGTGGTGGATTTGATCCAGATGCTTTCCAAAAGAATAGAGATATTGAAGATAGAAGAAATGCTGATAGATTCCACTTTATTAACTGGACTAAAGAAGCATTTGATAATGTAGATGTTATTCCTCCAGGGAATGGTATTATGCACCAAATTAACTTAGAAAAAATGTCTCCAGTTGTTCACAATATCGATGGTATTGCAAGTCCAGATACATTAGTAGGAACTGATTCTCATACTCCACACGTTGATGCACTTGGTGTTTTAGCTATTGGTGTTGGTGGATTGGAAGCTGAAAACGTAATGCTTGGAAACCCATCTTATATGAGAGTTCCAGATATTATTGGTGTTAACATTATAGGTACTAGAGCTGAAGGTATTACTGCTACTGATATTGCATTAGCAATGACTTCTTTCTTAAGAGAAAACAATGTTATTTCTGCATACTTAGAATTCTTTGGTGAGGGTATGAAGTACTTAAACTTAGGTGATAGAGCTACAATTGCAAATATGACTCCTGAGTATGGAGCGTCAGCAGGTATGTTCAGTATTGATGAGCAAACTTTAGATTACTTAACACTTACAGGTAGAGATCATGAGCAAGTTAAATTAGTTGAAGCTTATGCTAAAGCAAATGGTTTATGGTCAACTGATTTAAAAAATGCTACATACCAAAGAGAATTAGTATTTGATTTAACTGCAGTTACAAGATCACTTGCAGGTCCATCAAAACCACATAAATTAGTACCAACTTCAACACTTAAAGCTGAAGGAATTACTGATAATACTGTTGAGATAGGTGAAACAGATATGCCAGATGGTGCAATTTTAATTGCTGCAATTACTTCATGTACTAACACTTCTAATCCTAGAAATGTTATTGCTGCTGGTTTAGTTGCTAAAAAAGCAAATGAATTAGGTTTACAAAGAAAACCATGGGTTAAATCATCACTTGCACCTGGTTCTAAAATTGTTGAAGAGTACTTAAAAGACGCTAACTTACTTCCTGAATTAGAAAAATTAGGATTTGGTATTGTTGGTTTTGCATGTACTACCTGTAACGGTATGTCTGGTGCATTAGATCCAGTAATTCAAAAAGAAGTTGTTGATAATGATATTTATTCAACTGCTGTATTATCTGGAAACAGAAACTTTGATGGTAGAATTCACCCATACGTAAAAGAAGCATTCTTAGCTTCACCTCCATTAGTTGTAGCTTATGCATTAGCTGGTTCTATTAGATTTGATATTGAGAAAGATTCATTAGGAACTGATAAAAATGGTAACCCTATTACATTAAAAGATTTATGGCCATCTGATGAAGAAATCAACGCAGTTGAAAAAGCTTCAGTTAGACCTGAGATGTTTGGTGCAATTTATGACCCAATGTTTGCTAAAAATGAATTAAGTGGAACTGAAATATCACCATTTTATAAATGGAATACTCAATCTACTTATATTAACAAGCCTCCATACTGGGAAGCAGAATATATGGAAATGCCAGCATTAAAAGGAATGAGACCATTAGGTGTATTCCCTGATAATATCACTACTGATCACTTATCTCCATCAAATGCTATTTTACCTACATCTGCTTCTGGTGAGTATTGTTTATCTAAAGGTCTTCCAGTTGAAGATTTAAACTCTTATGCAACACATAGAGGGGATCACCATACAGCTTCTAGAGCTACATTAGCAAATCCAAAATTATTTAACGAAATGGTTAAAAATGATGATGGTTCTGTTAAACAAGGTTCACTTACTAAAATCATGCCTGAGGGTACTGAATCTAGAATGTGGGAAGCTATTGAAACATATACTACAAGAAAGCAACCATTAATTATCGTTGCTGGTACTAACTACGGTCAAGGGTCTTCAAGAGACTGGGCTGCAAAAGGTGTTAGACTTGCAGGTGTTGAAGTTTTAATTGCTGAATCTATTGAAAGAATTCACAGAACTAACTTAGTTGGAATGGGTGTATTACCATTACAATTCCAAGCTGGTGATACTAGACATACTTACTCAATTGATGGAAGTGAAACTTTCGATATCGAAGGTGAAATTACTCCAAGAACTGATTTAACAGTTGTAATGACTAGAGCAAACGGTGAAGTTGTTAAATTTACTGTTCTTTGTAGATTAGATACATCAGCTGAAGTTGATGTTTACAAAAATGGTGGTATTTTACAAAAATTCGCTAAAGATGTTATTGCTTCTTCAAAAAAATAATTAGAACATTAACAAAACACTTTTAGGGCATTGCCCTAAAAGTATTTAGAAGAAATTTTAAAATTTCTTCTAAATACTTTTAAAGACTTCAAAATAAATTCAAGGAAAATAAAATGGCATACCAACCACAATTTAAAGTAAAAGCTACATATATGAGAGGTGGTACTTCAAAAGGTACTTTTTTTAATATTGCTGATTTACCTAAAGAGGCACAAGAAGACTCTAGAAAAAGAGATAAATTACTTCAAAGAATTGTAGGAAGTCCAGATGTTTATAAAAAACAAATGGATGGAATGGGTGGAGCTTCTTCATCTACTTCAAAAGCTATCTTAGTTGGAAAATCTGATGTAGAAAATCATGATGTTGATTACTACTTCTGCCAAGTTGCAATTGATAAAGATTTTGTAGATATGAGTGGAAACTGTGGAAACTTATCTTCTGCTGTTGGACCTTTTGCAATTAATGAAGGGTTAGTTGATAATGTTCCTGAAAATGGAGTTTGTTGTGTAAGAATTTGGCAAGCAAATATCAAAAAAACTATTCTATGTTATGTGAACATGGAAAATGGAATGGTTAAAGAAATGGGTGACTATGAAATTGATGGAGTTGCATTTCCAGCTGAAGAAATTCAATTAGAATTCGTTGAACCTGTAGATCCAAGTGAAGAATTATTCCCTACAGGAAATCTAGTAGATCATTTAGAAGTTGAAGGTGTTGGTACATTTAAAGCTACGATGATAACTGCGGGAATTCCAACTGTATTTGTAAATGCAGATGAAATTGGGTACAAAGGTACTGAACTTCAAGGTGATATTAACTCTGATACAGATGCACTAGCTAGATTTGAAAAAATTAGAATAGCAGGAGCTCTTAAAATGGGTGTTATGAAAGATGCAAGTGACGCGTTAACTCAACAACACACGCCAAAAATTGCATTTGTAAGTCCAGCTCAAGATTTTACTACTTCTTCAGGTAAAGAAGTTAAAGCAGCAGATATGGACTTACATGTAAGAGCCTTATCAATGCAACAATTACACCATGCAATGATGGGAACAGCTTCAGTTGCTATTGGAGTTGCTGCTTGTATTCCTGGAACACTTGTTAATATAGCTAGCGGTGGTGGAGATAAAGATACAGTAACTTTTGGACATCCAAGTGGAGCTATAAAAGTTGGAGCTGCATTATCTTCTAAAGATGGTAAATACACTGTTGAAAAAGCAAGTATGAGTAGAAGTGCAAGAATTATCATGGATGGAAATGTTCATGTTCCTGCAGGAACTATGGATTAGATTTAATCTCTATAGTTTACTTAGCTAAAAAAAAAGGCTTATGATTAAAACCATAAGCCTTTTTTATTTATTCTTTCAAAGTTTTGTTAAAACTCATCATCACTATCTAAAATTTTTAAAATACTACTCTTTTTTTGATAACCTTGAAATTCATATCTAATATTTAATATTCCATCTTCTTTTTTTACAATAAATGAAGTAGGATAAACTTCAACTGGGAAAGGATAATTTTCTATTAATTCTTCATAGATTATATTATCATCTTGAACTTTCATATATTCAAAATTATCTCTATTTTGTTTTATTTTCTTTAGTACTTTTAACTGTCGTTCACACCATGGGCAAGAAGGAATACTAAACATAATAAATATGTCTTTATCTGAAGGCATATCTTTTACACTATTAAACTCTTTTGCTTGAGCTATTGTAAATAGACTAATAAAGAAACATAAAATAAATATTTTTTTCATTTAAATCTTCTTTTTATTTTACTAATGACGAAATCTCTTTAAATACTGGGTTTTTAGCATTTACTGTTAATTCAAAAAGAAGTGATTCATAAGTAGTTGGAACCACTCCTGCTTGAACTAATCTTTGTATTGCCATATCAGTATCTCTTTGCTTTCTTGAAGTTACACAATCCGTTACTAAAACAGGTTGTAAACCAGCTTCAAGTAAATCTATACAAGTTTGTAAAACACAAACATGAGTTTCAATACCTGCAACTATTACTATCTTTTTATTAGCAGCTTTTATTGCATCCATTGTTGTTTCATTTTTACAACATGAAAAAGTAGTTTTTTCAAAATGTGGATCTGCATCTACAAGTTCTCTTAAACTTGGAATTGTTTCTCCAATTCCTTTTTTATATTGTTCATTAACAATAAATGGGATAGAATGAACTTTTAAACCTTTTACTAAAGTAATTAAATTCTTTTCTATTTCATCTTTATTTATCATATGAGGATATAACCTCTCTTGCACATCAACTAAACAAAATACTGTATCTTCAACATTAATTCTCATTTGTACTCCTTAAAATATATAGTATATAATACTAAATATATTTTAAAATATCTTGGAAAATATTGACAATTTAGATTTATTTAAAAGCTACTTTTTCAGCACGTTCAAGTAAATCTTTTGCACCTTGGTCTATAAATGTTTGAGCAAGTGATTGTCCAATATTCTCATAATTATTAATATCTGCTGTGATATCTTCAGAGATTGATTCACTACCATCAGGCATTCCAACTATTGCTTGAACTCTAACTGATGTATCATTTACAATTGTAGCTTTAACACCAATTGGAACTTGACAACCACCTTCTAATGTATGAACAAAACTTCTTTCAATTGTAGATTCAATTTGTGCATCTTTATCATTTAATACTGATAATAATTCAATAATTTTAGGATCTGTTGTAGTTTCAATACCTAAAGTTGCTTGTCCCATTGAAGGAATCATTTCATCAGTTGAAATTGGAGTAAAATGTTTTACTTCGTTTTCAATACCAAGTTTTTGAACACCAGTAGCTGCAAGAATAATAGCATCATATTCTCCTGCATTTAGTTTTGCAATTCTAGTATTAATATTTCCTCTTAAATCTTTTAAAACAATATCCGGACGTAATAATTTTAAAGCCATTCTTCTTCTTAAACTTGTAGTTCCAATAACAGCACCTGCTGGTAATTCATTAATTGATGTATATTTATTACTTAATAATGCATCTCTTGGGTCATATCTTTTAGTAACTGCTGTTAATTGTAAACCATCTTCAAATTCAGTTGGTACATCTTTTAGTGAGTGTACTGCTAAATGTGCATTTCCCTCTAACATAGCAACTTCAAGCTCTTTTGTAAATAAACCTTTTCCACCTATTTTTGCTAGTGGAACATCAAGAATTTTATCACCTTTAGTTACAAACTCTTGTAGTTGTATTTCCATATCAGGATAGTGTTTTTGAAGTTCACTTTTTATAAATTCTGACTGCCATAAAGCTAGTTGACTTCTTCTTGTTGCAATTACTAATTTTTCCATGTTTCTTTACCTTTACTTATTTTTTCCTAGTTTTTCATATTTAGTTCGCATTGTATCTTTTTCTCCATTAACAAATATAGTAGGAGTTCCTTGAACCATAACTTCTTCACCTAATGCCATATCATTTTCAATCGCATCTATAAGTTCAATAGATTCTATATCATTTTGTGTAAATGAAGTTTTAAAGACTTTATTAAATCCTGTAATTACTTTTTTTACATCACTCTCTTTAGAAGTAAAATATTCATCCCAATCTGTTTCATAAACTTTTAATTCAATATCTTTTATACCTTTTTCTTTTCCTAATTCCATTAGTTTAGATAAAGGATCAGCTGCTGGATGTAGTCTTAATAATGGGAAGTGATAGTAATATAAAGCAATTGAGTCTTTATTTTTATTTACATGCTTTATAACTTCTGGCACATAATCCATACAAAATGGACATAAAGGATCAGAGAAAATTACAATTTTATCTTTTGCATTATGATTTCCTGCAATTAATTTTGCTTTATCATAATATTTTGATGTTACTTCTGGTGTTACTAAATCTTTTAAAGACTTTCCATTTGTAGAATCAAGTAAGTCTAATGAGATGTATCTTCCATCTGAAAATATTATATCTTTTGCATTTACTATCTTATCTTCTATTTTAGCTTCAACATCAATTATATAACCATACCAACCTTTAACAGGTAATTCTTTTTTTGTATTTATACTTATATTTTCTACTTCAACATTTGGATTTTGTGAAATTCTTTTCTTTTCAAACTTTAGTACATTATCATCACTTACATTTGCAAATAAGCTAGTAGTTAATAAAACAGCAAGTGTTAGTACTTTTGATGTAGTTTTCATTATAATTTTTCCTTTAATTTAATATTAAATAATATTTTAACTATTTAGTATTAATGCTTAGTTAATACTAAGACCTTGATTTTACAGTAATTTTTTTAATATCAAAAAGCTCTTTTGCTTTATTTAACATAGGTGAATTAATAATATCATTTAATTGTAACTCTTGTTGAGATGGAGCGGGCGTTGAGCTTTTATGCATATCAGCAACACAACCTGAACTCATTTCAACTTCTTCTATCATTGAACCTGTATCTTCAATATTTGATTCTTCTTTTACTTCTTCCTCTACTCTTTCTTCTATTTTCTGTTCTACTTGAGTTTCTTTAGCTGTTTTGGTTATATTTGTGGAGGCTTCTTCCTTTTTAAAATCTAACTCAACATCATTACCATAAACATCTTGAGCAAATGTCCTAATTAATGAAAAGTGTTTATACAAAAACTTTCTATCATCACCTTGGGCATAAGATACTATTGAAAGTTTATTATCTTCATATCCATTAAAAATGAAGTTATTTTCAAAGCACTCTCCTAAAGTATAATCTCTATCATAAACTTTTGCAGTTAGTTGTTCATACATCTCATTTTTTTCTTCAAGCTGTGGTTCTTCAATTGGAATAACTTCAACTTCTTGAGATATATTTATCTCTTTTTGTTCTTCTACTATTTCTTCAACTTTTAGTTCAGAATTATCTGTTTCAGGTTTAACAAGCTCTTCAGCATTTACCTCTTCTTTAGGTGTAATAGCTTCATTTCTACTTGTAGGTAAATCATCAAAAGGAGTAGGATATGAAACCTCAGGAATTGAATCAATTACTGATAAATCAACCATTGATGTAGTTTCTATTAATATTTTATCAGCAGGTGTAACTTCCTCAATTTTTGTTTCAGGAATATTTTCCATTACTTCTTCTGTGATATTTGATTCAATGAAAGGAGTTTCTTCTTTTATAATAACTTTTTCTTCTACTGGTTTTTTTATAATAGTACTTGTATTCTCTATTTTTGGTTTTATATCTTCAACTTGAGCGATTATTTCATCTATAGTTCTAATATTTGTAGCTTCAATCATTTTCATTAATGTTAAAATTAATACAAAACCACCATCAGAATTTATAGCTAAAAGATGTTTAGCATCACTTATTATTCTAAAAAATCTATCAAATAAAAGTAAATCAAACTTCGCATCTTTTTCTATCATTTTATGTTTTAAATAAATAGTCATCTCATCACACACTTGAGATACATCATAGTTTTCTAACTCTTTTATAATTGGAATTATTTCACCTTTATTTAAAACTACAGAAAACACATTGTCCATAACTTTTGGATCAATAAGCCCTAACATATCAACAACTGTTGAAGTTGTTATTCTTCCACGTGAAAAAATAATTGCTTGGTCTAGTAGTGTTAAGGTATCTCTTAAACTTCCTTGACCACTACGTGCTACAATTTCTAAAGCATCTGTATCAAATTCAATATTTTCTTCATTTAAAATATGAGATAAATGATGAATTACATCAGTATTTGATATTTTATTAAATCTAAAATGTTGAGTTCTACTTAAAATTGTTGCAGGTAATTTTAAAGGATCCGTAGTTGCTAAAATAAACTTTACAAAACCAGGAGGCTCTTCTAATGTTTTTAATAAAGCATTAAAAGCTTGAGTTGTAAGCATGTGAACCTCATCGATTATAAATACTTTAAACCTTGCAGAACTTGGTTTATATTTTGTATGTTCAATTAAATCTTTAATATCATCAATTCCACGATTTGAAGCTGCATCCATTTCGATAACATCTAGATGCCTATTTGCATTTGAACTAACACAATTATCACAAACTTCACAAGGTTTTGATGTAGGTCCATTTGAACATAATAGTGCTTTTGCCATAATTCTAGCAGTTGAAGTTTTACCACTTCCTCTTAATCCACTAAAAAGGTAAGCATGAGATAATCTATTTGAATCTAATGCTAATGATAAAGTTTGAGATACAGTGCTTTGACCTACTAAGTCTTCAAATCTATGAGGTCTATATTTTAAAGCTAATACTTTTCTTTCTTGTTTTAATTCACTCATATATCATATTTCCTAATTGTAATTTTTTTATTATATTCTGTTTTCTCAAATATTTTTTTTATCATATTTTGATTTATATCACCTGTAAAATATACAGATATATTTAATAAACCTTCATTTATATGATTCTTCTCAAGACTTAGAGATTTTAGTCTCTTTGCAATTGCCCAACCTGTTTGAATTAATGAAATATCATATCCCATTATTTGTTTTATTGCATCACTTGCTAAAGGATAGTGAGTACAACCTAAAACAATAGTATCAACTCTATTTCTTTTCATAGGTTCCAACCAAGTTTCAAGCATCTTAATTGTTAACTCTGATGAAACTTCACCTTTTTCAATCTGTTCAACTAATCCAGGACATGCTTGCTCAAACAGTGAAATTTGTTTACTTTTAAATAACTCATTTACTAGTAACTGATATTTATCACCTTTTAATGTAGCAGGTGTTGCTAATACACCAATATTATTAGTTTTTGTAGCTTCAATAGCTGGTTTTATTCCAGGTTCTGTTCCAATTAAAATAAGTTCTGGATATTTATCTCTTAAAGTTTTAATGGATGCAGAAGTTGCAGTATTACAAGCAACTATTAAAGCTGTGATTTGATGTTCTTTGATTAAAAAATTAGTTATCTCAATACAACGTTTTAGAATCTGTTCTTGAGTTTTTTCACCATAAGGTGCATATTTAGTATCAGCTATATAAAAAACATCTGCACCTCTAAATATTTCTGTTATTGCACTTACAACAGTAAGTCCACCTAAACCAGAATCAAATACTCCAACTTTCAATTAAAACCTTAATATTATTTTATTAGATTATATCTAAATATGTTAAAATACAATTAAAATTTACCCAAACAAAAAGGTATAGTATATGTTCCATCATTTTCATCCTTATGAACCTTTTATAAAAAGTAATACAAAAAAAATCATCGTTGGAACTCTTCCACCACCTAGGTTTTGTACTAAAGAGTATAAAGAAAATGATGTAGATTTTTGTTATGGCTCACAAGATGGATTATTATGGAAAAGTTTAGATGTAATTTTTGATTTAAACCTTGAATATAAAAATACGAAAGAAGAGATAAAAAAAAGAAAAGATTTTTTAATCTCTAATAATATTGGAGTTTGTGATATTGTAAATACTTGTAAAAGAGAAAAAGTAGATGCAAGTGATATAGGAATGAGAGATATTGAACTTAGAGATATTTTGGGATATTTAAAAAAATTTAAAGCAATTGAAACTATAATTTTTACAGGTGGAAACTCTAAAAATGGACCAGAATACTTTTTAAGACAAATATTAAAAAAAGAAAATATTGAGTTTAAACAAGTTTCAAAGGAAATTCCAAAAGTTCATAGTTTTATTTTTGATAATAGAGATATTCAAACAATAAGCTTAACATCACCATCAAACGCAGCCAATAGATTTATAGGTTCAAACTCTTTTTATAAAGAACAAAAAAAGATAAATCCAAATTATACAACTTTTGATTTTAGAGTAGAACAATATAAAAAAGTGTTTTTAAAAGATTAATCTTAAGGCATAAAAAAAGGAAAGCTTAAAAAGCTTTCCTTTTATTCATTCATTCCTGCAAAAAACTCTGCGTTGTTTTTAGTTTTCTGCATTTTTGAATAAAGAAATTTTAAAGCTTCAACTTCATCCATAGATGCAATTGCATTTCTTAAAATCCAAGTTTTTTGTAAGATTTCAGGAGTAAGAAGTAATTCTTCTTTTCTAGTACCAGATTTAATAATATCAAGTGCTGGATAAACTCTTTTATTAGCTGCATTTCTAGATAATACAACTTCACTATTACCTGTACCTTTGAACTCTTCAAAAATAACTTCATCCATTTTTGAACCAGTTTCAATTAAAGCAGTTGAAATAATAGTTAAACTTCCACCCTCTTCAATATTTCTTGCAGCCCCAAAGAATCTTTTTGGTTTATGTAATGCATTTGCATCAACTCCACCAGAAAGTACTTTTCCAGATGACGGCGTTACAGTATTGTATGCACGTGCAAGTCTTGTAATTGAGTCTAATAAAATAACTACATCTTTTTTCATCTCTACAAGTCTTTTTGCTTTTTCAATAACAATCTCAGCAACTCTTACATGGTTTTGAGCTGGTAAATCAAAAGTAGAAGAATAAACTTCACCTTTTACACTTCTTTGCATATCTGTAACTTCTTCAGGTCTTTCATCAATTAGTAATACCATTAAAGTAACTTCAGGATGATTTTTAGAAATTCCATGAGCTAAATCTTTTAAAAGTTCAGTTTTACCAGTTTTAGGAGGTGCAACAATTAAACCTCTTTGCCCTTTACCCATTGGTGCAAATAAATCTAACATTCTTCCTGTCATTTTCTTTGCATCATATTCAAACTTAAATTTCTCAGTTGAATATAAAGGAGTTAAGTTATCAAATAATGGTCTATTTTTTGATTCTTTAATAGGTAAATAGTTAATTGCTTCAATTTTTAATAAAGCATTATATTTTTCACTATCTTTATTAGGAGGTCTTACTTGTCCTGAAACTATATCTCCAGTTCTAAGTGCAAACTTTCTAATTTGTGTTGCAGATACATAAGAATCATTAGAAGTATCAGAGAAATTTCCATCAATTGCTCTTAAAAATCCAAATCCACCATCTTTAATCTCTAAAATACCTGTAAATAAAATAAATCCACCAGCATCAATCTGAGACTTTAAAATGTTAAACATTAAATCTTGTCTTTTTAATTCTTGTGGGTTTTCTACATCAAGTTTTTTTGCGATAGTTAGAAGTTCTTCTAGTGTAAGTTCTCTTAGTTGTTCAATTCTATACCCTTCAACAGGTACATGAGTTCTAGCTTTTCTAGGACTTTTTGTTGTTGTTTTGCTCTGAGTTTTAGACTCTTCCATTAGTAATGTTTACCTTTGATTGTACATATTTTAGATTATGTAATTTTTGTAGTTTTTGTAGTTTTTTATTAAGTAATATCGTAATTGTAGTGTTAATTTAAAAATTTGTCAATTATTTTGAAGTGTTGCTTAAAAAAAGGTGTCAGAAGACTGACACCTTATCTTATAAAGTAGTGATTATAAATCACCCTCATGTTTTCCTAAATATTCAGCAACACCTTCAGTTGATGCTTTCATACCTTCGTCACCTTTTGACCAACCAGCAGGACAAACTTCACCATGCTCATTAGTAAATAACATAGTATCAACCATTCTAATCATTTCATCAATGTTTCTACCTAATGGTAAGTCATTAATTACTGAGTGTCTTACAGTTCCATCTGCATCAATTAAGAAAGAACCTCTTAATGCAACAGCTTCACCAAATAATACATCATAATCTTTAGAGATTTGCTTAGATAAATCTGCAACTAATGGGTATTTAATTCTTCCAATTCCACCATTATTTACATCTGTTTCTCTCCATGCGAAGTGAGAGAATTGTGAATCAACAGAAACACCAATAACATTAACACCTCTTGAAGTAAACTCTTCTATTCTTTTAGAGAAAGCAATGATTTCTGATGGACATACAAAAGTAAAATCTAATGGGTAGAAAAATAAAACCGCACCTTTTTCACCAATGTTTTCGTATAAATTAAAATCTGATACTATTTGACCATCTGCAAGTACAGCTGTTGCTGTAAAATCTGGAGCTTTTTTTGTTACTAACATATATATTCCTTTAGTTTTGTTTAGAGTGTAATTATATAATAATTTTAAAGAAAAAAGACTAAAGTTTGCTTAAATTTTAAAATTTACAAAAATATTTATTATTTGATAATATTTATCCTTAGTTTAGTGATTATAAATTAATGATTACATATAAATATTAATCTAAATAATTAATACTTATTTAATTGTTTCATATTTACTAATTTTTCTATTAATATTTTTAATTATTCTTTTTTAAAGTTAATTTTATAATTTCTGTGATAAAGTTTTTTAAATTTAAAAGGAGTTATATATGGCAGTAATAATTACAGATATTTGTATTAGTTGTGATGCATGTTTAGACGAGTGTCCAACAGAATCAATTGTAGATAATGATGAGAATCCAACAGGTGAAGATATTTATTATGTAAACCCAGAAACTTGTACAGAGTGTATTGGTGATAATGATGCACCAGCATGTGCTGATGCATGTCCTACTGAGGGATGTATTCAATGGGATGCAAGAGATTCAGCAGCTAATCCAGTTAGAGATGGAAAAACAGCTGGTGAACCTTGTGTTGAAGACTAATATTTAATTAGTTTTACACTTTTCACTACTTACAAAAAGGCAAGTAATTTTTAATTACTTGCCTTTTTTTTATTTTTTAGATATAATCCGCGACTTAATAAAAATCGAGGAATAACACTATGGAACAAACTTTATCAATCATCAAACCAGACGCAGTAGCAAAAAACGTTGTTGGAAAAATCTTATCAAGATTTGAAGACGCAGGATTAAGAATTGCAGC
Source organism: Poseidonibacter ostreae (assembly GCF_009208075.1). GTDB lineage: Bacteria > Campylobacterota > Campylobacteria > Campylobacterales > Arcobacteraceae > Poseidonibacter > Poseidonibacter ostreae. The sequence goes on along the minus strand of NZ_WFKJ01000040.1, from coordinate 12,436 downwards.
AACTAGAAAAATGCAATTAAGTAAAGCAGATGCAGAAGCATTCTATGCAGTACACGCTGAAAGACCATTCTTTGGTGAATTAGTAGAATTCATGATTTCTGGACCAGTTGTAGTAACTGTTTTAGAAGGTGAAAATGCAATGAGTAAAAACAGAGACTTAATGGGTGCAACTAATCCTAAAGAAGCTGAAGCTGGTACAATTAGAGCAGACTTTGCAGAATCAATTGATGCAAATGCAGTTCACGGTTCAGATTCAGTTGAAAATGCTAATATTGAAATTAATTTCTTCTTTGCACAAAAAGAAATTTGTTAATTATTCATTAATTTAGATATTTTATAATGAAAATAGAATTTAAGAAGGCACCTCAAACTCCCAAAGAATTGGAAGTTGAATTCAATTCAGTTAAAATTGTAGGTACTTTTTGTAAAATATCGCAATCATTAGTAAAAATTGATGCAAAGTTAATTGGAAATACAGATATTGATTGTTGCCGATGTGGAATTACAGACAATATTGAACTTGATGAGAAATTAGATTTCTTATTAAGTGATCGTATAATCAAAAATGACGAAAGCGAAGATTTAGTAATTGAAATAGAAAATGGTTTAATTGACTTTGATGAAATTATTCAAGGGGAACTAGAAGCTATTAAGAGTGATTATCATATTTGTGAACAATGCTCACAAAATAATGATGATTTTGAAAAAGAATTTTAAGGAGAAAATAAAATGGCAGTACCAAAGAGAAGAGTCTCTCATAGTAGAGCAGCAAAAAGAAGAACACACTACAAGATTACATTAAAAAGACCAGTTAAAGATACAGACGGGACATGGAAAATGCCTCACACAGTTAACCCAAATACTGGTGAATATAAAAACTAATGCATACTATAGCAATAGATGCAATGGGTGGGGACTTCGGTCCTGAACCTATCATTGACGGGCTTATTAGTGCTTTAAAAAGCAATAATAACTTTACTGCAATTGCAGTAGGTAAAAAAGATGAATTATTATCTTTAATACCACAAAACTTTCTATCAAGAATTGAAATATTAGATACAGATGATGTAATTAGTATGAGCGATTCTGCTACAGATGCACTTAAAAGAAAAGAATCTACAATTTATAAAGCTATAGAATTAGTAAGAGATGGAAAAGCTGGAGCTGTTGTTTCTGCTGGTCATTCTGGCGCTTCAATGTCATTAGCAACTTTAAGAATTGGTAGAATCAAAGGTGTTTCTAGACCTGCTATTGCTACACTCATGCCTACAAGCGAAAATCAAAATACTTTAGTATTAGATGTTGGAGCAAATGTAGACAGTGATGCAAAAAATTTATTCGAATTTGCTGTTATGGGACAAGTTTATGCAGAAGATGTATTACAACTTGAAGATCCAATTATTGGATTATTATCAAATGGTGAAGAAGAAAGCAAGGGTAATGAAGTTACTAAAGAAGCTTATGGTTTAATATCAAAAGTTCCAAATTTTGCAGGTAATGTTGAAGGTAGTGATATCTTCAAGGGAACAGTTGATGTTGTTGTTTGTGATGGTTTTGTAGGAAATATCCTATTAAAAACTGCCGAGGGTGTTGCAGATACAATCGGAAAAATCATAAAGAAAAGTCTTAAGAGATCATTAATTTCAATTGCTGGTGCAGTACTAATGAGAAAAGTATTTAAAAACCTAAAAGTTAGAGTTGATTATGCTGAATATGGTGGAGCGCCTTTACTTGGAGTAAAAGCACCTGTTATTATTGCACATGGAAAATCTAACCCAAAAGCAATACACAATGCTATCTTACAAGCAATTAATGCAGCTAGTTCTAACCTTAATGAAGATATTGAGGAAAGATTAGCACGATATAGTAAATAAATCTAATTTATTACTATACTTTTATATAAGGATATGTAAATGACATATGCAGCTTTTAGATCTATTGGAGCATACGTTCCTCCAAAGATCATGACAAACGCAGATTTTGAAAAAATAATTGATACTAGTGATGAGTGGATTACTAAAAGAACTGGTATTAAAGAAAGAAGAATCTCAGAAGAAAATGAAGCTTCGTCTGATTTAGGAGCAAAAGCAGCACAAGTTGCAATTGAGCGAGCTGGAATTGCTAAAGAAGATATTGATTTAGTAATTTGTGCTACGGTAACTCCTGATTATTTATGTATGCCTTCAACTGCATGTTTAATTGCAGCTAAGTTAGATTTACCTCCAGTACAAGCTTTTGATGTTAGTGCAGCTTGTACTGGATTTGTTTATGCAACTTCTGTTGCAAAAGCATTTGTTGAATCTGGTATGAAAAAAAATGTATTAATAGTTGGAGCTGAAACTTATAGTTCAATTTTAGACTATACAGATAGAGGCACTTGTTTTATCTTTGGAGATGGAGCAGGAGCTGCTATTATTTCAGCAACTAATAACAAAGATGAAGCAATTATTGATGTAAATTGTTCAAGTGACGGAAACTATGAAGATTTAATTAAAACTCCAGGTGGAGGATCTAAGCATCCTTGTAGCCAAGAAGTTTTAGATGCTAAAATGGCTTGTATTAAAATGAAAGGAAATGAAACTTTCAAATTAGCTGTTAGAACATTAACTTCAGATGTAGAAGTTATGATGGAAAAACATAATATTACAAGTGAAGATATAAATCACTTTATTCCTCATCAAGCAAATATGAGAATTATATCTGCTGTTGGAAAAGCTTTAGGAATGACAGAAGAACAAACTGTAGTAACTGTAGACAGATATGGTAATACATCAGCAGCTTCTATTCCTATGGCTATGAACTATGCTTATGAGCAAGGGAAAATTAAAGCTGGAGATACTGTTTTATTTGATGCCTTTGGTGGTGGACTAACATGGGGTTCAGCACTATTTAAATTTGCACCAAAAAAATAAAACTTTACTCAAATAAAAAAGGGGAAGAATTTAGATTCTTCCCCTTTTTTTATGTCTTTAAAATCAGCTTTTATAAATACTGAACTAATCCCATATAAAAAATTGTTCCTGCAAAAATAGAAATCAAATAATTCTTTAAACTTAAGTGTAAAACTGCTGTAAATAAAATAGCACCAATCTCTTTTAAACCATAAGGAGCTAATGAAAAATCTATATCTTTTACGGAATAAACTATTAAAATAGTCATAATAACAGCAGGAAAGAATTTCTCTATAAAGACTATATAAGAGGGTAAATCATTTTTTTTAAAAAACAAAAAGGGTAAAACTCTTGTAAAATAATTAACAAGTGTCATAATAGCAATTGCTATGTAAATCTCATAATTACTCATTTTCAACTCGTTTTCTAAATGTAAACATTAATAATAGTGCTAAAAGAATTGAGACTATTAGCATTTTATCACTTGGCACTGTAAATAAGGCAATAAGTGAAGCAACTGCACCTATTATAAAAGGAACTATATTTTGTAAGTTTTTATATTGTTCAATACATAAAACAACAAATAAAGCAGTAAGAGAGAATTCTAAGCCAGCTGTATCAAACTTTATATTTGAGCCTACGATTGCTCCAAGAGTTGAGCCTATGAACCAATAAGATTGGTTAAAAGCAGTAAGAAAAAAATAGTACCATCTTTTCTTTAACTGCTCATCATCTTTTATAGTTGTAAGTAATGCATAGGTTTCATCTGTTAAACCAAAAATTAAATATGGTTTTAATTTTCCAGTTTTTTTAAACCTTTTTAATAATGATAAGCCATAAAAAGATTGTCTTATATTTATAAACCATGTTGCTATTGCAATATCTACAAATCCAGCTTTTGCATTAAAAAAATTAATCGCAACAAACTGTAAAGCCCCTGCATAAATAAATAAAGACATAAGAGGTGCTAAATACCATGAGTATTCAAAAGATACTAATAACAAACCAAAGGCAAAGCCTAAAACACCATATCCCATCATAACTGGAATTGATACTTCAAATGCCTTTTTTATTTCATTTTTATATTTCAATATAGTAATTTATTTATTAAATTTTTTATTATTAGGATTATTTTTAAATACATTCATAGAATTTTGCTCTTTATTTTTATTAAACTTATCTACAGTTGCAACTGAGTTTATGTATAAAATTGACTCTTCAACAACTATTTGAAAAACACAATGTAAAGGTACTTTTGCAACTGAACCAAAATTCTCGCTTCCATAACCTGCTTCAAACGTAAGAAAACTATCATTAATCTCAACAGTAGTAAAAGTATAATTACTTAAAATAAATAGTGAAAACTTTGCTAACTGGTCTTTTATAGGTTTAGGTAATTCTGGATTAAATGTCATACCTTCAATATTTGCAGTAATTGAAAACTCTTGATTATTATCTAATAAAAATTCAATTGTTTCTTTTACTTGTTTGCATACTAAATCTTTATACTCTTCATTTTCTATAATATCTGTAATCATCTAATTAATTTCCATTTTTAAATTTTAGTGGTATTATAACTTATGAAACAAATAATTGCGCTTATTCTTATTACATTTACTATTACAAACTGTTTTGCCTATGAATTTAAACTAAATAAAAAAGATTTAGAATATATAAATAACTCAGATAAAAAGAGTTTTATAGAGAATAGATTAGGAAAATATCAAACACTAAAAGACAAAGTTAAAGATTATGAACTAATTAGAAAACTTTCACATGTAAACTCTTTTATGAATAAAATATTTTCTAAACATGATATAGATAGTAAATCATCTATAGACCATTGGGCAACACCAAAAGAGTTCTTATTACAAGGTCATGGGGATTGTGAAGATTATGCTATTTCAAAATATTTTACTCTTTTAGAATTAGATATACCAAAAGAGAAATTGTATTTTGGGGTGGTAAAAGTAAAAGGCTCAAATACAGCTCATATGGTATTACTGTATTTAGAGAATAAAAATGCAACACCACTTGTATTAGATAACTTAAGTTTTAGAGTGATTCCTCTAACAAAAAGAAAAAAACTTATTCCAAAGTTTGCTTTTAATGAAATAGATTCATACAAATTTACAAATGAAAGGTTTACTAAAAAAGTAAATGTTAACTGGGGAAAAGAAGATAAGTGGAATAAACTTCTAAAAAGAGTTTATAAAGATAAAGAATAGTCTTCTATTTCATCAAAATCTATCATTGCATTCATAAGTGCGATTTTTTGAGCACCTTTTAACATCTCTAATGTAATATCTTTTTCTATTAATAAATTATCATTTAAATATCTACTTCTAGTAGTTCCTTTTAAAAGATAAGATTTTGAGGTAATCCAAGTTCCATTATCTAAAATTGCTATATTTGCAATACTTGTATCATGAACAATACCATTTTTTATAATTATAATCTCATCACAATTTTCTCTTTTTTCAAAAAGTAAATTTAGCTCGTCTCTATTTGTAGATTTTTTTGAATATTTTATATTCTCATCAAAAACTATTTTAAAAGTTTTAATTTCTCTTTTTTTATACTCAGCATATTCAACATCTAAAACACCCTCTTCATTATAAATTACTTTACATTTTAAGAGCTTATTTGAAGGTGGATAAATATAATCTTGCAAATTAATATTTAAAGCTATAGTATTAGCAATTCTATTACAATGATATGATAAATTCATTACTTCATAATCATCACATTTAATTGTCTCAAAATAGGTTTCTTTTTTCATAGTTTTCTTTACTCTTTATTTTTTATTTTCTGTTTTCTAAAAAGGCAAGTATATTTTGTCTTGTAACTCTTCATATTCTAAGTTAACCTTAGAATCACTTGTAATCCCACCACCACTTTTATAATAAAGCACACCAACTTGTTCTTCAATAAATCTAATCATAACAGAAGAATCTAATGATTTTCCATCATAAACACCAAAAACTCCTGTATAAAAATCCCTATTATAATCTTCAACTTCTTCTAGTATTTCAATTGTTTTTTTCTTTGGTGTTCCTGTGATTGAACCAGCTGGTAATAATGAAGCTAAAATAGTTCCTATTTTTTCATGCCAATTTTCTTCTAAGTGTCCAGATATTTTAGAACTTATTTGAAGTAGTTTTTTATCACCAGCATTTATTTTTTCACAATATCTAAATTTATCTACTCTAACTTTTGAAGCAACAATTGATAAATCATTTCTAAGTAAATCAACAACCATAGTATGCTCAGCCATCTCTTTTATATCTCCTAAGATTTTTGCTTGTGCATTTGGTATTGAAGAATCAATTGTCCCTTTCATAGGATGTGTATATATTTTATTTTTCTTTATTTCAATAAAACGCTCAGGAGAGAAACATACAAAATTTGAATTATCTTTTTTAAATCTTAATTTGAATTTTGAGTGGACTTTATCATATATTTCATCTAGAGAATATTCTGTTTTAATTTTTGTTTTTGCAGTTAGATTTAAAAGATATGAGTTTCCCATTTTAATTTGTTCTTGAAGAAAATCAAACTTCTTTTTATACGCTACAAAAGAAATAGGCTCTTTTAATAGTGTAGTTTTATGCTTTATCTTTGAAGTATGCTTTGCATTTAGTTTATATTTTATATTCGAAGGAAGCTTAGATAGTTTTTCAACATAGAACTCTTTTAAGTCATATGAGATGATGAATAAAAAAGGTTCTTTGTTTGAACCTAATTTATTTAACTTTTCCTCTAATTGTTTATTTTCCAATTTAAACTTTATATCTATTTAATTAATTTTTTAAGAATTGCCATTCTTACAAGTACACCATTTGTTACTTGTTCTAAAATCTTATTTCGGGGATCTTTTAACATTTCATCAGAAATATCTACGTTTCTATTAACAGGTCCTGGATGTAAAAGTAAAATATCTCTATCTCCAAAAGTATCACTTGTAATACAATAATCATTCGCATACTCTTGAATTGATTCAAAGAAAATTTCATTATGTCTTTCTAGCTGAGTTCTTAAACTCATTACAACATCAATTTCATCAATAATCTCATTAATATTATCATATTGTTTGTGTTCATCATTTTCTGCTTTAAAACAATCAGGTGCAACAAAAACTACTTCCATTCCAAACCTTGGAAGTAGTCTTCTATTTGAACCTGCTACTCTTGAAGTTCTAACATCACCAACAATTGCAACTTTTTTACCCTCTAAATCTTCATTAAAATGTTCTCTAATTGTAAAAAGGTCTAATAAAGCTTGTGTAGGATGAGCATGTTTTCCATCTCCTGCATTTATTATTGGACAATCTACATGATCTACAAGTGTACCAGGTAATCCACAATCAGAATGTCTCATAATAATAGCATCAGGTTTCATTGCATTTATATTTGCAACTGTATCAAATATAGTTTCACCTTTAGATCTTGAAGATGTACCTACATCTAAAGATACTACTTCAGCTCCTAATCTTTTTGCAGCAATCTCAAAAGCACTTCTTGTTCTTGTAGAGTTTTCAAAAAACAGTGTTACGATAATTTTTCCATCTAAAATCTTATTAGATTTCATATCTTTAAACTTTTTTGCATCTTCGAAAAGTTCGATAATTTCTTCGACACTAAAATCTGCTGTTCTAATTAAATGCTGCATATTATTCCCTATTTTTTAATTGAAATTGTATCAAAAAGCTCTTTAAAAATTAGAAAGTTTTTGTATAATAAAAAACTTTATTTTAGGAACTTTTTTTATGAAATTACAGATACTCATTCTTTCGCTTATTACACTTTTTTTTACAGCTTGTTCAGTTAAACCCTTACAACCTGTTCAATTTGAATCTATAAAAAAAGATATCTCTTTTACAAATGATATCAAAGCTATTTTAGATAATCGATGTGTATCTTGTCACTCATGTTATAACTCTCCTTGCCAATTAAAACTATCATCCTTTAAAGGCTTACAAAGAGGTGCATCAAAAGAGGATATTTATGCAAATAGATTAAGTGCAGCAAATCCTACAAGACTATTTACAGATGCAGTAAATGAAAAACAATGGAGAGAAAAAGGCTTTTTCTCAGTTACTGATACTCTAGTTAATACTTTAGATAATTCAAAAGAGTCTATTATGATGCAATATCTTTCTGTGAAAAATAAAAATCCTCTTAATATCGGAGAATATTCTCCTGAAACAGATGAATTATCTTGTTCTAAAGATACTGATGAATTAAGTGAGTTTTTTGATGATAATCCTCATAAAGGTATGCCTTATGGTTTTCCTGCTTTAGAAAAAAATGAATATAATCTACTAATGACATGGCTAAAAAATGGAGCAAAAGATGACACAATTAAAAATTACATTCCAAGTAAAGAGCAGTTACAAATAGATAAGTTTGAAAAGTTTTTAAATAATAAAAGTATTAAACACAAAGTTAGTGCAAGATATATTTATGAACATCTTTTTTTAGCTCATATCTCTTTTGATGATAAAAGTGAAAACTTTTATGAATTAGTTCGTTCAAAAACTCCTAATGGAAAAAGTGTAGAAATTATTGCAACAAAATTTCCATATGATGAAATAAAAGAAGAATTCTTTTATCGATTTAGAAAAATAGAATCAACAATTGTTCATAAAACACATATGGTTTATAAATTAAATGATTCAAAACTACTTAGATTTAATGAACTTTTTATAAACCCAAAATGGGATATAAAACCTTACTTAGCAAGTTATGATAAAAGTATCTCAGCAAATGGCTTAAAAGTCTTTGAGCAAATACCTGCAATTAGTAGATATGAATTTATGCTTGATAATATTCACTATATTATTATGACATTTATAAGAGGACCCGTTTGTAAAGGTCAGGTTGCCTTAAATGTAATTCAAGATCATTTTTGGGTTATGTTTATGGATCCTAAGTATGATGTATCTTTACATGATAAATTTTATTTGCATGATAATTTAAAAAATCTATTTATTCCAAATCAATATGGAGATAATCCTAGTATTTTTAAAACTACTTCTATTTTAGATAATTATGATTTTGCAAAAGAGTATCAAAGTAATAAATCAAAAATATACAAGCAGTATTACCCAAAAGGTTTAGATATAAACTCTATTTGGAAAGGGAATAAAAAAGAAGAGAATGACTCTATATTAACTATTTACAGACACTTTGATTCAGCCTCAGTACATAAGGGAGCTTTGGGAAATATTCCCAAAACACTTTGGGTAATTGATTATCCATTACTTGAACGTATTTATTATTCACTTGTTGCAGGCTTTGATGTTTTTGGAAATACACCACATCAATTATTAGTTCGAAAACATATGGATAGATTAAGAATTGAAGGAGAGAGTAATTTTTTAGAATATTTACCAAAAGAGTCAAGAAAAGAGTATTTCAATTCATGGTATCAAGGCTGGTTAGCCTCACAATTAAGTGTTTATGTTCCATCAGAAGTTCAAAGTTCAATTGATTATAAAACAGATGATTTCAAAGAAGAGTTTGTTCAAAAAGTTTTTGATTATACTAAAACAAAAAAAGATTCAATTAATTTTATTGAAAAAGAGTATATTCCAATGGATATAAAAGAGAAATATACTAATAAAGAAGAGATTGAAGAGACTTTTAAATCTTTAACACTTCCAAATAGCTCACAAATAATTAAAACATTTACTGATTCAAAATCTAATCTTGCACATATTAGAATCAAAATGAATGATAAAAAAGATTTAGTTTATTCTATGATTATAAATAGATGGCATAAAAATGTTGCTCTACTTTTTTCAGAAGAATCAAGACTTGATAGTAGTAAAGATACTGTAAATTATAGGCAAGGTTTTATAGGTTCTTATCCAAATGTTTATGTGGAAGTAAAACAAGATGATTTAAGTGAATTCTTCAATCTTCTTAAAAACTATAAAAACAATGAAGTTGATAAAAAGAAAATATTAAAATTTGTTATAAATAGAGCTAATCCAAATTTTTGGAAGAGTTTTGATTGGTTTAATAACAAATTTAAAACAGAAGATAGTTTAAATTATGGATTAATGGATTTAAATAGATATATAAGCAAAGCAATTAATGATTAATGTATTAATAAATCGTTTAAATATTTTAGCTATAATCCTTTTATAAATAGAAAAAAGTATATAAAATTTAGGAAATAATATGATAGAACAAATAGATAAACAGTACGTACTTCAAACTTATGCAAGAAATTATGTAAATTTCAAAAAAGGAATCAATGCAACTTTATTTGATGATAAACAAAATGATTATATTGATTTTACATCAGGAATTGGTGTAGTTTCAGTAGGTCATGGAAATAAAAGAGTTGCCGATGTTATATATAATCAAGTAAGTAATATTACACATATTTCAAATCTTTATGCAATTGAACCTCAAGCACTACTAGCAAAAAAAATAGCAGAACTTTCAAATATGGATGTTGGTGTATTTTTCTCAAACTCTGGAGCTGAAGCTAATGAAGGTGCTATTAAAATTGCTAGAAAATATGGTGAAACTCAATTTGAAAACAAAAGATATAAAGTTATAACTTTAACACACTCTTTTCATGGAAGAACAATTACAACAGTAAAAGCAACAGGTCAAAAATCTATGCATACTCCAAATTTTGCACCTTATCCAGATGGTTTTTCATATAACCATACAATTGATGACGTTTATGATTCAATTGATGAAGAAACTGCTGCTGTTATGATTGAATTAGTTCAAGGTGAAGGTGGAGTTCAACCATTTGATAAAGATAAAATCCAAGAGCTAGCTAAGTTTTTAAAAGAGAAAAAAATTCTGCTTATAATTGATGAAGTACAAACAGGAGTTTTTAGAACTGGAGAATTTTTAGCTTCTAATTTATATGAAATCACTCCAGATATTATTACAATGGCAAAAGGTTTAGGTGGTGGTGTTCCAATTGGTGCAGTTGTTACTACTCATAAAGATATTTTAACTGCTGGAGATCATGGTTCTACTTTTGGAGGAAATTATCTAAGTACAAGTGCGGCACTTGAAGTATTAGATATTTTAGAAGAGACTAAAGACTCAGGAGCTTTAGATGAAACAATTATTCATTTTCAGAATAAAATAAATGAGCTTTATGAAAATAATAAAAAACTATTTACAAAAACAGTTGGACTTGGTTTAATGAGAGGACTTAGAGTAATAGATGCAGATACTTTAAGTGCAATTATTAAAGAAGCTTTTAATTGTGGAGTACTTGTACTTAAAGCTGGGAAACATACACTAAGATTATTACCACCTTTAACTATCTCAAAAGAGGAGATAAATGAGGGCTTTAAAAGGTTAGAAAATGCACTTTCAAAAATCAAATAATATTAAACTACTATTATGTAGTTTAATATCTTTAAATTTATTTGCAAATGAGTTTACTCTAAAAGAAGATATCTTATCTGATACAAGACAAAGAAGTTTTGATTTAACACAAAAAAAAGCTAATGAAGATAGTGCTAAATTAAAAAAAGATTGGATTAATCCAATTACTTACACATATACAAATAACTTAGGGGAGCAGTATAGAAATGAAAAATCAGTAATTTCTATTAATCAACCTATATTTCAAAGTGGTGGAATTTATCAAGCAATTAAATATGCAGATTCTACATATAATTATTCAACTTTAGAAATAGCTCAACAAAGAAAAAACTTAATTCAAACAGCAACTAATTACCTATTTTTAATAAAGAAAACTAATTTAAATATGCAAAAAGCTGAACTATCAGTATTAAATGCAAAAATTGATGTTAATAGAAAAAAAGAACAAGTTTTAAATGGCTTCTTAGATAGTTCATTTTTAGATAATGCTCTTTTAGCACTTAACTCTTCAAAGCATACATTAATTGATTTAAAATATCAAAAACAAGAGTTAATCAATAACTTTCATAATATTTCCTCAAAAAAATATACAGAGTTTACTCTTCCTACTTTAAAAATATTTAATGAAAAAGAGTATATGGATAATAATATTGAAATAAAAAAAGCGAAAGCTGATATCACTAGAAAAGATAATTATGCATATGTTACAACTGCAAAATATTTACCTAGTGTAAATGCTTTTTATACATATACTAATAATCATTTTAAAGATGGATATACAACTAAAGACAATGCACAAAGTTATGGTCTAACAGTTAGTGTTCCTTTTGATGTTAGGACATTTAATGATATTGAGAGTAAAAAACTAGATTATTTAAAATCAAAACTTGACTTACAAAATAAAATTACTGATGAAAAAACATTCTTCAAATCTAAGTTAGAAAAAATAAATATGATTGAGGATAGAATTAATATTACAAAAGAAGATTTAGCAGTTTATGATTCTATTTTAAGTATTATTTATGAAGAAAAAGAAGCTCAATTAAAAACACAAAGTGATTTAGATACTTTACAAAACTCACAAAAAATCAAAGCTTTAGATTTAAAAGTTTTCGAAATAGAGAAACAAATAGAACTTTTAAGTGTTTATGCAAAACTACATTAAGTAGT
>NZ_WFKJ01000004.1 GCF_009208075.1 Poseidonibacter ostreae | reverse complement strand
ATAACAGGTTATACAAGAGAAGATATATTATCAAAAAGACCATCAATTTTAAAATCAGGAAAACAAAATAAAGATTTTTATAAAAAGATGTGGAATGATATCTCTAAAAATGGACTGTGGAAAGGTGAAATCTGGAATAAAAAGAAAGATGGTACTGTTTATCCAGAATGGCTAGCAATATCTACTATTTATGATGAAAATAATAAACCTTTACAATATGTAGCAATCTTTTCAGATTTTTCTGAAATAAAAAAACATCAAATGCAACTTCAAGAGTTAGCTCATTATGATACTCTAACTAGTTTACCAAATAGATTATTACTTCATCAAGAATTGTCTTTTATGATTAAAGCAGCAAAAAGACAAAAAACAAAACTTGCTGTACTTTTTATGGATCTTGATAGATTTAAAAATATAAATGATACTTTTGGTCATGGAATAGGTGATAGTGTTTTAAAAGAGACTTCAAAACGTCTAAAACAATTAGTTAGAGCATCCGATATAGTTGCAAGAATTGTTGGAGATGAATTTGTTATAGTCCTTTATGATATTAAATCAATAAATGATATAGAACAAATATCTGAATCAATTTTAAGAGAACTTAGAAAACCATTCAAAATAGATAATAAAGAACATTTTATAAGTGGAAGTATAGGTTCAAGTGTTTATCCTGATGATTCAATAAGTATTGATTCTTTATTACAATATTCTGATATAGCTATGTATGAATCTAAAAGTTTAGGGAAAAATAGTTTTAGTCTTTTTTCAATGGATATGCTACATAAAGCTAATAGTATTTCAACTTTACACAATGATTTAAGTAAGGCTTTAGAGAATAATGAATTTTATTTAGAGTACCAACCTCAATATGAAATGATTAATAATATAATATACGGTTTTGAAGCTTTAATACGATGGAACCATCCTACATTAGGAAAATTAAGTCCTGATAAATTTATAAAATATGCAGAAGAATCTATGCTTATAATACCAATTGGTAAGTGGATTTTAGAACAAGTTATAAAAGATTGGAAGATTATAAAAGAAGCTTATCCTAATACTGTTTCAATATCTGTAAACGCTTCTCATAAACAACTTAATCAAGATTTTGTAAATCATCTTGAAAATTTAACAAAGATTCATCAAGACTTTTCTAAGATGATTAAAATAGAAATTACAGAAACATCAGCTATGAAAAATGCACTTTTAACAAAAAATATTTTAAGACAAATTAAAGACTTAGGATTTAGTATCTCTTTAGATGATTTTGGAACAGGATACTCTTCTTTAAGTGCAATAAAAACACTTAGTGTTGATGAGATAAAAATTGATAGGTCTTTTATAAAAGATGTTCCAGGTGATGAAGATGATGAGGAATTAGTAACAACTATAATTGCAATGGCAAAAGTTATGAAAAAACATGTTATTGCAGAGGGTGTTGAAAGAGAATGCAATAATATACAAGGGTATTTGATTTCTAAACCCATGACAATTGAAAGCTTAGTAAAAAACAATTGATTTTTATTACTTATATGATAAAATAATTAAATTAAAAAATATATAAATAACTTTTTAATATATTTTTACTATTAAGGGATTATTTATGAAAAAACTTATTAAAGCTTTTCTATTAGTCATTTTTATGAATCAAATATTTTTATTTGCAGAAAGTAAACTTGATATAATTAATAAAAATAATGAATTAAAAGTTTGTATATGGCCACAATATTATGGAATATCATATGTAGATCCACGTACTCAAAAGCTTGTAGGAATTGATAGCGATTTAGCTATTGAATTAGCTAAAGATTTAGGTGTTAAATTAAAACTTATAAAAAGCTCTTTTCCTACATTAATTAATGATGTAACAAGCAATAAATGTAATATCGCAATGTTTGCTATTGGTAATACCAAATCAAGACGTGCAAAAATGAGATTTACAACTCCCCATTTACAAAGTGATATTTACGCAATTACAACTAAAACTAATACAAATATTAAATCATGGGATGATATAGATAAAAAAGGTATTATTGTTGCTGTTGCAAAAGGTACATATCACGAACCTATTATGAAAAAAAAGTTAAAAAATGCAGAACTTGTTGTTATAAAAGGTTTCAAACAAAGAGAAGATGAAGTTCAGTCGGGACGTGTTGATGTATTTATGACTGATTATCCGTATAGTAAAAAAATGTTAGAAAAGACAGATTGGGCTAAATTAATTAGTCCTAAGGAAACATACCATCTTACACCTTATGCTTGGACAATGGCATATGGTGATGATAAATTTTATGAAAGAGTTGAAAAGTTTATAAGAGATATTAATCGTGATGGGCGATTATTAAAAATTGCAAAGAAAAATGCATTGGAACCAATTATAAAGGTAAAGTAGTTAAATGTTATTAAAGCTAATTAAAAAAGATATAAATCTTTTATTTATTGGTTCTCTTGTTATATTATTTTTTATTACTGCTGGAATAATAGCATCTTCTAGTATTTTAAAAGAAGAAACAATTGATAATCAATTAACAATCTCTAAATTAAAAGCAGAGTTCTTAGCAGAAGAGTTAAATCAAAGTATAAATACAATAGAAGTAGTAATAAATAATATTACATCAATAGTTAATTTAGATGATTCAAAAGTCATTATTAACAATAAATTAAGTGAGATTCTTCGTACTTTTCCACAAATTAGATCTCTTAATATCTTAGATAAAAATAGTATAACTTACAGCTCAAATAAAAGTAATATAGGATATTTAATAAATGATAATGAATTTTATCCAAAACCCTTATTTAATAATAGTATATTAAGAGTAGCATACCCTTTACTTGGTCGTGATTTTTTTACTTCTAAAAACATTTTAGATGCTCAAACTTATGAAAAACCTAAGTCCTTAATTATTCCAATTATGAAAGAAACTTATATAAAAGATAAAGAGTTTGTTATTTTAATTGCATTAAATGCAGACTATTTATTAAATACATTTAGAAAAAGAAATGAAGATAATAAGTACCAAATAGAGTTATTACGAGCAGATAGAGTTTTACTACTTTCAAATGTAAAAGAAAAGGTTTTTGGAAAAAAAGAAGAAATAAATTTTTTTATTGAAAAAGCATTAGAAAAAAATAATTATTCAGGTGTTCATTTTATTAATAATGAAAAGTTTATTAGTTCGTATTCTCTTACTAAGGATTATCCACTTCTTTTAGGTGTGCATGTAAATTATAAGAAAAGCCTTTTAAGTTGGAATCAAAAGAGTTATAAGTTTTTTGTAATATCTATTGGTATTGTAGTTGTTTCTATTCTTATCGTTCTTATTTTGTTTTTACTTTATAGAAAAGGTAAAAGTAAAGAAATTCTTGCTCATAAAAAACAATTAAATGCAAATAATAAATTTAAATTATTATTTGAAAATAGTCATTTTTTATCTGCTGTAATTAATCCTGATGGAAAAATTGATGATATTAATAAAAAAGGTTTAGAGTTTCTTGGAAAAGATATTGCTAGTTTACGTAATAAAAGTTTTTGGGATTTAGAGTGTTGGCAAAATGATGAAAAAATACGAATAAAAAAGTTACTTTCAAATTATAAATCTTTTTTAAATATAGATTATGAAGTAAGTGCTATGGATAGTGAGAAAAAATATAGAGTCTTAGAGTTTGTAATGTCAGCAATTTCTTCTAATGATAAAGGTCAACTAATTTTAGTTGGGATTGATATTACTCAAAGAAAAGAGAAGGAAAAAAAATTACAGCAAGCATATACTGTTTTTAATAATACTAAAGATGGTATTGTAATTACTGACAAATATACAAATATTATTGATGTAAATAACTCTTTTGAAAAAATCACAGCTTACTCAAAACTGGAAGTAGTGAATAAACGTATAAATCTTTTAAAATCAAATTTACATGATAAAAACTTTTATAAAAAAATGTGGAAAGATTTAAAAGTAAATGGCTTTTGGGAGGGTGAAATTATAAATTTAAAAAAAGATAGAACCTTATATACTCAATGGCTTACAATTAGTACAATTTATAGTCAAACTCATGAAGTATTAAATTATATAGGTATTTTTAGTGATATTACTGAGCGAAAAAATAAAGATAAATTATTAAAAGAAAAAGAAGCATTACTTTTCCAACAGTCAAAAATGGCATCAATGGGTGAAATGATAGAAAATATTGCACATCAATGGAGACAGCCTTTATCTGTAATTTCAACTACTGCTACAGGAATTAAAATGCAAAAAGAGTTGGGTATACTTAAAGAAAAAGATGAGTTTGAAAATTTAGATATGATTAATACATCTGCTCAATATTTATCTCAAACAATAGAAGATTTTAAAGACTTTTTAAGAACAGATAAAAAACTTGAGATGTTTAAGTTAGAAAATACTCTTAATTCTGCAATAAAACTAATTAGTTCAAAGTTTAAAAATCGTAACATCACAATAGTTATAGATAATCAAGACATAGAAATTTATGGTTTGAAAAATGAATTTGTACAAGTTATTATGAATATATTAAGTAATGCAAAAGATGCTTTAGAAAATATAGACTTAGAGAATAAATACGTGTTTATTAACTCTTTTATTGATAAAGAACATATTTTTATCCAAATAAAAGATAATGCAGGAGGAATTCCTCTTGATATTATAAATAAAATTTGTGAACCATATTTTACAACAAAACACCAAAGTAAAGGCACTGGCATAGGCCTTTATATGTCTGAAGAGATTATAAAGAACCATATGAAAGGTTCTTTACATATACGAAATGAAGAGTTTGAATATAAAAATGAAAAATATAAAGGTGCATGTTTTGAAATAAAAATACCTAAATAGAATAGTTAATAAATATGTTCATACTCATAATAAAGTTATTATTTTAATAAATAAATCTAAATATTATTTTAATTAAGATAAAATACTTTAAAATATAAATTGATGGAAAATGGCTAAGGAAAACTTTTTTAATATAAAAAATATTACTACTGCTTTATTATTGTCTTTTGCATATATCCTTCTTGGTATATTAAGTATGAATTATGCGAGTATGGTTTCAGGTATTGCAATTGCATGGCTTCCAAACTCATTACTCTTAGCATTCTTTTTACTAAAAAATAGTAAAGAGTGGAAATACTATATACCTTTTTTTATTGTTGCAGAAATAATAGCTGATTACCCATCTTTTACTTTTATTCAATCTTTACAGTTTGCTTTTATAAATATTTTTGAAACTACAGTTGCTGCATTTTTAATAAAAAAAATCACTGATTACAAGAAAAATTTCACAAATACAAAATATGTAATAGCTTTCTTTTTAATAGCTTTAAATATTATGCCCTCAATAAGTGGTATTTTAGGAGCAACTGTATATTCAACTCAAATAGTTGAAAACTCTACTTTCTTTGAGTTTTGGAGAATTTGGTATTTTGGCGATGCTGTGGGAATTTTACTTTTAACTCCTATTCTTGTTATGACTTATGAAAACTATAAAACATTTAAAAATTATTCTTTAAATATTCAAAATACTTCAACTGTAATTTTTACTATAATCTTAGCAGTGGTATTGTTTTCTTTTAATAATGATATGACTGTGTTACCAACAACACCTTTGATCTTTATTTTAATACTTTTATGGATTGTATATAAGCAAGGAATACTTCCCTCATTAATAATTTCATTGTTAATTACTATTATTGCTATATACTTTACAACAAATTCTATTGGTCCTTTTGCAATATTTTCTGAAAAAGAGACGACTATTTTTTTACAAGAGTTTATTTCTTTACTTGTAATAATTCCTCTTTTTGTTGGAATACTTCTTCGTGAGATAACTGATTCTAATAAAAAACTAATAGAATTAAATAGTAAGTTAGAAGAAAAAGTGAAAGAAAAAACTAAGTCATTAATAGAATCAAATGAAAAGTTAACTCTATTAGCATCAAAAGATCCTCTAACAAATATTTATAATAGACGTATGCTTAATGAATACATTTTACAAGAAACAGTAAAAGCTAAAAGACATAAAACTGATGTATCATTAATTTTACTAGATATTGATCACTTTAAAGATACAAATGATAAGTTTGGACATCAAGTTGGTGATGAAGTTTTAATTGAAATATCTAGTATTATTTCTAAAAATATTAGAGAATCAGATATTTTTGGAAGATGGGGTGGGGAGGAGTTTATTATTATACTTCCTCAAACTAGTATAAAAAATGCCTATGAAGTTGCTGAAAGCTTAAGAAAGAAAGTAGAAAATCACAGTTTTGAGAAAGTAGGTAAAAAGACGATTAGTTTGGGTGTTTCTATGTATAATACAAAGCAAGATATTTTAGAGTTTATAGAAAATACAGATAGAGCAATGTATAAAGCAAAATATAGTGGTAGAAATAAAGTTGAATATTTTGAATATTAATATTTTAAATAAATACTTTAGCTAACCATCTTTTTAAAAAATCATCTCGTGAATATTTAACAGCTCCTAAGTCAAACTTATATTCCATATAAGGATGTCCTAAATTCCAAAAGGCATAGTTTTCTTTTTCTAAGTATTTTGCTAAAAGCACAAGCTGTAATTTTCCATAGTTATTATACTTTTTCTCTTTTGAGCTAAAACCTGTAAGTGAAGTATATGTATCATAAATTTTATAACCAATTTCTGCAGCAATTAGCTCCTTTGTTTCTTTATCTATAATTTCTACACTCATAATTGAGAAATCAGGAAGTGAATCATCTTTTTGTTTTAGTTCAAGCAGTAATTTATGATAATCACCAATTAACCAATTTGGATTATGATACTCATCTATTTTTTCTAATACTTCTTCAAATCTTGTATTAATTTTAAAAATATAATTATCTTTTCTTATTAATTTTTCTACTTTTTTACTAATATGTAAATTTTCAAAATCTAAAAGTGCATATTCAAACTGCAGTTCAGGAAGTAAGTAAAGTTTCTCTTCATATATTGTTGTAGTAGAGATAAAACCACACCTTGCAAGATGTATATAAAACTCTTTTGAGAAGTCATCACTAAAATAGTAGTTTGTATTTTCATTTGAATAAATATCATTAAAAAGTATATTAGTATCTATAATATTTTCATAAGTTAAATAGTATATTGTATTATCAAGGCTCATAAAAAGGATTTTAGCATATATTACGTTTCATTTAATTATAATTATCAACAATTGCAAAAATGTAAGGCTTTTTTTGAACACACTAATTACAAACAATCAAACTACAAATTTTTATAATCATTTAGAAGAAGTGTTACTTAAGTGTAATAGCTTTATATTTAATGTAGCTTTTATAAACTTTTCAGGACTTCAATTACTCCTTGATACTTTAAAAACTTTAGAGCAAAAGGGTGTAAAAGGAAGAGTTCTAAGTTCTACGTATTTAAACTTTACAGAAGTAAAAGCCTTAAAGAAAATAAAAGAGTTTAAAAATATCGAAGTAAAAATTTATGATAGTAATAAAACAAATATAGGCTTTCATGCAAAGTCATATATCTTTGAACTTGATGATACTTATGAATTACTTTTAGGTTCTTCAAATATAACGGCAAGTGCTTTTAAAACAAATATTGAGTGGAATATAAAAACTATATCAAAAAAAGATGATTTGTTTTTAAATGAAGTATTAAACGAGTTTGAGTCTTTATGGAAAAATTCATACATAGTAAATAAACAGTTTTTAGAAGAGTATGAAGAGTTTAAAAAAACTTTTGAAAAAAGAGACTTTAATAGCAGTTTTAAATTAGAAAAGTTAAATACTAACTATATGCAAGAAGAGGCTCTTTTTAATTTAGAAAGTTTAAGGAAGAGTGGCGAAAATAAAGCTTTAGTAATAGCAGCAACGGGTTCAGGAAAAACATATCTTTGCGCATTTGATGTAAAAAAAGCAAGACCCAAAAGAGTACTATTTTTAGTTCATCGAGAAAATATCTTGATAAAAGCAAAGCAGAGTTTTGAAAGTATTGTTGATTCTTCTTTTACTTGTGGCTTATATACAGGAAATAAAAAAGAGTTAAATAAGAAGTATTTATTCTCTACAATCCAGACGATGAGTTTAGATTTTAAGAACTTTAAAAAAGATGAGTTTAATTATATAGTAGTTGATGAAGCACATCATATAGTTTCCCCTTCATATAAGCGTGTTCTAGAGTATTTTAAGACAAAATTCTTACTTGGCCTTACTGCAACATCAAATCGAATGGATGGAAGCTCTATTTACAAAGTATTTGATAATAATATTGCTTGTGATATTAGACTAAATGATGCTTTAGAAAATAAGCTTGTGGTACCTTTTCACTATTACGGAATTACGGATATTGAAAGTATTGATTATTCAAGTATTGATATGACAAAAATTGAAGAGCTAACAAAAGTTTTAAAAGTAAATAAAAGAGTTGAATATATAATCGAAAAGATGAACCTTTATTCACACTGTGGGTATAAAAGAAAAGTTATAGCTTTTTGTGTTTCAAAAGAGCATTGTATTTATATGAGTGAGCAGTTCAATAAAAGAGGAATAAATTCAACATATCTAATAAGTAATAATACAATAAGTCAAAGAGAAGATGCTATTAAAAATCTTGAAGATGATACAAACTGCTTAGAAGTAATATTTACAGTTGATATTTTTAATGAAGGTGTTGATATTCCTTCAATAAATACAGTTTTAATGCTTCGTCCTACTAATTCACCTATAGTATTTACGCAACAATTAGGTCGTGGCTTACGTAAACATAAAGGCAAAGAGTTTTTAACAGTTTTAGATTTTATTGGTAACCATAATAAAGCATATCTAATAGCACTTGCGCTTATTGGAAATAAAGCAATCGATAAAGAGAGTATTAAAATATCACTAAAAAACAATTTTGCAAATATGCAAAATGTATTTATCAAAATGGATGAGATTTCAAAACAAAGAATATTAGAACAAATTGACAAAGAAAACTTCAATCATTTAAAATATTTAAAAGAGCAGTATTTTGAATTTAAAGCAATTTTAGGAAATAGAAGACCTTTATTAGTTGATTACTTACAGTATGAAGATTTGATATCACCTTTAAGTTTTATAAGTGATTCAAAATCGTATATTGAGTTTTTAGCTAAGGTTGAAAAAGATGAAGAGATTAAAAGCAATTGTACAGATGAGGTCTTTATAAAAGCTATTAGATTTATTGAATACTTGCTTCCTGTAAAAAGAGTTTATGAATTTGTTGTATTAAAGTATTTATTGAATAATGATTATATTGATGAAGAAATCGCATCTTTACATTTAAAAAAATATTTAAATAAAATCAATAGCGATACGATTCTTCATAGTTTTAACTTTTTAAATCAAGATTACTTTGATAAAGCACAAGTTAAAAGATATTTAAAACTAGTTGAGTTTAAAAATACAAAATTAGTAAAATCTAAAGAGTTTGAACTTTTATTACAAAGTGATGAGTATAAAAAGTTATTTGAAGATAGTATAAATTATGGAATACTTCATTATGAAAAAGAGTTTGGAAGAGAAGATTATTCCTTACCATTTTTAAAACTATATTCAAAATACAATATGTTAAATATCGCACAGCTTTGTAATTTTAATAAAATACACTCTTCTTTTAGAGGAAGTGGATTTTTAAAATATAAAGATGATTTTTTCTTATTTATAAATCTAGAAAAAGAGAAGTTTTCAAAGTCTTCATATTATGATAATACTTTTTTATCAAAAGATACATTTACTTATCAAAGTAAACCAAGTACTTCTCAAGATAGTGTTGATGGAGTTAAGCTAATCAATAATAAAAAATTAAATGTAAAACTTCATATTTTTGTACGAAAATTTGTGCTTGTAGATAAAAAAACTCAAGGCTTTATTTATCTAGGATTAGCAAATACTATAAAATATGAAGGAAATAAACCTATATCTGTTCATTTAAAACTAGAAAAGCCTTTAGATAATAAACTTTATGAAGAGTTTACTAAGATAGTCTAAGTAAAATATAGGGAACTTTATAAGAAAACGCCATTCACAAAATAAAATCTAAGAGTATAAAAAGTACAAATAAGAACAAACAAGGTATTAAAAATTAGTGAATACATCAAAGTATAATCAAGGCTTTTATTTATAAGTAGTTTTAAAACAGAATAGGCAAAAGCAAAAAATACACCTAAAAATAAAGAACCCCAAATAAAATAGCCAATATAAAAATACTCATGTTGTAACATACAAAATGGGCATTGATGGGTTGGAAGTTGATATACATAAGTTCCAAAAAAGTATGTAACTGCATAGTAAGAAATATAAATAAACAGAATATTTACAAGAATATTTAAATATGGATTTTTTTGAATATTTACAAAAATACTTAGAAAATACAGCAGATAAAAAAGAACTAAAAGCATAGGAATATTCAGATTAAAAGGTATTTGACTTCCTGTTGAACTTGCCCCAAAAATCACAGAACAACAAAGCACGGGTTCTTGTGTAGAGATATTTGTTAAGTATAAAATATCAAGTACCGTTTCAATAATCACAAGTAGAAAAATTAAAATAAAGAAGTAAAATTTTTTCTTTGTATATGGATAAGTTTTTTCTTTTAAATCAAGAGTATTTAAAATCATCCAAATACCAATAAAAAATAGAAGTATAACTTTAAAACTTAGTAAAGGTTGACCATAATCATTTGCTCCAATAACTCCAGCTGCACACATAGCACCTGGAACTATATGCGATAAAATATCAATACTATAAGTAAAATAAGGCATTAGAAATATTTTTATTATCATTGTAAAACTAATGATTAGAATTACTAAATATGAACGTTTTTCAAGTTTATATTGCTCTTGTGTAGTTTTTGAATAATCCCAATTTTTTATAATTGAAAGTGAATAAAAAAATGAGATAGTAAGAAGTGTTAAAAGTATTATTTGAGTAAACAAAAATACGATTATTTCATTTGATAAAAGTACATTATTCACAAATACATCCATCTTTTATATTTATAGTATTATCAACAAAATCTAAGTTATCAAAAATTGGATCATGTGTTGCTATGATAATTGTTTTATTAAGCTCTTTTAACTTTTTTATGACTTCAATAAATTTTAATGAGTTTGCATTATCTAGATTGGCCGTAGGTTCATCACAAAGAATGATATCAGGATTATTTACTAACGCTCTTGCAATTGCAGTTCTTTGCTTCTCTCCTCCTGATAGGTTTGATACGGTTTCATCTTTTTTATGTTCAATATTTGCTAAGTTTAAAGCTGTTTGTACTTTTTGATTTATCTCTTTTTGAGAAAAACCTAAAGGAACTAAAGGAATTGAAATATTTTCTTCAACATTTAATTCATTAAATAGATTATAAGATTGAAAAATGAAGCCAAGATTCTTCGCACGAAATAGTGAACTATGTAAATCAGGAAGTTTTGCAATACTGTCATTATTTATAATTACATCACCAGAACTTGGTTTTGATAAAGCTCCAAGAATTGAAAGTAAAGTTGATTTCCCACTTCCACTAACACCTTTTAATATCACACAAGATGAAGTTTGAATTTGGATATTTATATCTTTTAAAGCGTGAAACTCTTTTTTTGTATTTTCATTAAATATTTTATTTAGATTATTTACTTTTATCATTTCATACTCTCACTTGGTTCAATTACTGCAATTTTCCATGTAGGAATTAAAACAGCAGAAATAAAAGGAATTACAAAAAATAAAAATAGCGTTGTAATAGTTGAAAAATCAATATTTGGTATAAAAGAGACACTATTTTCTAAGTTTTTAAAACCTAAAAAGATATTACTTAATATTGGAGCATTTAAAAAGAATACAAATATATAAGCAATAATAATACCAATTAAAAATGAAATAAATGCAATAATAAATGTTTCAAATATTTTTAATTTTATAACATCTTTTATACTCCAGCCAACAGCTCTTAAAATACCAATCTCTTTTTTATCACTTGAACTAATCATTGTATATCTTTGAAATAAAATTAGTACAAAAGTAATCATCACAATAATAAATAAAATTAAGAAAATACCACCTTTATAATTGTAAAGATTTTCATAGGCTTTTTTAATATCTGATTTTTGGATAACTCTAATATCCAAGTGCTTTAAAATAAGCTCTATTTTAATATTTGATTGTTCCAATTCATTTGGCACATTTAAAACTATATCCGTAGATTCATCTTCCCCTATATTTAAAATTTCTTTTGCAAGGGAAATATCCATGATGATTAAATCATTTGCAATTATATTCGTATCTTTTGGCAAAGCTTTAAATATAGATACTTTTTTTAGCTCTCTATTTTGTAGTTTAAAAGAGTAGTCTTCAAAGTAGTGAAACTTTTTAAATACTTCATTTACACCATTTCCAATTATCATAGAATCTTTTTCTAAAAATTCTTGAATATTTAGTATTTTTAAAAGCTCTTTTATTTTTTTATTAGTTGACTCTTCAAATAAATCAACACCTATAATAGTAAAATATTTTTGTGATGGTTCAAAAAAGTATTGTCCATAAACTCTTTGTTGAATATTTTCAATTCCATTTATATTTCTAAAATCATCAATCCAAAAATTAGGGGTATTTACTATTTTTCCTGAATTCATCTTTTGTACTACAAAGTCACTTTGGGCATCTAAAGTATTAAATACTTCTTTTTGAATAGATGAAGATATAAATAGAACGGAAGAGATTAAAAATACAATTAAAATTGATATTAAAGAGATAGCGATATGTTTTGATTTGTGTTTATAAATTAGTAAAAATAAAAAGTTCAAAAAAGTACTAGTTTTCATATACAAAATCCATATAACTTAATTTTTTTTGTTCAGGATAAATAACAGTTGAAAAATCTTTATATAATCTAATTCTTGGCTCATAAGGCGATGTAGAAAAAGAAATAGCAGGAATTTTTGTAATACTTGAAATACTCTTTGTAAATAAACTACTTTGCTTTGTGTAATTAGCATGAATAAAAATCAAAAAGAATGATATGGTAAATAATGCTAAGATTACGAATAAAAAGTTTTTACTTAAAGTAGTGATTTGAAGCTCCTGTGCCTTAATTATGTATTTTATCTTTATTAGATTAATAAAGTGTTAAATTTCTTAATTTTACTTAGAATTAACAGCATAATAATTCTATTTGAAAGTACCTAAAAATAGTACTTTTACAAGCTCTTATATTATATATATAATAAAAAGTATATAATTATATATATAACTAAGGAGAATTTTAATGCCCAATAGACTACAGATTGATGAATTAAAAGATATATTAATCGAAAGACAAAAAGTCATTTTAAATAATATAAATGGAAGTAGATTAAACATCGATCAATTAAAAGACCAAGAAATTAAAGACGATTTAGATTATGCTGAAGTAATAAGTGATTCTTTTACAGAGGGTATGATTGCAAATCATCAATTAGCTGAATTAAATCAAATAGTAGAAGCAATTAAAAAAATTGATGATGGAACATACGGAGATTGTGCAATGTGTGGTGTTACTATTCCTATTGGAAGATTGAAAGCAAAGCCATTTGCAAAGTTTTGTACAGAATGTAGAGAAGTTTATGAAAAAGAAGAAGCTAAGAAACATTAGTAATTTCTAGTTAAAACTAAATGCTATTAGATTTTTACTAATAGCATTTTTTATGATAGTTTATGGAAGTGTTATCTCTCTTGAATCAGTATAGATTTTATTTTCAATAACAATTAATCTCTCTTCATTATCAAAATCAAAATTATAAACTTTATCATTTGTAAAATCTTCATTTAATCTAATTAAAAAGCTTTGTGATTCAATTGCATATAAAGAATCTGTATATGCTAAAGCATGAATTTTTGAGTATTTAAATTTTTTACTTTCTAGCTCTTCTAGTGCTAAGTTTAATTTTACTAATCTTCCATCAATTGTAGCTAAATAAATATTTTCACCATTTGTGATAATATCTCTAATCTCATAATCTTTTGAAAGAATATTTTTTGTAGATATTGTTACAATTTTATTTGCACTTGCTGCAATTAAAGTTTGCTTATTTTGGATTACAGTTAAAAATATAATATTGTTAAATTCACTATCTAAATCTACTGATATATTTTTAACAGATTCATTTGTTTTAGATGAAACAATAATGATTTTTCCATTTAGTGTTGGGAAAAGAATTAAATTTCCCATAAAATGAGGATTTGCTATTCTTGTGTCATTTGCTAAAGATATTGTTAAATACTCTTTAAAAAGAGTTTTTTTAGTATTAATATCAAATAATTCAATTGAATTATTTGAATAAACTAATGCAAGTTTATTATCTTTAAGTGACGCAGCAACTACAATATTTTCAAGTTTAAGCTCTTCATTTCCAATTAATAATGTATCTTTATAGTTGGTAGCAAGAACTTTTCCTGTATTACTTACATTTAAAAAATTAAAGTTTTCAGGAAGTTTGAATTTAGAAATTCCATCTCTTGTAATAATAGTGCCATCTTCTAATGTAGCACCTTCTCTATTCATAGATTTTATAGAAGAAGATAGTGTAGACTCTTCTATACTTAAACTACTTTTTACATCTTCTGGTTCAAAATACTTTTTACTTCCACACCCTGTTAATATAAAAAGTGTAGTTAATAAAATTAAAAAGTGCTTCATATTATTATTCCTTTATTTTGTAAGTAAATAGTGTTCTAATAATGCAGATAATTCTGATGCTTTTGATGACTTAGGAATTAACTTAAGTGCAACTTTTGCTTCTTTATATTTTCCTTCATTAACTAAAACTAATGCTTTATTAAATATTGCAAACTCTTTAAGTAAAAAATCACTTTGCATAGATAATGAGTTTAACTTTTCAACATCATTACTTGCTAATGCTTTTTTATACTCTGATAACTCTTTTAAATATGGAACATTTGTATCAGGATAATTACCATCTTTTTTAGCTTGTAAATATAAAGCTACTTCATAAAGTTTATTATTTGTTTCTTTTAAAGTATTAAGTGCTTGTGTATCTTTTGAGTCTGTAATTACTTTATCAAAAGCTATATTTGCTGCTATTGTGTTTTTTTCATTATTATAATTATTTACACTTATTGCAATAACTGCAATTATAATAATCGAAACAAGTCCAATGATTAAAGCTTTATATCTTTTATAAAAGCTTTCAACTTTTACAACACTTTCTAGGAATTTTTCTTCACTATTTAGTTCATCTTTAACAAAATCAACATTTTCTTTCATACTCATATTTATAAACCTTTTTTAAAACTAGATGATATAGTACAAAAAAGTTTATAAAACCTTACTTTTATAAACTTTTTTGTATAATTTATCTTTATAAATTTTAAAGGTTATATACATATGAAGAAATTATTATTAACTTTATCTATTGGATTATTATTAACACACTCAGCAATTGCTGAAGAAGAAATCGAAGAAAAATCACGGTTTGAATCTCTATCAAAATTAACAAAAGTTATTGGCACAGTTGAAAAATATTATGTAGATGATATTAAGTTAGAAGAGATTGTAAATAAAGCACTTAAAGGCTTAATGCAAGAATTAGATGCACATTCAACTTTCTTAGATGCTAAGTCTTCAAAAGAAATGAGTATCCAAACAAAAGGTGAGTTTGGTGGCTTAGGAATTACTGTTGGTATGAGAGATGGTGCTTTAACAGTAATCTCTCCAATTGATGATACACCAGCTTTTAAAGCAGGCGTAAAAGCTTCAGATATTATTTTAAAAATTGATGAAAAATCAACTTTAAATATGACTTTAGATGAAGCAGTATCTTTAATGCGAGGAAAACCTAAAACAGATATTTTATTAACAGTTGTAAGAAAAGGTGAAAATAAACCCGTTAAAATCAAAATCACTAGAGATATTATTAAAATTCAATCAGTATTTTCAAAAACTTTTGAAAAAGAAGATTTATTATATTTAAGAGTTTCAAGTTTTGATAGAAAAGTAGTAGATGGTTTAGAAAAAGCTATTAAAGAAAATCCTAAAACAAAAGGTTTAGTTCTTGATTTAAGAAATAATCCAGGTGGTTTACTTTCTCAAGCTATTGGTGTAGTTGATCTTTTTGTTGATGAGGGTGTTATTGTATCTCAAAAAGGTAGAGATGAAAATGATGAAGAAAAGTTTGAAGCTAGTTCTTCAAATACAATTTCTAGATTACCAATGGTTGTTTTAATTAACGGTGGTTCAGCATCTGCATCTGAAATTGTAAGTGGAGCGCTTCAAGACCATAAAAGAGCAATCTTAATTGGCGAAAAAACTTTTGGTAAAGGTTCAGTTCAAGCAATTTTACCTATTACAAAAGATAGAAAAGAGACTATAAAACTTACAATTGCAAAGTACTACTTACCAAGTGGAAGAACTATTCAAGCAGTTGGAGTTACTCCTGATATTACAGCATATTCAGGAAAAGCAACACAAGGTGAAGAGTCTGAATTTAAAATAAAAGAAGCAGATTTAAAGAAACATCTTGAGGGTGAATTAGAAAAAGTAGATACAAAAATTAAAAAAGAACAAGAAAATAAAGAAGATAGTAAAATTATTACAAATGAAGATGTTTTAAATGATAATCAATTAAATACATCTGTAGGAATTTTAAAAAGTCTTATAATTATAAACAAATAATAGGAGAATAAATGAAAATAAGTGATATTGTTGCATTAGGTCTTTGGCCTGAATCAAAAAAAACAACATCAAAAAAAGGTATTACTGAACTTGAAGGGTTAGGATATAACCTATTTTATATTGGTAAAAATGCAGATCTTTATACTTGTCCAGGAGAAGATGCAAAAGTTTTATTAGTAAGAAGTGATAGATGTTCTGTATTTGATATTCCATTAAATCTAGAAATTGACGGGAAAGGTGTTTCTCAAACTGCAATTTCAAATAATGGTGCCCAATTTGCAAAAGAATCTGGTATTAAAACTGCTATTTTATCTGAAAAAATTGATCAAAGTTTAAGTGTAGCTCCTAGATGCCAATTAATGGAATTATGTAAACCTTTAGAAGCTGAAATTGATGGTGATGTTGTACAATTTGAATTTATTTTTAGAAACTATTTAACAGGTTCATTATTTGATGCTTGTCAAAATGGAAATGACCCTTATGGTTTAGAACTATCAAGTGATTTAAAACAGTGGCATAAATTTGAAACTCCATTATTTACACCAACAACAAAAGGTATTAAAGATGAGCCTTTAAACTCTGCACTTGTTAGAGAAAAGTTTCCAGAAATTATTTCAAGTATGGAAAAACTATTTAAAGATTTTACAGCTTTTGCAGAAGAAAATGGAATTGTAGTTGTTGATACAAAATTTGAAATTTTTATTGATGCAAATGGTCAATGGGTTTTAGGTGATGAAGTTTTAACTCCTGAAAGTTCAAGATTTATATCACTTGAAGATTTTAATAATGCAAACTATATCTCAATGGATAAACAAATCTTAAGAGATTTTGGTAAAGCTAATAACTGGAAAGAGAAATCTAAAGAGTTAAAAGCCGGAGAAAAACTAGAAGTAGACGTGCCAGATTCTATTAAAAATACGATTTTAAATGGGTATACTACTATTTTAAATAGTTTAAGTAAATAAGTTTATAAAACTTAAGTAGGATTTATATCTAAATTACCTAAAGGTGATTTTAGATATAATCGCAAAAATATAAATTGAAGGGAATAAATGAAAGCAATTGTAAATGTAGCATTAAAACAAGGCGTATTAGACGATCAAGGTAAAGCAACTCACCATGCTTTAGATACTTTAGGATTCAAAGAAGTAGTAAAAGACGTAAGAATTGGTAAACAAATTATTATTGAATTAAACTCTTCAACTGAAGCTCAAGCTAAAGAAGAAGTTGTAAAAATGTGTGAAAAACTTCTTGCTAATACTGTTATTGAAGATTACGATATCGAAATAGTAGGTTAATATGAAAGTTTCAGTATTACAATTTCCAGGAACAAATTGTGAGTATGATACACAATATGCTTTTGAACAATTAGGTGCAAACGTAGAAATTGTTTGGCACAAAGAAAAGAATATTCCAGAAGATACTGACCTTTTAGTAATTCCTGGTGGATTTTCATATGGTGATTATTTAAGATCAGGTGCAATTGCTAGATTTGCAAATATCATGGATTCAGTTCAAGAATATGCAGCTAATGGTGGTAAAATTTTAGGAATTTGTAATGGATTTCAAATTTTATTAGAAGCTGGATTATTACCTGGTGCTATGAAAAGAAACGATTCTTTACATTTTATTTCTAAATTTCACAACTTAAAAGTTGTTGATAATAATAATACATTTTTATCACTACTAAAAGAAAATGAACTTGTAAATATTCCAGTTGCTCATCATGATGGTAACTACTTTATTGATGCAAATGGTTTAAAAGAGTTAGAAGAAAATGGTCAGATTTTATTAAGATATTGTAATGAAGAGGGAAGTGAATCTAACTTAAATGGTTCTATTTCTAATATTGCAGGTATTTGTAATAAAGAAAAAAATGTATTCGGTTTAATGCCTCATCCAGAACGAGCAATGGAAGATTTACTTGGTGGTGATGATGGAGTTAGAATGCTTAAAGGTTTTTTACAATAAAGATATAGCTTTTGCTATATCTTTTTTATTAAAAAGCTTATCATGAAAAAAACATTAACTCTAATAATTTTAATAAATATTTTATTATCAATAAATTTATTTGCTGCAAAAAATTTATATGTTTCATATAAAGAAATTCCTAAACAAGTTTATAAAAATCAAAAATTTGAAGTAACTATTAAAGCCTTAGTTACAACAAAAAACTTTGATTATATTACAACATCTTTTTCAAACTCTAAAAATATAAAAGTTCTTAATCCAAATAGCAAATGGGTGAATACATCTGGTGCAAACTATGAGAATAAGTTCTTTTTTAAAGCTGATAAAGGTAGTTTTAGACTGCCTACTTTTTCCAATAAATTAGTTAAAAATGGAAATGTCATAGAAGTAAGTACTTTATCTTCTAAAAATATTGCTTATTCTGATATCGCAAAAGGTGATGAAAGATTTTCTAATATAATTGCAAAAGATTTTAAACTAAAAGCATATAAAACAAAACAGTATAATAATAAAGAGTCATTAACAATAATTGATATTGATGCTCTTAATTCTAATCTTGAAGATTTTTCTCTTTTTGATATAAAAGAACAAGGTACTTCAAAATTAATAGATAATTATCCTAATCAAAATTTGATTTATTATGTAGTTATGCCAATACATAAGAAAAAACTACAGTTTAAATATTATAATACTACAAGTAAAAGTTTTGTAACTGTAACAGTGCCTTTAATTTTACAAAATGAATTAGTTAGTACGCAAACTGATTTAAATCCAAATGATTCAAGTTTTGAGAAGTATAAAAAAATGGCAGTAGTTTTATTACTACTATTATTTGTTTTACTTTTTATTTGGAAAAGAAATAAAATATATTTAGCTATTTCAATTATATTATTGATTGTTTCTGTGATTTACTTAATGCCAAATAGAACGGGTATTGTAAAAAAAGATTCATATATTTATATACTACCAACTAAAAATTCTACAATATTTTTCAAGCTAGACAATAAAGAAAAAGTTGAAATATTAAATAGAAAAAAAGATTTTATTAAAGTTATGGGAATTGATAAAAAATTTATTGGTTGGATAAAGGAAGAGAATTTTGGCAAAAATTAGAGGAATAATACTTTTAATTCAGTTTTCAATTACTGTTGCTATTACTGTATGTGCAATGTATTTATTTAGGAACCATACTCATAAAGTTATAAAAATTTGGATGAATCTTCAGATAAAATTCTTAGGTATAAAAATACAAACTCAAGGTACTTTAGATGAGTCATGTGACTTAGTTTTAATGAATCACCAATCCTTACTTGATATTATAATTGTGGAATATCTTCATAATAGAGATTTAGCTTGGGTTGCAAAAAAAGAAATATCAGATTTATTCTTTTTTGGTCATATTATAAAAGCACCTAGAATGATCTCAATTGATAGAGAAAATAAAGCCGGGATAATACATTTATTTAAAGAAGTAAAAGATAGATTAGATAAAGGACGACCAATTGCAATGTTTCCAGAGGGTACTAGATCTGATGGAACAAAAATGCTTAAATTTAAAGCAGGTGCAAAAATGGTTGCTAATAAATACAAATTAAAAGTTCAACCAGTTTTAATTTTTAATACTAGAAATATTGTTGATTCAAAAAAACTTGAAGCAACACCTGGTCTTGTAAAAGTTATATATCTAGACCCTGTACAAGCTGACAAAACTACATCTTGGTTTGAAGACACTGAAGAAAATATGAAAACTCTTTTTGAAGAAGAGATTAAGAAGTATGACTCTTAGTTGGCAAACTATTTTAGCAATTGGAGCAGGAGGATTTCTTGGAGCAATTGCAAGAGCTTATAGTGTTCATCTATCAAATAAATATATACCTTTAGATTTTCCTATGGGAGTTCTTCTTGTAAATATAATTGGTTCTTTTATAATAGGAATATTATTTGCATACTTTGCTCATTATACTGTTTCTGATACATTTAAGGCATTTTTAACTACGGGTTTTCTTGGAGCTCTTACAACATATTCTACTTTCGCAATTGAATCTTATTTACTTTTTGGAACATCAGCATATTTAGCAATAACAAATATGGTACTAAATCTATTTGGAACAATAATAGCTGCTGGTTCTGGATATAAAATTATCAATTTTCTTTTAAAGTAAATCACAAAAAAAATTTAAGCATTAAAAAGTTATAATAAGTCCAAATTAACATAAGGATTAGTCATGGGAATGCCTGGCGGAATGGAATGGATATTAATAGCACTAGTAGTATTACTACTATTTGGAGGTAAAAAAATACCTGAATTAGCTAAAGGTCTTGGTTCTGGAATTAAAAACTTCAAAAAAGCTGTAAAAGATGATGAAGAAACTGAAGTTGCTGATAAAAAAAATGATGAAATCGAAAAAAAAGCTGAAACTGAAGCTAAAGTAGAAGACAAAAACGAAACTAAAACAGTTTAAGAGTAGATATTGCAAAATTTAGTAAAAGAATATATAGAAAATATATTAGAAACAAGTGTTGTACTTGAGAAGCCAAAAGATATCTCTTTTGGTCATTATGCAACTCCAGTTGCATTTTCACTTGCAAAAGAGTTAAGAAAATCTCCAATGATAATAGCAGATGAGTTAGCATCAAAATTTGATGATTCATCAATGTTTGAAAAAGTTGAAGCTGTAAAAGGTTTTATAAACTTTAAATTATCAAATGATTTCTTACAGTCTTTAGTTGATAATGCATTAAGCAATGAAAATACTTTTGCAAAAGAAACAAAAAAAGATAAAAAAATTCTTTTAGAATATGTTTCAGCAAATCCAACTGGTCCTTTACATATTGGTCATGCTCGTGGAGCAATACAAGGTGATACAATTGCACGTGTTGGAAGACACTTAGGTTTTGATATTACTACTGAGTATTATATAAACGATGCTGGTTCTCAAATGGATATGTTAGGTCTTTCTATTTGTTTGGCTGCTCAAGAGTTTATTTATGAACTTGATGTTGAATATCCAGAAACTTACTACAGAGGTGATTATCTTACTGATATTGCTAAAGTAGTAATTGAAAAGTTTGGAAAAGACGTAATCTTTGATGAGGCTAAACATAAAGAGATAGCTTTCTTTGCAAAAGATTTAGTTATGGATATAATTGTTAGTGATTTAAAAGATTTAGGTATTGAATTTAATACATTTGTTTCTGAGAAATCTCTTTATCCTTTATGGGAAGAGACTAAAAAAGTTTTAGAAAACAATGATTCTCTTTACACAAAAGATGAAAAAGTTTGGATTCGTTCAACTAATATTGGTGATGATGTTGATAGAGTTGTTGTAAGAGATAATGGAATTCCTACTTATTTAGCTGGAGATATTATTTATCATAAAAATAAGTATGATAGAGGCTTTGATGAATATATTAACATTTGGGGAGCAGATCACCATGGTTATATTAAAAGAGTTAAAGCAGCAATTGAGTTTTTAGGTAATGATTCAAAAAAACTTGAAGTACTTTTATCTCAAATGGTTTCACTTTTAAAAGGTGGTGAACCATATAAAATGAGTAAGCGTGCTGGAAATGTGATTTTAATGTCTGACATTACAAACGATATTGGTTCAGATGCCTTAAGATTTGTATTTTTAACTAAAAAAAGTGATACACATTTAGAGTTTGATTTAGATAGATTAACTAATCAAGATAGCTCAAACCCAATTTTTTATATTAACTATGCGCATGCTAGAATTAATCAAGTATTTAAAAAAGCAGAATTAACTTTTGATGATATTAAAGATGAAAGTTTTGAAAATTTAAATCAAGATGGATTAAATTTAATTTATGAATCTTTATTATTAGGTTCAGTTTTAAATGAAGCTTTTGCAAAAAGAGAAATGCAAAAAATTACAGAATATTTAACTTCATTAGCAGCTTCTATTCATAAGTTTTACAATGATTATAAAGTTGTAGGAAGTGCTGAACAAAATATGTACCTAAAAGCTCTTAGTATGTCTGCAATGAGTATTAGAGTTGGTTTGGATTTATTAGGAATTAAAGCTAAGGATAAAATGTAATGAAATGGTTTATAATTATTTTAACAATTGCAATTGCTATTGCTATTTATACTGATAATATGGGTGGTGCTAAAGATGCAGCTGGTAATTATAATAAAATCATGCGACAAGGGCAATAGAATTTAAATTCTATGCTCTAGCGTCTAATTGAGATAAAAAATCCTCTAAAGAGTATTTCTTTCTATAATCTTCACTCATTAAGTGAATAAACATATCTCCTAAATCAATAACAGTCCAGTTATCATCTTCATTTACTCTTAAGAATTCTTCACCAAGTGGTTTTAACTCTTCTTTTAAGTAGTTTAATAATGCAAAACCGTGTTTTGAGTTTAAAGTAGTTGCAATCACAACATAATCAACAATATAATCTTTTGATGTTAAATCAATAACATCAATATTTTCTGCTTTTTTTTCATTTAAAAGCGTTTTAATAGTTTCTAATCTATTCAAGAATTAACCTTTTTCTTTTCTTTGAAGATTTATTATATCTTCTTTTATTTGTATAGGTATAAAATCTAAATCAATTTCATCTCTTAACATTGTAGAACTGATATTTATATCAATTTTTAAGTTTTTAAACTGAACAAAATCATTGTTCGTAAAACCTTCTCTTGAAGCAACAACAAATTGAACTAAAGTTTTTAATTCATCAATTGAATCCCATTTATTTAAATCTTTTACATTATCTGCACCAATAATTAAATAAATTTTTGATGGCTTATATAAATTTTTTAAATATTTGATAGTTTCAATAGAATAAACGGCTCTATTTTGTTTTATTTCATAATCACTAATATCAACTTTTAGATTATTTAAAAATACTTTTTTTAAAAGTTTTTCACGTACTTTTGGTTCTAAATGAAAGCTATTTTTAAAAGGATTTAAATATGTAGGAACTACAACTAATTTATCAATATCAAGCTCTTTTATTGCCTCATTTACAATTGCTTCATGAGCTATGTGAACGGGGTCAAAACTACCACCAAATACTGCAAGTTGCACTTAATTCATACCTTTATTATATACTTAAATAATATTATAGCAATTTTTCGATAAAATATCTACAATTACAATTTATACAAGGGAAAAATATGGCTATTAAAGTTGCAATTAATGGATTAGGAAGAATTGGTAGATGTGTGGCACGAATAGTTGCTAACAGAGAGGATGTTGAATTAGTAGCTGTTAACGCTAGTGGTAGTGAAGAGATGATTCAATATAACCTTAGATACGATACTGTTCATGGAAATAGACAAGATATCAAAGTAGAAGATGGATATGTTTATATTGGAAATGATAAAGCTAAGCTTTTAAGTGAAAGAGATCCTGCTAAATTAGAATTTGCTGCTTTAGGTGCTGAAGTTGTTTTAGAATGTACGGGTGCATTTTTAACAATGGATTCAGTTCAATCTTATATTGATAGTGGAGTTAAAAAGGTTGTTATGTCTGCGCCTGCTAAAGATGATACTCCAACTTTCGTAATGGGTGCTAATGAAAAAACTTATGCTGGTCAAGCTATTGTTTCAAATGCATCTTGTACTACAAATGGTTTAGCGCCAGTTGCAAAACTTTTAGATGATGAGTATGGAATTGAAAAAGGTTTAATGACTACAATTCACTCATATACTTCATCTCAACCAATTTTAGACGCAAAAGATAAAAAAGATCCAAGAAAAGGTAGAGCAGGAGCTACAAATTTAATTCCTGCATCAACAGGAGCTGCTAAAGCTATTGGTAAAGTAATGCCACACTTAAATGGAAAATTAAATGGTCAAGCAATTAGAGTACCAACTCCAAATGTTTCTTTAGTTGACTTAACAGTTACTCTTAAAAAAGATGCAAGTTTAGAAGAGATTCAAGCTGCATTTACAAGTGCATCAACTGGTTACTTAAAAGGTATTTTAGGTATTGATACTGAAGGTAGAGTTAGTTCTGATTTTAATGGTGAAGAGTTATCAACAGTTGTTCCTTTAGATACTATTCAAGTTATTGAAGGAAACATGGTTAAAGTTCTTGCATGGTATGACAATGAATGGGGTTACTCTTCAAGACTTGTTGATATGGGTGTACACGTAGCTACTAACTAGAGATTAAAATAAAGGCAATAAATGAAATTACAAGAACTTAAAAATATTGATATAGCAGGGAAAAGAGTATTTATTAGATGTGACTTTAATGTTCCAATGGATGAATACAATAATATTACAGATGACAGAAGAATTAGATCTGCACTTAACACAATCAGATATTGTGTTGATAATGACTGTTCAATTATCTTAGCATCTCATTTTGGTAGACCTAAGAAGAAATTTGATCCTGACTTTTCATTAAAACCAGTTGCAAAAAGATTACATACTCTTTTAAAACAAGAGATTAAAATGGCAGAGCATATTGTAAGAGAAGAAACAATTGAAATTGCTAAAAATCTTAAGCCGGGTGAAATTTTACTTTTAGAAAACCTTAGATATAACGATGGTGAAAAGAATAATGACCCTGAATTTGCGGCAAAATTAGCTTCTATGGCTGATGTTTTTGTTAATGATGCTTTTGGAGTATCTCATAGAGCACATGCATCTGTTGAAGGTATTGCAAAACATTTTGATGTAAATTCAAAAGCAGCTGGGTTCTTACTTGCTAAAGAGATTAAATTTTTCCATCATATCGTTCATGAGCCAAAACGTCCGTTTGTTTCAATTGTT
This sequence comes from Poseidonibacter ostreae, assembly GCF_009208075.1. Taxonomy (GTDB): domain Bacteria; phylum Campylobacterota; class Campylobacteria; order Campylobacterales; family Arcobacteraceae; genus Poseidonibacter; species Poseidonibacter ostreae. The sequence goes on along the minus strand of NZ_WFKJ01000004.1, from coordinate 79,286 downwards.
GGTGGTTCAAAAGTTTCAGGAAAATTAGAAGCACTTTATAATCTTGTACCAAAAGTTGATAAAATCATTATTGGTGGAGGAATGGCATTTACATTCCTTAAAGCCTTAGGTCATGAAGTAGGAAATTCATTAGTTGAAGAAGATTTAATTCCTGAAGCTATTAGAATTATGGATGAAGCAAAAAAATTAGGTGTTAAATTATATTTACCTGTTGATGTAGTTGCAGCAGAAGCATTTGATGCAGAAGCAATTGCAAAGCATGTTACAGTTCAAGAGATTCCTAAAAACTGGATGGGCCTTGATATTGGACCTGCAAGTGCTCAATTGTTTTCACTTGCATTAAGAGATGCAAATACAATTTTATGGAATGGCCCAATGGGTGTTTATGAAATGGATAAATTTGCAAAAGGAAGTACAAAAGTTTCTCACGCAGTTGCAAGTTCATTTGCTACAACTGTTGTTGGTGGTGGAGATACTGCTGACTTAGTTAGAGTAACTGGTGATGAAGATGAAATGACATTTATTTCTACTGGTGGTGGAGCTTCTTTAGAGTTAATTGAAGGAAAAATCTTACCAGGTGTTAAAGCACTTGTAATAGAGGAAGATTAATGTCAATTATTGCTTCAAACTTTAAAACAAACCATACAAGAAAATCTACTGCTTCTTTTGTAAAAGAAGTGAATGATTTTTTAGTATCAGAAGAGATTTCTAATGATGTATATATTTTCCCAACATCAACATCATTAGACTCATTTGATACAGTTTCAAATTTCAATATAGGAGCTCAAAATGCATATGCAACGCAAAAGGGTTCTTTTACAGGTGAAATTGGAACAGAACAACTAGAAGAGTTTGAAATTAAAACAATTTTAATAGGTCACAGTGAAAGAAGACATATTTTAGGTGAATCTCAAGAAGAAATAGCAAAAAAATTCTCTTTTTATAGTAATCTTGGATACAAAATAATCTATTGTATTGGAGAGCCTTTAGAAGTAAAAGAACAAGGAATTGAACAAACTTTAGAGTATGTTTATGAACAATTTGTTGGAATTGATACAAATTATGAAAATCTTATTCTAGCTTATGAACCTGTTTGGGCAATAGGTACTGGTGTAACTGCAACTAATGATGATATTACTTCTGTTCACTCTGCTATTAAATCTAAAATAAATAAACCACTTTTATATGGTGGATCTGTTAAAGTTGCAAATGTTAGAGATATTTGTGCTTTACCTGGAGTTGATGGAGCCTTAATTGGAACTGCTTCATGGATTTTAGAAGATTTTAAACAAATTATTAAAAATACAAAGGACTTATAGATGTTTATGAAGGGTAAAAAAGGTGTAATTCTTGGAGTTGCAAATAACAAATCAATAGCTTATGGAATTGCAAAAGCATGTGCTGCACAAGGTGCAGAGATAGCATTTACTTATTTAAATGATTCTTTAAAGAAAAGAGTTGAACCAATTGCTGCAGAGTTTGGAAGTTCTGATAAAGTTTATGCATGTGATGTTTCAAATCCTGCAGAAATTGTAGCACTTAGAGAATCATTAGAAAAAGATATGGGTCAAATTGATTTTATTGTTCACTCAATTGCTTTTGCACCAAAATCTGGATTATCTGGAAGATTCTATGATATTTCAAAAGAAGCTTTTGATATTGCAATGGATGTTTCTGTTTATTCACTAATTGAAGTTACAAGAGAATTAAAACCATTATTATCAAATAACTCATCTATTTTAACTCTTACTTATTATGGTGGAGCAAAATATATTCCAAATTATAATCTTATGGGTGTTGCAAAAGCAGCATTAGAAATGACTACAAAATATATGGCAGAAGATTTAGGAAAAGATGGAATTAGAGTAAATGCTATTTCAGCAGGTCCTATTAAAACTTTAGCTGCTGCTGGAATTGGTGAGTTTAGATTTATGCTTAAATGGAATGAAGCACATGCTCCAATGAAAAAGAATGTAACAATTGATGAAGTTGGAAATTCAGGAATGTATTTATTATCTGACTTAAGTAGTGCAGTTACAGGTGAGATTCACTATGTTGATGGTGGGTTCAATATTATGGGTATGCCAGCAGTTTCTTTTGATGAAGATGGTAAACAAACTATTGCTTGGGACGGTAACAAATAGTCATTAAGCGTAAGCTTTTGACTAATACCTGCGTTGAAAAAAGAAAATTAGACACTCACATACTTTATGTATGCTCCTGCCTAATTTTCTTTTTCTGCCTTGGTCTAAGACAAAATCTCACGCTTTCTAAACTACTTAAAATAGGTAAAAACAACTAAAAAGACGAAGTTTTAATTTTAGATTTTTTGAATTTTAAATTAAAATTTTAATGAATAAGAAAATAGGAAAATTATAAAAATGAATATAGATTTTAAAGAATTAGCAAACAAATATAAAACACCATACTATGTATACGATTTTGACCATATTACAGGACAATATGAAGAGTTAAAAGGTGCATTTAAAGCAAGAAAATCAATTTTAGCATATGCTGTAAAAGCAAACTCAAATCTTTCTGTTATTAAACATTTAGCAAGCTTAGGAGCGGGAGCTGATTGTGTATCAATTGGTGAAGTTAAACGTGCTTTAAAAGTAGGAATTGCTCCTTATAAAATCATCTTTTCTGGTGTTGGAAAAATTGATTCTGAGATTAAAGAAGCTCTAGGTCTTGGTATTTTAATGATAAATGTTGAAAGTGCTGCTGAGCTTGATAGAGTTGAATCAATTGCTAAAGAATTAGATGTAATTGCAAGAATTTCAATTAGAGTTAATCCTAATATTGACCCTCAAACTCATCCATATATTTCAACTGGTTTACATGAGAATAAATTTGGAGTTGATATTGATACTGCAAAAAGAATGTATATTCAGTGTAAAAACTCTGATAATTTAGAACCAACTGGAATCCATTGTCATATTGGTTCACAATTAACACAATTAGAACCAATTAAAGAGTCTGTAAAAATTGTATCTGATTTAGTAAGAAACCTTGCTGCTATAAAAATTGAACTTTCATTTTTTGATGTTGGTGGTGGTTTAGGTATTGTTTATGATGATGAAAAACTAATTGATACAAATGAGTATGCACAAGCTATTTTAGAGTGTTTATTTGGTTTAGATATTACAATCGTTTGTGAGCCAGGAAGATTTTTAGTTGGAAACTCTGGAGTATTTGTATCTAAAGTACTTTATGAAAAAGTAAATGGAAATAAAAGATTTGTTATTGTTGATGGAGCTATGAATGATTTAATTAGACCAGCTTTATATGATGCATATCATAAAGTTGAAGTACTAAATGATAATGAAGAATTAAGTGATTGTAATTTAGTAGGTCCAGTATGTGAAAGTGGAGATTTCTTTGCTAAAAACATTAATTTACCTCAAACAAAACATAATGATTTAGTTGCAATTTATTCTGCAGGGGCTTATTGTTTTACAATGGCATCAAATTATAATACGAGAAATAAAGTAGCAGAAATTGCAGTAGAAAATGGACAAGATAGACTTATTAGAAGAAGAGAAACTTTTGAAGATTTAATTGCACATGAAGAAGAATTTTTAAAATAATTAAGTAATAGCAAAAAAGGGTACTTATGAGTGAAGCAGGATTATTAGAATTAAGAAATAAACTTGATAATATAGATAACGAATTATTAAAACTAATTAATGAACGAATGGAAGTTGTTCATCAAGTAGGAGTTTTAAAAGCCCATAGTGGTGGAGCAATTTATAGACCTGAACGTGAAAAAGCAATTATAGATAGATTAGAATCTTTAAATGAAGGAAAACTAAATAGAGCTGCTATTGAAGCACTTTTTTTAGAAATATTTGCAATCTCTAGAAATCTTGAACTTCCAGAGAATGTAGCTTATTTAGGACCTGAGGGTTCTTTTACTCATCAAGCAGCAGAAGGTAGATTTGGTGCAATGAGTTCTTATGTATCAATCTCTTCTATAAAAGGAATTTTTAGAGAAGTGGATACTAAAAAAGCAAGATTTGGTGTTGTTCCTATTGAAAATTCATCAAATGGAATAGTTACAGATACTATTAACTGTTTAAATAAGTATAACTTAAAAATTATTGCAGAAGTTGTACTTGATATTCATCATACACTAGCTTCAACTTGCGATAAAGTAGAAGATATAAAAAGAATTTATTCAAAAGATATTGCTTTTGAACAATGTAGAAAATTTTTAGCTAATTTTGGTTTAGATGAAGTTGAACAAATACCAATTGAATCAACAACTAAAGCTGCAAAAATTGCTATAAATGAACCAGGAAGTGCAGCAATTTGTCCTCATGTTGGAGCAAAGCTAAATAATCTTCCAATTCTTTTTGAAAATATTGAAGATAAAGATAATAATAGAACAAGGTTCTTTATAATTAGTGACTTTGAAAATGGACAAAGTGGAAATGATAAAACATCAATTTTAGTGAAGCTTTCAGATAAACAAGGAGCATTAGTTGATTTTTTAATTGATTTTAAAAATGCTGGTGTTAACTTTACTAAAATTAAATCACATATTGCTGAGGGAAATTCAATATTCTTTATTGATTTTGATGGGCATAAAGATGATGATGGAATAAAAGAGATATTAGATAAACATAAAGATTCTATAAAAATCTTAGGATCATATGTAAAAGAAATACACGATATTTAATAGTAATATAATTAGGAATATATAAATGAATTTTAATAAAGTATTAGACAATGTAACTATTTATGAAGCTGGAAAACCAATTGAATTGGTTGTACGTGAGTATGGAATTGACCCAAAAAATATTATAAAACTTGCATCAAATGAAAACCCATATGGTACATCTCCCAAAGTAACTTCAAAGATTAAAGAAATTGCTGGAAATATGTTTGTATATCCAGATGATTCAATGTATGAATTAAAAGAAGCCTTAGCAAATAAGTTTGAAGTTGATGAATCAAATATTATTGTAGGTTCGGGAAGTGACCAAATCCTAGAGTTTTGTGTACATGCAAAATGCGATAGTAATTCTAAAATTTTAATGAGTAAAACTACATTTGCAATGTATGAAATTTATGGAAAACAAACTGGTTCAAAAATCATAAAAACAAAAGATGATGAGCATAATTTAGAACAATTCTCAAATCTTTACAAAGAACATGGTGCTGATATAATTTTTTTATGTTTACCTAATAATCCTTTAGGTGAATGCTTAGATAAAGATGATGTTTATGCATTTTTAGAAACTATTGATAAAGATACTTTGGTTGTAGTTGATGGTGCTTATCAAGAATATGCATCTTTTAAAGATGAAAAAAAGAAAATTAATGCAAAAGAGTTAATCTCTACATTTCCAAACTGTATTTATTTAGGAACATTTTCTAAAGCATATGCATTAGGTGGAATGAGAGTTGGGTATGGAATAGCAAATGAAGATATTATAAAAACATTATATAAACTTCGTGCACCTTTTAATATCACTACTTTAACATTAGCAGCAGCTATTGAAGCTTTAAAAGATGAAGAGTTTGTTACTTCTTGTATTGCTAAAAACTTTGAAGAAATGAAAAGATATGAAGATTATGCTCAAAAGAAAGGCTTTGATTATATTGATTCATATACAAACTTTATAACATTAAAGTTTGGTGATTTATTCTCTTCAAAAGAAGTGGCTCAAAACTTACTTGAACAGGGTGTAATTGTACGAGATTTAACAGGTTATGGTGTTAATGCTATAAGAATTACAATTGGTTCAAATGAGCAAAATACAAAAGTGTTTAAAGTACTAGACGAAGTATTAGAAAAGTTAAAATAGACTTTGGGAGAAATTATGAATATAAAAGATAAATCACTCGAAGAATTAGAAACTGTATCTCAAGATATTAGAGATAGAATTATTGATGTAGTATCTAGAAAAGGTGGTCATTTTTCCTCTACTTTAGGTGCTGTTGAATTAACTGTTGGAATGCATAAAGTTTTTGATGCATACAGTGATCCTTTTATATTTGATGTTTCTCACCAATGTTATCCTCACAAGTTATTAACAGGACGTTGGGAAGAGTTTGAAACAATTAGACAGTTTGGTGGATTAAGTGGTTTTACAAAACCAAATGAATCTGATGCTGACTATTTTATAGCAGGGCATAGTTCAACTTCTATTTCTTTAGCTGTGGGTGCAGCAAAATCGATTAAACTAAAGCAAGAAGATAGAGTACCAGTTGTTATGATTGGTGATGGTTCTATGACCGCTGGAATGGTTTATGAAGCTTTAAATGAATTAGGGGATTTAAAACTTCCTGTTGTAATTATTTTAAATGATAATGAAATGTCAATTGCAAAACCAATTGGAGCAATTTCAAAACATCTTTCAAAACTACTTGCAGGAAAAACTTATCAAGGTTTTAAAGATAGAGTTAATACTTTTATTAAAAATAATATGCCAGAGGGTACTACTTATATCGCTAAAAGAATGGAAGAAGCTATGAAGCTTATTACTCCAGGTATTTTATTTGAAGAGATGGGTATTGATTATATTGGACCTATTGATGGACATAATCTAGAAGAAGTAATTGATACTTTAGAATTAGCAAAGGGTATGAAAAAACCTGTAATTGTTCATGCAAGAACAGTAAAAGGAAAAGGCTACGAAATTGCAGAAGGTCAACATGAGCATTGGCATGGTGTTGGTCCTTTTAATGTTGAAGATGGAGCTTTTATAAAAAAAGCTGCACCAAAAGCTGCAACAGCTGTATTTGCTGAAGCTTTATGTGCTTTAGCATGTAAGCATGAAAATATTGTAGGTGTTACTGCTGCAATGCCAAGTGGTACTGGAATAAATAAATTAATGGATAAGTTTCCTGAACGGTTTTGGGATGTAGCAATTGCAGAACAACATGCAGTTACTTCAATGGCAGCAATGGCAAAAGAAGGTTTTAAACCATATATTACTATTTATTCTACTTTTCTTCAACGTGGTTTTGACCAAATTATTCATGATGTATGTTTAATGGATTTACCTGTAGTTTTTGCAATTGATAGAGCAGGAACTGTAGGAAATGATGGCGAAACTCATCAAGGTGCTTTTGATATTTCATATTTAAGGTTTATTCCTAATATGATTGTTTTTGCACCAAGAGATAATGCAACTTTAGAAGAGGGTTTATCTTTTGCTTATACTTTAACATCTCCTAGTGCTATTAGGTATCCAAGAGGTGCCTTTATGGAAGTTGACTTTCCTATTGTTCCTTTTGAGCTTGGAAAAGCTCAAATACTAAAAGAGGGTAAAAGCAAGAAGCTGTTTATTGGTTATGGAGCAGGAGTAGGACGTGCTTGTGAAACTGAAAAACTACATGATGAAGATATAGCTATTGTAGATTTAAGATTTGTTAAACCAATAGATAGTGAGTGTTTAAAAGATTTAGCTACTAGATATGATGAGTGGTATGTTTTCTCTGATTCACAAAAACAAGGTGGAGTTGGAAGTGCTATTTTAGAGTTTTTAAATGAAGAAAATATAAATATAAAATTAACATCTTTTGAGTATGAAGATAGTTTTATAGAGCATGGAGATACTAAACTAGTTGAACAGAGTTTAAGTTTAGCCCCAGAAGATTTAGTAAAGAGAATAAAATAAAAATGAATGATAAATTAAGTGAACTTCTACAAAATAATACAAAAGAAGAGATTTTAGACTACTTTACTAGTGCTTTAGAAAAAAGTGATGAAGCGCCATTTTGGAAAGAAAAAATTGTACCTTTTGTAGATGCGATATTGTCTGTTTTATTAGCTTTAAAAAAACAAAATATTTTATTTACACCAGAGGGTGAGATAAAAGAAGCTTTGGATTCTGAGCTATTTTATAAGTGGACAGATTTAATCTCTTTACGAACTCTTGCCTTTACTTTAGAATTAAGTAATGCACAAAATAAATTATTAAGAACTTCATATAAAGATGTTGCATATGAAAAAGTAGATTTAGAAGTTTTAGGTAAATATCTTAGTTCATATAAAGTAGATTTAACAGAAGAAGACCACCTTGATTTTCCAGTAGGAAACTATAACTTACATATTGGAATGGTAACTATTATAAAATCTTTATTTTAAAAGAGCACTTTGCTCTTTTAAAACAGTTTAGAAGTTTAGCTTTTGAAGCTTATCATATCCATAAACATCACTATAAAATGATAGATTACCATTATTAACTTGCACTGTTTGGTATGTTAAATGAATAGGTAATTGTTTGTTTAATCTAATTGTATCAGTTCTTTGACTATCGTAAATACCTCTAACTTTCTTATAAGAGTATTTTGTATAATTTTCTGATAAATACTTCATCAAACTAACAGGATGTTCTAATCTAATACATCCATGGCTTGTAAATCTTATTTTTTCTCTATTTGATTTAAATCTCCATGTCCCAATTGTATCGTGCATATAAACTGCATAATCATTTGGAAAAATAAACTTCATTCTACCCATTCCATTTGTTCTTGATGGTAGTTGAATAAACTTATATGGAATATATTTAACATTTTTCTTTAAATATTTTTTCCATTTTACATCATTCCATTTTATTTTTTTAGAATCAAGTCTATAGTTTTTTCTAATAACTATATTTTTCTTTCTTAAATAGTTTTTATCTTTTAAAGCTTTTGGAATAATAGAACTTTTTGCAATAGAATCAGGAATATTCCAAGTAGGATTTACTATAAAATAAGCTAATTTACTTGAAAGTATAGGTGTTTGTGCATCTTTTGCTCCTACAACTGTTCCAAAAGTTTTTGTTTTTTTGCCATCTTCGTAAAATGCAAAATTATATGATGGAACATTTAATTGAATAAAATTATCATTATTTGAATACTTTAAAAGTTTAAGTCTTTCAATATTTAATCTTAGTTTATTATATTTTGATTCAGATAACTTGTCTTTGTCAAGTTTACTTATAAGTGCAAAAAATTGCGGGTGCTTTGGTGTATAAGTTTCTAAAATACTTTTAACACTTTTTGTATTTGATGTATATTTTTCTAATAGTTTTTCTTTATTGACATCTACATTATATACTTCATAATCTTGATTCATATCTCTATATTTTCTTTGTTTTAATTTCTTTTTAAAAGCATTTTGATCGATACAAGAGTTACTTAAATTATTTGTATATTCATAAAATAAATCTTTTAATAAATCAACTTTTTCTTGGCTATCATTCATATCTTTTATAGATAAATACTTCTCTTTACTTGAACATAAAGATGCATATTTGTCATTTTTTAATATTTCTAAAAACTCTTTTGAATTTGAATCTAATGTAAATTGATTTACTACTTTTTCAACTATTGGAGTTATCTCTTTTTCTTTTTCAATTACTGTATTTTGAATAAGAACTTCTTTATTTTCAATCATTTGAGAATTGTTTTCTACATAAGGTTTAGAACAACCAACAAAGATAGTAGAAGATAAAACAGCAGTATATATAATATTTGATATTTTCATTTTTTTCCTATTTTTATAATGTTTGATATTATTACATAAAAGCTTTTAATTTCTCGACACAAAGACCCATAGCTGTGCTTTCATAGCCTTTTACTTCTTTAATATATGGTTTACAAAATCCTTCAACCATAATAGCACCAGCTTTTCCAAAACATACACCTGATTTAATATATTCATTTATATCATTTTCTTCAAATTTATTAAATATATATGTAGTAATTGATATGTCAATAATCTCTTTGTCTTTTGATTTATAAATCATACAAGTAATTACAGAAGTTTCACTTCCACTTTGAAGTTCAAGCATATTTCTTGCATCATTTTCATCTTTTGCTTTTCTTAAAAGTAAACCTTTTGTTGTAACAACACTATCAGCAACTAGTAATGGCATATCTTTAATACCATACTTTTTATAAAGCTCATTAAATTTTCCTTTTGTTGCTTCATAACAAAAAGATTTAGGATTCGTTGTTTTTATAGAATCTTCATCAAAATCTCCACCATTTTGAATAAACTCTATATTTGCATTATTTAGTAATAAAGCTCTTGTTTGTGAATTCGAACCAAGTCTTATCAAGATAACCCTTTTTTATTTGAATTATACTCAATTTGTATATAATACTATTTTAATAAATAATATAAAATATAAATATAACTTAGGATTTAAAATATGAATATAGTAGTAGTTGGAGCTGGTGGAATTGGAGCTTATTATGGAATGATTTTACATGATGTTGGATGTAATATTACTTTTGTAGCAAGAGGAGAAAATTTAGCATATTTAAAAGAGAATAAGTTAAAAATGACACATCCAAATTATATAATTGAAGATAAAATAAATACATTAAGTATAGAAGAACTAATAGCTTTAAACCCAGAAAATTTTGATGCAGTTATTATTGCTACAAAAGCTATGAGTACAAAAAGCATTTCAGAATCTCTAGCTTCTTGGATAAAAAAATCATCTTCATCTTTAAAAGTTCCATATTACATTTCATTACAAAATGGTGTAGAAAATGAAGATGTAATGTGTGAGTATTATCCAAAAGATTTTGTAATAGGAGGACTAACTAGACTTATAGTTTCACATACTGTTAAATTAGGTCATGTTCACTGTTCTGGTGAAGTTCAAACTCTTCTTGGAGCTTTAAAGCATACAGAAGAAAATAAAAGTTTTTTAGAAAAGTTCAAAAATATATTGGATAAAACACAAACAACAACAATTATTTGTGAAGATATAAAACTAGAACTTTGGAATAAGCTTATTATTAATAATGGTGTAAATGCAATATGTGCACTTATCCAAGAAGAGTCTGGACCACTTTTAAAAAATGAAAAAACAGCAAAATTAATATATGGTCTTATGAGTGAAGCAGCAAGAGCTTCAAATGCAGTAGGAGTAAACCTAACTCAAGATGATGCAAAAAAAATGTATGAGTTAATGAAAACATTTCAATCTGTAAAACCCTCAATGTGGGTTGATACTCAAAATAATAGAGATTTAGAACTTGATGAGATTTGTGGAGTTGTTATAAAAAACTGTGAAAAATTAGGAGTTGATGCTCCATATACAAGAACAATAGCTACTATTTTAGAGTATACATATAATAAAAAAAGAACTAATCTTCTTAAAAGTAAATAGATGAAATATTATGTGTTTTTAACACTTACTGTTCTTTTTTGGTCTGGGAACTTTGTCTTTGGAAGATTGATATCTACTGATGTAGAACCTTTACAACTTGCTTTTTTTAGGTGGTTTTTTGTTGCATTGATTTTATTACCTTATTTGATATATAGATTTAAGCATATTATGAATGTCTTAAAAAAAGAGTACTTTATTATTATCCTTTTTTCTATTTTAGGTATTTCTGCATTTAATACACTTTTATATTATGGGTTGCAAACTACAACTGCAACTAATGCTTTATTAATTAACTCAAGTATTCCAATAATGATAATTGTATTATCAGCAGTCATTTTAAAAACACGAATTACAAAACTACAAAGTGTTGGAATTATTCTTTCAACTTTAGGAGTTTTTTTCCTAATATTAAAAGGTGAATTAAAAAACTTTATTACCTTAGAGTTTACCAGTGGAGATTTATGGATTCTACTTGCTTGTGTTACTTGGGCTTTGTATACTGTAATACTAAAGTATAAGCCAAAAGAGTTAAATGCCTTTGATTTTTTAAGTATTACAACTTTTATTGGAATAGTAGTACTAGCTTTTGTGTTCTTTTCTTTTGGCTACAGTTTTGAATTAAGCTTTTTAGAAAAAGATGAGGTTTTATACTCATTTATTTATATGGTGATTTTCCCTTCACTTCTTTCATTTTACTTTTGGAATATGTCTATAGTTGAAGTAGGGGCAAATAAAGCTGGACAATTTACACATCTAATGCCAATCTTTGGAGCAATTTTAGCTTATATCTTTTTGGGTGAGAGATTAGAACTTTATCATTTAGTGGGTATTTTATTTATAGCAGTTGGTATTTATCTATCAATTTTTCTAAAAAAGGCATAATTATTTATGAATAAAGGTACAAGTTTTGCGGGAATATTAATATTTCTTTCTTTTTTATCTACAATTTATTCTTACTTTTTTAATATAGAATTATTGATATATTCAGGTGCCATAGCTTGGGTCTCACTTATGATTTTATTCTCATCAATAAAGAAAAAAAAGATGTTATTGATTCTTTTTTCTTTAAGTTTTATAGCTTTTTTCATATCTTATATAAATGGTTTTAATATAAATATAATTAAAGTTTTTACTGTAAATCAGTACTTACTAACTCTTTTAATAGGAGTTGGATTTTTAAGACTTATTGCAATTCCTAAAAAAGATAAACAAAACAAACTTCCAATTGGAAAGGTCTCTTTTTTTAAAACTTATTTAGGTGTTCATTTATTTGGCTCTGTAATAAATCTTTCATCTTTGATTTTAGTAGCTGATAAGTTTTATAAAAAAGCACCTTTAACAAATGCTCAGATAATTCTTCTAACAAGAGCTTTTGCTTCAGATGCATATTGGTCTCCATTTTTTGTAGCTTTTGCTGCTGCTATTACTTATGCTCCTAATTTGTCTACATCTATAATTTTAGTAAATGGAATCTTTTTAGCCTTAGTAGCTTTTTTAATTTCATATCTTGAAGTGCTTAAAAACAAAGAGTTAAATATTGATGATTTTAGAGGTTATCCTCTCTCTTTTGATACTCTTTATTTGCCAATTTGTTTAGCATTTTTTGTACTTCTTACAAATCATTATTATCCTGAGATTAAAGTAATAATATTAGTCTCTTCTTTTGCTGTACTTTTAACTTTACTTGTCTTGCCAATAAAAAAAGGTTTAAAAAAAGCAAAAGAGAAATTATCTTGGCATATAAAAGAAGAGCTTCCAAATATGAAAATGGAAATGTCACTTTTCTTAGTTGCTGGAATGTTTGGTATTTCAATTAGTTCAATACTAATAGGACTTGATTTATCTTTACCTTTTGAAAAGTTTGATTGGTTTATTGCTTCAATTCTTTTAGCTATTTTTATTATTCTAGCTTTTGTAGGAATTCATCCAATTATTACAATTGCGATTATTGGAGATTTTTTATCAAGCGTTAATCATACCTTACTAGCAGTTACATTTTTAATGGCCTGGTCAACTACAGTTTCAACGTCTCCTTTTAGTGGCTTAAACTTAACAATTGTTGCAAGATATAAAGTCGAGGGGAAAAGAATATTTAAATTAAATATTTTATATGCATTAAAAATGTACATAGTTTGTGTTTTATGTCTATTTCTTTTATCAAATTTTCTTCAATTGTAATAAAATCATACAATTATCATATCACTAATGTATAATTTTCTCATAAAAGAGGTATGTGCAAACTCATTTGTATCCTTTCTGCTTCCTAAATTATAAATTTTTTGCATTTACCCTTTTTTTTAGTTACAATTAGCACATCTTACAAAAAGTGACTACTTTATGAATCTATTTTTAATATTATTATCAAAAATTTCACCTTTATATTTAAATATTATACTTGGATATATATTAACAAAATATCTAAAAGTTAGAAGAGATTATGTTGCTTTTATTCTTATTTATATTTTAGGTCCAGTTGTAATATTCTTTGCAACCTTATCAATTAATATTAACTTTCAATTACTTTTTTTACCCTTATTTGTCTTTATTTTTGGTTCAAGTATTGCTTTTTTCATATTATATAAATACAAAAATGAATGGAAAGATGCAAGTATAAATACCTTGGCTTTTACTTGTGGAACTGGAAATACAGGCTATTTTGGAATTCCTCTTGCAATGATATTATTATCTCCTGAAAATGCTAATATGTTTATTTTTGCTACTTTAGCATCTTTACTTTATGAAAATACGACAGGTTTTTATGTAACAGCAAAAGGCTCTTTTACAGCACGTCAATCAATTATTAAAATTATAAAACTACCCTTACTTTATGCTTTTATTGCAGGTCTTACTTTAAATGTAATAGGAGTTGATATTCCATCTTTTGTAGTACCATACTTTGAAGTTATAAAATGGGTATTTGGAATACTTGGAATGATGATGCTTGGTATGGGAATGAAAGGTTTTAATTTAGAAGAAGATATGGATAAAAAATATATAAAGATTGCATATTTCTTTAAGTTTATTTTTTGGCCAGCATCAATACTTTTAATTATATTTATGGATAAGAGTTTCTTTGGATTATTAAATCAAGATATTTATGATGTTTTATTTTTATTCTCAATTGTACCACTTGCAGGAAATACAATAACACTAGCAGTTTTGCTAAATGCAAAACCACAAAAAGCATCTTTTACAGTATTGCTAAGTAATTTAATTTCAATAATTTATATACCAATTATGCTATTTTTATATGGTGGAGTTTAGAAGAAATTAGTCTATAATTCTTCTAGATGTCCAGTAAGCTTTTTTATAAAAGGGTTTATCTACTTTAGAAAACTTTACACCTTTAATTGAAGCGTGCATAAAGTCACCATTTCCCATATAAACTCCAACATGTCTATCAACTTTTCCAGTTTTAAAGAATATTAAATCACCTAATTCAAGATCAGATTTAGCTACTTTTTTCCCTACTTTTACTTGTGTTCTAGTACTTCTAGGAATTTTGATATCAAATTTCTCTTTATAAATTCTTTGTGTAAAAGCTGAACAATCAATACCTTTTTTAGAGTTTCCTCCAAACCTATATTTTACATGTTTCCACTCATTATAAAAATCCATAAATTGCTTATTCATATCTATAGGATCATTTTTTACTTCTTTTTCTTCTAGTAGTTTTTTATACTCTTCTGGCGTTATTATAGGTTCATATGAAACTACAGGCTCTTTTTTCTCTATTAAAGGATTAGTATTATTTACTTCTGTATCAGTGATATTTTTATATAAAGTATTTTCTACAAAAACATCAGGTTTATTTTGACAACCCATTAAAAATAGAAATAATGGTAGTGCTAAATAAGATTTTTTAATCATTTTTTAATCCTTTTTATAATTATTATATTATTCATTATAGCGTTTATTTACTTAATCAAGAATCCTTTGAGATTTCCAATAGTGCTTGTTAAAGTAGACATTATCAAGCCTTGAGATAGTTACTCCTTTTTTACTAGAGGCATGCATAAACTTTCCATTTTCTGTATATATGCCTACATGGCGCGAATTTTTTCCTGTTTTAAAAAACACTAAATCCCCTGATTTTAATTGTGATTTTCTAATATTTTTACCCTTCTTTGATTGTTGAAGTGTAGTTCTTGGTATATTAATATTAAGTGTTTGCTTATATGCTTTTTGAATAAAAGCTGAGCAGTCAATACCTCTTTTAGAGTTTCCTCCAAACTTGTATTTTACTCCTCTCCATTCTTTATAGAACTTAGCAAAGTTTTTATTAATACTATTTTCTTCTTTTTGATTTTTTAAAATTGTATTTTGTAAGGAAGCACTAGGATAGTTTAAGTCAGTATTATTTGCTATGTTATTCTTCGACGAACAAGCTATAAAAAAAAAGGCTGATATTATAAGTAATAGTATATTTTTAATCATCTAGATATGATAATTAAAAAATAATTTTATGTCAAGTTCTATTTTTATGATGATATAATAAGAAAAAGATTTTTATTAAGGATATGAAATGCTTAAATCTATTTATTTAGTTTTTATTGTTTTGTTTTTTACTTCATGTAGTTCTTCAAAACTTACTAGTATAAATAATTATCTTGATATATCAAAGCAAAATAAGCAGTATACAAGTGATAGTTGTGCTTTTGATTCTTATATAATAAGTAGAGCAAATAGTGAATATGGAGATATTTTTATAGAACATTTTTCTTTAAATTCAAATTGTGAATGGAATGGTTTTCAAAGATCATATTTTGATAACTTATTTAAAGAAAAAACTGCAATAAAAACAATGGTAGCACTAGAAAGAATAGATTTCCCATCATATGAGTTTTCTACTTATTTAATAAATGATAAATATATACTAAATTTAATATATGAATATGCAGCTAATAAAAACACTTTTATACTTGATTATAAAGGAGAACTTTTTAGTGAAATGATTAAAAAGTTTGATAAAAACTATAAAAATAAATATTTAGAATATCAAAGATTTTCATCAAGATATAATAGTAGTTTAGTAAATCAAAATATAATTAAAAACTATTTTAATGAAGAGATAGAACCTTTAGATTAGAAAATAAATAGATTATTTAAATATACAATTTATGCACAATCTTTGCTAATAATATCTACAGTAGTTAATTTAAAAAGGAGCCAAGATGCTAAAAAGTATATTTTTATTGTTTATATGCATAATACTTTTTTCAGGATGCCATAGATATCATCATAATGTAAGAACAGTAATAAGTCCTGCAATAATTTTCAAACCATTTCACTTTAAAAGTAGATACCATCATGATTATAGAGGAAATTATAAAAGTTATTCAAATAGACACAGAGGTCACTAAGGTTTAGATATTTAGATATAATCTTTCAATGAAAAAGATTAATTTATTTATAGTTATATATTCTATTATTATCATTTTATCGGTTATGTATGCAACACAACCTTTACAACCTTTACTTGCAGAAAAATTTAATATTTCAATTATTAAAGCCTCGCAATTTACAGCAATAATTATGCTTTTTTTAGCAATATCACCTATTATTTATGGATATATTCTAGAAAAAGTATGTGCTAAAAAAATGCTTTTGCTTGCAACATTTACTTTACTTATAACAAATATATTTCTAGGGTTTTCAACAACATATGAAAGTTTTCTTTTTTTTAGAGTTTGTGAAGCCATTGTAACCCCTGCAATTTTAACAGCACTTATGTCAATCTTAGCAAATATTGATAAAGAAAATATCAAATTTAATATGTCAATATATGTGGCTTCTACAGTTTTTGGAGGTCTTTTAGGAAGACTTTTCTCCGGTTTCATTGCTACAAACTTTTCTTATGAATATGTTTTTTATTCTTTAAGTTTTGCACTATTTATCTCACTATTTTTAATTCAAAAGTTATCATATGAAGGTGAAGCAAATATTGTAAAACCAAAGCTAAAAGATATAAGTAATATTTTAAAAGATAAGCGTTTTGCATTAGTTTATTTTTTAATGTTTTGTATGTTTTATGTTTTTGCAGGTGTTTTAAATGTCTTACCTTTTAGAGTAAAAGATATCTCTTTAGATGTTACAGAGTTTCAAATAAGCTTATTATATTTAGGATATGGAATGGGAATACTTGTCTCTTTATCTTCAAAAAGAATAATAAACTTTTTTAAAAGTGAACATAATACTATTGTTTATGCCTTACTTCTCTTTACTTTTGTTAGTTTCTTTCTTTTAACAACAAATCTTATATTTTTATTTATTATGCTTTTTTTATTTTGTATTGGAATGTTTACAATTCATACAGTAAGTACTGGCTTAGCTAACTCAATGAAAGCTTCACAAAAAGCATTGACTTCAGGAATGTATCTTAGTTTTTATTATTTTGGAGGAGCAACGGGTTCTTTTATACCCTCAATTATATATGAAAAATATGGTTGGGATGTGATGATTTATAGTTTTATATTTGTCTTAACTCTAATGGTATTTGTAGTATTTAAATCAAAAAGTCTATTTTTAAAAGAGGTCTAGTTTAAATTAGACCTCTTTTTTAAAATCCTCTTAATGTTATACCTAAGTAAATAGCTATAATTCCTAAGATAATATTTAATGGAATGTAATATTTAGCAATTGGGGCTAAATTATTTTTAGCAGCTAAAAAATCACCTTCTATAAATGCTTTTTCTGCTTTGTTTCTTTTAATATAGATAATTATAAAAACTACAGTCATAACAGTCCATATAGCTTCTTTAGCTATTACAAAACTATATAAAGGTGTTCCTTTAAATCCTAAAGCTATTATCATGATAACAGCTGTTATAAGTAAGATTAAAATTGCTGGAATTACCATATTAAAAAATCTTTTTAAGTTTTCTAATGTTCGCTCAATTTTTATTTTTGGTTCTGCAATATTTTGAATTGAGTAATGAACTGCAAATCTAATTGCAATCATTCCTCCAACCCATAATACAGCTGAGATTACGTGTAAAAAAACTATTAGCGATGAAAAATTGTTAAATAATTCAGTCATTATTAGATATTCGCTTTAGCATATGTTAAAGCTTCTGTTTTTGCTTCTTTTATTTTACTTACGTCTTTTCCACCAGCTTGTGCAAAGTCAGGACGTCCACCGCCACCACCACCAACAATTGGTGCAATAGTTTTTATCCAATCACCAGCTTTGATATTTGTATTTTTACTACCAGCCACAAGCATAACTTTGTCACCTTTTGCTTGAAGTAATAGTACTGCAAGTTTATCATTTGCATTTTTTAAATCATCAACGATTTTTTTAATATCACCATTTTCAACAATATCAACAACAACTTTAACATCATCAATCATTTCTTCATATACAGGAGCTGCTGTTTGACTTTGTGCAACTTCAACTTCTTTTTTAAGCTCTTTTACTTGCTCTTTTAATTTCTTAATTCCAGCAATTGCATCTTTGTTTTTAATCTCAGCTTGTACTTCTTGATATTTTTTAATAATAGAGTTTGTGTATTCAATAGCAGCTAATCCACAAACTGCTTCAATTCTACGAACACCAGCACTTACTCCTGATTCTTTTGTTATATAAATTGAACCAATATCATGAGTATTTTTTACGTGTGTTCCTCCACAAAATTCTACAGAAACATCTCCAAAGCTTACAACTCTAACACTAGAACCATATTTTTCGCCAAACATAGCAATTGCGCCTTTGTTTTTAGCTTCTTTAATAGGTAGCTCTTCAACATCTCCAGAGATTCCTCTTGCAATCATTGAGTTAACTAAATCTTCTACTTCTTTGATTTGTGCTTCTGTCATAGCTTTTGGATATGTAAAGTCAAATCTTAATTTTGAAGTGTCATTTAAAGAACCAGCTTGTGCTACAGTATCACCTAAAACCATTTTAAGCGCACTTTGTAAAAGGTGAGTTGCACTATGATGTTTCTCTATTTCTTTTCTGTTTACTACAAGAGCTTGAACTTTTTCACCTTTTTTAAGAGTTGAATTTTCTATTTTTACTTTTGAAAGGTTTATATCATAGAATTTTGAAGTCTCTTCAACAATTGCAATATGCTCTTCATCTTCTAAAGCTCCCGTATCTCCACTTTGTCCACCAGATGTTGCATAAAATGGAGTTTTATCTAACATAACCCATCCAATTTGTCCAGCATTTAAAACTTCAACTTCTTGGAATTTTTCATCTAATAAAGCTACAATTACAGAGTTTTCAAATGTTTTTTCATATCCAACAAAAGTATTTTTACCATACTTTTCTAAAAGTGTTTTAAAATCACCCTCAGTAGCAGCATCTCCACTACCTTTCCAAGCAGCTTTTGCTTTTGTTTTTTGCTCTAACATTAACTCATCAAATTTAGCATTATCAACTTTTAGATTTTTATCTCTTAACATATCTTCTGTTAAGTCTAAAGGAAATCCATAAGTATCATAAAGTTTAAAAGCAATAGCACCACTAAATACATCAGTTGTTTTTGCTAACTCTTCATTAAAAATACTCATACCTAAGTCAATAGTCTTAAAGAATCTTTCTTCTTCAAGTGTTAATTGCTCTTTAATATAGTCAGCTTGGCTTTTTAAATCAGTATAATGTGAACCTAAAATTTCTACTAAAGTATCATATACTTTTGCTAAAAATGGTTTTCTAAACCCTAATAAGTATCCATGTCGTACTGCACGTCTTAAAATTCTTCTAGAAACGTAAGGTCTTCCTTCATTTCCAAATAAAATTCCTTGAGATAACATAAATGATGTTGCTCTTAAGTGATCTGCAATTACTCTGTATGAACCAATTGTTTCCTTATTTGCAGTTTTTCCAGCTAACTCTTCAATTTTTTTGATAATTGGTTGGAAGTTTGATGAATCAAAATTATTTAAAACACCTTCTTTAATAGCAATAACTCTCTCTAAACCCATTCCTGTATCAATTGATGGTTTAGGAAGTGGAACTAGTGTTCCATCTTTTTGTCTATCATATTGCATAAATACTAAGTTCCAGATTTCTAGGAATCTATCACCCTCTCCACCTAAACAATCTTCTTCTGAATTAAAGTCCTCTTCACCTTGGTCATAGAATATTTCACTACAAGGACCACAAGCTCCTGTATCTCCCATAGACCAGAAATTGTCTTTATCTCCAAATCTTTTGATTCTTGAAGCATCAATGTGCTCTTGCCATAGTTCATAAGCTTCATCATCACTTTCATGAATTGTTACCCATAATTTATCAATAGGAAGTTCAAGGTTAACAGTTATAAATTCCCAAGCATAAGCAATTGCATCTTTTTTAAAGTAATCACCAAAAGAGAAGTTTCCTAGCATTTCAAATAGTGTATGATGACGTGCTGTATATCCAACATTTTCTAAATCATTATGTTTTCCACCAGCTCTTATACATAATTGACAAGAAGTTGCTTTTGGATTTTCAGGTTTTGGAATTGCTCCTGTAAATATATCTTTAAATTGAACCATACCAGCGTTTGTAAACATAAGTGTTGGGTCATCAGGAACTAATGGCATTGATGAAACAATGTCATGTCCTTTGTTTTTAAAAAACTCTAAGTACTCTTTTCTAATATCCATGTGAATTATCCGTGTTAAATTTTAAAATATATTATCAAAAAATTGATTTATAAAAGATTAGTAAACTTAAGAATAATAAATAAAACTTATTTTAAGTTATGTGGAGTTATAATAAGTGAGTTTAATTTATATTTTTTTTAAATAAACGGAAATAAAATTTAATAACAAAAGGAAATAAAATGAGTAAATATACAGAACTAACTCCAGCAAACTTTGAAGAAATCACTAACAGTGGTGTATCTATGGTTGACTTTTGGGCTCCATGGTGTGGACCTTGTAGAATGATAGCTCCTGTAATTGAAGAATTAGCAGAAGAGTTTGAAGGAAAAGCAAACATTTGTAAAGTAAATACAGATGAAGAACAAGACTTAGCAGTAAAATATGGAATCAGATCTATTCCAACTATCATTTTCATGAAAGATGGTGAAGTTGTTGATCAAATGGTTGGTGCTTCTTCAAAACAAGCATTTACTGACAAAATTAACTCATTAATGTAATAAATACTATCAATTATTTAAAAAAGGTAAGACTTTTATAGTCTTACCTTTTTTTATGCCAAAAATCTTTAATCTTAGCTCTAAAGTCATATTAAAGTCATCTTTCTTCTTTATCATTTCAATATAAATAAATTGAATAAAAAGATAAGGAGTTTATCATGACACTAAGTAACAATATGAAAATGGCACTACCAATTATAATAGCTATTGTAGTTGCTGTTTTACCAACGCCTGAGGGCTTAAGTGTAAATGCACACTATTTCTTCGCAGTATTTTTAGGAGTAATCGTAGGATTGATTTTAGAACCAATTCCTGCAGCATTAATTGGTTTAACAGGGGTTTCTTTTGCAGCTGTTTTTGGTCTTGTAGGTGAAACTGCAAAAGCTAGTAGAACTTGGGCTTTAAGTGGTTTTTCAAATGGAGTAATATGGTTAATCTTTGCAGCATTTATGTTCGCTCTTGGTTATAGAAAATCTGGCTTAGGTAAAAGAATAGCTTTATTATTAGTAAAACTTCTTGGGAAAACGACTCTAGGTCTTGGATATGCAGTTGCTTTTGCTGATGGAATCTTAGCACCGTTTATGCCATCAAATACAGCAAGAAGTGCGGGAACTATTTTCCCAATAGCTATTAATATTCCACAAATGTTTAATTCAACTCCAGATAATGAGCCTCGAAAAATTGGTTCATATATTTCTTGGGTAGCAATTGCCGCAACTTGTGTAACTAGTTCTATGTTTTTAACAGCACTTGCACCAAATTTATTAGCAGTATCTTTAGTAGAAAAAAGTACAGGTATTACAATTGCATGGGGTGAATGGTTTAGTACATTAGCAATTATAATGATTCCTTTATTTTTACTAGTTCCATATTTAACATATATTGTTTACCCACCTGAACAAAAAAAATCTCCAGAAGCACCTGCTTGGGCTGCTAAAGAGTTAGTTTCAATGGGTCCTATTAGTAAAAAAGAGCTTATTATGTTAGGTCTTGGAATACTTGCTCTTGTTATGTGGATATTTGGTAAACAAATTGGAGTAAATGGCACAACAGCAGCCTTAGCAGTATTATGTTTACTTGTTTTAACAGATGTTATTACATGGGAAGATGTTATTACTAATAAAGCTGCAATAAATGTATTTATTTGGTTTGCTACTTTAGTTGCAATGGCGTCTGGCTTAAAACAAGTTGGATTCTTAAAATGGGCAGCAGGTTTAATTTCAGGTGGTTTAGTTGGCATGGATCCAGTTTCAATAGTAATACTTTTAGTTGTGTTATTCTTTGTATTTCACTATTTCTTTGCAAGTGTTACTGCACATACAGTTGCACTACTACCACTATTTTTAGGAGTTGCAGCAAATTTATTACCTGCAGAGATGATTCAACCTTTAGCATTACTATTAGTAGGTTCTTTAGGACTTATGGGGATTTTAACACCTTATGCAACTGGACCATCACCTATTTGGTATGGAGCTGGATATATTTCACAAGCAACATGGTGGAAATTAGGAGCAGTATTTGGAGTTATATATTTAAGTGCACTAGTTCTTTTAGGATATTCAATTCTTTAAACTCTCTATATTTAAAAAAAGGTAACAAGTCTATTTTGTTACCTTTTTTATATCTAATAGTTAGCAATAATCTACTATAATTGCTTTATGAAAAAACTATTAATTTTTAACATCCTTTTATCAACATTTTTTTTCTCATCTTTACTTTTTGCAAATTCTTCTGTTTTGATTATTAACTCTTATCACAAAGGTTATGAGTTTAGTGATAAGATAGTTTATGGATTAGAAAAAGTATTATATAAACATCAAGATATAGATTTTAATATTTTATATATGGATTCAAAAAGAATTACATCAAAAGAGTATTATAAAAATTTAAAAAATCTTTATAAAGTGCAACTTCAAAATCGTAATTATGATTTAGTAATAGCTGTTGATAGATTTGCTTATGATTTTGTTTTAGAAAACTACAATGAGTTTTTTTCTAAAGAATCTATTTTAGCTGTGGGAATTGAAAACTTTTCTCAAGAAAAAGCAAAAAAATATAATGTTGAAAATAAAGTTTCAGCTTTACTTGAAAAAAGAGACTTAGATTCAAATGTCAAACTAATAGAGACAATAATTCCAACAATTAAAAAACTATATGTAATAAATGATAAAAGCATAAATGCAAAACATACAGAACCATTGATAAAAGAGTTATTTGATAATTTTCATAATAAATACGAATTAATTTATTTAAGAGAAGATAATCTAAAAAATTTAGAGAAAAGATTTTCAAAATATGAAGAGAATAGTGCAATTTTATTTATTCGTTTTTATAAAAATAGTGATGGAAAACTAAATAAAAACCAAGCAATTGCTAAGTTTATAAAAAACTCTAAGGTTCCAGTATTTATTACAGACTCAATTTTAATAAAAAAGGCTCTGTTGGTGGGAAAATTGTTGATTTAGAAAAGTTTGGAAATAGTTCTGTTTTAATGGCTTTGGATATTATAAAAAATAAAAACTACGAGATTAAAAACTTTAATGATTTTGATTATGTATTTGATGCTAAAAAATTAGATCAATTTATACTTGCAGTAAATCAAGTACCTTATGAGTATGAAATTGTAAATAGAAGATTGACTTTTTATGATAAAAATAGAGGTTTAATAGATTTCGTTTTTACAATATCTCCTATTTTAGTTCTTCTAATAATTGGTTTATTTCATAATATATATTTACGTAAAAAAACAGAGAAGATGTTAATTCAAAGAATAGAGTTTGATTTAGTATTATTAAATGCTATTGAAAGTCCAATATTTTGGCAAAATAAAGATGGAAAAATTATTGATTCAAATAAAAAGTTTTGTAATTTCCTTAGTTTACAAAGTGAAGATATTTATGGTAAGAAATTAAAAGATTTTAAAGATAATGAAAATGCCTTAAAACTTTTATCAATATTTGATAAATATAAAGAGAATAAGAAGCTAAATACTCTTTTTAAATTTAAAACATCAAAGAATGAAAAGAAAATTTATTTTATAAAACAAGCTTCGTATTGTGATAGTAAAACAAAAGAGACAGGAACGGTTACTATTTTTACTGATATTACAAAAGAAAAAGAGTTTGAGTTAGAGCGTGAAAAGAATCAAGAGTTTGTAATACAGCAATCAAAACTTGCAGAAATTGGAGAAATATTTTCCTCAATTGCACATCAATGGAAATCGCCTTTAGTTGAAATTACAACAATAGCACAAGAGAGTTTTTATAGTTCAAACTCTAATACTAATGAAGATGAATCTTATGTAAAAGATATAATGACACAAGTTGATTATATGAATAAAACAATTAATGATTTTCAAAACTTTATTGTTCCCTCAAATGAAAAGAAGGTCTTTGATGCAAAAGAGTCTATTGATTCAATTTTACAGATTGTAAGTCATAATATCAAATATAACTATATAGATGTAGATATAAAAGTTTTTGAAAATACAAATACGAATATATATGGATATAGAAATGAGTTTATGCAATCTACTTTAAATATTATAAATAATGCTAAAGATGAACTTCTAAAAAATGATTTGAAAAATAGGAAAATAGATATAGAGTTTTATAATGAAGATGATAAATTAATTATAAAAATACAAGATAATGCAGGTGGAATTGAAAAAGCTAAAATAAAAAAGATTTTCAAACCTTATTATTCTACTAAAAAAGATGGACATGGAATTGGTCTGTATATGGCAAAAATGATTATAGAAGATAAAATGGATGGTAAAATCGAAGTTGAAAATATTAATAATGGAGCTTGTTTTAAAATGATTTTAGGGAATGTAGAGTGAAAATATTAATTCTTGAAGATAATGAAAGACTAATAAATGTTATGAAAATGGCTTTAGAAAAAGAGAGTTATAAAGTTGATACTTTTATAGATGGAGATGAGGCTTTAGCTGTTCTTGATAATGGATATAATTGTTTTATTTTAGATATTAATGTTCCTAATATTGATGGTATTTCACTTCTTGAATTATTAAGAATTAATCATAAAGATACACCTGTGATTATAATTAGTTCAAATCATGACTTGGAAAAAGTTCAAAAATCCTATGAATTGGGTTGTGATGATTATATAAAAAAGCCTTTTTATATCTTAGAATTAGTTCAAAAAGTAAAAAAATTATGTGTAATACAAAGAAGATTTCTAAAATTTGATGAGGTTTATGAATTTGATTTTATAAATCATATTTTGTATAAAGATAAAGAAGAGATAGAATTAACAAAAAAAGAGATACTTTTTTTAGAACTTTTTTCAAAAAACCTGCATCATGTAGCAAGTTATGAAGAGATCTCAGAGTATGTGTGGGAAGGTGATGACACTAATCTTACAAATATTAGAGCAATGATAAAAAGGCTAAGAAAAAAAATACCAAATGATTCAATAGTAATAACAAAAGGAATGGGGTATTCTTTAAATAAGAATGTAAAACTAATATAATAAAATTTATACAAAAGTTAAAATGGTTTTAATTAAACTATAACTTACAAAGATTTTAGTATTATTAGCTTTTTAATAAATACTATAAATTATAAACACTAAAATATAAGGAATTTGATATGTTAGATTTAGCAATTATTGGAGGAGGACCTGCAGGATTAACAGCTGGTCTTTATGCAACAAGAGGTGGTTTAAATAATGTTACAATGTTCGAAATGGGAATGCCTGGTGGACAAATAACAACTTCATCAGAGATTGAAAATTACCCAGGGCAAAAAGAAGTTGTAACGGGAATGGCTTTAATGGAAGATTGGCCAGAACAATGTAAAAGATTTGGTTTAAAACATGAAATGAACCAAGTTATGTCTGTTACAAAAAAAGATGAAGTTTTTACACTTACAACTGCAGATGGAAAAACTCAAGAAGCTAAAACAGTATTATTAGCAACTGGTTCAGTTCCTAGACGTGCAGGATTTAAAGGTGAAGATAAATTATTTGGACGAGGTGTTTCAACTTGTGCGACTTGTGATGGTTTTTTCTATAAAGGAAAAGAAGTTGCAGTAATTGGTGGTGGAGACACTGCTTTAGAAGAAGCTGTTTACTTATCAAAAATGTGTTCAAAAGTATATTTAGTTCATAGACGGGATACATATAGAGCAGCACCTTCAACTATTGAGCATATGAAAAATGCAGATAATATTGAAGAAGTTACAAACTGTGATATTGAAGAAGTTTATGGTGATAATATGGGAGTTACAGGTTTAAAAGTTAAATCTAAAATCTCTGGAGATATCAGAGATATTCCAGTTCCAGGTGTATTTGTTTTTGTAGGTCGTGATGTATTAAATGACTCATTAAAACAAGAAGATGGATCATTTTTATGTGAAACTAATAAAGCTGGTGAAATTGTTGTTGATTTAAGAATGAGAACAAATGTAGCAGGATTATATGCAGCTGGTGATGTTAGAATTGAAGCTTCTAAACAAGTAGTTTGTGCAGCAGGCGATGGTGCAACTGCAGCTGTTAATATTATTGAATATATTGGATAAAAGGGAAATTATAAAATATGATTAAAGTAGGAATTCTAGGTAGTACAGGAAGAGTTGGTTCATTATTAATTGATGATTTAGAGCATGATGAGCAAGCAAGAGTAGGTGCTGTTCATGTTTTTGATAAATTAACAAAACAATTACCTGAAGATACAGTTGTTACAAATGATATGAAAGTATTATTTGATTCTTCAGATGTAATTATTGATTTTAGTGCACCAGGTGCTACTGAAGCTTTATTAACAGAAGTTGTAGAAAATGGTGCAAGAAAACCTTTAGTAATTGCTACTACTGGATTTACAAAGCATCAACAAAACTTATTAATTGAAGCTAGTAAATTAGTACCTATTTTATATGCTACTAATATGAGTTTAGGAGTTGCTGTTTTAAATAAACTTGTAGCTCTTGCTTCTAAAACACTAGCAGATTTTGATATTGAAATTGTAGAACAACATCATAAACATAAAGTTGATTCACCTTCAGGAACAGCTCTAACACTTGCTGAACATGCAGCTGATGCTAGAGGTTTAGTTCTTGATGAAGTTAGAGTTTCTGGACGTGATGGACAAATTGGTGCAAGAACTAAAGATGAAATTGCAGTTATGGCATTAAGAGGTGGAGACATCGTAGGTCGTCATACTGTTGGTTTATATAATGATGGTGAATTTTTAGAATTAAATCATACTGCAACTGCTAGAAACACTTTTTCAAAAGGTGCTATAAAAGTTGCTAAATGGATAATTGCAAAAGAACCAAAATTATACTCAATCAATGACGCTTTAGGTCTATAAAAAGTAAATAATAAAATAAAATAAAACTAAGAGAAAAAAGACATTTTGACTGCAAGCAGTATTTGCTTCTTGCAGTCGTGCATCACTTTCACTTTTTTCTTTTTTTATAAGGTTAAATAAATGTGCGCAATAGTTGGAATTTATGGTAATGATAATGCTGCTAGATTAGCATCTTTAGCTCTGTTTGCAATGCAACATAGAGGTCAAGAAGCAACTGGTATTTCTTCATCATGTGATGGAAAAATTCACACGATAAAAAATAGAGGTTTAGTTTCAGATGTTTTTAAAGAGTCTGCATTAAAAGTACTAAAAGGTAATATGGCTATTGGTCATAATAGATACTCAACTGCAGGTGGAGATTCTATTTTAGATGCTCAGCCTGTATTTGCTAAGTATAAACTTGGTGAAATATCTATTGTTCACAATGGAAATTTAATCAATAAAGAAGAAGTGAGAAATGACTTAATTGATAAAGGTGCCATTTATCAAACAGGAATGGACACTGAGAATTTAATTCATCTAATTGCTAAAAATACAAAAGATAGATTAAGAGATAGAATTAAAGAAGCTTTAGAGCGAACTGTTGGAGCATACTGTTTTATTGTTCAATCAAGATCAAAACAGTTTGTAATTAGAGATAAATATGGTATTAGACCTTTATCTTTAGGAAAATTAAAATCAGGTGGTTATATTGTTGCATCTGAAACTTGTGCATTTGATTTAGTCGATGCTACATTTATAAGAGATGTTAATCCAGGAGAGATGTTAATCTTTAGTGAAGATTTTGAAGAACCAGAATCAATTCAACTTTTTGAACCAGAATTTAGACCATGTGCTTTTGAATATGTATATTTTGCAAGACCAGACTCTGTAATTGATGGAAAAAATGTATATAGAACAAGAGAACAAATGGGTAAGGCCTTAGCTAAAAATGATGCTAGTTCAACTATTAAGTATGATATGGTTGTTCCTGTTCCAGATTCAGGTGTTCCAGCTGCACTTGGTTATGCTGCTGAGAGTGGAGTTCCTTTTGAGTATGGAATAATAAGAAATCACTATGTTGGAAGAACATTTATTGAGCCAACACAAGAGATGAGAAACTTGAAAGTACGAATGAAGCTTTCACCTATGAAATCTTTAATTGCAGGTAAAACATTGCTTGTAATTGATGACTCAATTGTTCGAGGTACTACATCAAAAAGAATTGTAAAAATGCTTAAAGATGCTGGTGCAAAAGAGGTTCACTTTAGAGTTGCTTCTCCTGAAATAAAATTCCCTTGTTATTATGGTATTGATACACCTAATAAAGAAGAGTTAATTTCTAATAATATGAATAAAGATGAAGTATGCAAGTATATTGAAGCAGATTCTTTAGAGTATTTATCTGTAGATGATTTAGTAACAGCTATTGGATCTGATAGAAACTATGCATTAGAAAGCTTTGACGGGGATTATTTCGTAAAAGAGTAAAATGAATGAATTAAAAAATGTTTTAACTATTGGAAGATATTTCAAAAGTAAATTTGGTGAAAAAATATATAAAGTTCCTATCTCAATATCTGGGTTTACATGCCCAAATATTGATGGAACAGTGGCAAAAGGTGGTTGTTCTTTTTGTGAGAATGATTCCTTTTCTCCTAATTTACAAGAAAAGAAAACAAAGTTTAAACTAAACCCAAGAATAGAAGAAAATCCGTATTTAGATAATCAACTAAAACAGCTTGAAATGCAATTTAATGCAACAAGACAAAGATTAGAAAACAAGTTTGGAACTAAAAAATATATTGTTTATTTTCAATCTTTTACAAATACTTATGCGCCTTTTTCAACACTAAAAGCTTTATATGAAAAAGCTCTAAGTTTTGATAATGTAATTGGACTTAGTATTGGTACAAGAACAGACTGTGTTACTGATGAAATTTTAGATTATTTAAAAGATTTATCAAAAGATAAAGAGATATGGATTGAGTATGGAATACAATCTTTTTATGACGATACACTTGAGACTATTAATCGTGGTGATAGTGTAGAAAACATGAAATATTGGATTACTAGAAGTAAAGAAAAAGGTTTAAATGTTTGTGGACATTTAATATATGGACTTCCTAATGAAACTCAAGAGATGATGCTAGAGAGTTTTAAGCAAACAGTTGAATTAAATGTAGATTCTGTTAAGTTTCATCCTTTGTATGTAGTTAAAAATACATTACTTACAAATGAGTTTAGAAAAGGAAGATTTACTCCAATTAGTGAAGAGTTATATATTGATACAGTTGTAAAATCAATTGTTGATTTACCTTCAAATATTTCAGTTCAAAGAATAACAGCTGGAATTGATGATGATAGTTTATTATCACCTGATTGGTGTAGAAATAAACACTCACAAATGAAAAAAATTAGAACAGCTTTAGAAGAAGTTGGTTTTAATTA
This sequence comes from Poseidonibacter ostreae, assembly GCF_009208075.1. Lineage (GTDB taxonomy): Bacteria > Campylobacterota > Campylobacteria > Campylobacterales > Arcobacteraceae > Poseidonibacter > Poseidonibacter ostreae. The sequence continues at coordinate 49,296 of NZ_WFKJ01000004.1, read as the reverse complement.
TTAATTAATTTTAATTAGAAATTGAACCCTTAGAGTATATACTCTAAGGTTTTATTTTTTTAATTCAATCTCATATATATCAGTTCTTCTGTCTTTTAAATTTGTAACACTTCCTAAACTATGTAACTCTTTTAGCAATTCTAAATCAACATCAGCAATTAAAATCATCTCTGTATTTGGAGTAGATTCAGCTTTTATTCCATTTGCAGGAAATGCAAAATCACATGGTGTAAATACAGCAGATTGAGCATATTGAATATCCATATTACTAACTTTTGGAAGGTTACCAACACAACCAGCTATTGCTACATAACACTCATTTTCAATTGCTCTTGCTTGTGAACAAAATCTTACTCTTGAGTAACCATTTTGAGTATCAGTTAAAAATGGAACAAATAATATATCCATTCCTTCATTTGCAAGCATTCTTCCTAATTCTGGGAATTCACTATCATAACAAATAAGAACACCAATTTTTCCACAATCAGTATTGAATGTTTTTACTTCATTTGCACCTTTTAATCCCCAAACTTTCTTTTCATCAGGAGTTACATGCATTTTTGCATATTTTTCAACTGAACCATCACGTCTACATAAGAAACCAACATTATATAAATCGCCATCAACTAGTTCAGGCATACTTCCTGTAATAATATTTATATTATATGCAATTGCTAATCTTGAAAACTCTTCTTTAAATTTAGGTGTAAATTTAGCTAATTCTCTAATAGCCTCAGCTTCTCCTAAATGATTAAATGCAGCCATTAAAGGAGCATTAAAAAACTCAGGGAATAGGGCAAAATCACTTCGGTAATTTGATACTGCATCAACAAAATATTCAGCTTGTTCTAGAACTTCTTCAATATTTTTATAAGGTCTTACTTGCCACTGTATAAGTCCTAATCTTATTACAGTTTTTTGTTGCATTGGAGCCTTTGAAGGTTTTGAATAATAGATATTATCCCATGCTAATAATGAGGCATATTCACAACTTTCAATATCCCCTTCTAGATAGTTTTTTAAAACTCTTTTTACATAAAAATCATTTGATAGTTGAAAATTTAATACAGGGTCATAAATCTCTCTTTCTCGAACTTTTGAAATATACTCTTTTGGTGTTAATTCCTTAGAATACTTTTTATAATTTGGAAGCCTACCTCCAAATATAATACCTCTTAGATTTAGTTCTTCACAAAGCTCTTGTCTAAATTCGTATAATCTTCGTCCAAGTCTTAACCCTCTATATTTTTTGCTAACAAAAACATCTACACCATAAAGTGTATCTCCATTATCATCATGAGTGTTAAATGAATAATTTCCAGTAATTTCTTTATATGTATGTGAATCATCAAACTTGTTATAATCTACAACAATGCTAAGTGCAAATGCAGCAAGTTCTCCATCAACTTTTATTCCAACTTGTCCTTTTGGAAATTTTTTTAGAAGAATTGTAAACTCTTCTAAAGTCCAAGATGAATCATCTAAATGTCGATATTCATCATTCATAAGAAATACTATTTTTTTATGATCTTCAATTGTAAGATATGTAAGTTCTATTTTATCAATTGCATCCATTTTATGCCTTTAATTTTAAGTACATATATAAGTAGTTATATAAGGATGTGTATTATAAGATAATTATTAGGAATTAATCCTAATAATTATTTGATTTTAAGTAGATAGTCAACAACATTGTCAATAAAGGCATCATGTTTTCTATCTTTTCTATATGCAATATATAGTTTTCTTACCATTTTTTGATTATTTATTCTTGATTCAAATAATGCACCTGATTTAAGTAATGATTCAATTGCATTTCTTGAAACAATAGAAACAGTTGGTGTCATAGTTTTGTCTGAATGTAAAACAGTCTGTACAATAGTTGTTGCACTTGTAACTTCACTTGTAACATCAAAAGTATCACAATCAGGAAAATCAGCTTTATCAAGGTTTTCTTTAAAAATAGCTCTTGTATTTGATTCAGGATTTCTACAAACCCATTTATATGATAATAAATCTTCAGCTTTTGCTTTTGCTGGTAATTTTTGATTGGAAAATATTACTATTTCATCTTCCATCCATTCTCTATAAATAATATCATCATTAGCTACATAGTTTTCAACTAATGCAATATCAATTTTTTTATCTAATAAATCCTCAATAGCTTCATGTGAAACTGAAACATTTATTGAAACTTCATTATTAATATTCTCTTTTAGATTGTTTAAAAATCTTGGTAATATGTAATTCCCAATAATAAATGATGCACCAAATACAAAAGTTACATCTTTATTCATAATCTTTAGTAATTCTTTTTCTCCATTAGAAACACATTTTTCTATTTTTAAAGCAATAGAGTAAAGCATTTGACCCTCTTTTGTAAGTCTAATACCATTCTTTTTTCTATCAACTACTTGAATATCTAAATAATCTTCAATAAATCTCATTTGTTGTGTAACCGCAGGTTGTGAAATACCAAGTTTTGCTGAAGCTTTTGAAAAAGACTTTTCTCTAACAACAGTTAAAAAAGTCTGCAATTTAGCAAAATCTGTTAGCATTATATCCTCCGTGAAATAATTTATGATTATCATAACATTTATTTATATATAGAATAATTAAGAATAATGAATTTATTTAATATATGCTATAATTATATATTATGGGAGAAGAAATGTCAGAAAATTTATTATCATTATTAAATGATTCGCAAAAAAGTGCAGCTGAACACATTGATGGTTCACTACTAATTCTTGCAGGTGCAGGTTCGGGGAAAACAAAAACAATTACGACAAGATTAGCTTATCTAATTTCTATAGGAATAGATCCAAGTTCAATATTAACCTTAACTTTTACAAATAAAGCGGCTTCTGAAATGAGAGAAAGAGCACACAGCTTAATTAATCAAGCATTTTTAAATACTCCACCTTTATTATGTACATTTCATAAATTTGGATTATTATTTCTAAAGTTTCATATGAGTGAACTAGGAAGAAAAAACAACTTTATTATAATCGATACAGATGATAAAAAAAGAATTATAAAATCTATTGATAAAGAGATTACAACATCACTTTTAGTATCTGAAATATCTAAATATAAAAATACATTAATATCACCAACAGAAGCAATTGCAGCTGCTCAATTAAAGCTATATCAGCAAATTGCACTTGTATATCAAAAATATCAGGAATATCTTTTAAAAAACAATCTAGTAGATTTTGATGATTTGTTATTATTGCCTTATGAAATATTAAAAAAGAATCAAAAATTAGCAGAGCAAACAAGCCAAAGATATCAATATATTATGGTTGATGAGTACCAAGATACTAATGAACTTCAATATAGATTATTAAGACTTTTATGTTCAACTCACAATAACCTTTGTGTAGTTGGGGATGATGATCAAAGTATTTATGGTTGGAGAGGTGCAACTATAAAAAATATTCTAAATTTTTCGAAAGATTTTGAAGATACAAAAGTAGTGAAATTAGAAAAAAACTATAGATCTACAGATACTATTTTAAATCATGCAAATCAATTAATTGAACACAATCGTGATAGATTAGGTAAAAAATTAGAAGGAACTAGGAAAAAAGGTGATTCAATAAAAGTTTATGAATCACATGATGAAAATGAGGAAACTAGAAAAATAATTGATGATATTAAATCATTATTAGATAGTGGAACTAATGCAAAAGATATAGCAATATTATTTAGAGTTAATGCACTTTCAAGGTCGCTTGAAGAAGGCTTTAATAAAGCTGGATTAAACTACAAATTAGTAGGTGGTATGAAGTTCTATGAAAGAGCTGAGATTAAAGATTTAATAGCATTTTTTAGAATTTTAACAAATGCAAATGATAACTTCTCTTTAAAAAGAATTGTGAATAAACCAAAACGTGGTATTGGTAAAACAACAATTGATAAACTTGAAGCAAAATCAATAGAAACAAAAAAACCAATTTTTCAACTTATTCAAGAGTTAAATGCTGATGAATTAGCAGGAATTGTTGGTAAGAAAAATTCAAGAACATTAAAAGTTTTTGAAGCTTCAATAATGGATTTAAAAGATGTTTTAGAAGAATCAAAGATGAAGTTTTTAGATGCATTTGAAGATACATTTGATTACAGAGCTTCATATGATAATGTTCCAGATGGTTTTGAGAGACAAGGAAATGTTGATGAGTTCTATGGATATATTAGAGACTATTTTATTCAAAATCCTCACTTAGAGTTAAAAGACTTTTTAAATGAAATTGCTTTAGAGAGTGAAAATGGTGAATATAATAATGAAGCTATTTCTATGATGAGTATTCATGCTTCAAAAGGTTTAGAATTTAGAAACTTGATTATAATTGGACTTGAAGAAGGATTCTTCCCGCTAACAGGAGATGGTTCTGATATTGAAGAAGAAAGAAGACTTGGTTATGTTGCAGTTACAAGAGCTATGGATAACTTAACTCTATCTTTTGTGCATTCAAGATTTTATAAAGGGAAAAGAGCAATTTTACAAAAAAGTAGATTTTTAAGTGAATCTGGACTTATTAAAGGTTCTTTAACAATTGAAAAACACTCAGCTTATAGAAAAGGTGACTTAGTACAGCACAAAATTTTTGGTATGGGAAGAGTTCAAAAAGCAAATAAAGCTGGAAAAGATTATAAGCTTACAATCAATTTTGGTGGTACATCAAGAGATATTTTATCATCATTTGTTGAAAAAATATAGAATAAGACAAAAGCATCATGCAAAAAAGACTTTATAATAAAGAACCCTTAAATAAGTTAGTAGTTGTTAAAAAACCAATTTTTACATCTTCTAATTCATATTTAAATAGAATAAAAAGAAAATACAAAAATAAAAAAGCAGGATTCTCTGGAACTCTTGATCCTTTTGCTTGTGGATGTTTAATTGTAGCTTTTGGACAATATTCAAAACTATTTAAATATCTTTCAAAAACTCCAAAAACATATAAAGCAGTTATTTGGTTAGGAGTTCAATCAGATTCTTTTGATATAGAAAATGTAACAAGTATAAATGAGTCAAAAACTTTAGATAAGCAAAATATAATAAAAGAGATTGAAAAACTAAAAGGTGAAATAGAATACACTCCTCCAAAATTTTCAGCAAAGAAAATTGATGGAAAACGAGCTTATGATTTAGCACGTGATGGAATTGAGTTTGAAATGAAAAAATCTATAATGAATATTTTAGATACAAAGTTTATAAACTATAATCATCCTTTTATAACTTTTGAAGCTAGTGTTAGCGAGGGTTCATATATAAGATCATTAGCACAAATATTGTGTGAAAGATTAAATGCAAAAGGAACTTTATCTTATTTAGAAAGAATTAACGAGGGAAAATTTTTTTATGAAAATGAAAAAGATTTAAATCCTTTAGATTATTTAGATATTCCTGTAAATAATTACTTAGGTACAAAACAGTGGTTATTTGATGGTAAAAAAATCTCTATTGATTATTTAGAAACAAAAGAAAATGGAAAATATTTAATTGTTTTTGATGATTTTTTTAGTATTGTTGAAATTATAGAAAAAGATGTAACTTACTTATTGAATAAGGTAACAAGATGACAAACTATAAGTCATATGCAAAAGTTAATATATTTTTGAAAATTGCCAATAAGAGAGATACTTATCATGAACTCGTATCCAGATTTGTACGAGTTCATAATTTGTACGATAATATGTCATTTGTTAAAACTAATAAGAAGGCTATGGATATTATAGGAGATTTTGGATGTAAATTAGAATCCAATACTGTATATAAAGCATACATTTTACTAAAAAAATACAAAGGTGTTGAAGAATTTTTTAATACTTATAGTGTAAAAATAGATAAAAATATCCCTGAGTTTGCTGGACTTGGTGGTGGCAGTTCAAATGCTGCTACATTTCTTATTATGGTAAATAAATATTGTGAATTAAATCTATCAAAAGATGAACTTTGTAAAATTGCAATGAAAATAGGTGCTGATGTTCCTTTTTTTGTTTATGAATATGATAGTGCAAATGTAAGAGGTATTGGAGAAATTGTAGAAAAGTTTGATGAAGAAGTTTTAGATATTGAAACTATTACACCAAAAATTGAGTGTAATACAGGTGAAATATTTAAAGTTTTTAGAGAAAAGTTTTATAAACAAATTTCAAAAGAAGATGCTAAACGCTTATTATCAATGAATTCTTTAGATATTTTAAAAGAGTTCAATATATATGAAGCAAATGATTTATATGAACCTGCTATTACTACAAAACCAGAATTAAAAGAGTATGCAAAGAAAAACTGGTATTTTAGTGGTAGTGGAAGTTCATTTTTTAAGGTAAACAATGGCTAAGAAAAAAGAAGAAAAAAAGAATTTAGTTTTCAAAAATAAAAAAGCTTTTCATGATTTTACAATCATGGAATCAATGGAAGCTGGAATTGTATTAGAGGGTAGTGAAGTAAAAGCTATGCGTGAAGGACGTGCAAATTTAAAAGACTCATTTGTTCGTATTATTAAAGGGGAAGTGTTTTTATTTAATATGCATATTTCTCATTTAAATACAGCTCATGTAACATATAGACCAGATGAACGAAGAGAAAGAAAACTTCTTTTACATAATAAACAAATTGCAAAACTTTTTGAAAAAGTTACTAAAGATGGAATCTCTATTGTTCCTTTAAAGATGTATTTCAATGCAAAAAATAAAGTAAAAGTTCAAATTGCTACTGCACAAGGTAAAAAACTTCATGATAAAAGAGAAGATTTAAAGAAAAAAACTATGCAAAGAGAGACTCAAATAGCTATCAAAAACTGGAAGTAATTATAGTAATTAATTGCTTCATCAAAGTAGCATGAAAATGACAAAAAATAATTATTTTTTTACTTGTAAAAACTTCACAAATGAAATTATGATTAAAATTAATTTACTAGCTTAGATAAAATAAAATTTAGATTTTTCTTTTTTCTATTATGGTTTTGATAATTGTTATGATTATATGTATAGCCTAAATATAGCGAAACAGGACAAATTATATCTCTTTTAGACAAATATCAATATTTAAATAACTATAACTTAAACTTATAATTCTTCAAATATTAAGAAATACACTCTTTATCTCAAACTTTATAATTCCCATAAGTTTAGATTTATCGCTTAATATTATTTTTTATTAAATATTATTCTTAAATTGTACTAAAATTAAGTAAATATTTAGAGCATTTTAGTTAAGATATTTTCATAAGTGACGTATTGTGACTTGTATATAAAATTAGTAGGAGGAGATTGATGCAAAACGGTGCACAAATTGAGTACGATTACTCAGTTGCAAAAGCCTTTACATTTGCAACAATTTTGTTTGGTATCATAGGTATGACAATTGGTGTTGTACTTGCGTTTCAATTGGCGTTTCCTGAGTTAAATAACTTAGCTGGGGAGTATGGTACGTTTAGTAGATTAAGACCTTTACACACAAATGGTGTTGCTTTTGGTTTTACTTTAAGTGGTGTTTTTGCTTCGTGGTATTACATTGGGCAAAGAGTATTAAAAGTTTCTTTAAAAGAATCTCCATTTTTAATGGGCGTAGCAAAATTACATTTTGCAATTTATTTTATCACTATTCTTTTAGCTGTAGTTACTCTATTCATGGGTATTACAACTTCAAAAGAGTATGCTGAATTAGAATGGCCATTAGATATTTTAGTTGTTGTATTCTGGGTTTTATGGGGAGTATCAATCTTTGGACTAGTAGGAATTAGAAGAGAAAGAACTCTTTATATTTCTTTATGGTACTTTATTGCTACTTTTATTGCAATTGCAATGTTATATTTATTCAATAACATGGAAGTTCCAACTGCATTAGTATCAGGATATGGTTCATGGATACATTCAGTTTCTATGTATGCAGGTACGAATGATGCATTAGTACAATGGTGGTATGGACACAATGCTGTTGCATTCGTTTTCACAACTCCAATTATTGCAATGATTTATTATTTCCTTCCAAAAGAATCAGGTCAAAATGTTTATTCATATAAACTTTCGATTTTAGCTTTCTGGGGATTAATGTTCGTTTACTTATGGGCTGGTGGTCATCACCTTATTTATTCAACTGTTCCTGACTGGATGCAAACAATGGGTTCTGTAATGTCAGTTGTATTAATTTTACCATCATGGGGATCTGCTATTAATATGCTTTTAACTATGAAAGGTGAGTGGCAACAGTTACAAACTAATACACTAATTAAGTTTATGGTATTAGCATCAACATTCTATATGTTATCAACTATTGAAGGTCCTATTCAAGCGATCAAATCAGTAAATGCAATTGCGCACTTTACAGATTGGATTCCAGGTCACGTTCATGATGGTGTTTTAGGATGGGTTGTATTTATGGTAATGGCAGCATTATTCCATATGGTTCCAAGAATGTATAAAAGAGAACTTTACTCTAAATCATTAATGGATACACAATTCTGGTTACAAACTACAGGTATCGTTTTATACTTTACTTCTATGTGGATTGCAGGTATTACTCAAGGTATGATGTGGAGAGCATATGATGAATATGGTTCTTTAGTTTATTCATTCATTGATACAGTAACTGTATTACAACCATATTACACAATTAGAGCAGTTGGTGGGTTATTGTACCTTATTGGATTCTTTATGTTCGCGTTTAATATTTATAAAACTATTAAATGTGGAAGAGTATTAGATAAAGAACCTACAAACACTACACCTGTAGCTGCGTAAGAAAAGGAGAAAATATGTTTCATTGGTTTGAACAAAGACCGTTTTTCTTTGCGGTTCTAGTATTCGTGTTTGTTGCATTTGCAGGTATTATTGAAATTATTCCAGATTTTGCAAAACAAAGTAGACCTACTGTTGGTACTAAACCTTATTCAGTTTTAGAATTAGCTGGTAGACAAGTTTATATTAAAGATAGTTGTAATGCGTGTCATTCACAACTAATTAGACCATTTAAATCAGAAACTGATAGATATGGTATGTATTCATTATCTGGTGAGTATGCTTATGATAGACCATTCTTATGGGGATCAAAAAGAACTGGTCCAGATTTAATGAGAGTTGGTAATTATAGAACTACTGACTGGCATGAAAATCACATGATGGATCCAGCTTCTGTTGTACCTGGAACTGTTATGCCAGCATATCCTCATCACTTTGAGAATATTACTGATTTAGATACAGCATATGCTGAAGCTTATACAGTTAAAACTGTTTTCGCTACTCCATATGATCAAGATTTAGATGGTGACGGTAAAGTTGACGTTGAGTTAGGTGATCACGCGACTGCTATAGCAAAAGCTAAAGCAGATGCACAACTTATTGCAGCTGATATGAAAAACAAAGCTGTAAAAGATGCTGTTGCAAACGGTCAGATTCCTGAAATAGTTGCATTAATTGCATATTTAAATTCTTTAAAATAAGAGGTTAAAAATGGATTATGAAACATTATTGACTATTCAAGGTTATACGAAGTTCTTTTTAATTTTATTTGTATTTGTTGTATTTTACTCTTATGCTTATTCTATATATAAAAGAGACAAAACTGGTGAAACAGATTTTGAAAAGTATTCAAACTTAGTTCATGATGATGCATCATCCTCTTCTCCTCTTGAAGAAAGAGAAAATAATATAGATAACAAGGAGAAATAGTATGAAATCTATGGTTATAGGTGGAATTATTCTTGTCATCGCATTAATAGCAGGAACTTACTTTGCGGCAGGTGATGCTTTTATCGGTGACGATTATATTAATAGTTTAACAATGTTAGGTGCAATTGCGATTATTGTAATTACAGTATTCGTTTCACTTAAATATGTTAATCAAATGAAAAATGATACAGCTAGTGGTGAATTAGCTGAAGAGAGTTGGGACGGAATTGGTGAATACCAAAATAAAGTTCCTACAGGTTGGGCATTAGCATTTATTGGAACAATTCTTTGGATGTTCTGGTACTTTACTATTGGTTATCCAATTAATAGTTTCTCTCAAATTGGTCAATGGAATGAAGAAACATTAGACTATAATGCAAAATTTGAAAAGAAATGGGAAAACCCTTCTAAAGAAACTTTAGAAGCTATGGGTCAATCTACTTTCTTAGTTCAGTGTTCACCTTGTCACGGTGTTGATGCTGAAGGTATTGAAGGTAAAGCGCAAGATTTAACTAAAAGAATTGCAAAAGATCAAGTTGTTCATGTTATTAACAACGGTTCTAATAGTTTAAAAACTGCATATCCTGGTGGAATGCCAGCTGGTATGGCGTTTGGACCAGATGTTGAGATTATTGCTGAGTATGTTGCTGGTGGATTTAAAGGTGAACAACCTGCTGCTTATGCTACTTGTGCAGGATGTCATGGTGCAGATGGAAAAGGTATGCCTTACGTTGCTCCAAATATTAGAGAATATGATGATGCACTTGTAAGTGCTGTGTTAAAAGATGGTAAAAAATCAAATATCGGTATCATGCCAAGTTTTGATGGAAGATTAAATGAAACACAACAAAAAGCTCTTGCTGCATACTTAAGAAGTTTAGGAGAGTAAGATGGCTGGAAATACACAAATGAACGAGAACGAAAGAGGAATCTTTAAGTTAAGTGGTATTACTGGTATGTTAATTGCTACAGTATTGTTATTAACAATACTTGTAGTATTAACTATTAGTGGTATTAAAGTACAACAAGATCAATCAACTAATTTTTATAAAATAAACCAAGATATTAATGGTTTAACTTCTGGAAGTGTTTTCTCTGATAGAAAACAAAAAACTCCTGAAGAGCAAAATAAAAATTATATTCTTGCTAAATAAAAGGAGCTAAGATGGACAAAATTATAGGATTATTACTAGTAGTATCTGCGGTTATGACTTTATATTTTAGCTTTTTTAACGACGCAAAAATATTTATAGGTTAATATGAAGACTATTAAAAGTTTAAGAATAGGAGTGATTTTTTCACTCCTATTTTTTTTATCACAAAATATATCAGCAAATGAGTTTATCTTAAGTGACGATGGATTAATTGATCCAAGAGCAAAAGAAAAAATCACTCAAATGGGTTTAGAATCTAAAGAAAAATTAGGTGTAAATATTTACCTTTATGTAAAATCTACTTATGGTTTAGGTCAAAAGATTAAAGGTGAAGATAAGATTATCTATCTAAAAAATCATGAAGCACAAGTATTAAAAGTATTAAAAGAACCATATGCTTTAATGACTATGTCAATTGAAGAACAACATGTTAATTTACTAGTAAGTAAAAGTTTAGAAAAAATTATAGATAAAAATGATATTTTAGATGGATATGTAGTACCACTACTAGCTTCAAAAGATAAAAATACATTATTTGCAAAAGTAAGTGCAGCAACATTAAATGGTTATGCTGCTATGGCAGATATTATAGCTGAAGATAAAAATATAAAATTAGAAACAAGTATAGGAAGTCAAGGTAAAATAGCAAGTACAATATGGAGAGTAATGATGTATACTCTAGTTGTTATTGGGCTATTGGTTTATACATTTGTTGTTTTAAGAGAAAAGAGAAGAAAATAGATGAAAAGAAACTATTGGCCATTACTATTTATTAGTATATTTACTTTTACATTAGGAATGATTATTTGGACTGTTATGAGTGCAATTAAACTTCCTGTAAATGAAGATGAAAGTTTTTTAAGAAGCTACCAAGATGTAGATGCTAACTATAATACTATTATGATTTCAAATCAAATTTTCTTAAAAAAGTATGATTTTAATCTTAATATAAATGGTAAAGATTTTGATTTAACAACAGATGATATTAAATACTCTCAAAGAGTTTTAGAAAAAAAATCTTTACATAAAAATTTATTAAAATATGGAAAGAATGATTTAATATTAGTTGTTCGTGATAAAGTTACAAAAGAAAAAAAGAGTGTTGATGTTTTATTAAAAGTTACAAAAAGTATTTCAAATAAGTTTGATATACTTCTTAAAAATGATAACTTTAAGAATAATGAAAATGAATATACAACATCATTTGAAATTACTGATAAAAACAATTGGAATATTACAGGTAGCTTTAGAGTTGATGGTACAACAGGATCAATTTATATAAAGACAAATGCAAACTAAACAAAAACTTTTAGTTTTTCCAACATCAAGAGCTGTAAGATCTTTTATATCCTTACAAAAAGACAAAAATACTTTGTTACCATCAATACTTACAATTGATGAGTTTTTAAAAAAATCAATATCTTTTGATAATAAAAAATATATTGATGAAGAACAAAGATTTTTGTACTTAAAAGAATCTATCAAAAATACTGATATAAAAAAACTCGGAATCTCAGACAACTTTACAAAATTTTTAAAACAAAATGATTATATTTATCGTTTTTTTCTTGAATTATCAAGTGAGAAAGTTGAAATAAGTAAAATTAGAGATGCTGATACATACGAATATTTTAACGAACACTTATCAATCTTAGAACAAATCAGAAAAAATTATATTAATATCTTAGATGAGAATTCTTGTGTTGATAGAGTTAATATGTCAATGCACTATAAAATAAATAAAAATTTTTTAAAAAGATTTGATTGTATTGATTTTATATTTGAAGGATATTTTACAAATGTTGAGTTTGATATTATCAAAGATATTGCTTCAATTGTAGATTTAAATATAAGTTTTTATTCAAATGAATATAATCAAAAATCTTTAGAAAAATTTGATTTTTTAGAAGAGAAAATTGAGCTAAATAAAAAATATGAAATCTCACTTTCTAATAAATCTTTAATCAACAAAGATGAAATAGAAAATAATCTGATATCTCTTGATATAAAAGGTTTCAATTCAAGAATAAATCAAATCGCATATATAAAATCAAGTATCACAAAAGCTGTATCAAATGGAGTTAATCCATCTAATATAGCTTTGGTATTACCAGATGAGAGTTTTGCCTCTTGGCTTCAGTTATTTGATAATGAACAGTATTTTAACTATGCTATGGGAAGAAATATTAAAAATTATAAGTTATATCAAGTAGCTTATGCTATAAACTCATATCTAAATGAAGATGAAGTAAAAAATCTTTCTAATTTAGAGTATTTAAAAATTGAAAAAACTTTTATAGATAAAGAGATAAAAACTATATGGAATAAAATCTGTACAAAAGAAAATTTTGATTTTATTTGTGCATATATAAAATCAAATGAAGAAAATATTGAGATTATTGAAAAGTATGATGAAGTAATTTATAAGTTAAATTTCCTTCTTTTTTCAAATGAAAACAGTATTTTAGTAAAAGATTTATATAAAATATTTTTACAAAAAATATCTAAAATAACTCTTGATGATGTAAACTCAGGAAAAGTTACTGTTTTAGGATTATTAGAGACTAGAGCTGTTAGTTTTGATACTGTGATTATTTGTGATTTTAATGAAAACTTTATTCCTAAGCGATCTATAAAAGATAAGTTTTTATCAACAAAAATAAAAAGTATTGCAAATCTTCCTACTTCACAAGATAGAGAATCTTTACAAAAATATTACTATAAAAGATTGATAGATTCTTCACGTAATCTTTATATTTGTTATGTGAACTCAGACACAAATCAAATTTCAAGATTTGCAAATGAGTTATTTCCAAATAAAATTGATACAAATCGAAGTGATAATTTATATAAACATATTCTATACAATAATCACAATATCACTCATTTTGAAGGTGATATTATAAAAAATATTGACTTGACACAGTTTGAATGGTCAGCAACTTCATTTAAAAACTTTTTAGAGTGTAAAAGAAAGTTTTATTTTCAACATATTTTAAAAATAAAAGAGCATACAATTTCACTAAAACCAAAAGGTTTTGAATTAGGAAGTATTGTTCACTCTATTTTAGAAAAATATTATATCAATCAGTCAAATGATTTATCATATAAAATTATTGAAGATTTATTTTATGAATATAGAACTTCAAATCCTTTTTTAGCACTTGATTTAGAGATTTGGAAAAAGAAACTTTATGATTTTTATCTTTATGATAAACAAAGACTAGAAAATAGAAAAATTATAGCACTTGAAAAGAATTTTAATATTATTTTTGATGATATTAAAATAAAAGGTGTTATTGATAGAGTTGATATTTTTGAAGATACTTATGAGGTAATTGATTATAAAACATCAAGTTCTTTGAAAATTGATTCTCTAAAAAATTATGAAAAATCAAAAGATTTCCAATTAGAATTTTATTATTTGGCTATGAGTGAAATATATAAAACAGATAAAGTTAATGCTTTTTATTATGATTTAAATAATACAAAACTAGAAGAAGAAATAGCACTAGATAAAAAGTTAGAATTATTAACTCAAAAATTCTCAGAGATTAAAGAGTTATCAAAAAAAGAGATAAGTTTCCAAAAGTGTGAAGAAAAAGTAGTTTGTACCTATTGTCCATATTCAACGATATGCAATAGGTAAACTTAAACAATAACTATTTTAAATTTGAGATTAAAACATATTCTTTAATTTTCAAAGATAAGATGCTTTATAAGCTTTATTAAAATATTTTTCTCTTTTGGATTACTTGATGCTATTAGTAAAGTAAGTGCTGTTAGAGCATTTTCATTTATCTTTTTTTCTCCATTTTCTTTGTATAGATAATTACATTTATCTAAGAAATAAACAAATAAAAAAGATGCTGTTCTTTTGTTTCCATCATTAAAGGGATGATCTTTAATTATAAAATATATTAAATTCGAAGCTTTATCTTCAATACTTGGATAAAGCTCAACTCCTCCAAAGGTTTGGTAAAGATTTCCAATAATACCTTTAAGATGATTATCTTTTTCATTTCCAAAAAGTTCACTTGCTTCTTTTTTTGCCATAAGGTTTGATTTTAATGTTGAGATAACTTTTTTAGTCTCTTCATAACTTAATTCATATCTTGAAGTTTTTCCATCAAAATCTTCTATAGTTGATTTGTCATAGTTTTCAAGAAGACTTAGTGTTTTTGTGTAGTTTTGAAGAAGTGATAAAATTTCTTTTTCTTCTCCAATTTCTTTTGTAGCTAAAAATTCTATAGTTTGTTTTAAATTATTTAAAATAGTTTTTGTTTGCTTTATTTTATTTTCATTTATTGCATATCCATCTAGTAGATAACTTTTTAAAATAGAAGTTGCCCATTTTCTAAAGTTTGTTGCTAATTTTGAATTGACTCTATATCCAATGGCTATAATCATATCTAAATTATAAAAGTCAACTTTTCTTGAAACTTCCCTTTTCCCTTCTTTTTGAACTATTTCCATTTTGGAAATAGTTGAATAGTCAAGTTCTTGATCATCAATTATATTTTTAATATGTTTATTAATAGCAGGAATTTTTGTACCAAATAACTCTGCAATTTGTTTTTGGTTTGCCCAAATAGTTTCATGTTCACTATCACTTTTAAACTCTATTTGACCATTTGCTGCTTGATATATTTCTATTTTATTTTCCATTTTGAACCATTCTTACTACTTTAAATTAGAAATTAAAACGTCCTCTATTATTTTTGTAATATCTCCATCAAGTATTGCATCTACATTTGAGTATCCAATATTGCTTCTTGTATCTTTTACTTGTTGATATGGTTGCATTACATAAGATCTGATTTGATGTCCCCAACCAATTTCTGACTTTTCAACACCATCTTTTGCTGCTTGCTGTTTTTCTAATTCAAACTCATAAAGACGTGATTTTAACATCTTTAAGGCACTTGCTTTATTTTTGTGTTGAGATCTGTCATTTTGACATTGAACTACTATATTTGTTTCTATATGTGTGATTCTAATAGCACTTTCTGTTTTATTAACATGTTGACCACCAGCTCCACTTGCTCTATATGTATCAATTCTAATATCTTTATCTTCTATTTCAATATCAATATTATCATCAACTTCTGGACTTACAAGAACTGAAGCAAAAGAAGTATGTCTTTTTGAGTTTGAATCAAAAGGTGAGATACGAACAAGTCTATGAATACCATTTTCTGTTTTTAAATATCCATAGGCATTTTCACCTTTTATAATAAATGACACATCTTTGATACCAGCTTCCTCTCCTGGTTGGTAATCAAGAGGTTCAATCTTAAAGTTTTGTCTCTCTGCCCATCTTAAATACATTCTATAAAGCATTGCAGCCCAATCTTGTGATTCTGTTCCTCCAGCTCCTGGATGAATAGTAACGATTGCATTTGAAGCATCATCAGGATTTGAAAGCATTACTTGTATTTCTGTAGATTTAATAAGCTCTTCTAAATCTTGGGCTTCTTCAAAAAGAAGTTCAAATGTTTCTTCATCTTTTTCACTAGTTGCTAATTCATAAAGTTCATTTGTTCCACTTAGAGCTTCATTTGCTTTATTAAACTTAGAAAGTTTTGATAATATTCTATTTTTTTCAATACCAATTTTTGTAGCATTTGCTACATCATTCCAAAAGTTTTGGTCTGCTTCTAGATTTATGATTTCATCTAATCTGATTCTTAATAAATCAGGTTTTAAAATACTTTCAATATTTTCTAATTTAGTATTTAATAGTTTTAAAATTTGCGAATATTCGTATGCGTCCACTTATATATAGTCCTAGTGTTTATTTTTCATTTTATATGTTTATTTGTTTACTGAGTCTAAATAATCTTTTATTTTTGCTAATTGTGCTTTAGTTGTATTTGCAGCAATTGGTTTCATAACCATATTATAATCATATCCATAATCACTTCTATTTGTGTATTGACCAATAGCATGTTCCATATCATCAAGTGAAAGATCTTTTAAAGGTTTTGCTACATTATAAGCTGATATTTCACCTTTATCTCCATGACATGATTGACATTTGTTTATATAGATTTCTTTACCTTCAATTTTACTTTTAAGTATTTTTTCTATTTTTAACTCTTTTTCTTCTTGAACTTTTTTATCTTCAAGTCTTTTTAAAATCTTATCTTCTAAGTCTTTTTGATTTAAGTTCGCATTTGCAGCTACTAAAGTAGTAGTTGTAGTACCTTTTTTTAGTATATAAATAAAGCTGTATTTTGAGTCTTTTGTTGTGATTTTTATATCATCAACACTCCAACCTTTTGCTTTCATATCATTTAGTGTGTATGTACTTTTACACTCTCCACCATCAAGTTTTGTAGCTTCGATTGTAGACATTGAGTTGTGATTTTCTTTAAAACACATTGTTGTTTGTGAAAAAAGTGCAGTAGTTGCAAAAAGTGTAATTGTAAGTGGTGCTAATAGTTTCATATAAATCCTTTTAAAAGAAACAGTTTAGCATAAATATTCTTATATTTTAGGACATAAAAAAAGGCTAGAAGATAAATCTTCTAGCCTTTAATAAGTTTAGTAAAATACTATCTAAGAATTAGAAAGAGTATCTAGCTTCAACTCTACCTCTAGTATAATCAGAACCTTTATCTTCAACATCAGCAAATCTTACATAAGTTGTTAAGTTTTTAGCAACTTTATAAGTAATTTGACCTAATGCTTCAGTAACGTCATTATTTATTCTATTTCCTTCTTCACCTGCAGAATATGCAGCTCTTAAAGAAATAGCTGGAGTAACTGCTACAGATGCGTCAATTGTAAATGCAGAGTAATCATCTCTTCCTGAAGTACCAACATTCCATAATAATGCTTCAGCAGGTGCTTCTAACTCTTCAGCTACAGAACCAGAACCATTATCTCCTGTTTTTGCATAAGATAATTTAGCTGAAACAATTCCAACTTTTGCTGAAACGTAAGCTTTAGCTGTACTTCTATCATCTGCTAATGCAGCTGTAGTATATGATGGGTGTCCCATATCAATTTCAGATTCAGTATATTCAGCACCTATCTTAATCATTGCAACTGAAGCATCAGCTTTTAAGTTAAAAGTTTTTGCAGCATCTACAACATCTGCGTATTGTCCTAATACAGAAACAGGTCCAAAAGTACCCATTGCAATAACAGAATAAACATCTTCTTCAGTACTTAAAGAGTTGTTAGCAAATGCAGCTGCACCTACTGTAACGTTTCCTAAGTTATATAAAGCAACAACACCGTCACCTTGAGCACCATCAGTAATTCTTCCTGGAATATTTTGTTGACCAGCATTAACTGTTATTGCACCTTGGTTGTATGAGAAGTAGTAATCTTCAATATCTAAATAATCTTGGTTATCAGTACCAGTTACTTTTGTAGCTCCTGCATCAGTAGTATTTCTAGTAGTATCAATTTTGAATACGGCTTTAACATTTTCAGTTACTGGAACTTTAACACCTACTTCAATTTCAACATCAGTATCATTATTTCCTGCAGCTGGAGTTAATCCAGTTGTATCAGATCTATCGTTTGCTCTAAATCTAAATTGACCAGATACATCTACACCTTTGATTGCTTCTTCTAAAGATGCTGCGTTTACGTTAGTTAATCCTGCTACTGCTACTGCAGCTACTAAACTTAATTTTGCTAATTTTCTCATATTTTGTTCTCCTAAATTTCGAAATCTTTTTTCAGTTTGTCGGAGCGCGCGAACTCATTCAAAATGATTTATTTGAACCTTTTCCGACATCCCGTTACGGCTATTCTACACCACTAAATTTTAAAGTTTTCTTAAAATAAGAGTTTTATCTGTTATTTAACTGTTAATTTAAGGTTAATTTTAGATAGAAAGCCGTTAATACTTATACATTGGGATTTTAGGATTATTTAATTTTAATAGAAAAATTATAAATTTTTTAAAGTATTTAACTTAGATATTTTAATTATTGATTATTTGCTTTATACAGTCTGTATAGTTTGAATAGTTTATTTTCAGTTTGATACTGAAACAATACAGTTTTTTAAAATATCTGGTTTTGATATCATTATATATAGGTTTTTTATTTTATAGTTTTTATATAGTTTTTTTTCAAAGTAAAGTATCGCATCTTCTATAAGTAAAAACTTTTTCTTTTTCATTTGTGTTTGTATAAATGCTGATACTTTACTATAGTCAATAAATTCATCTTTTTTAAATGTATATTCAAAAGATATATTTATTACTACTTTTTGTTTTTTTATTCGCTCGAAATCTAGAATTCCTATAATACATTTAAAGCTTAAGTCTTTTATCTCAACTTTCATCATACAACTCTTTTCTCCTCCCCCTTGATTACTCTAATGATATTTGGAATATGTTTGTAGTATATAATGAATGCAATAATATACATAGGAATATTTGAACCTATATTTAATCCATCATTTAAAAAACTTGCAACTACAATTACAGCTGTAAGTCCAAGAAGTGAAGATAATGAAGAAATTTTAAGTAACTTTGCACAAATAATCCAAACGCTCGCACCTATTAAAGTAGGAATTGGAATAAGTGCTATAAATACACCAAGTCCTGTTGCCACTCCTTTTCCACCTTCAAGTCCTAAGTATATTGAATAACAGTGACCAAGTACAGATAAAACAGCAATTCCCCAAAGTGTAGAGTCACTAGCTCCCATACTCATAGCAACAAGTAAAACAAGTGTTCCTTTAAGTGCATCAAGTATAACAGTTGCAGCTCCAAGCTTTTTAGCTAGTGCAGGATTTGTTTCTTTTACTACTCTTAATACATTCGTAGCTCCAATTGAACCACTTCCCGCACTTTTTACATCAACTCCTGCAAAAAACTTTGCAAGTAGTAGTCCAAAAGGAATAGATCCTATTAAGTAAGCGCTTATGTAAAATAAAATATTTGAGTTAGTGAAAAAATCCATTTATTACCTTTTATATTAATGTTTAGTTTTTATTATTTGTTTTAATTAAATGGATTATAACAAACATTTTGTTATATTATCATTTATAAAAACATTTAATTGAAGGTTTGTTTTGAATTTAAAAGAAGAAATTATAAAGCTAAAAGAAGAACTAGATGTAACATTAGTAGCTCACTTCTATCAAAGAGATGAAGTTTTTGAGTTAGCTGATATTACAGGTGATTCTTTAGAATTAGCAAAAAGAGCAAAAGCTACTGATTCAAAGTTTATTGTATTTTGTGGTGTTGGTTTTATGGGTGAAAGTGTAAAAGTAATGAGTCCAGAAAAAACTGTATTAATGCCAAAAATTGCATGTTGTGCGATGGCAAGAATGATTGATGAGGGTTATTATGAAGAAAACCTTGTAAAAATCAATGAAGCTGGAATCTCAAATGATGATATTTTACCAATTACTTATATCAACTCAAGTGCAGCAGTAAAAGCTAGAGTTGGAAAAATGGGTGGAATGGTTTGTACTTCATCAAATGCATATAAAATTATTGAAAAAGGTCTTAAATCTGGAAAGAAAATATTTTTTGTACCAGATAGATGTCTAGGTCAAAACTTTGCAAAATCTTTAAATCTAAAATCTGCAATAGTAGGTGATGGAAGTGATTTAAAAGAAGCTGATATTATTTGTTATAACGGTTTTTGTTCAGTTCATCAACAATTTACTGTTGAAGATATAGAGTTTTATAGAGAAAAATATCCAGATATTTTAATAGCTGTTCATCCTGAATGTGATCCAAAAGTTTGTGATGCTTCAGATTTTGTAGGTTCAACTTCTCAATTAATTACATATATTAAAGAGTTGCCTGAAGATCAAAAAGTTGCAGTTGGAACTGAATTTAATATGGTAAATAGATTAAGAACAAAAAATACTTATATTTTATCTTCAACGAAACCTGAATGTCCAACAATGAATGAGACTACTTTACAAGATGTTTATAATACTTTGAAATCAATCAAAGATGATAATATTATAAAAGAAACAGAGATTGTTGTCTCAGAAGAGAATATTAAATATGCAAGACTAGCTCTTGAAAGGATGTTTGAAGTATGATTAATATTAAAAAGTTTGTAAAAAATGCAATTATAGAAGATAATGGAAGAGGAGATTTATTCTTTGATGTTGCTCCAAAAGGTAGATTTACAGCTCGAGCTATTGCTAAATCTGATGGAATAATTGCAGGAATTCAATACGCAAAAGTATTAGCAAGAACTGAAAAATTTGATTGTAAGTTTTTGAAAAAAGATGGTGATGAAATTAAAGCAGGTGAAGTTATTGCTGAGCTTGAGGGAAAAGCATCAATTCTTTTATCAAGTGAAAGAACTTTTTTAAATATGCTTCAACATGCATCTGGAATTGCAACAATGGCAAATAAGTATGCAAAACTAATGGAAGGAACGGGTGTTGTTTTACTTGATACTAGAAAAACAAGACCACAGCTTCGTGATTTTGAAAAATATGCTTCAAGAGTTGGTGGTGCAATAAATCATAGACTTGGACTTGATGATTGTTTAATGCTAAAAGATACTCACTTAAGAACTATTGATAATTTAAAAGAGTTTGTAAAAAAAGCTAGAAAAAGAATTTCATGGGTTACAAAAATTGAAATTGAGTGTGAAACTTTTGAACAAGTAAAAGAAGCTATGGACGCTGGTGCTGATATTATTATGTGTGATAATATGACACCTGAACAAATCAAAGAAGTTGTAAAGTATAGAGATGAAACTTATCCTCATATTTTATTAGAAGCTAGTGGAAATATTGATTTAGACACTATTCGTTCATATGCTCTATCAGGAGTTGATGCAATTAGTAGTGGAAGTATAATTCACCAAGCGACATGGTTAGACTTTTCAATGAAGTTTGACTAATCATTAACTTTTGGTTAGTTTTAATTATATAAGATTAAGAGTTTAAATTATAAGGATAGGTATTGAAAAAAGATTTCATAGTAAGTAATAAAATTGATATGTCAGCATATACTAAAGCTTTAGAGTTAATTGAGAAAAGTAGATATATATTGATTATTACTCATGTAAATCCAGATGCAGATAGTATCTCTTCTGCACTTGCTTTATCAAATTTATTTTATGAAAATAAAATAAAACATAAAGTTTTTAATATAAGTTCTGATTTACCACAAAATTTAGATTTTCTTAATAGATTTGACAAGATTACAGATCAATTACCAAAGTTTTTTGATTTAGCGATAAGTGTTGATTGTGGAACATATCCAAGACTTGGGTTTAAATTAGATGAAAATATTCCTCTAATTAACTTTGATCATCACAAATCAAATAATGACTTTGGTACTTTAAATATAGTAGATCCCCTGAAAAGTTCAACAGCTGAAATAATCTATGATTTTTTTAAGCATAATGGTTTATATATCACAAAAGATTCAGCAACAGCACTTTATGTAGGAATATATGATGATTCTTTAGCTTTTTCACTTTCACGTTGTGATGAATTGACATTTGATAAAGTTAACTTTTTAGTTCAATGTGGAGCAAGTCCTTCAGGTATTGCAAATAAACTTTTAAGAAGAGACTCTTTAGCAAAGTATAGAATAATACCTAAAGTTTTAGATAGTTTAGAGCTATTTAAAGAAGGTGAAATTGCTACAATACATGCTAAAAAAGAGTGGTTTGAGGAAACTGGAGCGCATAATAGAGATTGTGAAGATGCCTTAGATATGATTATGAGTATGGCAATAGTAAAAGTTGCATTTTTTATAAGAATTGTTTCAAATAGAGTTAGAGTATCATTACGTTCAAAAGGTAGTGTAGATGTATCAAAAATTGCAGGATATTTTAATGGTGGTGGCCATTTTAATGCTGCTGGATGTTCAATAGATACAGATGATATAGAAAAAGCAAAAGAATTAGTTTTAAAGGAAATTTTTGAGTTATACAAATAGAAGAAATAAAAACAAAGCAAAGATGGTATTAATATATATAATTATTGCAATAATAATAGGACTTGGAGCTTTTGTATTTTTATCTCCTACTTTTGAGAAAAATAGTCCTAAAATTTCATTAGAAAATGAAATTTTTTGGAATTTGACATCACCTTTAAAGGTTAATTTTACAGATGATAATGAAATTTCATCTTATGTAATTACATATTTTGATGATAATAATGAGATTAAATTAGATACAAAAACATTAAGTTCATCAAAAGGTTCAATTGATTTAAATATTATTGCACCTAAAATTGATTTAAATGCTAAAACTAATAATGCAATGCTTAAAATCGAAGTTTCAGATACAAGTAAATGGAACTTCTTTATGGGAAATAAAGCTAGCAAAGAGATTAAAATAAAAGTAGATAAAAAAAGCCCAATAGCTAATGTATTATCAAACTCTTATTTAATAAAACAAGGTGGAAGTGCTGCTGTTGTTGTTGAAGTAAAAGACGAAAATTTAAAAGATTTCTATATCTCTTTTAATAATGAAGAGAGATTTGAACTATTTCCATTTTATAAAGATAATTTTTATATAGCAATTATTGCATGGCCAATTGAAATAGAAGAGTTTCAAAGAGTTAATTTAGTTGCCATTGATAAAGCAAGAAATAAAACAGTTACAAAAGTACCTTTATATATAAAAGAGTTAAAAGCAAAACCTGATAATATTAAAATATCAGATAAGTTTATTAATAAAGTAAGTAAAAATGTACTTATGAAAAGTGGGTATGATATTCCTACTAGTCAAGCAGAAATTTTTGTTAAGCAAAACAAAGATGTAAGAAAAAGAAATATTGATACTATTAAAAGTGAAACAAGAAACAATATGTTTAAAGAAAAAGTTTCAAAATTTGATATAAAAGAGTTTAAACAATTACCATCATCGATGACTTTTGCAGGTTATGGGGAAAGACGTCATTATACATACAATGGAAAAAAGATTCATGAAGCTTGGCATCTTGGTATGGATTGGGCAAGTGTTAAAAAAGCAAAAATTTTTACTACAAATCCTGGAAAAGTTATCTTTAATGACTACTTAGGAATTTATGGTGAAACAATTATTATTGATCATAAATTTGGTTTAGCAACACTTTATGCACACACAAGTAGATCTGTAGTAGAAGTAAATGAGGAAGTAAAAGCAGGACAATATATAGCAAATACTGGTTCATCAGGTGCTGTATTTGGTGACCATTTACACTTTGGAGTATTAATTCAAGGAATTGAAGTTAATCCATCTGAATGGCTTAGTAAATATTGGGTAAGAGAAAATATTACTAAAACAATTGACAATGCAAAGAAAGTGATTAACAGCAAATGAAACAAAGAACATTAGCAAAAGAAGTTGAAATTGTAGGAATAGGTCTGCATAAGGGTGTTCCTGTAAAGATGAAACTAGAACCCCTAGAAGCAGATGCAGGTATAATTTTTTATAGAGTTGATGCAGGAGTTACAATACCTTTAGCAATTGAAAATGTAGTAGATACTAAAATGGCTACTGTTATTGGAAAAGATGGTGTTGTTATTTCTACTATTGAGCATTTATTATCTGCCTTATATGCATATGGAATTGATAATTTAAGAGTTGTAATTGATAATGATGAAGTTCCTGTTTTAGATGGTAGTTCATCTGGATATTGTATGCTTATTGAAGAAGCTGGTATTAAAGAACTTAATAAAAGTAAAAAAGCTATTAAAGTAAAAAAAGCAGTTGAAGTTACTACAGAAGATGGAAAAAGAGTAACCTTAAAACCTTCAAATAGAATTATTTATGATTTTGAAATATCTTTTGACCATCCATCAATTGGAAAACAAAATTTTCATTTTGATTATTCTATTGGTGAATATAAAGAAAATATTTCAAGAGCTCGAACTTTTGGTTTCTTACATGAAGTGCAATATTTAAGAAGTATAGGATTAGCTCAAGGTGGTTCTATGGAAAATGCAATTGTACTTGACCAATCAAAAGTCTTAAATCCAGAGGGTTTAAGATTTGATGATGAGTTCGTAAGACATAAAATACTTGATGCAATTGGTGATATGGCATTATTAGGTTATACAATGATTGGTGAATATGATGCAGTTGCAGGAAGTCATCATTTAAATCACTTATTAACAAAAAAGCTTTATAAAGATGCTTCAAACTATGAAGTTATAGACTTAGAAGAAGCTAGTGAAGAAGCTGAAGTATTTGAATTAGCATATTCAAAAGTAGAAGTATAAGGTTCTTGATTGATTGAAGTTTTAGTAATTAGTATTTCAAAGCCATTATTAATTGGTATTTATGAAAACAAAATATTAATAAAAGAGTATAAATTAGAAGGTAAAACTTCTGATTTATTACCATCTTTATTTTCTAATATTTTAAAAGAGTTTGATATAAAAAGAATAAATTATGTGAACTCTCCTGGCTCTTATATGGCAATAAAAGTTGCTTATATCTTTCTAAAAACTATTAGTATTTCCAAAAGTATTGAATTTATGGCTTGTAATGGCTTTGAATTTAATGAAAACTCTCCAATAAAAGCATTAGGAAAAAAATACTTTATTCAAGATGAAAATGGGATTAAAGTTGATTTTTTAGAAAAAGACGATATAATTCGCGACTTTAAATTACCTAATAGTATAGATAAAATAAATTTTAATAAACAAACACTGCCAATATATAATTTACCAGCTGTTTAAATAAGGAAATAGATGAAAGTAAGTGTTCCCGCAACTAGTGCAAACTTGGGACCAGGTTTTGATTCATTAGGCTTAGCAATTGCCATGAAAAACCAAGTAATAATTAAGCCATCAAAATTTCATAGTGTATCATTAAAAGGTGAGGGCGCTAATAACCCAGTACTTAAAGATAACAATATGTTTATTTCGATTTTTAACGATTTTTATCATAACTTAGCAGTTAGAAAAAGACATTATAGATTTGAATTTTATAATGAAATTCCACTATCACGTGGATTAGGAAGTTCTTCTGCTGTAATTGTATCTGCAATTGCCTCTGCTTATGCAATTGAGGGAATAAAACTAGAAAAAGATAAATTATTAAATTTAGCACTTGCTTATGAAAATCATCCTGATAATATAACACCTGCTGTTATGGGTGGATTTAATGTGGCAACTGTACAAGATAATGAAGTAAGATTTATTAATAAAGCTATTCCAAATATTTTAAGAGCTGTAGTTGTTGTTCCTAATAGACCAATTTCAACTCAATTATCAAGAAAAGCACTTCCTTATAAATATTCAAAAGAAGATACAATTTTTAATATTTCACATTCATCACTATTAACAGCTGCTTTTATGAGTGAAGATTGGAAAATGCTTAGATCTGCATCATTGGATAAAGTTCATCAAAAATATAGAATGAAACAAATGCCAGAGTTATTTGATGTACAAAAAACTTCATTAAGATCAGGCTCTTTAATGAGTACACTTTCAGGTTCTGGTTCTACACTATTTTCTATCTGTTTTGCAGAAGATGCAAGAAAAATAGAAAAAGCACTTAAGAGTAAATTCCCACATTTCAAAGTATTTATAAGTGACTTTGATAACAGTGGTGTACGTGTAGAAATTTAAGTTTTTTTGATATTAAGAATATTTTAGGTATAATCGTTGGCTAATTTAAAAATAACACTTCGAACATGTATTGTTTGTAGAAAAAAAGCAGAACAAAAAGAACTTTTTAGATTAAAATGCGAAGATAAAAAACTTGTATCCTATAACAATTATGGTAGAAGTTTTTATATCTGTAGGGATTGTATTAATTTATTACAATCAGATATTAATCAAAAAGCCTATAGAAAAATAGAAAAGTCACTTTTTAGAGAGTGCAAAAATAAAGATAAGTATGTTGAACAACTTAAGGAGATGCTAACAGATGTCAGATAAAGTAAGAGTTTATGAAATTGCAGAAGAGGCAGGAGCTTCTAGCTCAGATGTAATTGCAAAAGCAAAAGATTTAAATATAGAACTTAAATCAGCTCAAAGCGCAGTATCATATGAAGATGCTGAAGAAATTGCAAATTATATAATGACTGGTAAAAGTTCTAAGTTACAAAAGAAAGAACCAGTAAAAGTAAAAAAAGCTGCAGTAAAAAAAGTAATAGAAGAGACTAAAGTTGAAGCTACGGAAACAAAAGTAGAAGAAAAAGTAGTGGATACAAAAGTTGAAAAGAAAACAACTGTTAAAAAAGTTGGTATCTCTAAACCTAAACCTGTAGAAACAGAAGTATCTCCAAAAGAAGACATAGTAGAAGCAAAGAAAGCACCTGAAGAAAAAGTTGAAAAAGAAGCGGAATCTGCAAAAAAAGTTGATGATGCTGATTTGGAAGTTCCTAAAATTAAAAAGATTATTCCTAAAAGAAGAGGTCTTAAAATTGTTAAGAAGAAAAAGCCAAGAGAAGTTGAAGCTCCAAAAGTAGAATTCAATACTCCAGTAGCGGGCGCTCCTAAAAAACAAATGAAATCACTTAGTGAAATTTTAGGTAACAATAATGAAGAGAAAAAAGATTTAGCAGAAGTTAAATCTAAACCTAAAAAAGAAAAAAAGAAAACAAATGTAAGAGCTCAAGATCATGGAAAAAGACTTGATGTTCATAGAAAAACTCCTGATGAATTCTCTAATAGTACAGATTCAATTTTAGGTGAAGAAGTATTCTTACTTGATTTAGGATTAGCAGATAAATCAAAATTACTTGAAGAACCAAAACCTCAAAACCAAAACAAACAATCTAGATCTTCTAGACCAGCTGCTTTTGGAAATAGACCACAAGGTTTAAAAAGAGGTAAGAGAAAGAAAAGATTTAAAAGAGCAGAAGAAGAAGTTGAAATCACTGATGTTACAATTCCTGAAGAGTGTAGAGTATATGAATTTGCAGAAGCTTGTGGAAAAACAGCATCTGAAGTAATTTCTGTATTATTTGGTTTAGGAATGCTTGTTACTAAAAATGACTTCTTAAAACAAGACGAATTAGAAATTCTTGGTGAAGAGTTTGGTATTGAAGTTACAGTAAGAGATGCTTTAGAAGATGTAAATTATGTTGAAGAGTATGCTGATGAAGATATTGATGAAACTAATTATGTAACTCGTCCTCCAGTTGTTACAATTATGGGACACGTTGATCATGGTAAAACTTCATTATTAGACAAAATTAGATCTGCAAAAGTAGCTTCAGGTGAAGCTGGTGGAATTACTCAACATATTTCTGCATATACAGTTGATCAAAATGGTCAAAAAATTACATTCGTAGATACACCAGGACATGCCGCTTTCTCTGCTATGAGATCAAGAGGTGCTGATGTTACTGATATTATTATAATTGTTGTTGCTGCTGATGATGGTGTTAAACCTCAAACAGAAGAAGTGATTTCACATGCAAAAGCATCTGGATGTCCAATTATTGTTGCAGTTAATAAAATTGATAAAGAATCAGCAAATATGGATATGGTTAAAGCTCAAATGGCAGAGAGAGAAATGACTCCTGTTGATTGGGGTGGAGATGTTGAATTTATTGGAGTATCAGCTTTAAATGGTACTGGTATTGATGATTTATTAGAAAATATTTTAATTCAATCTGAGATGTTAGAGCTTAAAGCAGATCCAACTGCAAAAGTAAAAGGTGCAGTTGTTGAATCATTACTTGAAAAAGGTAGAGGTCCAGTTGCTACTATTATTGTTCAAAATGGTACATTAAAAGTTGGTGATAATATTGTTTGTGACACTACTTATGGTAGAGTAAAAGCAATTACTAATGATCAAGGTAAACCAGTAAAAGAACTTGGTCTTTCTGAAACAGGTAATGTTTTAGGTTTAAATGATGTTCCTGTTTCTGGTGCTGTTATGGTTGCTCAAGATTCTGAAAAAGAAGCTAGAGAAATTGCAACAACTAGAGCTGAACACGCACGTGCTAAAGAGTTATCAAAATCTACTAAAGTTACTTTAGAAGAGATGAGTGGTTTAATTGCAGAAGGTAAAATCAAACAACTTCCAGTAATTATTAAAGCTGATGTTGGTGGTTCTTTAGAAGCTATTAAAGGTTCATTAGAAAAAATTGCTAATGAAGAAGTAAAAGTTAAAGTTATTCATGCTGCTGTTGGTGGTATTACTGAATCAGATTTAGTTCTTGCAGGTGCATCTGAGGGTTGTATTATCTTAGGATTTAATGTAAGACCTACAGGTTCTGTTAAATCTAAAGCAAAAGCTGATGGTGTAACAATTAATACTTATACTATTATCTATGATTTACTTGATGATGTTAAAGATGCATTATCTGGAATGATGAGTGCTGTTATTAGAGAAGAAAATACAGGTCAAGCAGAAGTTAGAGATACATTCGTTGTTCCTAAAGTAGGAACTGTTGCAGGATGTTTAGTAACTGATGGTAAAGTTATCAGAGGTGGTCATGCAAGAATCATTAGAGATGGAGTTGTTACTTATACAGGTAAAATTTCATCATTAAAAAGATTTAAAGATGATGCTAAAGAAGTTGCTAACGGTTATGAGTGTGGTATTATGTTTGATAAATTCAATGATATTAAAGTTGGAGATTTCATTGAAACATTTATTCAAATTGAAGAAAAAGTTTCGATTGACGACTAATTATGAAAAGTGTTAATTTACAAAGAACTGAATCTTTATTAATGGAGTTAATTCCTGAAGCACTGTCTGATTTGGCAGATGCTAGGATTAACTCTTTAGCAATTACAGGTGTTAACTGTAAAAATGGTAAATATGATGCACAAGTTTATTTTGATGGTTCTGATTTTGATAAAAAAGAGATAAATCAAATAGTATCATTATTAAATAAAGCAAATGGAAGATTAAAGTCACATATTCTAGCAAGTACTGGTTGGTATAAATGTCCTGATTTTAAATTTGTTAATGATACTTCATTAGAAAAATCAAGAAATATTGAAGCATTATTTGCTCAAATTAATAAAAATAAAAGTGAAGATTAATGAATTTAGAAGAATCAATTAAATTAACGGTTGAAAGTTTAGGCGTAGAATTATACGATATTACGACTGCTAGAGAACACAGTGATACTATTTACAGAGTTAGTATTACATCAAAAGATGGTGTAAACTTAGATAAATGTGCTGAAGTTTCAAGAATGATTTCTCCAATATTAGATTTAGATGAACCTCTTGGTGGAAATTATAAACTAGAAGTTAGCTCTCCTGGAATTGAAAGAAAATTAAAATCAACTAATCATTTTATTGCTTCAATTGGCGAAAATGTAAAAGTAAAAGATATTGCAACTGAAGTTTACAAAGGTAAACTTACAAGTGCAGATAAAGAAAAAATCACAATTGAAACTGAATTTGGAGAAGAAACTATAGAATACGGTTCTATTTTATCTGCTTCAACTTATTTTGAATGGTAATAATAGAGCCAAGCTCTATTATCCTTTAACTCCTAATTAATTACTCTTTAAATATACTAACTTTCAAAATTATATACTATTTACGAAAGAATTAAACTAATGAAAATAAATGACGAATTTTTTATGAAACTTGCCCTTGATGAAGCTTGGAAATATCAGTTTTTAACTTATCCTAATCCTGCTGTTGGCTGTGTAGTTGTAAAAGGTGAAAGTGAAATATTAGCTATTGAAGCACATAAAGAAGCTGGAATGCCACACGCAGAAGTTAATGCACTTAAAGCAGCTTTTTTAAAATACCATCCAAATGATTTATTAAAAACAAAAAAGACTTCAAATGAGATACATGAATATTTAATCTCTAACCATAAGGATTTTTTTAATGACTGTAAAGTTTATGTAACACTTGAACCTTGTAATCATATTGGAAAAACACCAGCTTGTGCAAATCTATTAAAAGTAATAAAACCCAAGAAAGTAATAATAGCACATGAAGATATCAATAAAGAGGCAATAGGGGGCATTAATACATTAAAGGATGCTAATATTGATGTTGGCTTAGGATGTATGAAAAAAGATGCCTATAACCTTTTATATCCTTTTATAAAATGGAATAGTGGAAGTTTCATCTTTTATAAAATGGCTCAAACATTAAATGGTTCGATTGAAGGACAAATATCTGAAAATAGAGCAAAAGCTTATGTTCATGCATTAAGAGATAAAAGTGATTTAATGCTTATTGGTGGAAATACAGTAAGAACAGATAGACCAACTTTAGATGCAAGATACATAGCCGGTCGTGCACCAAATGTAATGATTTATTCAAAGAATAAAATCTTTGATAATAAAATACCACTTTTTCATGTACCCAATAGAGATGTAATTATAAGTGATGATTTATTCAAACTACTTGATTATAAACTTATTATGGTTGAAGGTACTTATAATCTACTTGATATTTTAAGAGAAAAACTTGATTTTATAATATTGCTAATAAATCCAAAAATAAAAAAAGGTTTAAATGCTTTAAATGAAATTGATATGGATTTTGAAATAATACACGAGAATTATATAGGTAATGAGAAGATAGTTTTTTTAAAAAGAAAAAATTAGGCAAAAAAAAACCTATATCGTTTGATATAGGTTTTTTTATGAAAAGAAGTTAATTACTTAACTTTCTCAACGTATTCACCAGTCTTAGTATCACATTTAATAATGTCACCTTCGATTAAGTGAAATGGAATTTGAACAACAGCACCACATTCTAGAGTTGCTGGTTTTCTTCCACCTTGTGAATCACCTTTAAAGTTAGGTGGTGTTTCAACAATTTTCATTTCAACAGTAGCTGGTGGTTCAACAGTAATTGCTTCACCTTTAAAAAACATCATATCAACATTCATCCCGTCAATAATCCACTTTTCAGCATCACCTACTTGTTCATAAGTTAAACCTATTTGATCGTATGTTTTACTATCCATAAATTGTAACATCTCACCATCGTCATATAAAAATTGCATAACTTTTTGTTCTAAATCTGGAATACTAAATTTATCACCTGCGTGAAATGTTTTTTCAATAGTTTTTGCGTTTAAAAAGTTTTTGATTTTACATCTTACAAATGCTGCACCTTTTCCAGGTTTAACATGTGCGTAATCTGTGATTCTATATGGAATACCATCCACTTCAATCTTCATACCTTTTTTTAAATCACTCATTCCTAAAGCCATATTTCTTCCTCCAATTATATTCATTCTTCATATGTAATTTACGGTTCCAAATCTAAAGAAGTGAAGCAGTTCACTTCTTTTATACGATCTTTGCCTTAAATTTCTGCATAAGCAACAGATATTGCTGCTTCTAAGTTTTCTAATCTTTTTACTGTATTACTACAGATTTTTTCATCAACAAGAATAACAGCTAAAGCACCATCTTTCCCTCTAGATAATCTAAAGTCAGCAATATTAATATTATCATCACCTAAAAGTTTTCCAACTTCTCCAATAACACCAGGAATGTCATTGTTTCTCATAATAATCATTTTACCTTTTGGCTCAATATCAAATACAAAGTTATTGATTTCTACTATTCTTTGAACATTTTCATCAAAAACAGTTCCAGAAATTGTATTTACACCTTTTTCAGTTGTAATTTTAACTGTAACTTTATTGCTATAACCACTTGTATTATGTGTTACTTCACAAGAATCAATAGTTATACCTTTTTCTTCTGCCCAGAATTTAGAGTTAACATAATTAACTTCATCTCCAGAAGAAACTGTAAGTGCTCCTACAGTTGCAAAAGTGTTTAATGAATCTAAATACTCAGAAATCTCACCTTGTGCACATACTGAAATAGATCTGATTGCAGATTTATCAATTTGTGCAGAAAGGAAAGCCATCTTTTGAGTTAATTCAATATATGGTTTTACAAATGCTGGAATTTTACTTTCATCAATTGGTAAATTTAAAGCATTAGGGTAAGCAATCCCACGTGCAGATTCAATTGCATTTTCAGCAGCTTGAATTGCAATTTGCTTTTGTGATTCTTTAGTATTTGCACCTAAGTGTGCAGTTACAGTGATATTTGGTAAATCTAATAATGGGTGATCAATTGCAGGTTCTTTAATAAAAACATCAATTCCTGCCATTGCAATTTTTCCAGATTTAAGGTTGTTAAATAATGCATCTTCATTATATAATCCACCTCTAGCACAGTTAATTAAAACTACACCATCTTTCATTTTTGCAATTTCTTCTTCACCAATCATATCAAGAGTTTCTTGATTTTTAGGAGTGTGAATAGTGATAAGGTCACAATCTAAAATATCTTGAAAATTATTAGTATATTTAATACCTAAATCAGTTGCTTTTGTTGAAGGAATATATGGGTCGTATGTTACTACGTCCATTTCAAATGATTTAGCTCTTAATGCAACTCTATGTCCAATGTTACCAAAACCAATAACACCTAATTTTTTACCATAAAGTTCATTTCCATACCAGTCTTCTCTTTTCCAGATTCGATCTTGTTTTAATTGGTTATGAGCATATGGGAATTTTCTCATACAAGATAACATATGTGTCATTGTTAATTCAACAGCTGCTATCGTGTTTGCAGTAGGAACGTTCATAGCAATGATTCCTCTTTTGCTACAACCTTCCATATCTACATTATCATAACCAACACCAGCTCTAATAATAGCTTTAAGATTTACAGCTGCATTTAAAAACTTCTCATCAACATCTGTTGAGGATCTAGTAATTGCTACATCTGCATCTTTAATTACATTTAAAAGTTCAGTTTTATCAATATCTGCTGCATATACATAGTTTACATCTTCAGTATTTTGAAGAATATTTAATCCATCTTCATGTATATGGTCACAAACTACGATTGTGTGTTTACTCATTTTTATTAAGTCCTAGTTTTTAATTTGGTCTTTTAATAAATCACCTAAAGTCATAGATGAAGTATCATTTACTGATTTAAGAACTTCTCTTTCTTGTTGTTGCTCTAATCTTTTAACAGATAATCTAACTCTATTTCTTTTAGTATCAATGTTAACTACAACAGCTTCGATTTCATCACCACTTTTAATTTCTTCAATTACTAATGGCTCTACATCTTCATTTCTAATTAAACCATCAAGGTTATCTTCTAATTTAATGAATACACCGAAATCTTTTGCATCTTTAACAGTTCCTTTAACGATATCACCAATTTTGTGAGTATCTTGGAATCTTTTTGCAGGAGAATCAGCAATTTCTTTAACAGATAATGAAATATTTTCTTTTTCTCTATCAATTTTGATAATTTTAACTTCTACTTCATCACCTTTTTTGAATAAGGCTTTACATTTAGCATTAGTTTCCCAAGAAGATTCTTCATTATGTAATAAACCATCAACATCACCAATAGTAACGAATGCACCAAAATCAGTTAAAGTTGCGATTTTACCATTAATTACATCACCAACTTTATGTTCTTTAGTGAATTTAGCAAAAGGTTTTTCTTGTAAGTTTTTAAGAGATACTCTTAATCTTTTAGCATCAACATTAAGTTCAATAACTTCAACGTTAACTTCTTCACCTAAAGTTAATAACTCTTTTGGGTTTTTAACGTTTTTATTCCATGAAATTTCAGAAATATGTAATAAACCTTCAATATCATTTCCTAAATCAACAAATGCACCATAAGATTCGAAGTTAGAAATAGTAACAGTAATAGTATCACCTACTTCTAATTCATCTTTAATTTCTTCCCAAGGGTTAGAAAGTGCAGCTTTAATTGATAATGATAAGTGTTGTTTTGCTTTATCATAAGATAATACAACTACAGTAACTTCGTCACCTTCATTGTAGTAATTTGCAGGATTTACAGGACCTTTGTAAGAGATTTCATTGTAATTAACTAAACCGTCAATTCCATCTAAATCTACAAACATTCCATAAGAAGTGATTTTTTTAATAATACCATTAACTGGTTCTGCTTTTTCTAAGATATCAGCAACTCTAGAATCTTTAATTGCTTTACCTTCTTCAATTAATTTCTTTCTAGAAACAATAATTGAATTTTGTGCTTCGTTTACTTTTAAAACTTTCGCTTTAACTTTTTTACCAACAGCACCAATTGCTTTTAAGTAAGACTGAGCCATAGGCATGAAGTATTCACAACCTTCTTCGTCTTCAATAATAAATCCACCTCTTTGCTTAACAGAAATGATTTTACCTTCAATCGTTACATTTTCAACATCTTCACCATGTTTTTTAACAAATTCGTCAAATTTTAATTTTTGAAGAACTTTCTTATGTGAAATATTAGGTCTTTCACCTCTATTTCCCATTAACATAACAGGGATTGTATCACCCTCTTTAAATGCAACTTCACCATTAATTGTAATTTCAGATAAGTAAATCTGACCTTCAACTTTTTGACCAACATCAACTAAAACTCTATCACCAGAGATTTCAACAATTACACCATCAACTACAGAGTTATTCTCAGCATTCTCGAAAGACTCGTTAAGCATTTGCTCAAAATCAAAATCTTCGCCTAAATCAATATCATCGATACCCATTTTATTCCTTCATATTAACCGTTTTTATTTAATGCACGATTATACAAAAAGAATACTTAATTTACTTAATTGTAACTTTCTACTGAGTTTACTACTTGCTGAATTATCCAATCAGGTGTACTTGCACCCGCCGTTATACCGCATAATGTTTTATTTTCAAACCATTTACTATCTAGTTCTGATTCGTTTTCTATGAGATAAGAATCTATACAATTTTCTTTACAAATAGAGTGAAGTTGTTTTGTATTTGAAGAATTTTTTCCTCCAATTACAACCATAACATCTACTTCACTTGAAAGTTCTCTAGCTGCATCTTGGTTCTCAAATGTTGCATCACAAATTGTATTAAAGACTCTAACTTCTTTATTTTTTAGAATTAATGAATTTACAATTTCAAGATATTTTTCTTTCTTTTTAGTTGTTTGTGCAATTGTTGCTATCTTATTATGCTTAAAGTTTAGTGCTTCTAAATCTGATGGTTCTAAGACAATATGAACATCTTCTTGATCTTGTCCATAAGATTGAACACCTTTAACTTCTGGATGATCTGCATCCCCAAAGATTAAAATAGAATAATCTTCTTTTGACATTTTTTTAACTATTTGCTGAGGAGTTGTAACAAAAGGACAAGTTGCATTTATAACTTTTGCATTTTGTGCTTTTAAGTTTTTTAAATCATCTTTTGGAATACCATGAGTTCTAATAATGATTGTATCATTATCTTTTACATCTTTTAATTCTTTATAAAGACCAACATTATAATCATTTTTTAATCTATTTATTTCATCTTGATTATGAATTAAAGGTCCCATTGTTGATGCATTTTCATAAGATTCTGCTATTTTAATAGCTCTTTTTACACCAAAACAAAATCCATAATTTGAAGCTAATTTAACTTTCATTTTCTAAGTCCTTAATGAATCTAAAATTTCTTTAAAATTAGGAAAAGAAGTATCAATACATTGCGTATCTTCTATTTCCATATCACAATTTAATCCTGCAACTGCAAAACTCATTGCAATTCTGTGATCTCCACAAGAATTAATTATTGCTTTATTAATATTTCCACCTGTTATTTCATAACCATCTTCAAACTCTTTATAATCAACACCACAAAGTTTTAAGTTATCAATTACAGCAGTAATTCTATCTGATTCTTTAACTCTTAATTCTTGCGCATTTGATACTTTTGAAGTTCCTTTTGCTAAAGACATTGCAATTGATAAAGCTGGAAGTTCATCAATTAGCCATGAGATATTTTCATCTACATTTACAGCATTTAATTCATTATTAATTACTTCAATATCTCCTATTGGTTCATAAATATTCTCTTTTTCAATAAAATTAACTGTTACACCCATTTTCTTTAATACATGATATGCACCAATTCTAGTTGGGTTTAATGTAACATTTTTTATTAATACTCTTGCATCTTTTGTAATAGCAGCTGCAAGTGCAAAAAAGAAAGCTGATGATGGATCTGTAGGAACTGTGATATTTAAAGGCTTTAACATTCCTTCTAAAGGATGAATATTTATAAAACCTTCACTATCTGTTGAAAGATTTGCACCCATACCTTTTAGCATTCTTTCTGTATGGTCACGTGTTAGTTCATTCTCTTTATACTTTGAGATACCAGTTGCTCTTAAAGCTGCTAAAATCATTGCAGATTTTACTTGTGCTGAATCTACTGGTGAATGATAAGTAAAAGGTTTTAATTCTTTTACTCCTCGTATAAATAAAGGAGCTTTATTTCCATGCTCTCTTCCATCAATAGAAGCACCTATACTTCTTAGTGGTTTTGCAACTCTGTTCATTGGTCTATTCATTAAGTATTTATCACCAACAAGTGTAAATGCACCATCAACTGAAGCTAATAGACCACAAAACAGTCTCATTGCAGTTCCAGAGTTTCCACAATCTAAGATATCTTTTGGTTCACTTAACTTTGATGTTGGAGTAATTTCAACAGTTCCCCCATCTCTTTTTATTGTTGCACCTAACTGCTCTACAATACTTAGAGTATTTAGTGTATCTTCTGCTGTTAAATAGTTTTTGATATAAGATGTTTTATCAGAAAAAAGTGAAAACATTGCACATCTATGAGATATTGATTTATCACTTGCTATTGAATCTATTTCAATATTAAATGCTTTGTCTAATTTCTTTATACTAAATTTTTCCACTTTTTTAACCTTTTAATATTTATTAATTACTTTTTAATTGTTTTATCTTAATCCAATAGATAATTTTGCTTCTAAAGCTTCTAATATATTATTCATAGAAGCTGTAATATCTTCTTCTTCCATTGTCTTCTCATCATTTTGTAAAACAAATCTAATTGTAAGACTTTCATTTTCACCTAAGTTTTCATCAGTATAAACATCAATTAGATTATATTGTTTAATGTTGACATCATCTAAAGAATTGATTACGTTTTTTATCTCTTTATATGCTAAAGTTTTTGGTGTAATAATACTTAAATCTTTTTTAGATGCTTGGAATTTTGAATAAGATTTTGTTTTAACTAATTCATTTTTAATTGAATCAAAATCAATTTCAGCAATAAATGTATCTGATAAATCGTAATCTTCACATACACTTGGATGCACTTTTGAAATAAAACCTATAATTTCACCATCAACAATTACATTTGCATTTTGATATGGATGTATAAAATCATTAGTAATCTTTTCCATTGGTTCTAAATCAAATTTACCTATAGTATTTAAAATCTTTTTTGCAAATTTAAATAAATCTACATTTCCTGGTTTTCCAGAGTTTGATACATCTTCAAGTTCGTTTGCACCTGTTTGAATAAATGATATCTTTTTTGATTCATTTCTATTTTCATCAAAAATTGTTCCAATTTCAAAAAATGATGTTGCTTTTGCACCAATTTTATAGTTACTTGCACATGCTTCAATTAAATTTAAAACTATAGTTGTTCTAAAAGTATTTAACTCTTTTACAATTGGATTTAATAATTCTAACTCTTCTTTTACTACAGGGAAAGAGTATTTCTTTAAACTTTCTCTTGAAGCAAAAACATAAGTTAATGTTTCATCAAAACCATTTTCGCAAGCTTTTGCTCTTAACTTATTCTTTTTGATTAAATCATTTGTTGTATGGTTTATTCTATTTACTTCATCGATTGCCATAGGTTTTGCTTGAATATTATCAATACCAATTATTCTTACAATCTCTTCAGTTACATCAGCAATATTTTTAATATCATGTCTAAAGAATGGAATTTTTACATTTAAAATGTGATTTAGTGTATCCTTAACTTCAAATCCTAATGAACTTAAAATTCTTTCAACTTCTAACTCAGGAATATCTTGACCTATAATTGCATTAACTTTTGCTATTGCTACATCAAGAGTTGCTTTTTGGCTATCTTCTATAAAAGATTTTCTACCTTTATAGATTTTTGCTCCTAGTGATGAAAGGAAAGTTGTTAAATAATCAATTCCATAAGAGATATCAGGTTCAGAACCTCTTGAAGTTCTGTAATAAATTTCTCCTGTAGTAATCTTTGTTTCAAATACTTGCATAGAAAGTTTTTCTGGATTTAAATAAGATGCTTCAATAATAAAATCTGTATCACTATTATCTATTTTTTTATGGTCAATACAAATAGTACTTAGCTCTTCTTTCCCATAAACAGTATCAAAATTATTTTCATCTTTTCTGATTTCTAATAAGCTTAGGTTATCTTCAGTTTTTGATTTGTTTTTTTCATAAGCATTTAAAATCACACCAGTGCAATGTGTTGCATAAGTTAGTGCATTTTTAACGTCATTATCTTCTTCATGTTTACCAATAATTGCAGTTCTTAATTTTGTCATAATATCTAATTTAAAATCTTTTAAATCTACAGCTTTAAAAATTAAAGATGCATCAATATCACTTGCTTGAATATCAAGAATTTGACCAATTCCTAAATCATTATGAGTAACATTTTTTTCAAATGTATTTAAAGGAATGTTATAAAAAGCACTAAGTTCTCTAGCAACTCCATTTATACTTAAACAGTCACCTCTATTAGCAGTTAGTTCAATTTCAATAATATCATCATTTAAAAGTTTATACTCACTTAACTCACGTCCAAGAATTAATTCACCAATTGAATCATCAAGTTCTAAAATTCCATCATTAAGTTTTGCAAGTCCTAACTCAGTTGATGAACAAATCATTCCATTTGACTCAACACCTCTAAGTTTTGCTTTTTTAATTTTAAAATCAGGTGATAATTTACATCCTACAACTGCAACTGGTACGAATTGTCCTGCATCAACATTTTTTGCTCCACAAACAATTTGTACAGTTTCAACTCCTATATCAACTTGACAAATATTTAATTTATCAGCATCTGGATGTTTAACTTTTTCTAAAACTTTTCCTACTACAACTTTAGGTGCAATTGAAACTTGTTCTAAACTATCTACTTCTAAACCAATAGAGTTTAATGTTTTGCAAATATCATCAGTTGATATCTCACTGATATCAATAAATTCTTCTATCCAAGTTCTTGTTATAATCATTTAAATTGTCCTAATAGTCTTGTATCACTTTCAAATAGTGATCTTAAATCTCCAATATTATGAATAAGCATTGCAAACCTTTCAACACCTAATCCAAATGCATATCCAGATTTATTTTCATATCCAACTGCTTTAAATACATTTTGATCAACTACACCACAACCTAATACTTCAAGCCATCCTGTATGCGAACAAACTCTACATCCATCACCTTTACAGAATACACATGAAATATCTACTTCAGCAGAAGGCTCTGTAAATGGGAAGAATGATGGTCTAAATCTAACATCAACATCCCCAAACATATGATGTAAAAACTCAACTAATACATGTTTTAAATTTGCAAATGAAATTTTATCTGCCTCATCAACTACTAGTGCTTCAATTTGGTGAAACATTGGAGTATGTGTAATATCAAAATCACGTCTAAATACAGTTCCTGGTGCTATCATTCTAATAGGAGTATCTTGTTTTAGCATTGTTCTAATTTGAACAGGAGATGTATGTGTTCTTAAAAGTGTGTAGTCTTTATTGTAAAAAGTATCTTGCATATCTCTTGCTGGGTGATATTTTGGTAAGTTTAATGCTTCAAAGTTATGAAAATCATCTTCAACTAAAGGTCCTTCTTCAACAGCAAAATTTAAATTCTGAAAATAAGTTACAATTCTGTCCATTGTTTCAACAACTGGATGTGTAGCTCCACAAGATAAAGTATTATTAAATCTTGTAACATCAATTTTTTCATTTTCTAGTTTTTTATCTAATGCAATTTTTTCTAAAATAACTTTTCTTGTCTCAATTGCATCTGTTACTTTTACTTTTTGTTCATTTAAATTTTGTGCAAATGCTTTTTTCTCTTCATTTGGAATAGTTTTCATTTTTGCAAACTCTAAAGTTAAAATACCTTTTTTACCTAATGTATCAATTCTAAGGTTTTCTAACTCTTCTAGAGAGGCTGCATTGTTTATGTTTTCAATCAACTCTGTCACTTACATCTCCTATTTTTTTAAGAACAATATATAATTATTTGAATTGTTCTATTTCTATATTCTTGCGATTATACTTAAAGATTTATTAGAGTTTGGTTATAATTATTTACTATTCAAATTCAAGGAAAAACAATGTGTATATTTTGTAAAATTGTAAAAGGTGAAATACCAAATCAAACTATATTAGAAGATGAAGACTTCTTAGCATTCAATGATATAAATCCTTCTAGAAAAATCCATGTTTTAATTATTCCAAAAGAACATTATGATTCATTTGATGTAATTCCTCCAAAAATAATGGCAAATATGACTAGTTTTATTCATAAAGTTGCTTCAAAATTAGAGATTAGAAAAAGTGGTTATAGATTAATTACAAATATTGGAGATGATGGAGGACAAGAGGTTCATCATTTACATTTTCATTTATTAGGTGGAGAGCCAGTAGGGCGATTAGTTAGATAGTAAAAATCTACTAATAAACTTGTAGTTTTATACTACAAGTTTAAGTTATAAGGATTTATTTTCCTTCTTGAAAAGATCCTAAAGCCATAATTTTTTCATATTTCTTTTGGTATCTTTGTGCTGGTGTTAATTGTTTTAATTCATTAACTGAAGTAATAAAATATTCACCTAAAGCTCTAATAGCTTCATCTTTTTGTCTATGTGCACCAATTAAAGGTTCATTAATAACATCATCAACTAAGTTTAATTCTTTTAAATTATCAGAAGTGATTCTTAATGCATTTGCTGCTGTTTCAACTTTTGTAGGATCATTCCATAAAATAGCAGAACAACCCTCAGGTGAAATTACTGCATAAACTGAATATCTCATCATTGCTAATTTATCTGCAACTGAAATTGCTAGTGCTCCACCTGAACCACCTTCACCAATTACAATTGATACTGTAGGTGTTGTTAAATCTGCAAACTCATATAAGTTTTTAGCAATTGCTTCAGATTGATTTCGCTCTTCAGCTCCTAATCCTGGGTATGCACCTGGAGTGTCAACTAACATAAGAATAGGAATTTGGAACTTTTCTGCCATTCTAGCAGCTCTTAAAGCTTTTCTATAACCCTCAGGTTGTGGCATACCAAAGTTTCTATATAACTTATCTTTAGTTCCTCTTCCTTTTTGTTCACCAATAACCATAACTTTTTGTTCACCTATATATCCAAGAAAACAAACAATAGCTTTATCATCTACATAGTGTCTATCTCCATGAATTTCGTAAGCGTCAGTTAATAAGCCAGAAATATAATCCATAGCATAAGGACGATCTGGATGTCTTGCTAATTGAAGTTTTTGATAATCACTTAAATTTTTAAAAGTTTTTTCAACTTCTTTTTCAAGTTTTTTTTCTAAGATTTCTACAGCATGTTCGTCTGCTTTAGTTCTTGCAACTATGATATCTTCTTCTATCTTTTTAATTTTATCTTCAAATTCTAAGTAAGTTGCCAAGTTTTCCCCTTTATATTAAAAAAAAAGAGCTAGTATTAACTAACTCTTTTTAAATTCAATTATATTTTATTTTTATGCTTCAAATTTTTTGAAAATTACAGAACCATTAGTTCCACCAAATCCAAAGTTATTACTCATAACTGTAGTTAAATCTACTTTTCTTGCATTATTTGGAACATAGTCTAATGGACATTCTGGATCTTGATTTTCAATATTAATTGTTGGAGGAATAATTCCTTCATTTAAGGCTTTAATAGCAAAAATTGCTTCAATAGCACCAGCAGCGCCTAAACAATGTCCAATTTGACCTTTTGTTGAAGTTACTGGTGGACAATTTTGTGCACCATCAAATAATTCAGCAATAGCTTTAGATTCATTTACATCTCCAACTGGTGTTGATGTTCCATGAGAATTAATATAATCAATTTTAACATCTTCACCTAAGTGAGCTGTTGCCATTGCAAGTGCTGCTTTCATAGATCTTAGTGGACCATCCATAACAGGTGCAGTAATATGGTTTGCATCACCAGATTCACCAAATCCAATAATTTCACAATAGATTTTAGCTCCTCTTTCAAGTGCAGAATCTAAAGTTTCAACAACTAATGCTCCAGCACCTTCACCCATTACAAAGCCATCTCTATTAGTATCAAATGGTCTTGAAGCAGTTTTTGGGTCATCGTTTCTTGTTGATAATGCTTTCATAGCAGCAAAACCACCCATCCCAGCACCACATATAGCACTTTCAGCACCTACAACTAAAATTTTATCAGCACCATTTGTTGCAATCGTTTTAACTGCATCATTTAATGCATGAGTTGAAGCTGCACAAGCTGTTACATGAGATAAAGAAGGACCTTTTAAACCATGAGCAATTGATATAAAACCACTTAACATGTTTACTAAAGATGAAGGTATAAAGAATGGAGATATTCTTTTTGGACCTCTATTTGCACATACAACAGAGTTTTTTTCAATTGTTGATAATCCACCAATTCCAGATGCAGAAATAATTCCAAATCTATCACCAATACTTGTATCAACTTTTCCATCTTCACCTGCTAATCCACAATCATGCATTGCTTCATGTGCTGCTTTTATACCTAATTGAATAAATCTATCAGCTTTTTTAACTTCTTTTTTGTCCATTACTGTTGCTGGATCGAAATCTTTTACTTCTCCTGCAATTTTTACAGGAAATTCACTAATGTCAAATAGTGTGATAGTATCAATTCCACAAACACCGTCAACTACAGCTTTAAATGAATCTTCAACATTATGTCCTATTGAGTTAATAGTCCCTAATCCTGTTATTACTACTCTTTTCATGAAATATACTCCGTCTAATTATTTATTTATTCAAATTATTCAATTCTTATATTAAAAAATTCAATAATTAAAATTAAAAATAGAAAACTAGTAAACTAGCTTTCTATTTATTAGCGTTAAAATTACGCGTTATTTTCGATGTATTTTAAAGCATCTGATACTGTTAAAATACCTTCTGCATCTTCATCAGGAATTTCGATATCAAATTTTTCTTCTAAAGCCATAACTAACTCAACTACGTCAAGTGAATCTGCACCTAAGTCTTCAATGAACTTTGAATCTTCTTTTACTTCTGCCGCATCACAATCTAATTGCTCAACTACAACTTCTATTACATCTTCTAATAATGCCATATTTAAATCCTTTTATAAAATTGTCTTAGTATTATAACAAAAAAGATTTTAAAAAGTCTTTTAAATTATAATTTTTTTTAAAACGTGATTTTGATTATACGTATAATCCACCATTAACTTTTAAAATTTCACCTGTAATATAAGATGAATGATCACTTAAAAGGAAAGCTACCGCATCAGCAATTTCACTCGCTTGACCAAATCTTGATAAAGGAATATTCTTTTCATATTCAGCTTTAACTTCATCTTTTAATTCATGTGTCATATCAGTTTGAATAAAACCAGGTGTTACAGCGTTATATCTAATACCTCTTGCTGCTGCTTCTTTTGCAAACGCCTTAGTCATAGCATTAACTCCACCTTTAGATGCAGCATAATTTGTTTGACCAGGATTTCCCATTTCTCCAACTATTGAAGAAATATTTACAATAGAACCAAATTTTTTCTTACCCATAAATTTTAAAGAAGCTTTACATCCAATAAATGTAGATGTTAAGTTTGCAGATATTACATCATTAAAATCATCAACAGACATTCTTAATGCTAATTTGTCTTTTGTAATTCCTGCATTATTAACTAAATAAGATAATTCTCCATCTGC
This sequence comes from Poseidonibacter ostreae, assembly GCF_009208075.1. GTDB lineage: Bacteria > Campylobacterota > Campylobacteria > Campylobacterales > Arcobacteraceae > Poseidonibacter > Poseidonibacter ostreae. The sequence continues at coordinate 4,768 of NZ_WFKJ01000004.1, read as the reverse complement.
ATCAACAATAGTTTTAATTGCGGCTACAAACTCTTCTTCACTTGTAACATCAGCTTTAATTATTGCAGCTTTTCCACCAGAGGCTTCAATCTCTTTTTGAATTTCTTCAGCAGCTTGTGCTCCACTTCTATAATTTATCCATACTTTTAATCCGTATGATGCTAATGTTTTAGCAATTTGTGCACCAATTCCTCTACTTGCACCAGTTACTAATACGTTTGAACCTGTAAAATTCATTTTTATCCTTTATTAAAATTTGATTGTTGTAAGATTATTCTTAAATAATTGCATATTATATCTATACGCCCCTTTTATTATCCCAAACTCGTATATGTAATCTATCACAATATTTATATCCATAATCAATTGCCATTTGAATCACGTCTTCGCAATTTTCATTTATACTTTGTGCTGTGTCACCTAAAGGCATTAAATATACTTCAACTTTTGGGATATTTGATAGAATTTCTTCTATCTCTTTTTTTACTTCATGTAATAAATCTTTATTTATTACGAATTTTAAATATGAGTTTGAAGTGTTTGTTAAAATTTTATTTAGAGTTTCATAATTCACTCTTTTTTTCAATGATTCTAGTGAATTACTAAGTTTCACACTCATTGAAAAGATAATTTCTTTTTGATACTCTTCTTCAAAATTGAGATTTAAAGATGCATTTGTTTCAATAGTTACTTGATGTCCAGCTTTTATATAGTGTTTTAATAGTTTTTGAAACTCTTCTTTATTCCAATATAATAGTGGTTCACCGCCAGTTATTACAATATCCATTTTATAAACACTTGAAGATTGTTTTGTTAAATCATCAACTTCTTTTACTATCTCTTCATAAGATTTGTAGTTTGTCCATGAATTTTTAAACTCTTTATCAACTGCATAAAATGAATCGCATCCACATTTTTTAACTCCACTTGGAGTTTCATATTCAACATTAAAACCAACACAGTTAAAATTGCATTTTCCAAAACGAATAAAAACAGATGGAGTACCTACAAGTTTTCCCTCACCTTGAATAGTTGGTCCAAATATCTCATTTATCTCAAGCATAAAAAGTACTTTTACTCTTTGGTGTTTCTAAAAACTCTATATGAGAAACTTTTACATTTAATTTATTCATCTTTTTTTGAACAATTTTTAAAAACCATGCAGATAAGTTTTCACTTGTTGGAATAAAATCAACAATTATATATCCCTCATAAAGTTCTTTTAAATGTATAGCTTCATTTGAAAACTTAGTTAAGTTAATAATTGAGTAACCTTCTTCAAAAGGAATTAACTCATCTTTTTGCACATTTGGAATTAGAGTTTGAAATAAAGGGTCATTTATATCTAAAATAAATTTGTGATCTAGAACATCATCTATAAAAGCTTTAAACCAATTTAGGTGTTTAAAATCTGTAACCATTCCATCTTTTAATTCATCAGCTTCTAAATAAACTAATATTTTTCCTTGATGTCCATGTAAATGTCTACACTTTAAACAAGAATCTAGTGAAAACTCAGGATTTAAAGTCTGAGACCAAACTCTATGTCCATAACAAAAATCGAATTCTTTTGATATTTTCCAATGCATTTTTATACTTTATATGGAATTGGATCTTTAATATTTGCAAGTTTAAATCCATTTAATCTAAGTCTACATGAATCACAAACACCACAAGCTTCATCACTCTCTTTATAACATGACCAAGTATGCTCCAAAGGCACATTTAACTCTTTTGCATATTGAACAATTTGTTGTTTACTTAAATGCACTAAAGGAGTAATAATCTCAATATTTGTAGTCTCTTTTGTTCCTTGATTGATTGCTTTTGTAATATCACTTATAAACTCATCTGTACAATCAGGATATCCTGAACTATCTTCTTGAACAACACCAATATACATAGCTTGTGCTTCTTCTTTTTCAGCAATTGCAGCTGTTATTGAAAGAAAAATACCATTTCTAAATGGTACATAAGTAATTGGTACTCCACTTTCTACTCCATCTACAGGAACATCAATTGATTCATCTGTTAATGCTGATGCTCCAATTTGTGTAAAAAATGGAATATCAATTTCATATTTATTTACAATATCTAAGTCACTACAAATATCTCTAAATGCCTTTAATTCTCTTTGTTCTGTTCTTTGTCCATAATTAAAATGAACAGCTATTATTTCATAACCATCTTTTTTTGCAATATAAGAAGATAAAGTTGAATCCATACCTCCACTTAAAATACATATTGCTTTTTTGGTTGCTTTGTTACTCATTACTTAAAAAGTCCTTTTTTTCTTTACTAAAGAATTTCCAATTTATTGGTAATATTTTTACTTTTGAATCTTTTTTTAAATATTCTACACTTTCATCTAATATTATTAAACTATTACAATCTGCTAGAATTGAAACCATTCCAGGCGACCTTTTTTTGGATACGTAAAAAGATACTCCATTGAATGTTCCTGGGATTATTGTGATTCTTCCTTTTCTTGTTTTAAAATCTTCAGAAATTTTTGTTTCTATATAAGCTGGATGTACTTCATTTGAACCTAATAGTTTTTGAATTAATATTTTTCCAAATAGCTCAAAAATTAATGCAGATGCCAAAGGATTTCCTGGAAGATTTAATATAAATGTATTATCAATTTTCCCAAAAATTGTAGGTTTTCCAGGTTTAATCATAATTCCATCAATTAAAGTTTCAAAATCTAATTCATTAAAAGCATCTCTTGTAAAATCAGCATCTCCAACAGAAACACCTCCTGATGTAACAATTAAATCAGCATCAAGTGAATTTAGAACTAATCTTTTTATATCTTCAATTGTATCTTTTGCTTGTCCAATAAATGTTACATCACAACCTAATTCTTTTACACGTGCAAATAAAGTTGGAGTATTTGAATTATATATTTGATGGTCTTGAATTTTTTCATAATGAAGTTTTAACTCTTCACCACTTGAAAATACAACTATTTTAGGTTTTTTATAAACTTTTATATGTGAAATTCCTTGACTTGCAAGAAGTGTAATTTTTGCAAAATTTAATTCATCTCCAATATCAATTAATTTTTCTCCAGATCTTATATCTTCACCAATAAATCTTATATGTTGAAACTCTTTTACATTTTCTAATATTTTTATTTTTTTATCACTAATTGTTTGTATATCTTCTTTTGGAATAATTGCTGTTGTGTTTTTGGGAACTCTAGCACCTGTCATTATTTTAATACAAGTGTTTTCTTTTAAAATTGTATGATTATCATCACCTGCAAAAATTGTATCAATTACTTCTAACTCATTATTCTTGTCAGAATAAATAATTGCATAACCATCCATTGCAGAATTGTCAAATTTTGGTAATGAACTTGTTGCTATTACTTCTTGGGCACAAATTCTATTTTGAGCTTCTTCAATAGCGATAATTTCGAATTTTAATTTTAATTTGATATTTGAAATAATATCTATAGCAGCATCTACACTAATAGCCATTTTATTCCTTTAATTTATTTAAGATAAAAACTTATGACAAGTTAGCTATAATAGCGAAAATTTTTAAAAGTGAGATAAACAATAATGGAATTAATGCAAAGTGCAATCGATACACACGTCTATGTAATATATTTTTTTCTAGCAATTATGTTATTTAATTTATATTCAGTACTAACACAAAAAGAGTTCATAAGATTAGCTAAAAGACTAAGAGCTATGACACCTTTATACCATGTAACAAACGCAATAGTTATTTATACAGGAGCAATAGTTGCTTTTTATGCACATGTTATGAGTGTAACAATCTTTTTAATGATACCTGCTTCTATATTTTTATTAGTAATTGAAATAAAAAGATATAAAAAAATGAGAGTAATTAAGTTTGAGCAAGTTGAACTTCAAAAAGAGTTTTATGCTTATGCTAAAAAGATTTATATAATTGAAATTTCAGTTATTGTATCTATTTACATTATAAGTAAAGTATTTTAATGCAATTTACTTATGATATTAATTGTGGAGCTTCAAACTTAGAAATAAGTGAAGATACATATAAATATTTGATAAAAGCTAGACGCCATAAGATAAATGATGAGATTTATTTTAGAAACCTAAATGATAATTTAATTTATCTTTATAAACTAATATCAATTTCTAGAAGATCTGCAATATTTTCATTAATTTCTAGTGAAGAAAAAGAAGTTGAAAATAAAAAGGATTTACACCTAGGTTGGTGTTTAGTTGATCCAAAAACAGTTGAGAAATATTTAGCTTCATTAAATGAATTAGGTGTTAGTAAAATTACATTTATTTTTTGTGAATATTCGCAAAAGAATTTTAAACTTAATATTGAAAAACTAGAAAAGATACTTATAAACTCTTCCTCTCAGTGTGGAAGATCAAGTATTATAAAACTTGAAACTTGCGATAGTTTAGAACAGTTTGTAAAAGAGAATGAAGATACATATTTTTTAGATTTTTCTAAAACTTTTGTAGATGAAAAAAAAGATGATATTAAAACTTTAGTTATTGGCTGTGAGGGTGGTTTTTCAAGTGATGAGAGATTTACTTTTAATAAAGATAATATTGTAGGATTTGACTCTTCTTTAATCTTACGAAGTGAAACAGCAGTTATAGGTGCTAGTTCAAAAATTTTAATATAAAAGAAGAACTTTAGAGTTCTTCTTTATTTTACCACTTTCTTACAATCGCATGACACTTAGAACATGCATTTAACATATCTGAATATGCATTTGCAGCATTTAAATATGCTTTATTATCTA
>NZ_WFKJ01000039.1 GCF_009208075.1 Poseidonibacter ostreae | reverse complement strand
TTTCAATATCATCAAACTGTTGATAGTCTTTATGTAAAACTGTTTCACTAGCAAGTCCAAAAATAGCAGAAAACCCAAAGTGCTTAATAGAGTTAGAGTCTGCTGCATTTAAGCTAAGTGTACTTAAAAGAGATATCGCAATAATTGTTTTAATTAGTTTCATAAATTTTCCTTTTATTCGTAAGATGTTATCACTGGTGGAAATTGTTCGAATGATTTTTTAATTGCATTTGTAATTGTTCTTTTTGCTTTATGATTTTGTAAAGGATTTGAAAATTGGAAATATTCAATTGCACCATGTTCTGTTTTTTCTCTTTTATAAACAAAGGCAACTTTTTTACCAAGTTTTACTGCATTTTCATATATTGTTCTTGCATAATCATTTATATAAGGAAACTCTTTTGAACTGATTTTATCTCCCCATGCAAAGAATACAAACTTTCCACTAGGGATTAAGTTTGCTGCATCTAAATACATGATTTCTCGTTCAAACTCTGTATTTTGTGCTGAATTATATATTTCTAAATCATCATTAAATTTCATAAGAAGAGTTGATGCATCGATGTTTTGTTCATTTAAGTTAAATAAGTTTCTAATTTCAACTATTTTACCAGCACAATGTTCTCTCATTGCTTGTTTAAAAATAGTAATATAAGTTTCTGTTTTTAATTCAACCATATCTCCAAAACTATCAAAGTCTTGATCTAATAAATAGTTATTTGAATCATATCCTACAGGAGTTACTACAGGGTTATATAAAAAAACTGTACCTATAATATTTTTCTTTCTCTCTTTAGCTGACTTGATTTTTGCTTTTAATTCTTTAGGTGTAATAACTTCATCTTCATCTCCAAAATACATATAACTTGATGTTATAAAGATTTCTTCATATTTAGTTTCAATTGTTCCAAAATATTGCATAAAATTCCTTCCTTTATTCTTTTTGCATACTATCTAATACTTTTATAGAGTTTGCTTATGCCTAAAAGGCATTTATTCTATTAACTCGGTTTTGCTTTAGCCACTCTTCTTGCATTTGTTTCATTTTCTTAGAACTTGTTTTTTTTGTTGAATAGTTTGATTTGCTATAGTTGTTTTCATCGCCTTCTTTATAAACATAGTCTAAATTTAAGGAAGCTTGCCAAATAGCACTTTTTACTCTAGTTGCTGCTACATAATATATATTTAACTCTTCTTGTAATTTTAGAAATGAGACTTTATTTTTAGGATTACTAAGCTCTTTTTTTGTAATAAAATCATCAGCCATAATAACTTGCTCATACTCTAAACCTTTTGATTTATGAGTTGTTGTAAATATAATATCAGCTGCATCTTTATTAGTAGTTATTTTAGATTTTATTTTTTTATTTATCTCAAAAATATTATCACCATAAGTGTTGATAAATTTTATAATATTTAAATAGTCTTGATTTTTTGTATCTTTTGCAAACTGCTCTAACTCTTGGATTGTCTCAAAATCTTTAATTTCATCCATAGTAATCTTGTCATTTTTTTTCTCTTTTAGATAAAAAATTGAATAAACAGTTTGATTCATAAAAGAGTATGAGTTGTAATTTCCCTCAAAATATATTTTCTTATCATCTTGAATAAAGTGAACAATTTGTTGAATTAAACCAAAAGTAGACCTTGCAATTACGCAGATTTGTTTATCATAATCAATTGCTTTTTCACCTACATTTGTATTTGTTTGAACTCCTGATATTTTTAATACTTTAGAGCTATTTTTTTCATATAATGAGTTTAGATTTTTTTCTAATAATTTTGCGTAAGAATCACTAAATCTAAAACTTTTACTAAGTTCATATTCTGGAAGTTCAAGTTTATTTAAAGCATTTATTGCATATCGAAAAGAGTATATTTGTTGAAAAGAATCACCTACGTATATACGTCTACAGTTTTGATTTTCAACAATTCCTATCATTACATCTGAAATATCTTGTGCCTCATCTACTAATATTAAATCATAAGGAAGATTAGTTGACACTTTTTTATTTAGATAAAACATTTTTAAATAAAAATCATGAGTTGCATCTACTAATTTATTCTTCATTGCTGATAAAATATGCTTTAAGTGATTTAATGCTTTCTGCTCATCCTTATTTAATAATTCAAGAATCTTAGCACTTAAATCTGCTTGTTTTTTATAAGTCTCAAGCAGTTTCATATCAAGTGCTATTAATGAAGAATTACAGTAAAAATTTACTAAATCTTTTATAAGTGCTATGTATTCAGCAACAGGATAGTAGTTGTTTTTATGATTAAATGTTTGCTCATATCCATTTAATAGTTTTTCAATAACTTGTACTTTTAAATCATGAGCCAAATTATATTCATAAGCTCCAATCTTTTGATATGCTAAAGAGTGAATAGTACTTACATGCATATGAGAAAGTTTATACTCATGCAGTTTTTTTTGTAAAGATGTTTGCAGGGATTTATTGTATGCAAGATACAAAATCTTCAAATGAGAGTTTTTTCTTGCATACTCTAATAATGTAGTTGTTTTTCCACTTCCAGCAACTGCGTTTATTTTAAAAGAGTCTTCTTTTGCATTTATAATATTTTCTTGCTCTTTTGTAAGATTTAGATTCAATTTAGACAAAAACTCTCTTATTATCTTGCTTTTTAATATTTGAGAAATTATCAAGATAATCTAAATATGTAATTAAGTACTTTCTACTTAAAGGATATTTTTCTTTAAAGTTTGAAATATCAATATATCCATCATCTTTTATGATTTCTTTCATTTTAGCAATAATATCATTTAAACTCTGCTCATGAATAAAAAGATTGTGTTGAAGTCTAATTACATGCTTTTTTGCTGTTAAAGATTTTAAAATATCATCACCTAGTTTTCTATCTAAATCAAGCTCGTCATATATATTATAAGGAGCGGTTGGTGTTATGTCTTCTTTTTTTAATCTTTCTAAAAATGAGTCTTCTAGATTTTTTGCAAAATCTTCTTTAATATTTGCATTTTTATATAGGTTGTTATCTTTTTGTAAAAAGCCTTCTTTTTCAAGTTCATCTAAAGACGCTTGGATAAAAGAGGTACTTGCCCATTTTAATCGTAAAGCAATTGAAGCATTTGAAAGTAGGGCATAAGTGTTTTTTGTATAGATTTCTCTAACAGAAGTAATTATAATATCTTTTGTTTCTATTGGATAAATTACAAGCTCTTTTTCATCTACAAAAACATTTTTTAGATTTTTTGCAAAAGATATAGCTTCTGCATGTGATAGTGCAAATCTTTGAGCTGAAGAGATTATTCCTAAGCCTTTTTTATGTGCTTGTAATAATTGATAATAAGCATCTTCAAAATTGTTTTCATTTAAAGACTCTAATAGATTTTTCTTTTGATTTTTCTTCATTGGGTCAATAATCGGATTTAAAACTTTTCCACCACAAATTGTGTGATTTCCTTGTCTAATAATAAGTTTCTCACCAAAAATAGTAAATAAGTTTTCCTTTGTTTTAATAGTTGCAAAGCCAGAATCTAAATTTTCAATAGAATCAAATAATAATACTTTTGCTTCAAGTTTTTTTGCACCTATAAATACTGTATATGATTTATTATGATGTAGTTTTTTCCCTTTTAAAGCTTTAAAAGAGATATCAATTTCATCAAAACCTCTAATAAAACCTTTCTTTGTAATTAAATCACCTCTTTTAATATTAGAACTATTAATTCCTTGTAAATTTAAAGCAGCTCTATTTGATATATTTGCTTCAATTGCATTTTCATTATGTACTTGTATATTTTTAATTTTTGATTCTTTTCCTGCTTCACAAATAAATACTTTTTCATTTAATTCTAGTTTTTTACCTAATACAGTTCCTGTAACAATTGTTCCAATTCCTTTAGGTGAAAATACTCTATCAACATAATATCTAAAGAAATTTTCTTCTTGTTTTGAAGAGTTTTTAATTGTAAATAGATTGTTTTTTAAAGCTTCAATAGACTTAGGCTCATAAATAGATACTTCTTGAACAAACTTAATATCAAAATCAAATGTATCTAAAAACTCTAAAGTTTTTTTCTTTTGAATTTCAAGTTCTTCTTTTGTAACTAAATCACTTTTTGTAAGAGTAAGAATAATATCTTTTATTCCAAGTAGATTAATAATCTCAATATGCTCAACAGTTTGAGGCATAATTCCCTCAACAGCTGAAACTACAAGCATTACATAATCAAATCCAAAAGCACCAGCAATCATATTTTTTACTAGTTTTTCATGTCCTGGTACATCAATAAAGGCAATATTTTGCTGTCCCTTACTTAAGTTAGAAAAAGATAAATCAATAGTGATTCCTCTTTGTTTTTCTTCGTTTGTACTATCACCTTCATAACCATTTAATGCTTTAATTAAAGCTGTTTTACCATGATCAATATGTCCAGCTGTTCCTATAATAATATTAGACATTAGTTAAATACCTTTCTTATTATATTTGCAATTTGTAATACTTGATTCTCTTTTATACTTCTAAAATCAATTAAAACTTTATCATTTTCAATTCTAATAATTAGGTTTTGAGCTCTTAAAAGTTTTTCAATTCTATTAGCTTTATAATCTTTATAACTAATACTTAATGCAACTGTTGGTATTTTTTTATTTGGAGTTGTTCCTCCACCTATTAAAGTTTGAGTTTGTATTACTTCACAAGAACATAAGTCTTCAATAGACTCTTTTAATAAGCAAGCGCGTTTTTCTAATTCTGTAATAGATGTATTTAACATTTTAAGTGTAGGAATATCATCAAGATTATTTTCTAAATAAGAAGTAAGATTATCTTCAAGTAGAGCTAGTGTGATTTTATCAACTCTTAGCATTCTTAAAAGTTGATTCTTTTTAATTTTTGCAATTAACTCTTTTTTACCAATAATAATACCAGCTTGAACAGACCCTAAAAGTTTATCACCTGAAAAGCTTAATAAACTTGGCTTATATTGCATGATTTTTAAAATTGATGGTTCTACTTGGTCTAAATTAAAAGGTAAGTCAATCATATGACCACTTCCCATATCATAGTAATCAATTACATTTTTTTCTTTTGCAATTTTTACTACTTCTTCATAAGGCACTTCTGATGTAAAACCTTCTATTGTATAGTTTGATTTATGAACTTTCATTAATATTGATGTATTTTCATTTACAGCATTTTCATAATCTCTTGGATGTGTTTTATTAGTTGTACCTATTTCTTTTAGTATTGCACCACTTTGAGACATTACTTCAGGAACTCTAAAACTTCCACCAATTTCTACAAGTTCACCACGGCTTACAACTGCTTCTTTATTTTGACTAAAAGTATTTAGTATTAAAAAAACTGCAGAGGCATTGTTATTTACAACTATTGCATCTTCACAACCTGTTAAAGCTTGAAGTGTTTTTACAATATGAGAATATCTTTCACCTCTTTTTCCTTGTTCTAAATCATATTCAAGATTATTATAAGAAGTTGCTACTTTCATAGCTTTGTTAAAACTCTCTTCATTTATTAATGAACGTCCTAAATTTGTATGTACAATAATACCAGTAGCATTAATTACACTTTGAAGTGATGGTGATGTTAAATCAGCATACTCTTTTAAAACAGTTTGTATTAAATCTTTTTCATTAATACTATTAACTTTTTTATCTAGAATATCATTTCTTAATCTTGTAATAATATCTTTTGATATTTTTGTGATTAAAGATACAGAAAACCCTTTAAACTCTTTGTTGTTGATAAACCTATCAATCTTGGGAATACTTTTTAATAAACTCATTTTTCTCTTTCAGATGTTTTTAAAACTAAATAATGTAAACTTCCAAACTTAAGTGGGGGGCATGTGATCCTGGTGGACACCGCAGGTTTCAACCCTGATCGGCGGTTTACGTGTGTACGCCGCGGTAGGTTCAATTCCTACGCCTTCTCGCCACTTATAAACTCAAATAATCCCAATTAACTTATCTTTAGTTTTAATAATTTTTATTTTGATGGATTGTATCAAAAACTAATTCAACAAAGCCTTAATTTTCCACACTTTTTATTTAATAATAAACTTCATTACAAATACAAATTTTTTTTATATAAATTCATCTTTAAAATCAAGTTAAATTTTAGTTTCCTTTATATGTGGAGTTGCTTCAAAAGATTTATCTGCTTCTTTAGGTGAGTCTTTAAAAAAACCAAGTTCAGAAATATTTTTACCATATTTATCAGGAGAGCGAACACCTCATAATGATGCAAATATTAGAGGTGTTTTTATGGGGCTTAATAACTATAGTGATAAGGCTTCACTTACACAAGCAATTATGGAAGGTGTTACTTTTGCCTTAAGAGATAATCTTGAAGCATTAAAAGCAACAGGAGCTGATTTAAATTCACTTATAATTTTAGGTGGTGGTTCAAAGTCAATTTATTGGCAAAAATTAATAGCAACAGTTTTAAATATAAGTGTTGATATTCCAAAAGAGGGTGATTTTGGAGCTGCTTTTGGAGCAGCTAGGTTAGGGATGATAGCTGCAAATAATCTTGATGCTTCATTAATATGTAAAGCACCTATTATAGCAAATAGAATTCATCCTCAAAAAGAGTTTCAAAACTCATTTGAAGAAGCATATGGAAAGTATAAAAAACTTTATCCAGCTATATCAAATATATAAAATAAATTTAAAGTGAAAGGAGTTTAAAGTGACTACTAATGTAAATGATAGACGTGCAAAAAAATCTATTCAGCTTAGATTATATAATGAAAGAAGAGTCCTTCAAGCTTTAAGAAGAATGGGCTCTGCTTCAAAAGCAGAAATTGCTAGATATTTAAATTTAACAAATGCAGCAATGGGTAGTATTGTGACTTCTTTAGAAGAGAATGATTTAGTTTATTTTGGTGAGAAAAAATATGATGGTGGAAAAGGACAACCTGCTACTATGATACACCTAAATGGTGAGGGTGTGTATAGTATAGGAGTTCAACTAGATCGTAATAAAATTGATACAATTTTGATTGATTTTGATGGCAATATTATTTCACGAATAACTCATGAGCAAATACTACCAAAACCTGAAAAAGTACTTGAGATAGTTTCAAAAGATATTGAAAAAACTTTAAAATTATTAGAGGGTGAAAAAAGAAAAAAACTAGCAGGTATTGGTTTAGCAATTCCTTATAATCTAGATAGTTGGACTGAAGTTTTAGATTTACCAAAAGATACTTTCATTTATTGGAAAGACTATAAATTTAGTGAAGAGTTACAAAAAAAAGTTAATATTCCTGTATACCAAGAAAATGATGGTACTTCTGCTGCTATCTCAGCTTTATATTATGGAGTTGGTAGAGAGATAAATGACTTTTTATATTTATATATTGGACCTGGAATTGGTGGTGGATTAGTTCTTAATGGAGAAATTGTAAGAGGTGAAAATAATAACGCAGCAGATGTTGCTTCAATGCCTATTCCAAACTCAAAATTAAAATCAAATCCAAGACCAAATAGTTCTTTTGACATTATGATGAATAGAGCTTCTTTAAATGTACTAATTCGACATTTAAAATATAATAATATTAGTGTTAATTCTTTAAATGATTTAGAGCAATTAATCTTATCAAAAAATGTTCATTATACGGAATGGTTAGATGATACAATTGAAGCATTAACTCATCTTATTTGGTCTTCAACAATTTTATTAGATATCTCAACTGTTGTTATTGCATCTGCTGTTGATGGGGGATTGCCTAATATTATTAAAGAAAGATTAGATTATTCTTTAGAAGCTAGTGCTCCTGAATCTTGTATAGTACCAAAGATTAAAACAGGGAAATTTGGAAGTGATGCTGGAACTATTGGAGCTGCGAGTTTACCGATATTTTATAGTTTCTCTCCTAGCACTGAAATATTAATGTAAGGTTTTTTTATGAATGAAAATAAATATAAAGATATATATATTTACGGCGAAGTTCTTTTTGATTGTTTTAGTGACAAAAAAGAGATATTAGGAGGTGCACCTTTTAATGTAGCTTGGAACCTTCAAGGCTTTGGATTAAAACCTAAAATGATAACTTCAATTGGCAAAGATGATTTAGGTACAAAAGTATTAGATGCTATGCAAAAATGGGGTATGGATAAATCACATGTAAATATTTTAGAGAATAAAAAAACAGGCTTGGTTAATGTTGTTTTAGATGATAATGGTATTCCTGAATATTCTATTGAAGATGATAGTGCTTATGATTATATTAATAGTTTAAAAACTCCTAATAAAAATTCAATAATTTATCATGGTTCTTTAGGTTTAAGAAAAGAACATAATCAAAAAGTTTGTAATGAGTTAAAAAAACAGCTTGATTCAAACTGTTTTGTAGATATTAATTTAAGAGCTCCTTTTTGGAATGATACTTTATTAAAAGAAATTTTAAATAAATTAAAATGGCTAAAAATAAATGATGAAGAATTGCCTTTAGTTTCTAAAGCATTAGGTTTAAATAGTGAAAATGAGAATGAACAATTAGAGTTTATTTTAGACAAATTAAATTTAGAACTACTTATTTTAACTAAAGGTTCACAAGGGGCTCTTTTAATAAATAAGAATAAAAAAACAACTCAAATGGATATTGTACCAGTTACAAAAATGGCTGATACAGTTGGAGCTGGGGATGCATTTTCTTCTGTTGTAATTTTAGGTTTAGTAAAAGCTTGGGATAGTGCACTTACAATAAAAAGAGCAATGGGATTTGCTTCAAAAGTTTGTTCTTTAAATGGTGCAATTGTTAATGATAAAGAATTTTATAATTCAGTTTTAAAAGAGTGGGAATCTTAATGAATAAAAAAATAGGAATTATTGGAGCTGGTAATGTTGGCTCAAGTTTGGCATTTACTTTAGCTACAAAAGCAGTTTGCTCACATATTGTAATAAAAGATATTAGAGAAAATATAGTTGAAGCTATGTGTTTAGATATTTCACAAGCTTCAAATAGTGCAAAATCTCACACAATTGTAACAGCTGCAAAAGAAGCAAAAGATTTAAAAGATTGTGATGTTGTAGTAATTACAGCAGGAGTTCCACGTAAACCTGGAATGAGTCGTAATGAATTATTACTAATAAATGCTAATATTATGAAAAGCGTAATTGCTGATATTAAAGATAATTGTCCTAATACAATTATTATAGTTGTATCAAACCCTTTAGATGCTATGGTTTATGCAGCTTTAAAAACTTCAGGTTTTGCTTCAAATAAAGTAATTGGAATGGCAGGGATTTTAGATAGTTCTAGAATGAGTCATTTTATTTATGAAAAACTTGGATACGGAGCTGGACAGATACAATCTTCTGTTATGGGTGGACATGGTGATGATATGGTTCCTTTAACAAATTATTCTACAGTTGCAGGTGTTTGTATTGAAGAGTTATTAAATAAAAAAGATATAGATGATATTGTACAAAAGACTAAAAATGGTGGTTTACAAATAGTAAAACTTCTAGAAACAGGCTCAGCTTATTATGCACCTGCATATTCAACATCAAGAATGATTGAATCAATTTTGAATAATGAAAAAAAAATATACCCTTGTGCTGTACTATTAAGTGGAGAATATGGATATACTAATATTGTTGCAGGTGTTCCTGTTATGTTAGGTATAAATGGTGTTGAAAAGATAATTAAATTAGAATTGAATGAAGAGCAAAAAAATCAATTTGATAAATCGGTTTTATCTGTAAAAGAATTAACAGATGTTTTAGATAAAGAGTTTTTCTAGAACTCTTTTAATAGTTTTGAATATAGTGATTAATTTAATTCTTATATTTTAATCATTATAATGTTATGATGAATATAATTATACTAATAAGATTTAAGGAGAATATAAATGAATAAAATTTTTTATAAATGTGATATTGTAGTTTTTGGTGGACATGGAGATTTATCTTTTCGTAAATTAATCCCTGCACTATATCATTTGGTAAAGGATGCTCATATAGATTTAAATAGTAGAATTATCATAGCATCTAGAACTAAAATGAGTAATAGTGATAATACTAAATTAATAAAAGAAAAATTAAAAACTTTTTTAAATAAAGATGAAGAGTTTGAAGATGAAGTTTTTGCAAAATTTGAATCTTTAATCAAATATTGTCACATTGATTTTGCAGAAAATAAAACATTTAAAAACTTAGAAAATTTATTAACAAAAAATCAAAATGAAGAGAGAATATTCTATTTTTCAACTGCTTCTGAATTTTATGAAAATATTTGTAAATCATTAAGTGATTATAAGTTAATAAGTACTACTTCAAGAGTAGTTTTAGAAAAACCTATAGGAAAAAATTTAGAAACGTCAAAAGTAATAAATGAAAAAGTTTTAGAATACTTTAAAGAAGATCAAATCTATAGAATTGATCACTATTTAGGAAAAGATACAGTTCAAAACCTTATAGCTTTAAGATTCTCAAATAAGATGTTTGTTCCTTTATGGGATGCTAATAATATTGACCATATACAAATTACACTATCTGAAAGTGTTGGGGTTGAGAGTAGATGGGAATTTTATAATCAGTATGGTGCTATGAGAGATATGGTACAAAATCACCTTATGCAATTAGTTTGTTTACTCGCAATGGAACCACCTCATTCTCTTGACCCAAATGCAATTAGAGATGAAAAACTAAAAGTTTTAAATTCTCTTAGAAGTATTGAAGAAAAAGATATGAAAAACCATGCTATTAGAGCTCAATATACTGCTGGTATTGTTGATGGTAAAGAAGTTAAGGGTTATTTAGATGATGGAAATTCTCAAAGTGATACAGAAACTTTTGTTGCATTAAAACTTTTTATTGACAACTTTAGATGGAGTGATACACCTTTTTATATAAGAACTGGTAAAAGGATGCCAAGTAAAAACTCTGAGATTGTAATACAGTTTAAATCAATTCCCTATTCAATATTTGATAATTATACAATGCCAAATAAACTAATAATATCATTTTCTCCAGATGAAAGTATTACACTTAACCTTATGCATAAAATACCAGGACTTGATGAAAAAATGAAACTTCAAGAAGTAAGTTTAGAGTTAAATCCTCCTAGAAGTTTTGTTAGAAAAAATGAAGCTTATGAAAGACTGCTATTAGATGTAATTAGAGCTAATCCAACTTTATTTATGAGACTTGATGAGGTTAATGCTGCTTGGAAATGGACTGATAAAATTATATCAGCATGGCAAAATAATATTACTCCAATGCAAACATATAAAGCTGGAACAAATGGTCCAGCAAGTGCTATTTCTATGCTTGCAAAAGATGAAAGAGTTTGGCATGAAAACTAATTTTAATTCATTTAAATCATCTGAAGAGTTAGTTGATAGTTTTTGTAAAACAATTATAGAAAAACTAAAAAACGCTATAAAAACAAAAGAAAAAGCAGTTTTACTAGTATCAGGAGGAAATACTCCTAAAGTACTTTTTGAAAAATTAAGTAGATGTGATATTGCTTGGGAAAAAGTAATAGTTTCTCTTGTTGATGAAAGATGGGTAAACAAAAGAGATGAAGATAGTAATGAAAAGTTAGTAAAAGAGTATCTTTTAAAAGATAAAGCATCTAAAGCTTCTTTTCTTTCATTATATCAAGACGGCGTAGAAGCACAAGATTGTGTTGAATTTTGTTCAAATTTAGTAAAGAAAGAACTATTTCCTTGTGATGTACTAATTTTAGGAATGGGAGATGATTCTCATACCGCTTCACTTTTTCCTAATAATGAAAAACTTGAAGAAGGAATTAATTTAAAAAATGAAAGTTATTGTGTGAGTATGACTCCCTTGACTGCAAAGCATTCAAGAATGAGTTTAACGTTAAGTGCTATTTTAAAAGCTGATAATATTTATTTACATATTCAAGGCAAAAATAAAAAAGAGGTATATGAAAAGGCATTAAAAGAAGATGACTTCTTACTTTCTCCTATCTCTGCGGTTTTAAAAAATGAAAAAAAACAAATTGAGGTTTATTACAATGAATAAGACAATACTAGAAGTTACAAATAATATAATTAAAAGATCTAAAAAAAATAGAAAAGTTTATTTAGAAATGATAGAAAAGTCTAAATTAGAAGGTATGAGTAGAAAAAGAATGGGATGTAGTAATTTAGCACATACCATTGCTCCTATGAGTGATTCTGAGAAAGAACTTTTAATGGATATGGAAATCCCAAATATAGGAATAGTTACTGCATACAATGATATGTTATCTGCTCATGAACCATATAAAAATTATCCAGATATTATAAAAGAAGAGCTAGTTAAAAACAAGGCTACAGGACAAGTTGCTGGAGGTGTTCCATCTATGTGTGATGGTATTACACAAGGTAAAGAAGGAATGGAATTAAGTCTATTTTCAAGAGATAATATAGCAATGGGAACAGCTATTGGATTATCTCATAATGTCTTTGATGGTGCAGTTTATTTAGGTGTTTGTGACAAAATTGTTCCTGGACTTTTAATGGGTGCATTGAGTTTTGGACATTTACCAGCTGTATTTATTCCAAGTGGACCAATGCCTTCTGGAATTTCAAACTCTGATAAAGCTAAGAAAAGAGAAGAGTTTGCACTTGGAAAAATTGATAAAGGTGAGCTTTTAAAAGTAGAAGCACAGTCTTATCATAGTTGTGGTACTTGTACTTTCTTTGGAACTGCAAATTCAAATCAAATGCTATTAGAGATGATGGGACTACAACTACCAAATGGTTCTTTTGTAAATACAAATACACCTTTAAGAAAAGAGCTAACAAAAGAAGCAACAAGACAAGTTTTATCACTAGTAAGAAAAGATGGTTTTGCCTTAGCTGATATTATAGATGAAAGAAGTTTTGTAAATGCAATTGTAGGATTAATGGCAACTGGTGGTTCTTCAAATCATACTATACATTTAATTGCAATGGCAAAAATAGCTGGTATTACTTTAAATTGGGATGATTTTGATGCTATTTCAAAAGTTACACCACTTTTATGTCAAATGTATCCAAATGGAAGTTTAGATGTAAATCACTTTAGAGATGCAGGTGGAATGGGAGTTGTTATTTCACAACTAATAAAAGCAGGTCTTGTACATAATGATGTAAAAACAATTGTAGGTGTTGGTTTAGATGATTTTTGTGTTGAGCCAAAACTGGAAGATGAAAAACTTATCTTTACAAAAGATTGTAATGTTTCAAGAAATACAGAAGTAGTAAGTTCTATTGAAAGTCCATATAGTGTTGAGGGTGGATTAAAACTATTAACAGGGAATATAGGACGTTCTGTAATTAAAACTTCAGCATTAAAAGAAGAGCAACTATATATCAAAGCCCCTGCAATGGTTTTTGATACTCAAGAAGGATTAAAAGAGTCTTTTGCAAGAGGTGAATTAAATAAAGACTTTGTAGCAGTTGTAAAATGTCAAGGACCTAAAGCAAATGGAATGCCTGAACTTCATGGTTTACTTCCAATAATGGGATTAATTCAAAATCAAGGTTTTAAAGTAGCTATTGTAACAGATGGAAGAATGTCAGGAGCCTCTGGAAAAGTGCCAAGTGCAATTCATTTAACTAATGAGGCAATTGAGGGTGGAATGATTAATAATATTAGAAACGATGATATTATTTGTCTTGATGTAAAAAATGGGAAATTAACGCTTGAAGAGTCAAGTGAAGAGTTAATAAAAAGAGTAAATAAAAATAAAATCATTAAGAATAATGATTTAACTTATGGAAGATTTTTATTTAATGCTGTAAGAGAGAATATAAGTAATGCAGAAGATGGTGCAACAATTTTCAAAGATTATGAGGAGAAAGAGTAATGAGTTTAGATGCAAATAGTGTAATGAAAATATCTCCAATAGTACCAGTTGTTGTAGTAGATAATGCAAATGAAGCTTTAGATTTAGCAAAGGCTTTATATGATGGTGGTATTAGTGTTATGGAGATTACTCTAAGAACTAAAGCAGGACTTGATGCTATTGAAAAAATATCAAAAGAGTTTCCTTTAATGACAGTTGGAGCTGGAACTGTATGTGATATAGAAGATTATAGAAATGCTGTAAATTCTGGCTCTAAATTTGTCTTTTCACCTGGAATTACTACATCTTTGATAGAAGAGAGTAAAAATCAAAGTATTCCTTTTATTCCAGGAGTAAGCTGTGCTTCTGAAATAATGTTAGCAAAAGAGAATGCTTTAACACATTGTAAACTTTTTCCAGCCTCTTTAGTAGGCGGAGTTGATATGTTAAAAGCATTAGGTGGACCTTTCCCAGGAATTAATTTTTGTCCAACAGGTGGAGTGAATTTAAATAATATGAATGATTTTTTAGCTTTAGATAATGTTTTATGTGTAGGTGGAAGTTGGGTATCATCTTCAAAACTTGTAAAGCAAAAGAATTTTAAAGAAATCACAAAGATTGTTCAAGAATCTTTGGCAAAAGTTGCAAGGTAATTAAGGAATAATTATGAATTTAAAAAGAGATGCTGCATTTGCAAATTTAAGACAATTAAAAAATAGATTAGATAGATTAACAATGAGCGAACTGTTTGCTTTAAATCCAAATAGATTTGAAGATTTTAGTATTAAATATGATGATTTATTGCTAGATTATTCAAAAAATCATATTGATAAAGATGTTATAACTGTATTTAAAGATTTAGCAAAAGCTGTAAATTTAAAAGAAAAAATAAATGATATGTTTACAGGTAAAAAGATTAATATCACAGAGAATAGGGCAGTACTTCATATCGCACTTAGAAAAGATTTAAATAGTTCTATTCTGGTTGATGGTAAAGATATTATGCCTGATGTTAAAGAAAGTCTTGAAAAAATGGAAACATTTGTAAATGCAATTAGAAATGGTGAGATTTTATCATCAAGTGGTGATAAATTTACAGATGTTATAAATATAGGTATTGGAGGTTCTCACTTAGGACCTGAAATGGTTACAAAAGCTTTAAAACCATATCATGATGGTCCAAAGATTCACTTTGTATCAAATATTGACCCTTCACATATTTTTGATGTAATTAACTCATTAGATCCTAAAAAAACACTTGTATTAATTGCTTCAAAAACATTTACAACTATTGAAACAATGACAAATGCAAAAAGTGCATGGAAATGGATGAGTCAAAGTGTTGGAGAAGAGAATGCAGGTGAACATTTTGTAGCAATTTCAACAGCACTTGATAAGATTAAAGAGTTTGGTATTAGAGATGATAGAGTCTTTGGATATTGGGATTGGGTAGGTGGTCGATACTCAATTTGGAGTTCAATTGGTTTATGTGTTATTTTAGCAATAGGAATGGATAATTTCAGAGAGTTCTTAAAAGGTGCCCATGAAATGGATGAACACTTCTTAAATGAACCAGTTGAAAATAATATGCCAATAATTTTAGGATTCCTAGGAGTTTGGCATATAAATATTTGTAATTATGTAACAAGAGCAATTTTACCTTATGACCAAAGATTAAATGCCTTCCCTTCATATATTCAACAATTGGATATGGAAAGTAATGGAAAAAGTATTACAAGTGATGGAGAAAATGTTAGCGAAAAAACAGGTGTCATTGTATGGGGTGCAGCTGGTACAAACTCTCAGCATTCATTCTTCCAATTACTTCATCAAGGTTCTGAAATAGTTCCTTGTGAGTTTATGCTAGCTGCAAATGAACATGAAGAGGGAATGAAAGAACATAAAGACTTACTTGTTGCAAACTGTTTAGCTCAAAGTCAAGCTTTAATGGTTGGGAGAAGTATTCAAGAAGTAATAAGAATACTTAAAAAAAGAGGTGTTCCTCATGAAGAAGCTATTAGATTAGCGCCTCATAGAAAGTTTATGGGAAATAGACCATCTTCTACAATTCTTTATAAAAAGCTAGACCCAAAAACTTTAGGAAAAATTATAGCTTTATATGAACATAGAGTTTTTGTAGAGGGAATTACATGGAATTTAGATTCGTTTGATCAATGGGGAGTTGAACTTGGTAAAGAGTTAGCTTCAGATATGTTAACTTGTCTTGATGAATCATCTGATTCAAAAAATAAAGATAATAACTATGGAGAACAAGATGCTTCTACTGTAGGATTGTTAAATGCAATTAAAAGTTTTCAAGAATAGGGTTTACCTATTCTTGATTATTTAGATTTTTCTATATATTTGACATTTTATCATTAGATAAAATAATCTTATGTTTATACATATCTGCTTTAATTACCAAGTTTGAATACTCTATTGGCTTATTGTTTTTATCAAAAGATAGTCTTTTTAATGATAATAAAGGTGAGCCTTCTTTGATATTTAATTTTTGTGCTTCGCTTTCATTTGCAGCTTTTGCCTCTACTATTTCTTCAGCATTATAAAATTCAATATTATACTCTTCTTTTAAGAAAGCGTATAAAGATTCTAAGTTTAGTTTTTTATCAATATCAGGAACTGTATTTACATCAAAATAGTTTATCATTAAAGCAAAAGGAACTTCATCTAATAATCTAGTTCTTCTTATACAAAGTAGTTTATCACAATGTAAGATATCTTTTAGAAAATGTTCTTCTTCTTTTTCAATTATTTCAAAAGAGATAGATTTAGTAGTAAGTAAGTGCTTTTGCTTAGATAATCTTTGAGTCAAAGACCCAATAGAATTGGCATCATAAAGAACTTTTTGCTCTTTAACATAAGTTCCTTTACCTTGCTTTTTTATAACAACATTATCTTTTTCTAATTCTTCAATTGCTTTTCGTACAGTTATTCTACTTACTTCATATTTTTTTTCCAGTTTACCTTCAGCAGGAATAATATCATTAACTTTATAATTCAATTTAATATCTTCTAGTATTTTTTCTTTTAACTGAAGATATAGAGGTATACCATTTTTAGCGAACAAAAGTCAGATCCTTTAAATTATTATGGTTTTGTAGGATTATAATGAAATAATATTTACATTACTTCTTATACTACATCATACAGTTTTAAATTGTACTTAATATATTATATAAATTATTATTAAAAGGTTTTGTTTAATTTACAAAAGCAAAAGTATTTATATGTATGTATTTAAAATACTTAGTGCTTCAGATTTTTCTTTTTCTAATTTTTCTTCGCTCCATGATAATTCTTTTTTCATAATATCAAGTACTCTATCTAGAATTTCTTTAGAAGAGTTTTTATCAATTAAAGTTAAAGAGCTTCTTCTAACTAGGAAATCTAAAGGTTTTTGTACAAACTCTTCTTTTATACAATATATAACTTCTGCATTTATAAGAGGATAATCTTTATGAAGCTTTTCTATTAATTCTACACTATTTGCAACATCTTGAGCCTTATCTCCATACATACTGATTAAATATTTAGTAGTCTGTTTTGAAACAAAATTAATTGATTGTTCTTTATTTAGATTTTCGCTACCTACAAGTTTTAACTTTTTTGTTACACATTCGTTTTTTGTTAAATTAAATTTTAAAATAGCATAATCGACAACTTCTTCTGCCATTTTTCTATATGTTGTCCATTTCCCACCAATAATGCTAACTAGCCCAGAATCAGAACTAGTGATAATATGATCTCTTACAATACTTTTTGTAGATGCACTTTTAGGTGCTGCTACTAAGGGTCTTATTCCACACCAAGATGATAGTATTTCACTCTCATCTATTTTTAAATCAAAATAGATTTCTAAATGTTTTAATAAATAGTCTATATCTTTTTTTGTAACTTCTGGTCTTTCATTTAATATTGTTTTTTCATCTGTAGTTCCAACTAAACATTTACCCATCCATGGCAAAATAAATAGAACTCTACCATCTTGTGTTTTTGGAATCATTAAGCCTTCTTCTAAAGGTAAGTATTTTTTATCTAATACAATATGAATACCAGAACTTAAATCAAGCATTTCTTTTGCTTTCTTATTATCAAGTACTCTAATTTTATCTGAGAATGCACCTGTAGCATTTATTATTATTGAGGAATTATAAGTGATTGTTTCCCCAGATATTCTATCTTTTACTTCTACTCCAGAGATTTTTCCATCTTTATAATTAAAAGATTCAACCTCATTATAATTCTTACAAATTGCATCAAATTTTTTAGCTGTTTGAAGTAAAGAAATGTTTAATCTTGCATCATTAAAACTACCATCATAATATTTCACACCTGCAACTAAACCTTCTTTTTTAATATTAGGAAATTTTTGCATCATTTTATCTTTAGATACAATTGAACTTCTACCTAAAGCTCTTTTCCCTGAAATTAAATCATATAAAGTTAAACCAGCAAACATATAAGGAACTTCCCACCATTTATATAAAGGTGTAACTAAAGTTAATTTTGAACATAAATGAGGAGCATTCTTTAAAAGTCTTGATCTCTCTTTTAGTCCTTCTTTAACAAGATTGAATTGATCCATATCTAATTTTTTTACAGCTGCTTCTAAATATCTAACTCCACCATGAACTAATTTTGTACTTCTTGAACTAGTACCTTCTGAAAAATCATTCTTTTCTAAAAGTAGAGTTTTATAACCTCTTGATGCAGCATCTAATGCAATACCACTTCCAGTTGCTCCTCCACCTATTATTATAATATCAAAATTTATATTTCCCATAATTTATTATCCTTTTCATTATAAGGTTATAATGTTATATCAAACATTATAATGTGATAAATATAAAAAGAATCTTAATTTAACTTAGTTTATTAACAATAATAGTGGATAAAGTAATCTTTTATGTCATTAATAATTTAGTATAAATTTTTCTATATTAGTATAAAAAATTAAACAATAATTAAGTTTAAACTCTACATGTACCATAAAATAGGAATGCTATTTTAATGTTATGTTCTAAAAATGACAATTAAATACATAATTTGTTAAAAGTGAATAAAAATTTAAGCTAAATTTAAAAATCTCTACGTCACTATTGAAACTAAGATTATAATGTTATGATGTAAAGAAAAAATATCAATAGAATTTTATAAAATTAAAAGGAGTAAAATTAATGTCCTTAGAACTTAAGAATATATCTATGAAAGTAGATGGACAAACATATATTTACAATGCCAACTTAAAATTAAAAAAAGGTACGATGAATGTACTCCTTGGTCGTACACTATCCGGAAAAACTACTTTAATGAGAATTATGGCTGGTTTAGATGTTCCCACAACGGGTAGCATTCTTTGGGAAGGTAAAGATGTTACTGGAATGAGAGTTCAAGATAGAAAAATAGCAATGGTGTATCAACAATTTATTAACTATCCTTCAATGAGTGTATATGATAATATTGCAGCACCTTTAAGAATAATGAAAAAAGATGAAGCATTTATTGATAAAGAAGTTAAAAAAACTGCAAAGTTAATGAGATTAGATAACATGTTAGATAGAAAACCACTTGAACTTTCAGGTGGCCAACAACAAAGATGTGCTTTAGCTCGATCCCTAGTTAAAGGTTCAGGTTTAGTATTATTAGATGAACCTTTAGCAAACTTAGATTATAAATTAAGAGAAGAATTAAGAGAAGAAATTCCTAAAATGTTTGAAGAATCAGGGGCTATTTTTGTTTATGCGACAACTGAGCCTGAAGAAGCTTTATTATTAGGTGGAAATGTAGCAACTTTATGGGAGGGTAATATTACTCAATTTGATGAAACTTCAAAAGTTTATCATAACCCTAATAATGCTACTACTGCAAAAGTATTTTCAAATCCATCAATGAATTTTTTAGATATAAAAAAAGAAGGCGACTTTATTTATTATGGAAATAATGAAAAAGCAGCTACAAAAGATGTTTTAGAAAAGTTAGAGGATGGAAACTATTTACTTGGATTTAGACCAAATCACTTAGAACTTAAAAAGCATACAGGTAATGCAATTAAGTTTTCAGCACATTTAGATGTTACTGAAATTACAGGTTCAGAAACTTTTTTACACATGCATCACGATAATGACAATTGGATTGGTTTAGTTCATGGAGTTCATGATTTAGAATATAATTCAAATTTATCAGTTTATTTAGATACACGACATATTTTTGTTTTTGCAAAAGATGGTGATTTACTTCATACAGCATCTTATGTGCAAGAAAGATAGGAGGAGATAATATGGCAAAAATAACTCTTTCAAATTTAGCGCATAGTTATATAAAAGACCCAAAATCTATAGATGACTATGTTTTAAGACCTTTAAATCATGAATGGGATGATGGTGCAGCTTATGCACTTTTAGGACCGTCTGGTTGTGGAAAATCAACTTTGTTAAATATAATTTCAGGAATTCTAACACCTTCTGAAGGCAGTATATTATTTGATGACAAAGATGTAACATTTGCAGATACTGCAAATAGAAATATAGCACAAGTTTTTCAGTTTCCTGTTGTGTATGACACAATGACTGTAAGACAAAACTTAGAATTTCCTCTACGAAACAGAGGAGCCAATGAACAGTATATTAAACAAAGAGTTGGTTCAATCGCAAGAGCAATTAAAGTTGAAGATTTATTAGATAAAAAAGCTCATGGATTAACAGCTGATGCTAAGCAAAAAATTTCTCTAGGTAGAGGAATGGTTCGTGAAGATGTTAATGCAATTTTATTTGATGAGCCTTTAACTGTAATTGATCCTCACATGAAATGGGAATTAAGAACTCAACTAAAAGCTTTACATAAAGAATTAAAGCATACTATGATTTTTGTTACGCATGATCAAACAGAAGCATTAACTTTTGCTGATAAAGTTGTTGTTATGAATAAAGGTTGTGTTTTACAAATAGGAACACCAGAAGAACTTTTTGAAAAACCTGCACATACTTTTGTTGGATATTTTATTGGTTCTCCTGGAATGAATATATTTGAAGTAGAAGTTGAAGGAAATATTGCAAAATTGCAAGAACATGAAATTAAACTTAATGCTACTTATAAAAAATTATCAGGAAAAGTTGAATTAGGAGTACGACCTGAATACATTGAATTATGTGAAGAGGGTGAGGGAATAAAAATAGAGATTTTAAGAATTGAAGATGTAGCTCATCACAAGATTGTAAGAGCTAAATACAATAATCGTAAAGTAAATATAATAGTGCCAGAAGATGTAAAAATTACGAATACTATGAATAGTATTAGATTTAAAGATGAAGGTGTAAATGTATATGTTGATGATTGGTTAGTTGAAGGAGCTTTATCATGAAAAAAACAGTAAATCAAAAAGCATGGTTTTTAGTATTACCAGTACTTTTATTAGTAGGTTTTTCTGCTGTTATTCCTTTAATGACAGTTGTTAATTACTCTATTCAAGATACCTTTGGAAATAATCAATTTTTTCCTGTTGGATTAGAATGGTTTGAGGAAATACTAAACTCGCAAAGAATACATGATGCTCTTGGGAGACAGATTCTTTTTACAAGTATTATTTTATTAATTGAAATACCACTAGGAATTTTTATAGCACTTCACATGCCTAAAAAAGGCTTTTGGGCATCTGCTTGTTTAATTTTAGTTGCTTTACCACTTTTAGTTCCATGGAATGTAGTTGGAACAATTTGGCAAATTTTTGGAAGATCTGATATTGGACTTTTAGGTTATACTCTAGCTTCTATGGGTATTGAATATAACTATACTCAAAATGTTTTAGATGCATGGATTACTATTATTGTTATGGATGTGTGGCACTGGACTTCTTTAGTTGTTTTACTTTGTTATGCGGGATTACAATCTATTCCTTCTGCTTATTATCAAGCAGCAAAAATTGATCAGGCATCAAATTGGAGTATTTTTAGATATATACAGCTTCCTAAAATGATGGGAGTATTATTAATTGCAACATTACTAAGGTTTATGGATAGTTTTATGATTTATACTGAACCTATGGTTGTAACAGGTGGTGGTCCAGGAAATGCAACAACATTTCTATCTATTGATTTAGTAAAAATGGCAATTGGACAATTTGATTTAGGCCCTGCTGCTGCATTCTCACTAATTTATTTCTTAGTGATTTTATTATGTTCATGGGCATTTTTTACAATTATGACTAATATTGATAAGAAGGAGGCTTAATAATGAATAGCTCAAGAGAAAAAACAGGTTTTTTTAGTAGTAAGTCACCTACGATAATGCTTATTTATATTATATTTTTAATGTTGCCAGTTTACTGGTTAGTTAATATGAGTTTTAAAACAAATGATGAAATATTAGGAACTTTTTCTTTATTCCCTGTTAATTTTACATTTGACAATTATATAACAATATTTACAGACCCTTCTTGGTATTGGGGATATATAAATTCTATGACTTATGTTGTTATGAATACAGTGATTTCACTTTTAGTTGCACTTCCTGCAGCTTATGCTTTTTCACGATATTCATTTATGGGTGATAAGCATTTATTCTTTTGGTTATTAACTAACAGAATGGCACCACCAGCGGTTTTTGCGCTGCCATTCTTTCAACTTTATTCAAGTGTTGGTTTATTTGATACACATATAGCGGTGGCTTTAGCTCATACATTATTTAATGTACCATTATCAGTTTGGATTTTGGAAGGCTTTATGCGTGGTGTACCAAAAGAAATAGATGAAACAGCATATGTTGATGGATTTAGTTTTTTTGCATTTTTTACAAAAATATTTACTCCATTAATTGCTTCAGGTATTGGTGTTGCAGCATTCTTTTGTTTTATGTTTTCATGGGTAGAGTTATTACTTAGTAGAACATTGACATCTGTTAATGCAAAGTCTATTGCTGCAACAATGACAAAAACGGTTTCAGCATCAGGAGTTGACTGGGGAGTTTTAGCCGCAGCAGGTGTATTAACACTTGTTCCTGGTGCAATCGTTATATATTTTGTTCGTAATCATATTGCCAAGGGTCTATCTCTTGGACGAGTTTAAGGAGGTTTGGTATGGATTTATCATGGATGGCATGGACAAATGCAACTGCAATATTTTTTATAAGTATTTTTGTAGCTTTATTAATCATGATTATATGGGCCATTAAATGGCCCCAAGCTCCAAGAGTAGGTATATTAAGAATTGAAACTACTCCAGGTGACCGACTTTTTCTTAGTCTATTAGGTTCGGCATTTATTTGTCTGGCATGGTTAGCAATATTTGGTGCTCCAATTTTTGGAGGAATGGTTGTTTGTGTTCTTTATGCAGCAGCGGTTTTCCGTTGGGTATAAAGACCTAATGTTTTATATTAATTTTAAGGGGAAAGAAATGGAAATAAAAAAAAGAATTACTACATCAGTTCTTGCAACAGTATTAGGTTTAGGATTAAGTGCTTCTACTTTAAGTGCAGCAGATATGACTAAATGGATGGATGAATTCCAACCCTCAGTATTAACAAAAGCTGAACAAAAAGCTGAAATGGATTGGTTTGAAAAAGCAGCCTTACCTTATAAAGGTATGACTATTAAAGTTGTATCAGAAGGTATTGGAACGCACGTTTATGAAAGTAAAACATTAACAAAAGCATTTTATGACTTAACAGGAATTAAAGTAATTCATGACATTATTGGTGAAGGTGATGTTGTTGAAAAATTACAAACACAAATGCAAACAGGTCAAAATATATATGATGCTTATATTAATGATTCAGATTTAATTGGAACTCATTGGAGATATAAGCAAGCTAGAGATTTAACAGATTGGATGGCAAACGATGGTAAAGCAGTTACTAATCCTGGCTTAGATTTAGAAGATTTTATAGGTACTTCTTTTACAACAGGTCCTGATGGAAAGCTATATCAATTACCAGATCAACAATTCGCTAACCTTTATTGGTTTAGAGCTGACTGGTTTGCAGATCCAAAAAATATGGCTGATTTTAAAGCAAAATACGGTTATGACTTAGGTGTTCCAGTTAACTGGTCTGCTTATGAAGATATTGCTGAGTTCTTTACAGGACGTGTAATTGATGGTAAAAAAGTTTATGGACACATGGATTATGGTAAAAAGGATCCATCATTAGGTTGGAGATTTACTGATGCTTGGATGTCAATGGCAGGAATGGGTGATGTAGGTGAACCAAATGGTCTTCCTGTTGATGAGTGGGGAATTAGAGTAAATGAAAAATCTCAACCAGTTGGTTCTTGTATTGAAAGAGGAGGAGCTACAAACTCTCCAGCTGCTGTTTATGCAATTAATAAATATAACGAATGGTTAAAGAAATATGCACCACCAAGTGCTGCTGGTATGGTATTCTCTGAAGCTGGACCAGTTCCTGCTCAAGGTGAAATTGCTCAACAAATGTTCTGGTATACTGCCTTTACAGCAGATATGGTTAAAGAAAAAATTGCTGTAGTAAATGAAGATGGAACTCCAAAATGGAGAATGGCTCCATCACCACATGGTGCTTACTGGACTGAGGGAACAAAAATTGGTTATCAAGATGCTGGTTCTTGGACTTTAATGAAATCAACTCCTGTTAAAAATTCTCAAGCTGCATGGTTATATGCGCAGTTTGTTACATCAAAAACAGTTGATTTAAAGAAATCTCATGTAGGGTTAACATTTATTAGAGAATCATCTATTAACCATGAGTCATTTACAAAAAGAGCACCTAAACTTGGTGGACTTATAGAGTTCTATAGATCACCTGCTAGAATACAATGGTCTCCTACGGGAACAAATGTACCTGATTATCCAAAATTAGCACAATTATGGTGGCAAAATATTGGGGATGCATCTTCTGGGGCAAAAACTGCACAAGAAGCTTTAAATTCACTTTGTGAAGCACAAGAAAAAGTTCTTAAAAGACTTGAAAGAGCTGGTGTTCAAGGTGATATTGGTCCAAAACTTAATAAGAAAAGTGATGCTTCTTATTGGTTAAAAAAAGAAGGTTCTCCAAAACCTAAATTAGTTAATGAGAAACCACAAGCACAGACTATTTCTTATGATGAATTAATCAAATCTTGGACAAAATAATATCTATAAAAATTAGTAAAAGTTGAGATTAATTCTTAACTTTTGCTATACTAACAAAATCTAACAAATGAATATACTTAAGTAGGCAATTATGAAATACATCTTAGCAATAGATCAAGGTACAACTTCAAGTCGTGCCATATTATTTAATAAGCAAATGAAAATTGAAGCAGTATCACAAGAAGAGTTTCCTCAATATTTTCCAAATTCAGGATGGGTTGAACATAATCCAAATGATCTTTTTGAAACTGTGATAAATAGTTGTAAGAATGTACTAAAAAAAGCAAACGCAACTATTGAAGATATAGTATCTATAGGAATTACTAATCAAAGAGAAACAACCGTTGTATGGGATAAAAATACAGGTGAGGCTATTTATAATGCAATTGTTTGGCAGGATAGAAGAACTGCAAAAGAGTGTAGTTCCCTTAAAGAACAAGGTTATGAAAAAACAATTGTAGAAAAAACAGGCTTATTACTTGATCCTTATTTCTCTGGAATGAAATTAAAATGGATTCTTGACAATGTAGATGGGGCAAAGCAAAAAGCTATTAACGGGGACTTATTATTTGGTACTGTTGATTCTTTTTTAATCTGGAAACTAAGTGAAAAAGAAAATCATGTTACAGATGCTACAAATGCGGCAAGAACAATGCTTTTTAATATCAAAACAAATAAATGGGATGAAGAAATTTGTAAATTATTAGATATTCCTATGAATATACTTCCTACAGTAAAAGATTGTGCGGATGATTTTGCAATAGTAAATAAAAAGTTTTTTGGTAAAGAAATATCAATTAGTGGCGTTGCTGGAGATCAACAATCTGCAGCAATTGGACAAGCATGTTTTGAACCAGGAATGGTGAAATCAACTTACGGTACAGGTTGTTTTGCTCTTTTAAATATTGGTGATAAAATGGTTACTTCAAAGAATAAACTTTTAACAACAATTGCATACAGACTAGATGGAAAAATAACATATGCACTTGAAGGTTCAATATTTATTGCAGGTGCAGTTATCCAATGGTTAAGAGATGGATTAAAAATCATTAATCATGCAAAAGATGCACAAGAGTTAGCAAAAAAAGCAGATGTAAATCAGCAACTATATATGGTTCCAGCTTTTACAGGTTTAGGAGCTCCTTATTGGGATACTACTTGTAGGGGTGCAATTTATGGATTAACCAGGGCTACTGGTCCCAATGAGTTTTCCAAGGCGGCTTTGGAAAGTGTTGCTTACCAAACAAAAGATTTATTAGAAGCTATGAAAGATGATTTATGTAATTTTGATGAAGCATCAAATAATAAAACTATTTTACGTGTTGATGGAGGAATGGCTTCTTCTGATTATACAATGCAATTTTTATCAGATATTTTAGGTGCAACAATAGATAGACCAGAGATTTTAGAAACAACTGCACTAGGAGTTGCATGGCTTGCTGGAATGAAAGTAGGGTTTTATCCTTCAAAGGAAGAGTTTTCAAAAAATTGGATACTAGAAAAAAGGTTTAATTCAAATATGAAAAGTGAAACAAGAGAAAAACTTTATGATGGCTGGAAAGATGCTATTGAACGTACGTTAACTAGAAAATAACTTCTACTAATACTCACAAGTTTAGAGATTATTTTAATCTCTCAAACTTAAAAAATCTCAATAAAATTATTATTTTATAATATTTTAAGATTAAGTTTAAATTAATGTTTCTATCATTATAATGTTATGATGAATTTGAGCAAAAGGATATAATATGCAAACGAATAAAAAATTTGATACAGTTTATATAAATAAAAATGAAATACCAAAAGAATATAGTTTAGAATCGCAATTAGTTCAAGATGAATATCTAATTGATGGAACAATAAAGCATTGGAAAGGTGCAAAACAAGATGTATACTCTCCCATATGTCTTAAAGATAATGATAATAAACAAGTAAAATTAGGCTCTTATCCAATACTTACTCAAAATGAGGCTCAATTAGCTTTAGATTCTGCAGTTGGGGCTTACAACTATGGAATGGGTGAATGGCCACAAATGAAAGTATCTCAAAGAATTAAAGCAGTTGAAAACTTCACTTTCAAAATGTTAGAAAAAAGAGATGAAGTAGTAAATCTTTTAATGTGGGAGATTGGTAAACCTTTAAAAGATTCACAAAAAGAGTTTGACAGAACAGTTGAATATATAAAAGATACAATTGAAGCATTAAAAGAATTAGATAGAAAAAACTCTCAACTTGAAATTGAATCTGGACTTTATGCTCAAATTAAAAGATCTCCTTTGGGTGTTACTTTATGTATGGGACCATTTAATTATCCATTAAATGAAACATTTACCACTTTAATTCCTGCACTTATTATGGGAAATTCAGTAATCTTTAAACCACCAAAATTTGGTGTATTATTACATAAACCATTACTTGAAGCATTTAGAGATTCTTTTCCAAAAGGTGTTGTAAATACTTTATATGGAAGTGGAGAAGAGTTATTAACACCTTTAATGAAAAGTGGTAAGATTGATGTTTTAGCTTTTATTGGAAGCTCAAAAGTTGCAGCAACTTTAGAACATCATCATCCAAAGTTAAATAGATTAAGATCAGTTTTAAGTCTAGAAGCTAAAAATGCAGGAATTATTATGCCTGATGCAAATTTAGAAATTGCAGTAAATGAGTGTGTTACTGGAAGTCTATCTTATAATGGACAAAGATGTACAGCTTTAAAAATACTTTTTGTGCATGAAAATATTGTAGGAAGTTTCTTAGAACAATTTAATGCAAAAATTGATGAAATAAAATTTGGTATGCCTTGGGATAAAGATGTTCAAATTACACCACTTCCTGAAAAGAATAAAACTCAATATTTAAAAGATTTAATAGATGATGCAACTAAAAAAGGTGCAAAAGTTATAAATAAAAATGGTGGAACTATTAAAAATACATTTATGTTTCCAGCAGTTTTATATCCAGTAAATAAAGATATGAGAGTTTATGAAGAAGAGCAGTTTGGTCCAGTTGTACCAATTCTTACATATAAAAATATAGAAGAGCCGATGAAGTATTTAATGGAATCAAACTATGGTCAACAAGTAAGTGTTTTTGGTAATAACTCAGATGAAATTGCAAAAATGATAGATAGTTTAGTAAATTTAGTAAGTCGAGTTAATATAAATGCTCAATGTCAAAGAGGTCCAGATATCTTTCCTTTTACAGGAAGAAAAGATTCTGCACAAAGTACACTTTCAGTTAGTGATGCTTTAAGAGCATTTAGTATTAGATCAATGGTTGCAATCAAAGAGAGTCCTGAGAATAAAGAGATAGTTTCAAGTATCCTAAGAGATCACAAATCTAACTTCTTATCAACAGACTTTATTCTTTAAGGAAA